>NZ_DASXWY010000108.1:0-60265 GCF_036503415.1 Trinickia sp. | reverse complement strand
TGCAGGATCCATACGCCGCCGAGCAGCTGCATATCGATCGCATATTGCGTGGGCAGCGCGATGATGAACAGCAGCGCGCCGAACTTCACGACGAGCGAGACCAGCTTGGCGTTCGATGCTTCCTTTTCAGGCGTGGCGTTCGGCGCAATCAAAGGTTTATAAAGATTGCGCGTGAACAAGTTCGCCGCACCGATCGACATGATCGCGGCCGGCACCAGCGCACTGATCGCGATGGCCGCGGCGGCAAAGCCCACGAACCACGACGGGAACAACGTGAGGAACAGCGTCGGCACCACATCGGACGGCGACTTCACGTGCACGCCCGCGGCGATCGCCATGTATCCGAGCAGCGCGATCAAGCCGAGCAGCACCGTATAGGCCGGCAGGAAAATCGCGTTCTTCTTGACGGTGGCGGCGGAACTCGACGAGAGCACACCCGTCAGCGTGTGCGGATACATGAACGCCGCCAGTGCGGAGCCGAGCGCGAGCGTCGCATAAGCCGTGAACTGCGACGGCTTCAGCAAAATGCCCGTTGCGCCGCCTTTGGCCGTGAAGTACTTGTCCGCCGTGTCGAACAGCGCGCCGTAGCCGCCGAGCTTGGCCGGAATCCAGCAGATCGCGACGATCACGACGATGTAGATCATGATGTCCTTCACGAACGCGATCATCGCGGGCGCGCGCAGGCCGCTTGCATACGTATAGAGCGCGAGAATCACGAACGCGACGATGAGCGGCAACTCGCCCGTGACGCCGAGGCTCTTGATGACGACTTGCATGCCGACGAGCTGCAGCGCGATGTAGGGCATCGTGGCGACGATGCCGGTCACGGCGATCGCTGCCGGGAACCACTTGCCGCCGAACACGCCTTGGACGTAGTCGGCCGCGGTGATGTGATTGCCTTTCTGGCACGCCTGCCAGAGCTTGGGCATGACGGCGAACACGAACGGATAGACGATGATCGTGTAGGGCAAGGCGAAAAAGCCATAGGCACCCACCGAATAAACGAGCGCGGGCACGGCAATGACCGTATAAGCGGTGTAGAAATCGCCGCCTACGAGGAACCAGGAGATGACAGTGCCGAATTGGCGTCCTCCGAGTCCCCATTCATGTAATTGCGTCAGGTCGCCTCGTTTCCAGCGCGCGGCGACGAAGCCGAGCACCGTGATGAGCGCGAAGAAAACGATGAAGATCGCGAGGGCGGTGGTGTTGATCGCAGTCGGCTCGGTCATTTGGCGCTCCGGTAGACGGCGTACATCAACAATGAAGTAATGGGCACCCAAAGGAACTGGTACCAGTAGAAGAACGGAAAGCCGAGCAATGAAGGACGCGCGCCGTTATAGAACGGCAGCCATAGCAGTGCGAAATAAGGCAACAGCAAAATCAACGGCAACCACGCGCGGCGTGGTGGGCTGGAGGTCTCCATACCATCTCCTTAGGGCTGACGAGGAATAGAGCGGCGTTCCGCAGCTGCGGGCCGACATTCGTTGTCTTTTATTAACTATCGTGGGCAGAATCGAGCCAAACGCGAAGCTTGCTTTGAGGAGCTGGCCTGTCCTTATGCAAATCGGGTGCGATTGACGGGCGTAGTATTCGCGGTCGGTACGTCGTCCGCAAGCGCATAACTACTTAGGGGTGCTACGTAGAATTACGTAGATGACTTGTCCGCCGTGGACGATGTCGCACGGGCGCGGCTTCCCGACACCGGATGGCTCCAGCCGGTTCGTCTGGCCGGTCGGAAGTCGCTGCTTGGCGATTTCGAGCCGTGCTCAATGCCCCGCGCGCGTCGTGATCTGCGCGTAGTCGACGCCGATACGCGCGGGTCCGTACTTCTCGCCGATCTGCTTCAAGCGCTCGTTCATCGCGGCCAGATAGCCCGCACGCGGTTCCGAATCCGGCCGCATCGTGTCGAAAAGCGGTGCGGGCGTCAAGACGACAACGATCATCTCGGTGCCGAAAGGCTTGCCGATGACCCAGTCGCCCATGCTTCCGATCGTCGCCTTGTAGTTCGGCGGCGCCTGGTTGTCTTTTGCTCGACGGCTCGGCACGAGATGCACCACGCTGCCGTCGAGCACGTAGTAGTCCACGTTGACATACGTGTCATAGCCGGGTGTCGTCACGTCCAGCACGAGCGGGCTGCCTTCAGTCAGTTGTCCGTTCTGAGCCTTCGTGCGTATCGATGTGCCCGCGGCGACACCGCCCGCTTGATGCGTCGACGTCCAGTACGGCGCCAACGCTGTCACCACGTCGCAGTTGTTCTCGCCGACCGGCTGCACGTCGATGCTCGGCGCCGTTGCTCCGGCGAATCGCGCAAGCGAATCGCGCAATCGCGTGACGCCCGTGTGCCCTTCGACATAGCCTCGAACGTGCAACGCGTTGCCGTCGATCGATGCGCTCAACGATGAGCACGGCTGCGCGGCGAGCACCGGGGTCACCGCTGCAAGCGACAGCGGCGCGGGTGTCGGTGGCGATGCGTGCGTTTTCGCCACGGCTGGCGGTTGCGGTTGGCCACTGCCGGAGCGCGGGCCGGACCACTCGCGGTAGCCATACCAAAGTGCCGCAACTGCGATCAGTGCAGCTAACGAAACGCTCGCCCCCTTCCACACGGCGGGGCTCAAGCGACGCATCGCCTGCCGCGAAGGCTGCGGCGCTCCCGCCGGTTGCGGGGCCTTGACGGGCGGCGAAGGTCGCGATGGCCGCGGCGGCGATGGCGGCGCGTGCAACCGGACGCCCATGCCCTCGAGAAACCGTTCGACGCTCGGCGTGCGCGTCGCACGATCGAACGATAACGACTCGCTCAGCGTTCGCCACTGCCGGCGATCGAGGTCCTTCGGGCGCTCCGGCTGCCGCTTCTCGCCGCGCGCCTGGATGGCCGATACGCGATTGAACGGATGACGCCCCGTCAGCAGCTCATAGGTCACGCAGCCGAGGGCATAGACATCGTCTCGCGGGTCCGGCTCGCGATGCTCGAACATTTCGGGGCTCGCGTAGGCCGGCGTGATGCCGCCAAGCGTTGCCGGATCGAACACCGTCACATCGCTCTCTTCGTCGGGACGCGTGAGCGCACGCGCGATGCCGAAGTCGATCACCTTCACTTCGCCGGCATCGGTGAGAAACACGTTGGCAGGCTTGAAGTCGCAATGCACGAAGCCGCGCTCGTGCGCATAAGCGAGCGCGCGCCCCATGCCCGCGATGACCGGCAACGCCTTCTCGTAGGGCATGCCCGCAAAGCCGGGCTCGCGCAGCAGCTTGCTGAGCGGGTTTCCCGAGAGGTACTCCATCGTGATATAGACGATCGGCCCGTCGCGGTCGAAGTCGTAGACGGTGACGATGTTGCGATGCGCGAGCGTCTGCGCTTTGCGCGCTTCGCGCTGCAAGGCGATGAGCGAACTGGGTTGGCCGCGGAATTGAACGTTCAACACCTTGATCGCGATATACGGCTTGCGATCGGCAGCTTCGAGCTTGCGCAGATCGAGTGCCTTGTAGACGGTGCCCATGCCGCCCACGCCAAGGCATTCCTCGAGTACGAAGCGCCCGTTGAGCGTGTCGCCGATGCCCTTCGCACGCTCGAACGTGCCCTCGGCGGGCTCGACCGCGGAGTTCGGCGACGCCGCACGCCTCACCGGCGGCGACGCCACCTGCACGCGCGTTTCATCGCCAAAACCGGCTTGCGTGCCCGCAAACCGTTCGATGTGGCGAATGAGCTCGGCATAGATGTCGTCGGGCAGCGGATCTTTGGTCTGCGTTTCGTCGAGCGTTTCACGCAGCCGCGCACAGTTGGCGTGGTCGAGCGCCAGCGTGCGATCGATCTGCATGATGAACGCGTCGTGCGACAACGCACCCCTTCGGAAGGTCTCGATCAGCTCCGCAAGGCTCGTCATGCATGCGCCTCTCAGGCTTCTAAACAACGCTTTTTTCCAACGTACGCGACGCTTCGCCGTGTCTTCACGCCAGTCCAAACGCGCGCTCGTCGATCGATACTAGTCTGCGCCGAGACCTTGCGCAATCGGTGCCCGAACTCAGCGTGCGAAGCAACACACAGCTGTTGCCCGCCGAACAACAGGTGAGCGCGGTGTGTCGGCACGCGACCATCACCGCCGGCCGCAATGCGCTATCGCCCGCCGTGCGAAAAACCCGGTCGAAATCCAGCAAAGGCTTAGCCGGAGGCGTTTTCCGCCCAATCGGAACGCCTGCGTCGCGCGCCTGGCATAGCCTGTGCAGTAAGAGACCCGAGCCCGCAACACTTGCAGCTCACTATCCTCGAAGTCCCTTTGCCTAATCTTTTGGAGAACTGTCATGAAAACGCTGATGATCGAAGACCTGAGCGTCGCCAAAGAACTCGACGGCCGTGCAATGTCCGCAGTGCGCGGCGGCACACTGGGCTATTACTGGCCGCTGTCGTACTCGCCCGTGCATGTCACCGATACGACCAACTTCAGTGCGCAGCAGGTCATCGGTCAAACGAACAGTATCGTGAACAACACGGGCAACAACGTCGCCTTCGCGAGCGGCATCCACTCGACGGTCAAGCCCACGCAAACCGCCTCGAACACGATCAATTTCTGATCGTGCGAGCCTCGCCGCCATGGAGGCGCCAAGCTTCCGTGGCCGGCGGCCGCGCGCCGCCTCTGCGCCCCGCCCACACCCTTTTTCGGAGTAATGTCATGTCATCCATCATCATTCGCGAGTTGGCGCCCGACTCGGGACTCGACCGCAAGGTCATGTCCCGGATTCGCGGCGGCACCAATTCGTGGCTCGCGGGGCTCGGCCCCATCGCCAATGTCACGGTCGGCGTGAGCCAGAACATCGAACAGAATCAGGCTGTCGTCGTCAACGCTCTCAACAACAACGGCGTCATCGGCGCGGACTTGGGCCCGCTCAAGTTCAACGTCAATCCGTCGCAGTTCGCGAGTACCGGCTTCCGTCTGTAAGCCGACGGCCGTACTCGTCGATCAAGGCAATCGAGACTGTGCCGTCTCGGTTGCTTTTTTTCGTCGCCGCGCTCGGCCAGCGAGTGCCCGAATCACCTCCTATACTGAATGGCACGTTGTGCGTCTTGCACGGCCGCTTGGCCTCGGAGGCGCCGACGCATCGTCACGCTGTTTTGTCGCGCGGAGTCCCCATGGCCATGCTCGTGATTCACGATCTCCCGGAGAGCGTCGAGCTCGATAGGCAAGCGATGTCCGCCATCACGGGCGGCTCGATGGTTCAAGCCCATCAAACGCTATTCACGCGTCGGCAGACATTCACCGGTTTTCCTCAGACAACCGTCGTCGAAAAGGCTGAATCAGTCGAGCCATTCGCCGGCACGGGCGCGCTGCGCATGCACACTACGCTGTTGCGCTAGCGCGTGCAGCCGCACGGAAATACCCGACACTCGAACTCCGGCCACGCCTGAATCAAGCAGCGAGTCGCAACATCGCAGGCCGTGCAATGGCAGGCGGGAATACGCACCACGAGCCGTCGTCGTGGCGGAAGAAAAAGATCGAGAGCGTGCCCGTAGTATGCGCGGCTTCAACGAGAACGTAACGATGCCGGGCCAGCGCCATGCGGCCGATGCGCCTCACGCGAGCCGGTACGGACGGCGTGGGCGCGAGCCACTTGTCGACGAGTTGACGAAGCGCTGTGGCAGAGCATGCCTGGTCGGAGTTCATTTGTCGTCTCCCTGTCGGTTCGGCGGCGGGCACTCTGGTGCGGGTGTCAGTGGTGGGTGGATGGTCTTGCGCTCACGCTGCGAGCGCCATGCGGCCGATGTCGCTCGGCGCCTGGTACTGACGGCGAGCTGCGATGAAGGCGCGATACATGCCCGTCATCGCGCGCATTGCAACGGCCGGATGCCGCGCACACGCACGGACCTGTTCGCTGCGGGCCGCCCCTTCGAGGCACCATGTGCAAAAGTGTTCGCAGTTGTTGGTAAGCAGCCTGTAGTGGTTTTCGCCGAGGCGCGAGCGCGCGCGTTGTACGGCTTCGAGGCCGGCGTAGCGGGCGTTCGGTTCATCGATGACGTCTATCCCATGACCCGCGGCAAACCGTTCGAGCGACACTTCCTCCACCGGACCGCGATGGAGGGTCGTGCAAAAACCTGCGTAGTGAACGACGTTGCCGTTGCCGACGTAGATGCCGTGATGGCTGTAGCCGGCGCGACGCGAGACCAAATGAGCGCCGAGGGCGTATTCGGTTTCTGCTGATTGGAGGTGGGTGTTCATGGCGCTCGTCCGTCTGAGTGATGTCGGCAAGTCCAAGGTGCGAAAGGGTTTGCCTGTTGCCGACTAATCTGCATCGACTATGCCAATGCGAGCAGAGCCTTACGGAGCAACGCTGTGCGGATATCACTGCTAATGACGGGAGGCGAACCGTCTGGCTCGACCCAACATTTCACGCGGCATTGTGTTGGTGTGCGGGCATCCATCGATCGATATCGACGATTGCCCGGCAGGCGCGCTCTAGTGTTGGTTCGGCACGCACTGCCGCAGCGTCGTTGTCGGGCGTGTCCCGACACCTCGTACGGGCGAGAAGACGGCAGGAGAATGACGGCTATGGAGCCGCGTGCGCCAGCGGCTTGCCTGACGGGGCTTCCAACGACGAGCCTGCCGCGCATTGCGCGCCCAGGGCCTCATGGTATGGGGCTTGCATGATCAGGCGAGAAGCGCGTGGCGGTCATCCGCCCGCCCGCGTATCGTTCCTAAGCACCCGCCACCGCAATACGAAGGAGAACGGTCATGGCCGTCATCACGATCACCGACTTGAACACGACGCGGGAGATGCCGCGTCACGCGATGTCGCTCATCCGCGGCGCCGGCGCACCCTGGGTGTTCGGCTGGATTCAGCCTTTCGCGCCGCCCGTGCCGAGTATCGGCCCCGTCGTCAATCTTTATCAAACCAACAACACGTTCTACGCGAATCAAATCGTCAATCAGTTTCAGAATATCGATGTGAACAACGCGGGCTCGAATTCGAATCTCACCGTCGTCGCGGGTGAAAACGGCAGGAACGGGCTGGGCTGAAACGATTCACGGGCGGTGGCTCATGGCAACCGAACTCATCTGGACATCGGCGTCGTGCAGCGACGTCGGCCTGGTACGCAACGTCAACGAGGATGCTTGCCTCGATATGCCTCGGCGTGGCCTGTGGGCCGTGGCCGATGGCATGGGGGGGCACGCGGCGGGAGACGTGGCGAGCCGCCTGGTCGTCGATGCACTCGCGGCGCTTCCCGAGCCTGACAGCCTCGCGCAGTTCGTTGCGGCGGCGCGCGACGCGCTTCAGTCGGTGAACCTAAAGCTGCGCGAGCAAGCGGCGCTGCGGCGCGTGCGCGCGATCGGCAGCACAGTGGCAGTGTGCCTCGCGAGCGGACGCGGCTGTGCCCTGCTATGGGCCGGCGACAGCCGCGTCTACCACTACCGCGATGCATGGCTGCAGCAGCTCACGCGCGACCACAGTCAGGTCGAAGAACTGAGAGCACAGGGCTATCTGACGGGCGAAGAAGCGCGCAATCATCCGGCGCATCACTTGATCACGCGCGCTGTGGGTGCGGCGGATTGGCTCGAGCTCGATGAGGCGCGTGTCGATCTGTGCGATGGCGACGTACTCCTCATTTGCAGCGACGGACTCACGAACGAAGTCGGCGACACAAGCATCGCGCTCACCCTGGCCCTTGCGCGAAGCGACTGCGTCGAGGCCGCGCACGCGCTCGTCGATATGGCGCTGCAAGAAGGCGGTCGCGACAACGTATCCGTCATCGTGATACGCGTCGACGATCCCGGTGCCACCGACCGGACGCTCGTCAATCCTTCCGTCGCGAGGTAACGGCTACGGCCGGCCGCACGGGTGAACGAAGGTGAAAGCGGTGCGCAGGTTCACGCCTATCTATAACGGGCCCTCGCCCTTCCCGGACGCGGTGCCGCTCTGATGACGAAAGTCCTTCGATCGAATGCCGTGCTTCTTGAGCAGCATTTGCAGATGCGAACGATTCATCTCGCAGCGTCGCGCGAGCTCGGCCACCGTGCCGCCCGTTTCCAGCAGTCCGCGTTCGAGAAAAGCGCGTTCGGCCTCATCGCTCGCGGCACGCTTTGCCTCGGAGAGCGAGATCGGTACTGCCGATGTGCTTTGAATGCCCTCGCCGCTATCCGCATCCCGGTTGAGCGCTGAAACCGTGGCGAGCGCAAGCTGTTCGCGCGGCCGAATGTCCTCAGGCAGGTGATGGAGATCAGCCACGTCGCCGGCGAGACAGGAGATCCGATAGATGAGATTGCGCAACTCGCGGATGTTGCCGGGATACGCGTAGTTGAGCAGAAACTCGCGCAGCTTCGGCGTCATTTTGACAGGCCGACGCTTGAGCACTTCCGCCGCCTCGTCACCGAAGTACGAGAAAAGCAGCGGAATCTCGTCGCGGCGCTCGCGCAACGACGGGAGCGTCAGGTGAATCACGCTCAGCCGATAGAAGAGATCCTCGCGAAAGCGGCCCTGCTCGCTCATCTGACGCAGGTTGCGGTTGGTCGCTGCGACGATGCGGGTGTCGACCGCGATCGTCTCGTCCGATCCCACACGCTGGATTTCATGCGCCTCGAGCACGCGCAAGAGCTTCACCTGGCCGCTGAGCGGCAGCTCGCCAATCTCGTCGAGAAAGATCGTGCCGGTATGCGCGCTTTCGAACTTGCCTTTGCGATCGCTCGACGCCCCCGTGAACGCGCCCTTCTTATGGCCGAAGAGTTCCGACTCGAGCAGATTGTCTGGAATGGCGCCGCAGTTCACGGAGATATAGGGCTTGTCCGGGCGTGAGCCGTTTGCATGAATGACCTTCGCCATCAGTTCCTTGCCCGTGCCGCTCTCGCCATCGATGAGCACCGGCAGGTCCGTCGGCGCGGCCTTTTCGGCGATCTCGAGCGCCGCGAGCAGCGTCGGATTGTCGCCGAAGGTTCCTTCGAAGATGAAGCTGCGATCGATGAGCGCCTGCTTGCGCATGCGAGCGGTGAGCTCGGGCGCGCTGACGGCGTGCGGCTCGAGCTCCGCGGCCTCCACGAAACGCTCCTTGCGCGAGAGCTGCATGACATCGTCGCGCAGCGTGTTGGCCTGATTGAGAAGCTTCTCGATATCGCCGCGCTCGAGCTTGGGCGCCCAGCGCAGCATCGAGCGGAAAATCTCGATCTTCTCCAAAAGGCCGGCGTAGGAGACGGTCGTGCTGCCGAGACCGACAGGATTGAAGAGTTTCATGGCAGCTATCCAGGTTAGCGTGGGCCTTGTCCATCACATCAACTGCTTCTGAACCAGCTGGTAATACATGCCCTTGCGTTGCACGAGTTCATCGTGCCGCCCGTCTTCGACGATCGCGCCGTCGTAAAGCACAAGGATCTTGTCGGCGCGCATGATCGTGCTCAGACGGTGCGCGATGATGACGGCCGTGCGTCCCGCCAGGATCTCCTGCATGTTCGCGAGGATGTTGCTCTCCGATTGCGTGTCGAGCGAGGACGTCGCTTCATCGAATACGATCAACCTCGGGTTGTGATAAAGCGCACGCGCGATGCAAAGCCGCTGGATCTGCCCGCCCGATAGCCCCACGCCGCGCTCGCCGACGATCTGCTCATAGCCGAGCGGCATCTTGCTGATGAACGCATGTGCGTCCGCCATCTTCGCGACCTCCTCGATGCGGCGCCGGTCCGGACTTGCATCGCCGCACGCGATGTTCTCGGCGATCGAGCCGGAAAACACGAGATTGGTCTGCATGACGTAGCCGATCTGCGCGCGGTAATACGCTTGATCGACGTTGTTCATATCGTAGCCGTCGACGACGATCTTGCCATCGGTCGGCGTATAGAAACCCACGAGCAGCTTCGCGAGCGTCGTCTTGCCCGAGCCGCTTCTGCCGACGATTGCCACCATTTCGCCCGGCTTGATGTCGAAGCTGATGTTCTCGAGCACATAGGGTGTTTCGTTGCTGCCGTAGCGAAAATAGACGCCGCTTAGCTTGATATCGCCCTGCAGATCCGGAAGCAGCACGCGCGACGCGCATTCGGCGGGCTTTTGCTCGGGCTCGATGTCGAGCACGTCGCCTAGCCGCTCCATTGCCACCGCCGCATCGTTCATGAGACTCCACAGCCCCACGAGCCCCATCAACGGCGCGAGCACGCTACCCATGAAAGCGTTGAACGCGATCAACTGGCCGATGCTCAACTCCTGTGCGAGCACCAGCTTCGCGCCAACCCAAAGGATCACGATCGTAGTGGCGGCATTGAGCAACTGGCTGCCGAACGCAACCAGGATATGAAACGATTGGGCGCGGTACTGCACGTCGAGCGCTTTCGCGTACTTGCGCTCCCACTTGAGCCGCACTGGCCGCTCGATGCCCATGCCCTTCACCGTCTCGATGCCGCCAAGCGCCTCCATCAGCAGCGATTTCGCGTCCGTCGAAGCCGCGAACACATCGCGCGCAAAACGCTTGATCCTCGGCGTGGCGATCGCCGTCACGGCCATGATAGGCACGACGAAGGCGATCAAGAGCAACGTCATCTGCACGTTGTAGAGAAACATCACCGTAAAGTAGATGACGATCATCAGTAGGTTGAGCACGGTCGTCACCGTCGATTCGGTCAGGAATGCGCGGATCGTCTGGTTCTCCTGGAAGCGTGCGAAGACATCGCCCGTCTTTCGCTTTGCAAAAAACCCGAGCGGCAGCGACATCGTGTGCTTGAAGAACTGCGACATCATCGAGAAGTCGAGGCTGCGCACCATGAAATTCGAGAGATACGCACGAATCGTCGACATCAGCTGGGTGAACAGATTCGAAATGACGAGGCCCACGATCAGCAGATTGAGCAGGCTCACGTTCTGATGAACGACGACGCCATCGAGGATGTTCTGAATGATGAGCGGAGGGATGACGCCGAGCACCTGAATGACGAACGTCGCAAGAAAAAGATGCGCGAGGATCTTCTTGTACGGCCTCAGATAACCGACGAAGCGCACCCATGGCGAGCGCGACGCCGCGCCTCGGGTGCTCGCCTCGCCGGCCGTGAGGAGCAGACACGTGCCGCTCCAGCCGCGCTCGAACTCCTCGAGCGTGAGCTTGCGAAATCCGAGCGCCGGGTCCGCGACGCGCACCCAGCGCTTCGAGACACCATAGACGACGACGTAGTGATAGCCCTCCCAGTGCACGATGAACGGCAAATCGAAACCGCGCATTGCCTCGTAAGTGCATTGCACGCCGCGTGCCGTGAAGCCGAGCGATTCCCCCGCGCGCGCGAGGCTGTCGAGCGTTGCGCCTTGTGTCGTGACATTGGCGAGCTCACGCAGCTTGCCGAGTGTCATCGGAATACCGTGATGGCGGCATATCATCGCGAGACAGGCGGCACCGCAATCCATCTCCTCGGCCTGCTCGACAAGTGCAAAGCGCTTGATGAGCTTCGCACCGAATTCGTCGCTTGCGCCGAGATCGAGCGTGACAGGCCGCTTACGCCGCTCGGCGAGAAGCTTGTGGCGCTGCAGCTCGCGGTCCATGAAACGAATGCGCTCTTCGAGCACTTCGCGCAGTTTCGGGTTGCGCTCGAGCATGAAGTGCAGGGTCTTCTCCGGAATGACGATGAGCCGCACTTCCGTCACGGCCGTCACCGTGGCCTGCTGTTCCTGCCGCAGCACGCAAGCGCGCTCACCGAAAACCGAGCCGGCGCCGAGCGTGGCGAGCGGATAATCCTCGCTGTCCGCGCGATATGTCACGCGTACTTCGCCTTGGCGCACGACATAAAGCCGCATGTCCTCGCGAGAGCCCTGCTCGAGGATGGCCTTGCCCGCCGTGACACGCTTGACACCTACGCTCGAAACGTACTCCGCAAGCTCCGCGCGCGTCAGCTTGCCGCGCAAATCGAAGAGCCGTGCGACAAAACCGCCGGCGGAGCTGAGGGCCACGTAACTCGTCACGAATGAACGCGCGGCATCGTTGCCGGCAAGCGCAGCCTCGATCGCAATGCGCGGAATGAACAGCAGCTCGGCCTTCGATGAGGCCCGCACCGAGGCCTCGTGCCAATACTTGCGCAACATGGCAATCTCGCCGAATGCCTCGCCCGCCTTGCGCACGCCGAGGCTCGTCTCCTTGCCGTGCTCCTCGATGAAAAGACGCACCGTGCCGGCTCGCACCACGAAAAGTCCGTCGGCAGGCTCACCGCGGCTGCATACAGTGTCGCCGAATGCGAACGTGCGCGGCACCGCCTGCGCGGCGAGGCGCTCGAGCTCGTCGCGCGTAAAGAGCGACAACGGCTCGACAGCGGACAGAAATTCGACCAGAGACTGAACTTCGGCCGGTGCCGGGATTTGCGCGTCCATGGATATTCGCCTTTGTCTCGTTTCAGCGCGCTTCGATGATGTGTTCCTGAGCTCGCGCGGCAAGCCATTCCTCGCGCAAGACACGCCGCACTTCGGATGCGACGTCGGCGTCGAGCGTCGCCGGACATTTCGCCGTCACCGAGAAAATCTCGTAAAACGACCCGTCAGGCGCGGCGAAGGGGCCAATCAGGTCGCCCGCTTGCGCATTGAAGACCTTCGCTTCGATCTCGGTCTTGAGCGAGCCGCGCAGCACCTTGCCGATCACGCCGCCGCTTTCGCGTGTGTCGGCGATCGAATGTTCGCGCGCCATGTCTGCGAAGCTCTCCGGATCGTCGGCAAGGATCGACATCATCTCGCGTGCCTGCCCTTCCGACTCGAGTACGATATGACTCACCTCGACGCTGTCGAACTTCGGCGAATTGAGCTTGAAGTACGCCTCGACCGCCTCGTCGCGGCCGACCTCGGCGAGCATCTTTTCCTGGTAGAGCGTGTCGGTCACGAATGCCTCGAACTCGTCGAGGCTCACGCCGAACGCGTCGAGATAGCGGTTCATGTCTGCCGCGCGGTGCAGGCCGCGCACCCGGCGAAACTGGTCGGCGCGCGCCTGGATCTCGTCGGCCGATACGCTCATGCCGAGCTTTTTCGCGGCGATGACCGTGAGCCGGTCGCGGACTTGCTGCTCGACGAGGCTTTCGAATTGCCCGGTGAGCTTCAGCACTCTGACGAAGTCTTCGGTGTCGATGACTTCGTCGTCGATTCGCACGATTGACGCCATGTCGGTCTCCTAAACCTGTTCGTGTCCGTGCCGCTTATCCGGCGACCTGCCGGAACGGGTCGAGCGCAAAATCGATCAGGCGGCGCTCGCGTACCACGATTTCCGCCGTCGCCGTCATGCCGTAGCGCAACGGGTATTTCGTATCGCCGATCGCGTAGTAGTCGCGCGCCAGCGTGACACGGCCTTCGTAGACCGGCTGCTTCGTGCGCGCCGAAGGCTTCGTCGCCGGCGATATGTATTCGAGCACGCCCGAGATCACGCCGTAGCGCTGGTAGGCGAACGCGTTGAACTTGAGCTTCACGCGCTGCCCCTCTCGCAAGAACGCGCGATCCTGCTCGGCAATCTCTACCTTCACGACGGGGCGCGCGTTGGCCGGCGCGATGCCGCCGAGCGGCGTGTTGGCCTGAATCTTGTCGCCGGGCTGCGTGGTCGTCACGTCGGTAATGACCCCCGAGACCGGCGCGAGCACGAGCAGAAAATTGTCTTTGTCGATATTTTCGAAGCGAATGCGCGCGGCCGCATCGGCAGCAAGGCGCGCCGTTTGCACCTGGAGGCGCAGCTTGTCTTCGGTATTGGCGATATCGCGCAGTGTGGCGTCGTATTCGATGCGCAGGTTCGTGAGCGTCTCGCCACTGCCTTCGAGCTGCGCCTTGGCCTGCGCGAATTCGTGGCTCGATTGCGCCTCGAGTTCCGCGAGCTTGGCCTGCGCGATGCGCACGTTGTTCTCGGATTGCAGATACGTGCTTTTCTTTTCCTCGACCTGCGTTTGCGATACACCTCCGCCGCCGGGCAACGTGAAAAGGCGCGCGAATTTGTCCGCTTCGCCTTTCGCGAGATCGCGCGCGCGCACCGCGTTGTCGATGTTGCTGCGCGCCGCATCGATCTGGGCCTTTTGCGCTTGCGCGAGCTTGCTCGTGCCCTCGGCGATGCGGTTTTCGTGCTGATGCTCCGCCACTTCGATCTGCGCTTTGAGCGCATCGGCCTTACGCTGCATCAGTGCCTTTTTTTGCGGAAATTGCTGCCATTCGTGCTCGGCGTCTTCGAGTTTCAAGCGTGCGTCGAGCGCATTCGTCGCGGCTTCGATTGCGCCGCGCGCATTGATGCGCCCAATCACGTCGTCCTTCTTCACGGGCTGCCCTTCGGCGATATAGATATCGGCGAGTTCGCCATCGACGGGCGCATAGATGCGGCGCACTTCGGATTCGGGCGCAAGCGCGCCGTCGGCTGTCACGATGACGTCTGCCCGTCCGATGAACGACCACGCGAGCGCGATGACGATCAGCGCCGCCACTGCGGCGACGGTTGCCTCGATGAGTCGCCTCGGTTCTTCCGTGAGAATCGCGATGCCCTCGGCACCGTGCTCCTCGAGCGCCTCGTTCAACGGCTCGAGGCGACGCGGCTCGCGCGCGGCGCTCACCGCACACTCCTTGGCGCCGCTGCGCTCAGCGCGCGCAGCTTTGGAATTCGCGCCTGAAACGGCGGTGTCGCGAAGTGTATCGACTCGAGTTCTTCCGCTGCCGCCTGAGCCCGTCCGGCACGCGCGTCGGTCTCGATCTGCCGATAAGCGCGCAGATCGTCGCGCACCAGCGACAAGCCCGCGAGGCGCGGATACCGATCGCCGTAGTCGTCGATCATCGCTGGCAGCGCATCGAGCCGATCGGTGCGCGCGTCGTTGAGCGCGGCTTCGATGGCCGCTTTCAGACGCTCGAGCGCGGCGACGTACACGGAGTCGTCGGTTTGAAGCTGGCGCAGATGGCTGAGCGCGTCCGCATACGGTTCGCCGAACGCGGGCAAATACGACACGATCTGCTCGAGTGCGCGCTGATGCTCGTTCGGGTCATCGTTCCAACGCGCGATGAGTGACGTGATGGGGACCTCGTCGCGGTAGATCCTGATCGGCGCGTCCGAGCCGCCGCGTCCCATCCAGAACGATTCGAGTTCGCCCATCCAGACAAGCTCGGCAACAAGCGGCGCTGCCTCGCGGTTGTGGCTCGCCAATCCCTGCATGTCGGCAGCCACAGCGCGCGCCCGGTTGAACGCGTTCGCCTTCAACGCCGCGAGCCAACCCGGCACCTTCGCCTTTATCAGCGCCTCGGTGCCCGCGGCCTCGAACGCCGCATCGCCCGGATGCCGTGCCAGGTAGCCGTTCGCCAATTGCGCCGCCGCGTCGAACCGTCCGGCCGACATGAGCGCTCTCATGTCGCGTTGCGGGTTGCCGCGCAGATAAAGTATTGCGGCAAGCGCACAGATAAGCGCTAACGCGACTGCGCCCCAGCGGCCGATGCGCCGCATGTCCGGCGCAGCGTTGGCGCCCAGCGCAATCGCTAGTTCGTCGATGAACGTCGCGATTGCGCCCCGGCGCCTGGGCGCCTCACGCGGGGCGCCGCTCGATTGCGACGCCGCAGCGCCGTGGCTCACTTCGTCTTCCCCCGTACCCGCGGGATCGACGCAGAAGATGTCGAGAAACGAGTGTGGGGCTGCGATGAACGTCGTCCTGTCCATATCCGCCAACGGCATGGCCATTGGCACGGCGGCGGCTTGGGCGTTTGCGGGCTCGGCGCGCTCTGCCGCTTTTGCCGGAGCTTCGGTCTGCGTCCGAGCTTGCGCTTGCATCTGCGTCAACGTCGGATCGGCGATGCTGCCGCGGCGAATACCCACGCGATACGCGAAGTGATCACCGCCAAACGCGAGCAGCGCGCCGTCTTCGAGTCGTACCGCACGCTCCTCGAGACGCGTTCCCTCGACGAACGTGCCGTTCGTGCTGCCGAGATCCTCCACGAATATCTCGCCGTGTTCGGCGAACACGTGCGCGTGACGGCGCGACAGGTAGTTCACCTGGTGTGGATAAGCATCGCGGTATCGCGCGAAGGTCTCGTCCGTCTTGCTGACGAGGAACGGAAAACTTGTCACGACAATCGGCTCGAGGCCGAGATCGGTGCGCTCCGGCGTCAGCGTAAGGACCACCGAACGTGCATTACACACCGCGCGATTCGCCGGGCACGGCGCCAGTTCGACGCGGCAAGCGAGTATGCCGGCAAAGCGCAGCTCATCCCCGTCCTGGAGCGCTTGGGGCTTCTCGCGCACGTCGCGGCCGTTGAGCGTCGTACCGTTCTTGCTGCCGAGATCGGCGATGTATGCGGCGCCGTTCTCGATAAACAGCTTCGCGTGACGGCGCGACAGCTCCGCGACGATTTCGGCACGCGCGGACGCAAACGGAGGTTCGGCCCGTCCGATGGCGAACAGCTCGCTCTCGATGCGAATGTCGCCGATCTCCGGATGCGATACCGGTTTCAAGACGACATCGAAGCGCCGCGTGAGCGGCATCTCCATTTCGGCAATCGGAAGACCATCGGAAGCCATGGTTCGACACCTGCAGATGAGCGCCGGGCCGCCCCGGTTTTCTCGCTTCCCCTGATACGCAGGGGTCGTCCGAAGCGGGGAGAGCGTGAGGAAAGTGTAGGCGACGTAAGACGGCAGTCAATGCGGACCGATCGGGGCTCGTCGCGTTCCCCGGGCCAGCCGACCGTTCACTGCGCATCGTTCATTTGATGATCGAACCGCCGGCCCCGGCGCCACGCGTGGCATCGCTGCTCGCATTCTCGACGACGACAGCAGGCCAGCCGCCGCCGATCGCCTTGTACAGCGTGACCGTATCGGTAAGAATCTGCTGATGATTCGCGACGAGCGCGAGTTCGGCGGCTGCGAGCGAGCGCTCCGATTCGAGCACTTCCAGCTGCGACACCACGCCCTCCTTCAACTGCGCTTCGATCTGGGCGGCCACGACGCGCAGATGCGCGTTTTGCTCCTGAAGCTCGCGGCGCTGCTTCTTGTGCGCCTCGAGATTGACGAGCGCGTTCTCGACCTCCTCGAAGGCGGCGAACACCGTCTGCCGATACTGCTGCTCCGCCACCTCGCTTTGCGCCTCCGTCGTCCTGATGTGCGCTTTCACACTCGGATCGAACATGGGCAGATTGATGCTCGGCAAGAAGCTGAACGTGAACGCTTTGAACAGATCGGAAAGTGCGAACGCCGCCGTGCCGCCTCGGCCGGTGAGACTGATACTCGGCAATTGCGCGAGCTTGGCCGCGCCGATCGAGTCATACGATTCGAGCACGCGGTACTGTGCGGCGACGACATCGGGCCGGCGGCCGAGCAACTGTGCAGGCAAGCCCATCGGCACCTCGGGCAGCTTGACGCGCTCGCGCAAGTGTCCGACGGGCATCTTGAACTCGCCGGCCGGGACGCCGACGAGCGTGGCGAGCGCGTTCTCGGCGAGATCTCGCGAGCGTTGCAGATCGATGAGCTCGTTCGCCAGCGCGTTGATTTCCGCTCGCTGGCGCAGCACTTCGGTTTGCGGCACCAGACCGCCGGCGAGCATCGACTGATAGATGGCGAGAATCTGCTTGTTCTTGGCGAGCGTCTTTTGCTCCTGCTCGATCTGATCGTCGAACTGAAGAATCTGGAAGTACGTGCTCGATACGCCCGCAACGAGCGTCAGATAACCGGCGCGCCAGTCCGCCTCGGAAGCGTGGTATTCGGCCTTTTGCGCCTGGACGCCCTTTTCGACCTTGCCCCAGACGTCGATGTCCCAGTTCACCTGCGTGCCCAGATTGATGGTTTTCGTGAGCCGCTGGTGCGTGTTCTTTTCGAAATCGGCACCGGCGCCCAAATCGGCGCTCGGCAACGCGCCGGCGCGCACTTCGCCGATCTCGGCACCCGCGACGCGAATGCGCGCGGCGAGCACCTTTATGTCGACATTGCCGGCGATTGCCTTGTCGATGAGCGAATCGAGATAGGCGTCGTCGAATGAACGCCACCATTGCGGGTCCACCGTGTCGGACGCCGAGACCGGTCGCCCCGCATGCGCCCAGGTGGTCTTCTCGGGCGTGTCGGGGCGCTGGTTGGCCGGGATTTTCAGGTCCATGCAGCCGGACATAACGATTGCGGCAAGACCCGCTGCGATAGCGTGGCCGAAGAGCGGACGCGTGCGGCTGCGGAAAATCGACGCGCGAGCCGGGCCTGTCGAATGGTTCACGTTCTGCTCCTGGGATGACGTCTATCGATGGAACGAACTGCGGAGCTGAAACAAGCGAGTGCCCGACGGCGGCACCGCCGCGCCAGCCATGGAAGCTTGACGCCTCCATGGCGGCGGGGCTCGCACGATCAGAAGTTGATCGTGTTCGTGGCGGTTTGCTTGGGCTTGACCGTCGAGTGGATGTCGCTCGCGAAAGCGACGTTGTTGCCCGTGTTGTTCACGATATCGTTCGTTTGACCGATGACCTGCTGCGCACTGAAGTTGGTCGTATCGGTGACATGCACGGGCGAGTACGACAGCGGCCAGTAATAGCCCAGGTTGCCGCCGCGCACTGCGGACATCGCACGGCCGTCGAGTTCTTTGGCGACGCTCAGGTCTTCGATCATCAGCGTTTTCATGACAGTTCTCCAAAAGATTAAGCAAAGGGACTTCGAGGATAGTGAGCTGCAAGTGTTGCGGGCTCGGGTCTCTTACTGCACAGGCTGTGCCAGGCGCGCGACGCGACCCTGCCGGCAGTGCGCGAAGGCTTGCCGGTATTGACGCTGAGTGACGAGGGAAACGCAGGCCGGTGTCGCCGCTCGCGATACTTCGAACGGCGTGTGACGGTGCACAGACAACAGATCGGGGAGAATGTGTCGGCCGCGAGCCGACACTCACATCATTTGACGATGATCGTGATCTTCTTCGAATGGATGGGGGGATTGTGCGGGGTGTGATCGAAGTCGCCCATCAGCAACTGCAGCGTGTGCTTTCCGGGTGGAAGATCGAGCATGGTCTCGGTCTGGCCTGCCCCAAAGTGCAGATGATTCCTGTCCGAAGGTATTTTCTCGTCCATGGACGGCAGGTCCGTATCGATCAACAAATGGTGGTGGCCCGTATTGGGAAACTTCACCCCGGCCGGCGCGACGCCCATGTAGCGCAGCCCGAACCAGACGCGAAACGGCTTGCCCGCCGGCAACACCTGGCCGTCGTTAGGCCAGCCGATATAGACGGTGGCACGCGGGTCGGCCGGGGTGCTGCCGGCCCATGCGAGCGGCGCCGAGACGAGCAGCGCGGCAGCCATCGCTTGGGCGACCAATGGGGCGACACCTGCGGCGAAGGAAAATCTCTTGTTCATGGTGTCTGTCTCCGGGTCGGGCTACGTCACAGTGATCGTGATCTTTTTCGATTGAACGGGGGGGTTGTGCGGCACGTGGTTGTAGTCACCCATGAGCAATTGCAGCGTATGTCTTCCGGGAGGAAGCTCGATGCGCGCCTCCGTCTCGCCCGCGCCGAAATGCAGATGGTTTCGGTCGGACGGAATCGGCTGATCCATTGGCGGCAGATCCGTATCGATCAGCAGATGATGATGACCGACATTGGGCCGATCGATACCCTTCGGACACAACCCCATGTTGCGCAGGCCCATGCGCACCCAGAAGCCGCCCTTGATGACAGCGCCGTCGTAAGGCCAGATGATGTAAACCTCGGCACCAGGCGGCGAGGCCGTCGGGCCAGCGAACGACATCCGCGGTGCGAGCACCGCCGCCGCCCACGCGATGAGCATCGTCCTTCGTTGCATGGTGTGCCCCCTCGTTCGTCGATTCATTGCGCCGGGCGATTCGCGCCCATGCCGGCGAGCACCTATCCTCGCTTATGAGCGAGGTCCCCTACTGCGCGTTGGCGCACAGACTATCGGCTCTTCCCTGCGCGCAAACTACGGGTCTATCGCGATGGATGCTTGGGCGGAACAATGAGGAGACTGACCATGTGGCGACGACTCGTGTTCCTGAGCCTGATCGCGTCGACTTTGGCTGCGGGGCCCGGATGGTCCAACGCAGGGGTGCTGCCAAAGGACAGCGCGGAGCAGTACGAAATCACGTTCTGGGATTCGATCAAGGACAGCACTTATGCGGGCGACTATGAGGCGTACCTGAAGGCCTATCCGAACGGCCGTTTCGCTCCGCTCGCACAGGCGCGCATCGCCCGCCTGCGTGCCGCGGCTTCCGCTCCCACTCCTGGGCAGTCGCCGGCGGCACGGCAGGGCGCAGCGCAGCCGCCCTCGCCGCCGCCATCGGCTACGTCACCGCCAGCATCGCCCAGGCAGCCATCCTCACGCCCCGTATCCCCGCCCGTGGGCGCACCGCCTACGGCCGCAATGCCGCCGCAGTCGCCGCCATCCGCGGCAAACCACGAAATAAGGGACTGCGCCACCTGCCCGGCTTTGATCGAGGTCGACCCCGGCACATTCACGATGGGCAACAACTCGGACGACCCGTCGGAAAAGCCGGCCCATCGGGTGACCATCGCTCATCGCTTCGCGCTTGCCAAATACCCGGTCACGGTCGCGCAATGGAACATGTGTGTCGCAGCGAGCGCATGCCTGCGCCCTGCGAGCGAGGCGGGGCAAGGTCCGAACGCGCCGGTGCATGACGTGAGTTGGGACGACGCGCAGCAATATCTGAAGTGGCTCACGAAAACGACCGGCAAGCCATATCGGCTACCGACCGAGGCGGAATGGGAATATGCCGCTCGCGGCGGCACGACGACGCGCTACTGGTGGGGCGATGCGATGAGCAAGGGTCACGCCAACTGCAAGGACTGCGGCCCGCCGTGGCGCGCCGATTCGCCGGCTGACGTCGGCTCGTTTGCTCCCAATCCGCTCGGCTTTTACGACATGAACGGCGGCGTATGGGAATGGGTCAGCGATTGCTGGCACAGCTCCTACAAGAACGCGCCGTCCGACGGGCGCTCATGGGAAGACCCGTTTTGCCAATCGCGCGTGATTCGCGGCGGCTCCTGGCTCGATGGCGCGGGCTATATGCTGTCGTCGACGCGCTTCAAGTACGACGGCAGCGTCCGCTACACGGCAAACGGCTTTCGCGTGGCGCGCGATCTGAAGTGAGCGGTGAGCGCGGCGCGCCGTCGGCTATCGTCTCGGGCAAAACATTCAGATAGGAGGGTCATCGACGCGCAGGCGCCCCTCAGCCGACATTGAGATTACCGCTGAGTCGTGCGTGGAACGCGCGACTTCGTTCGTCGAGACCGGTGAACACCACGGCGGCGTCGTGCTGCCGATACTTCATCTGGATGGAATCGAGCGCGGCCACCGTCGATGCGTCCCAGATCTGCGACTTCGAGAAATCGATGACCACCAGGCGCGGATCGGCCGCGTACTCGAAGCGGTCCACCAGGTCGTTGCTGCTGCCGAAGAATAGCGGACCGTGCACCTCGTAACGCACGCTTTGTCCGTCGTCCGACATGGCGCGCGTGGTACTGATCACATGCGCAACGCGGCGCGCGAACAACACCATCGCCAGCAGCACGCCGCCCATCACCCCAAGAGCAAGATTGCCGGTATACACCGTCAACGCCACGGAGACCGCCATCACCGACGTTTCCATCAGCGGCATCCGCTTTAACGTAGCGGGGTGCAAGCTGTGCCAATCGACGGTCTTCACCGCGACAACCATCATCACCGCGGCAAGCGCGGCCGTCGGGATACGCGCCATCACCGGACTTAGCCCGGTCATGAGCAAAAGTAGTGTGAATGCGGCGGCGAGCGTGGAGACGCGTGTGCGGGCGCCCCCGATACCGACGTTGACCACCGTCTGGCCGATCATCGCGCAACCGGCGATCCCGCCGAACGCGCCCGCGCAAAGATTGCCGAGCCCGAGCGCCCAAGATTCGCGCGCCTTGTTGGAGCGCGTCTGCGTCATTTCGTCGACGAGTTTGGCCGTAAGCAAGGTTTCCAGCAACCCCACGAACGCGATGCTGGTCGCGGTCTGCCATACGATCTTCAGCGTACTCAAGTCGAACGGCACCGTCCATGGCGTGAGCCCCGGCAAATCCGCTCGACCGGGATGAGCACCGCTGACCGTCGGCACGCTCCATTGCAGCCCGACGGCAATGCCGGTCGCGACCACGATCGCGATAAGCGGAGAAGGCACGGATCGCAGGAATCGCGGGCCGACCAGCACGATAGCGAGCGTGATCGCAAAGACCACATATACCTCGAATGGCTTGTCGATCACGTGCGGCAACTGTGCGCAAAAAATCAGAATGCCCAGCGCGTTGACGAAGCCGAGCATCACCGAGCGCGGAATGAAGCGCACGATGCGCGAGAAGCCCATCAAGCCGAAGGCCACCTGAACCATCCCGCCGAGCAGCACCGCCGGCAAAATGTAGCCCGTGCCATGCGCGCGAACCATCGGGCCGACGACGAGCGCCACCGAACCCGCCGCCGCGGTGACCATCGCGGGCCGCCCGCCGAAGAGCGACGTAACGAGAAGCAGCACCACTGAGGCAAAGAGCGCGGAATAGGGCTCGACCCCCGAAATAAACGAGAAGGAGATGACCTCGGGGATCAGCGCGAGGCTCGTCACCACGCCCGCGAGGATTTCGCGCTGCAGTTCGGCGCGCGATGCGGGCAATGCAACGCGCGACACGGCGCGCGGCGAATCGATCCTGCTCACAGGATGTGTCATATCGGTACTCGGTTGTTTGAGACATAAGACGCGGCACACGTCATCGCATGTGGAGCGCCGCGAACGGATCACGTCCGTACGATGCATCGAAAGCCGATATGGCTGGTCGACGTATCGAGCGTCTGGCCCTGACGTGCCGCAGGCCGGTAGCGCAGGCAATAGGCCGGCGCGCATAAATGCGATCCACCCTTCACCACGTTGCGCACGTCCGGAGCGTGAGAGCCCGTCGACGGGATGCAGCACGACTTCACATCCGCGACGCCAGGCGGCTGGCCGTAACGGGTCACGGTCCACTCCCACACGTTGCCCGCAACGTCGTAAAGCCCATAACCATTCGGCGGGAACGACTTCACCGGCGAAGTGCGTTCAAAACCGTCGAGCACAGCGTTGCTCCACGGAAATTCGCCTTGCCACGTATTCGCCATCTGCCGACCCTCGGGCGTGAATTCATCGCCCCAGGGATACACCGCACCATCGAGACCGCCGCGGGCCGCATATTCCCACTCGATCTCGTTCGGCAGAGACTTCCCTGCCCATGCCGCGTAGGCGCTCGCATCCGCGAGCGACACATGCACGACCGGATGGTCGGCGAGACCGCCCAGATCGGTGTCCGGCCCTTGGGGGCGGCGCCAGCACGCGCCCGGCACATAAGCCCACCATTGCCGAAAGTCGTGCAGGCTCACCCGCGACTGCGGCTGCGTGAACACCAGCGAGCCGGGGCACAGAAGCGCCGGATCGGCGTCGGGATACAGCGCCGGATCGGGCTGCCGCTCCGCGAGCGTGACGTAGCCGGTCGCCTCGACGAAAGCAGCGAACTGCGCATTCGTCACCGGGTGCGCGTCGATCCAAAAATCGGGAGCAGTGGCGCGCCGCGCCGGACGTTCCTCGCGATAAAAAACATCGGAGCCCATCGTGAAGTCGCTGCCTCTGATCCACACCATGCCTTCGGTGCGGGCAGCGTTCGTGGAAGGCGCCGCCGCTTTTGCGGAGCAGCAGCATGCGGGCTTCTCGAGTTTGACGTCCATGATCGGCGCGCCCATGGCGTTATGCGTTGAAGACCGACTTCGGCACGAAGTCGAGCTCGGAGCCCGGCGGAATCAGCGCCTCCTGCTTCACGCTGTCCTCGAACTCTCGCACGACGCGATGCGCGTGCTGCATCACCCACCACCGCACGTAGCGCTGATTGACCGCCTCCCGTTCCTTGGGATCTTCCTGCAGATGCGTGATGCGCGCGAAGCCGAGCGGCAGCTCGGGGTCGTGAAAATGCTGCTGGCGCTTGAAGTTGATCTTGAAGTCTTTCCACTTCACCGCATGCAGCTCGTCCTTGAGCCATACCATGCACGACTCGCGGTTCGAGCTCTCCTGTTCACCGAGGAAAAACGCGGTCTGGTCCTTACCATCGATGAGCCGGTCCTTCGGCGTGTCGCTTCCCGCGAACTTGAGCAGCGTCGTGAAGAGATCGGTGACGTGGACCATCTCGTTGCTTTCCACGCCCGCCGGAATACGACCCGGCCACCGCGCCAGCAGCGGCGTGCGGATGCCGCCCTCCGCCGAGCTGAAGTACGAGCCGTCGAAGAATCCGCCGGTGCCGCGTCCTGCCAGATGGTCCTCCGCGCCGTTGTCGCCGCACAAGATGACGATCGTGTCGTCCGCCACGCCGAGACGGTCGAGTTCGTCGAGCAGCACGCCGAAATCGTGATCTAGCATCAACAGGCAATCGCCCCATTCACCGTTGGTGCTCTTGCCGACGAACTCGTCGCGCGGCGACATCGGAAAGTGCATCAGCGAGTGATTGAAGTAAAGAAAGAACGGCTCGTCGTTTTTGACGCAACGCTGCATGAAGTCGAGTCCGCGCTTCTGGTACTCGAGGTCGCAGGTCTTCTTGGTTTCCATCGTGAGCTGCTCGTCGAGCAGCGGCCTCGCGCCCTGGCCCTTGAAGCCCTCGTGCATGTGCGAGTAGCCATCCCGCTCGGGCACGTAGTGGGGATCCTCCAACCACATGCACTCGTCATAGGTACGCAATGGGCCGTACCATTCGTCGAAACCGTGATCGGTCGGAAAACGCCCGTCTTCCGCGCCGATGTGCCATTTTCCGAGGCACGAGGACTTGTATCCGCCTTGCGCCAGCAGTTCGGCGATGGTGACCTCCCAGGTCACGAGGCCGCCGCCGTTGCCGCCCAGCGCGATCGTGTGATTGCCGGAGCGGATCGGGTAGCGTCCCGTCATCAACGCTGAACGCGTCGGCGTGCATTGCGGCTCGACCACGTAGTGGGTGAGCTTGGTGCCCTCCTTGCAGAAGGCATCGATACGCTTGGTATCCGCGCCGCGCAGTTTGCCGCCGCCGTAGCAGCCGAGTTCTCCCATACCCAGATTGTCGACGTGGAAGAACAGGATGTTCGGTTTCTTGCTCATTGCAAAACTCCATCGGATCGAGAACGTTATCCCCCGCCCTCGGTTAGGGACGCTTTTCGCGTTGTGTCTTACTGCGCCAAATGCTGGCTCGACAGGATCAGAGCATCTCTTCGACGCCGTTCGGGCCCATCTCCATGCTGAAACCCTCCACGCCGCCCGATCCCAGTTCGGATCCCATCGCGGCGAGCGATTCCTCGCGAATCAGGCCTTTGAGGCGATGCACCAACTCGATGAATTCGGGCGTATCCAGCATCGCTGCCGAACGCGGACGCGGCAGCGGCACGCGTATTTCGGTCTTGATGCGGCCAGGCCGCGCCGTCATCACGTAGATGCGGTCCGACAGGAAGACGGCTTCCTCGATGTCATGTGTGATGAACAGCACCGACAGCCGGAAGCGCTGCCACATGTTCGTCAGGATCTCCTGCATGACGGTCCGCGTTTGCGTGTCGAGCGCGCCGAACGGTTCGTCCATGAGCAACACCTGCGGGTTGGCCGCAAGCGCGCGCACGATGCCGATGCGCTGCTTCATGCCCCCCGACAATTGATCCGGATAGTGGTTTTCGAAAGTCAGCAGCCCCGCAAGGCCGAGCAGCGTGCGAGCGGTGCTTTCGCGTTTGGCACGCGAGACGCCTGCCATCTTCAGGCCGAACTCGACGTTCTCTCGCACGCGCAGCCAAGGGAATAGCGAATACTGCTGAAACACCACGCCGCGTTCCGCGCCGGGCTTTTTGATGAGTACGCCGTCAAGCGTGACCGTTCCTTGCGTCGGTTTCGTAAAGCCCGCCGCAATGCTCAGCAAGGAGGACTTGCCGCAGCCCGATGGCCCGATCAGCGAAACGAACTCATGCGGTTCGACGGTCAGCGATACGTCCTTGACTGCTTCGGTCTCGGCCTTGCCCGAGCCGAACACGACGCCGACGTTGCGGCACTCGATGCGGCCTTTGTTTGCGTTGCTCATTTGCGCGCTCCGTTGACGTATGCGAGCCATGGCATCGAGAACTGCCCGACGAGACGGATCGCGCCGCTGCAGACGAGACCCAGGGCGCCGATCGTGATCATGCCGAGGACGATCGCCGGATAGTTGACGAGCGAATAGGCTTCCCACGTGTAGTAGCCGACGCCGTACTGCCCCGCGATCATTTCGGCCGCGATGAGCGACACCCAAGCCACCCCCATACCTACCGCCAGCCCTGTGAAGATATTGGGCAGGACGCCTGGCAAGATCACATGCCAGAACAGTTGGGCTTCGCTCGCGCCGAGACAGCGGCCGGCGCGCAGCAGCACGCCATCGAGCGACTCGACGCCATCGACCGTGTTGAGCAGGATCGGATAGAACGCGCCGATGAACGTGATGAACACGATCGACGACTCCGTTGTCGGCCATAACATGATCGACAACGGCACCCAGGCGATCGCCGGGATGGGCCGCAGCACTTCGATCGCCGGCATGAGCAACTGCTTCACGATGCGATATCGTCCGATCACCAAGCCCAGTCCTACGCCCGAGAGCAGTGCGACGAAAAATCCCAGGAAGATGCGTCGCAAGCTGTTGCCGATGTTCGTCGAAAACGTGCTTGACCCGGCGACATGCACTGCCGCATGAAACACGTCGAGCGGAGTCGGCACGTCCTGAAAGCGGACATAGAACTGGACCCGATAGCGCGTGCCGAGATACCAGACCAGGAATGGCGCGCCGAGCGAAGCAATCGCGAATGCGAGCCTCACGGCGACCGCTTGCGCACCGTTCGGCGCCGAGGCTTGCTTACGGACGCCGTTACTTGACGCAGCGGCCGGCGGTTTCTCTCCAGGCAACGACGATGCGCCGTTCTTGATCTCGAGATCGAGGGAGCCTTCCATGTCACTTCCCTCCCTTGCCGACCGCGCTCAACGCCTGCGCAAAGTTCACGACCGTCTCGCCCGAGCTCTTCGCGCTCGCCTCGGCATCGCGCTTGAGCATGAACGATCCGATGTCCGGTCTTTTTCCATTCGCAGCGCCGAGCGTATAAAACGCGGCATCCGCAAAGACCTTTACGCCGAGCGTCTTGTCCATCAGATAGACCGCGTCGACCTTCTTGCCTTGCGCGCGATACGCGTTCACACCTTCGAGCGTGCATGCAGCGGAGCTGAACGAGGCGACCTTGCCGCCTTCGGCCCAGATCTGCCCCGCCTGCGACGGATCGCCGATCGGCGCATTGCACACCGTGTCGTTGCCCTGCACCTGATAGTTGGAGAAGTCTGCGAGCTGCGCGTCGTAATTGCGCCCGGACTCCTTGAAAGCCTCGCGCACGAAGGCGTCGTTCACCCATTTGTCGATGTCGAGGTCTTTCACCATGTCGAGCTTCTTGAGCACCGCATAGTCCGCCTTCAACGCGGCGACCCAGCGTGGCTTGATGGTTGGGTCGAGCGTATCGATGCCGCCTGGTCCCAGGAAGATGTACGCTACCTCCTTGTCCACCTTGGTCCACGATTGAATCTTTTCCGCGGCCTGCTCCGGATCGCGGCGGACCCAATCGTCGGCTTCCATCAAAGCCCTGATGTAAGCCGTCACGATCTCGGGATATTTCTGGCCGAAGTCCTTGCGGACCACCACGCCATGAAACGTCGGCTGTCCCGTCTCGGCACCGTCGAAGATCTTGCGCGCGAAGCCGCGATAGGGCAGCAACTCGGCGAACGGCACGAAGTCCGCATGCGCGTCGATTCGTTTTTCCTGGATGCTCGTACTGCCGACTTCCGGCGACTGGTTCACGAGCGCGAAGTAGTCGCTCGGCAGATGCCGGCTCTGCAACGCGGCGAGCAGCATGCCGTGGGCGGCGGAGCCGAACGGCACCGACACGCGCTTGCCTTTCAGATCGCTCAAATCGTAGTAAGGCGAATCTTTCGGTACGACGATGCCGTTGCCGCCGCCGTGCGCGTTATAGGCGATTACCGCGACGAGTTCGGTATCGTTGTTCGTTGCGTGCCCCGTCGCCCCGTTCACGAGCAGCGGATAGTCGCCCATCATGCCGATCTGCAACTTGCGCGCGATCATGGCGTTGGTGATGGGCGGTCCGGAAGTCGCGTTTTGCCACGTCACGTTGTAGGCGACATCCTTGTACTTTCCCGTATGCGGCAAATATTTGTCGAGCAGATGGAGCTGCTTGATGACGATGCCGCCCGTGACTGTGTTCGTCGTGGTGTCTTGCGTGCCGATGCCGATGTCGATCGTTTCCGCGTGCGCGGCGCCTCCGAACGCCGGCATGGCGCCGATTGCGACGAGCGAGGCACTGCTCAACGCCCGGCCTACCAAAGCTCTGATTCGCATGGTGTAACCCTAAGAGTGAGTGACATGAATCGGGTCCCTGCTCCGCCCGCGTGGGATCCAGCCAGAAACATCAACCGTCGACATCGACCGTCTGCCTTTCGACACGATCTCCGTGGACATAACTCGTCATTACAAGTTGGCGAATCTATGCAAGCCCTATGCCAACGTTTACCGGGGGCAACAACCGCCGACTTGGCCTTCTTTCAGCCCCTGTCGCGCCTCACGATTGCGCGCGAGCAGGCTTGTCGGTGCAGAAACGGTTCCGGCTTGGTGCAAGCTTGCGCGGCATCAGGCAAGCGAACAGATCCACGGAAACGTACGGAAGCGAATAAACAAAGACGCGCCGATAGCCACCGCCATGAATGGCGCAACGCGCCTCGCCGCGAACTGCAACGCCGGGATCGACGAGCGGGAGCCTGCGGTCCAGAATGCGCAAAGACAGAGCAATGCCGTAAGCAATCCAAACGCCACCGCAATGAACGTCGCCTGGGACGGTGCGCGATCCATCATGACGCTCGAATAAACCATCACGTTGTCGATCGCACCGGAAGTCGTCACAGCGGCCACCGTCGCTACGCGCCCGAACGTTCCGTGGCCCGGACTCTCCCGGCACACCGCATTTTCGTTTCGCGGCCCATCTCGCCGGCACAATTGTGCGATTCGCTTCAGCCCCGCCAGCAGCGGCACGGCGCCGACTAGACCGACCAACGGCGAATGCGCCACCCATCCCGAGCGCATGACCGCAATCGATATCGCCAACTGGGTCGCCATGCTGAGGAATTGCCCCGCGACGATCTCCATCGCGCGATAACGCTCGTTACTGAAAAATCCGAGCAGCAGTGCATATCCATCGACGTTGGTCGAAACATAAGCGGCCGTCGCGGTGACGATCAGGGCGGGCAAAGCGTCCAATTTTCTCTCCGTTAGTGCTTCACTCATCTACTCGTCATGACAAGACATGACATGTAGTCCCAAGCAAGGACGATGCCAATCGTGGAAACGCGGTTCGCTCGGGCTTTTTTTTCGGCGGTGCGCTTCATGCAGGTGCGACCTGGCACACGCATCAGTCATTCTCGCCATAAGTCGGTGCGTGACGCCGTATGCTCGAAACCGAATGCCGTCAAAAAACGAGGTCTTGAAATGACACGCCATCCCATGACATGACATGACATGATGGGTTTTTGGGTCGTCAACGCAGATATGCAGCGGTATAATCTTCCATCGCCAAAGCTGCATCGTGGAATCCCCCGTGCTCCCGCTCATCGACCATGCAGACAAGCCAGATCGCCTTCGAACCCGACTCGCCGGTTCCGCTCTATCAGCAAATCAAAGATACGCTGCGTAGCGGTATCCTCGACGGAAGGTACCCTCCGCATAGCCGCATGCCATCGGAGAGTGAACTGCAGGCGATGTTCGAGGTGAGCCGCATCACGATCCGGCAGGCGCTCGGCGACCTTCAAAAGGAAGGGCTGATCTTCAAGGTGCACGGCAAGGGCTCATTCGTGTCGCAGCCGAAAGCGGCGCAGAACATCACGTCCCTGCAAGGCTTCGCCGAGGCCATGTCGAGCGAAGGACACGAAATCGTCAATCGCGTGGTCTCTTTCACTTTCGTTCCAGCCAACGCCGAGGTCGCCGCGAAGCTCATGCTTCAGGAGGGTGAGAAGGTGGCGGAGATTCATCGTGTGCGCCTGCTCAATCGCGAGCCGACATCCTACGAAATTACGTTCCTGCCCGAATCTCTCGGCAAGAAGCTGATGCGTGCCGACCTCGCCACGCGCGACATTTTTCTCATGCTCGAGAACGATTGCGGCATTGCCCTGGGCAGCGCAGACCTGAGCATCAACGCTATACCCGCGCGCCCCCCTGTTGCACGCGCGCTCGAAATCAAACGCGATGCGCCTGTGCTTCGCGTCGAACGGCTGACGCACGACAGCAACGATCGCCCCGTCGACTTCGAATACCTGTATTTCAAGGGCGATACGTTTCAGTTCCGGTTGCGAGTGAATCGTGAACGTCCCGCAAAGGGGCGTCGGAAGGCCTGAGGCGGTGATTGCCTGATGGCGCTGCGAATGAAGTGGCGCGCCCCGCAAGTGCGCCAGTGCAATATAGCCAAGTCAAGGTTCGTTAGTGGGCTCGAGGACGGCGCGTGCGCCATTCTCGAGTCCACAACTTGATGTCAAGCCACGTAATCGGGCTGACGCTGTGGCTGGGCGGCAACGAATGCAGCGTGTTGCGATGCGTGCTCATAGACGGCCAGGCTGCGCTTGTACGCCCCCAGGCTGCAGTCCATGCGCAACGCGTTGGCCATCTGCGGTACGAGGCACACATCCGCCAGCGTCGGCTGCGCGCCGAAGCACCACGGGCCTTCGTTGCTGCGTTCGAGCAGACGCTCGACGGCGGCCATGCCCTCCGCAACCCAGTGTCGATACCACTGCGTTTTCTGTTGCGGCGTAACTTTCAGCTCCACTTCCAGATAACGCAAGACGCGCAGGTTGTTGAGCGGATGGATGTCGCACGAAATCGCGGTCGCCAGTTCGAGCACGCGCGCCCGCCGTTCCGGTTCCAGCGGAACGAGGCGAGGCTCGGGATATTTCCGGTCGAGATAGTCGAGGATCGCAAGCGACTGGCCCAGGCTGAATTCGCCGTCGATCAGCACGGGCACCGACGCCGACGGATTCACGTTCGCCACATAGTCGGTCGCGCGATGTTCGCCGATCCGAATATTGACGGGCAGCGTGTCGTACGCGAGGCCCTTGAGTGCCAGCGCAATGCGCACGCGGTACGAGGTCGAGCTGTTGAAGAAACTATGGAGTTGCACGGCCGTGTCTTCCGTTGATAGCGCTGCGTCACACGATGCGAACGGTCAATTCACCCAGATGCTCGATGCCCACCTTCATCAGATCGCCCGCCTTCACCGCGCCGACGCCCTCCGGCGTGCCCGTGAAAATGACGTCGCCCGGTTCGAGGCGGAAGAACTTCGACAGGTAGGCGACCGTCTCCGCGACCGACCAGATCAGATGCGACACATCGCTCTTCTGCCTCGTCTCGCCGTTGACGGCCAACCACAGTCCCGCGTTTTGGATGTGGCCGACGGCGCTTGCGGGATGAATCGGGCCCATCGGCGCGGAACGGTCGAACGCCTTGCCGATTTCCCACGGGCGCCCCATTTCGCGCATCTTCATCTGCAGGTCGCGACGGGTCATATCGACGCCGACGGCGTAGCCCCACACATGATCGAGCGCCTGCTCGACTTCGATGTCCGCGCCACTCTTGCCGATCACGGCCACGAGTTCCGCTTCGTAGTGATAGTTCTGCGTCTGCGACGGATACGTCAGTTCAAGCGTTTCGCCATAGGCGACGGGGACGACGGCATCGGTCGGCTTGCAGAAGAAAAACGGCGGCTCGCGATCGGGATCGAAGCCCATTTCGCGCGCATGCGCCGCGTAGTTGCGGCCCACGCAATATACGCGGCGCACGGCGAATTGAGCGTCGCTTCCAGCGACGGAAACAGCGACGGGCGCTTCGGGAGTGAAAACGAAAGCCATGATGGGGTCGACTCGACAAGTGAAAGGATGGAGGGCGCGCCCTGTGACCGGGCGCGCAAAGATCAGGATGCGCCCGCCTAGCTGCGCTCTTCGCGCAGCAGATTCAGCGCGGCGAGCACCGGACGGTCCGAATAGCTGAACAGCACGCTTTCCGCCGACGCCGAAAGTTGCACGGGTTCCCACGACGGGGCGACGAAAACGTCATGCGGCTCGAACGTGAATTCGTCGCTGCCGATCTTCACGCTGCCCTTGCCTTCGACGACGCAATACACGGTGGCGTCGGTGCTGCGATAGGCGCGGCCCGTAAAGCCCGCCGGCAGGTACTGCATGAAGGTGGCAATCGTTGGCATCGGCCAGCCCCCCGTCGCCGGGTTGACGTAGCGCAGCTTCACGCCGTCCCAGTCGTCGAGCTCGCCGTTGCGATACAGCGCATCGAGCGCTTCCCGGCTGCGTTCGTACGGGTAGCTGAAAATCGGCGAAGTCGGATCGGACGCGCGATGCCGCATCGGCACCATGTTGTGACCGAATCTCGCGAAGCTGTCGCCTTCGGGACGCGAGATGGGTTGAGTCGCCTCAGGGTAGTTTTCGGCGAAACCCGCGTCCATCTGCGCGACGAGCGGAATATCGAGGCCGTCGAGCCAGACCACGGGCTCGCCGCCTTCTTCTGCCGACGGATTGCCGTGGTCGTGCCACGCCCACGACGGCGTGATGATGAAATCGCCCGGATGCATCGTCGTCCGCTCGCCGTCGACGGCCGTCCACGCGCCCTTGCCCTCGACGATGAAGCGCAGCGCCGACTGCGTATGACGGTGGCTGGGGGCGATCTCGCCGGGCAGAATCAGCTGAAGCCCCGCATAGAGGTTCGGCGTCATGCTCGACTTGCCGGACAGCCCGGGGTTCTCGAGCACCAGCACGCGGCGAACGGCTTCCTCGGCGCTGATCACGCTGCCCGCCTCCATCACGAGATCGCGTACCTGTGCGTACTTCCAGATCGCGGGCTGTGCCTTCGGCTGCGGCGCTTTCGGAACGAGGCTGTGCAGCGATTCCCATAGCGGCGCCATGTGCTGGCGGGCGATCTGCTCGTAGTAAGCGGCGCGCGATGCGTCCGGACGATTGTTGGTCATTTGCGTCTCGTTTCGATGTCTCGGGGCGCACGCGCTGTGCCGGCGCCGCATTGAATAGATGGTTCGATCGACCTCGTGCACTCTTTATATGCGATAGACCTATGCTTAGTAAAATGGTTAAATCATCTAATCCATGTGTTTTCGGATATACCTCCGGAACCTGGCGACATCGTGACCGGAGGGCTGCGCGATGGACTGGACATACCGTCTGCGTCTGCGACATCTGCAATTGCTGCTGAGCCTGGCGGAAACGGGCAATCTGAGCCAATCGGCCACGGCGCTCAATACGACGCAGCCGGCGCTGTCGAAATGGCTGAAAGAGCTGGAGAAAGACGTCGGCCTGCCGCTTTTCGAACGGCATGCGCGAGGTTTGCGGCCCACAGGGCCCGGCGAGGCGCTGATCGAGCACGCCCGGCGCATCGGAGCCCATCTCGACACCGCTCGCGACGACATGCAGGCGCTGCGCGAAGGCGGCAGTGGCCTCGTGAGCATCGGCACGTCAGGCGTAGCGGCGGCGGACACGGTGCCGCTCGCCGTGTCGCGGCTGCTCGCGCGCATGCCGCGGGCGCAGGTGCGTCTCGTCGAAAGCACGATGAATCAGCTGATGCCGCAGCTCGCGCGTGGCGAACTCGATATCGTCGTCGGCCGCTCGGGGGAGCAGTACGAGGACGCGCAGTTGCAAAGCGAGACGCTTTATACCGAACTGATCGACTTCGTCGCCCGTCCGAATCATCCGCTGACCCAAAAGGCCATGCTCGAGTGGGACGACGTTCTCGCCTACTCGTGGGTCGTCTGGCCGCAAGGCACACCGGTGCGCAATGCGCTGGAGACGGCGCTCGCGGCCGCCGGGCGCACGCTGCCGGCTCATTGCGTCGAATCCAATTCGTCGGTTCTGAACCTCACACTGTTGAACAACACGGATTTGCTGGGCGTCGCCTCGCATCGGCCCGCACTCCGCTTCCAGCAACTGAACGCGCTTCAGATACTGCCAATGGAATTGCAGGGCTTCGGCTCGGTATCGATCTACTGGCATCCGGAGAACGAAAATCGGGCCGCGGTGGCCATGGCGCTGGAGGCGCTGCGCGCCTACGCCGACGGATCACGCCTCTAGCGCATGCACGAGCAGAAGTGGCGTCTGGGAAAGGTGCGCTACGCGCCCTGCGACAGTGCCCAGCATCCAGCGAGCCACGCCGCGTCGCCCATGCGTGCCCATTACGATCAGGTCGGCCTGCCAATGGCCAGCCTCCCGAACGATTGCGTGGGCGACGTCGTCGTCGGTGCGGGCTGTCCTGACAAGTCTCGTGCTTGATCGTCCCGATGCGCCAGCAAGAATTGGCTCTGCTTGTGCGAGTGCATGCGTACCTTCGTCAACGAAGCCAGCCTCGAGCGCATCGATGGGTACGAAGTCGCCCAAGCGCACCGCGCGATCGACCACATAGATGGCCCGGACATGGGTGTCGAGCGTCGCGAACTGGACGCCGTAATGCAGCGCCGCCATTGCCTGACGGCTGCCATCCACCGCGAATAAAATGCGCTCCGGCGGGCGATCGGCCTTGACCGTATAGGCTGCGGGCACGATCAGAATCGGGCAGCGGGAAAGTTTTGCCAAGGGCTCGGAGATGGTGCCCTCGATCCAACGCAGCAAACCGTGGTGTTGCCGGGTCCCAACCACGAGCAGTTCGGCCTGCCACGTGTCGGCCGCTTCGATGAGCGCGTGGACGACATCGCCGCCGTGCGTCGAGAGATCGATCGCATCCGTTTCGACGCGGATGTTGCACTGGGCGAAGGCCTCGCTCGCTACGGCCAGCGCGTCAGCGGCGTCGCGCAACAATTCAGCGCGCGCTGAACCTAGAGCTTCGCCGACGAACGAACCCGTTGGAACGAGCGTGCGAGGGTTTTCGGCGACGCTCACGAGACGCACCGTGCCGCCCTGCGCGACGATATTTCGTGCATAAGCGACGGCGTGCCGCGATGCCGCGGACGAATCGACCGCGATGAGAACTTTGCCGGGTAGCGTTGGCGTCGGGCTGCGTGAAGTCGACGTGTTCATGGTTCGCCCCTTGCGATGGGTGTGAGGTCTCGTCTACTGGAATTCTGTGGGTCGGAGATGTTTCGTCGTTTGATGGAGGTCAAGGCCGACGTGATAACTGTCTTACCCGAGTGATGCAGTGCCCTACCGGGGCAGCAGCATTGCCACGGCCGCGGCGCCCATCACTGCCGTCGCGATCCAGCCAAGAACGATCAGTGGACGACTTGCGGTGAAAGCGCCCATCACCGACTTCTTCGAAACCAGCATGATGATGACCACCATCAACGGCACGGCGACCACACCGTTGACGACAGCACTCCAGAAGAGCGCCTTCATCGGGCTGATCGGCGAGTACTGGATGCCCAGCGCCGCAAGCACGCTAACGGCAATGATGGCGTAGAAGCCGCGCGCATCGTTCACCTTGCGTTCAAGCCCCTCCTTCCAGCCCATCGCCTCGGAAAGCGCATAGGCTCCCGATCCGGCCAACACGGGCACGCCGATCAGGCCGACCCCGAGAATGCCGAGGGCAAACAGGAGATAAGCGAACTCGCCGGCCAGCGGGCGTAACGCGCTCGCTGCCTGCGCTGCAGTCGAGATGTCGGTGACGCCGGCTGCATGCAGCGTGACCGCGGTCGCCAGGATGATGAAATAGGCGGTGACGTTGGAGTAAAGCATGCCGCTCCACGTATCCCACCTGATTCGTCGAAGTTCCGCGACGGCGGCACGCGTGTCTTGCAGGAGCGCCTCGCTGCCGTGGTGTGCCGCCATGTCCTCGACCTCTTCGGATGCCTGCCAAAAGAAGAGATATGGGCTGATGGTCGTACCGAAAACACCGACGATCACGGCTGCGGCGTTCGTGTCCAGTGTGAATCTGGGCCACAGTGTACGAACCGCAATCTGGCTCCATGGAACATCGACGGTGAACAGTACCGCTGCATAGGCTAGCAGCGAGACGGTCAGCCACTTCAGGAAGAAGACGTAGCGATGATAGGGGACGAACATCTGCAGTAAAAGCGTACCGAACACGAAGCATGCCGTCATCAGGTGGCGGTCCACGCCGCTGACCAGTTCCGCGACCTCCCCCATGGCAGCGACGTCGGCGGCAATGTTCAGGGTATTGGCGACGAGAAGTAGCAGCACGACGCCTCGAAGCACAATGGGCGGAAAGGCAGACTTGATGTTGGCGGCAAGTCCTTTGCCAGTCACCCGGCCGAGATTCGCGCACATCGACTGAACGGCAGCCATCAACGGGAACGCCAATGGCATCGTCCAGAGCATGTTGAAGCCGAATTGAGCACCCGCCTGGGAATAGGTGGCGATGCCGCTGGGGTCGTCGTCAGCCACCCCGGTGATAAGTCCAGGCCCGATCCGCGACAGCGGGTGCTCCTTCAGACGCTCCCACAGCATCCGAAAGGTGCCGATGCGCGCCGCCTGGTCGATGTTCATTTAGGGCTCCATTAATGGGAACGAGCGTGCCACCTGCCACTTGCTTCTTTTTTTTGATCGACCTCAAGTTATGCCTCGACCGGACGTCCAGAATTCGGATATCGGCACGCGATCAATGTAGCGACTGTCTCGCGGTGCCGGCTTGATTTGCATCAATCCGGTTTGCTGGGCGCGCGCGTAGGATAAAAGCGTCGCGTCGCCATCGCCTGCAACGCCAATCCCATGCAAACCATTCCTCGCCGCGAACTCCGCGCTGAAGAATGAAGATTCCCGTCACGATTCTGATGCTGCTCGATCGCGGCAGACAGGAAGGAGACGAATGATGCTGAGCCTTCACGAGGTCGCTGCGCTATTGCTGGTCAAGGACGGGCACGCGCTGAAACAAATCGATCGAGCCGAGTTGGAAATGCTGTCCGAGCACGAACTGATCACGCTCGAAAACCGCGAGAACACAGATGTCCGCGCACGCGTCACGTACCGCGGCGAGTCTATGCTGCGGGCGATCGGAAGAAAGCGCTAGCGCGAGCCCGCGCGGCGCGCAGGCCTGGTACTGCACGACGGACATCCGGTTTCGGTCGCGATCAGCACGGGACTCGACGACGATACGCACACCGAAGTTCTGGACGGCTCCCTGCAGCCCGGCGACATGGTGATCGTTCGTGCCATATCCGCGCATATCCGCGTGCGAGCGTTACGCGCATTCGCACGAATACAGTTTCGCGCGGCACGCCCCGGTTTCGTTGATGTGGATCAGGAGAAAGCTTCGGAGAATCCGCATCATGAAGTCATGCTCGAGGGCATCGAGAATCACGGGATTGCACGGAGCCACGCATGAAACTGACTTTCCTGGGCGCCACCGAGACGGTCACCGGCTCGAAATACCTCCTTGAAGGCGCAGGACTGCGCCTGTTGATCGATTGCGGACTGTTTCAGGGCACCAAGAACCTGCGGCTGCGCAATTGGGCCCCGCTGCCGGTGCCCGTCGATACGCTGGATGCCGTGATCCTGACCCATGCTCATCTAGACCACTCCGGGTACTTGCCCGTGCTTGCACGCATGGGCTACCGGGGCCCCGTGTATGGCACGTCGGGCACAGTGGACCTGTGCGGCGTGCTGCTCAGAGACAGCGCCAAGCTCCAGCAAGAAGAGGCCGACTTTGCGAATCGCCATGGCTTCTCGAAGCACCACCCTGCGCTTGCGCTTTATACGATGGACGATGCCGAGCGCGTGCTCAAGCAACTCGTGCCGTGCGATTTCGACCAGTCCGTCAGGTTGCAAAACGGCGTGTCCTTTTGCCTGCTTCCGGTCGGACATATCCTCGGCGCCGCAAGTCTGCTCGTACATATGGGTGGAAAGTTGATCGCGTTTTCCGGCGATATCGGCCGGCCCGTCGATCCGATCCTGCGCCCTCCGATGCCGCTCGCGCATGCCGACTACCTTGTCGTCGAATCGACCTACGGCGACCGCCTCCATCCCGATAGCGATCCAGCGGCCGAACTCGAGACGATCTTCGCGCGGACGTTCAAGCATGGCGGCGTCGTCGTCATTCCGTCCTTTGCCGTGGGCCGCACGCAGTCGATTCTGCGGTACATCGCGTTGCTGAAGGAAACGGGACGGATGGCGAACGTTCCCGTCTATCTCGACAGCCCGATGGCCATCGATGTGACCGAACTCTACCGGCACCACCTTCGCGAACATCGGCTCACGATCTCGCAGGCAGACTCGATCCGCAAGGCCGCGACGATGGTACGCACCGTCGATCAGTCAAAGCAGCTGACGGCCCGGCATGGACCGATGGTCGTCATTGCGGGCAGCGGCATGGCCACCGGTGGCCGCGTGCTGCATCACCTGAAGGCGTTTGCGCCCGATTCGCGCAACACCATCGTGCTCGTCGGTTATCAGGCGGCGGGCACGCGCGGGGCGGCCCTCGAGGCGCACGCGCCCACGCTCAAGATTCACGGTGAATACGTGCCGGTGCGGGCGGCGATCGAATCGATCTCGTCGCTGTCGGCACATGCCGACTATCGCGAGACGCTCGCGTGGCTCGGCTCGCTGTCGACCCCGCCCGAGCGCACCTTCATCACGCACGGCGAGCCGGCAGCAGCCGATGCGCTGAGACGCCGGATCGAGGAAACGCTGCATTGGCGCTGCGAGGTGCCGACCTACCTCGAATCGGTCGAACTGCCGGCGGCGCCGTGCAGCCAACCCGCGCAGGACGTCGCGATCGGGACCTGCGACGAACGCACCGATCATTGCCGCTTCTGAGCCTTTCGGCGGACAGGTTTCCAATGCATATCGGTTCCGGCCCTCGCGAGCCCCAGGCAATCTGCGCGGCAGTCCACACGCGGGGATACTGGCGCGCGCTATTCGAGCGCGTGCCCACACCCGGGTTCCTTGCGACGTGTTCCATGTCGCGCGCCTAGCTCCGGACCGCTTCGACCTGCGCCGCGCCCTCGCTGTAGCGCTCATGGCCTGGTGTTGCAGCAAGTCCCCCGGCCGCTGGCGTATCGACGAATGCAGATTCGAACGGGCCGGGAATCGGCCGGTTGTGTCTTCTCGCCAGCGAGCGTTCGATTACGCGGTGTCCCGAGTTAAGAGCACAGGGCAGTGGGAAACGCGCAAAAAGCGCTCGGCCACACTGCCGAGCACGAGACGCTGCACACCCCGGCGCCCGTGCGTGCCCATCGCCACGAGATCGGCACCGTGGTTTTCGGCATATCTGAGCAAGCAGTGCGCGACGTCGTCCGCGAGACTTTCGGTTTCGACGGCTTCGACATCGCCCGCCACACGCTGCGCCGCCATCGCATCTCGTGCGGCGTCGAGCACCGCGCCGCCGTTGGCGCGCAATGCCTCCATCAGCGCGACCGGATCGTAGTATCCGGCGTACATGAAGAGCGGCGACTTGTCGACGATATGCACGACGCGCACCTCGGCATGCGCCAGCTTGGCCAGCCGCAACGCTTCGTCCAGCGCGCGTTTCGATGACCCACTGCCGTCGACGGCAACCAGTATCTTTCTGTACACGATTCATCTCCCATCGCTGCCTGGCAGCGGCAATCGACACTTTCGCCGGAGGGCCTTGCGGCTCACCCGATGACGATGTCGCGGTATAAGCGCTCGATATCTTCTTTTTTGCAAAGTTCGGTGCCCGCGTTCAGTAGCGAGGCGCACGCCGCCGCCAATCCATAGCGAAACGCGTCCTCGAGCGGTGCGTCGCGATCGAGTGCCCAAACGAGTGCGCCCAGAAAGCTGTCGCCAGCACCGATCGCGCTGGCGACAGGCACGCTCAGAGCCGGCGCGCGCAGCACGGCGCGCTCGCTGACGAGCAAGGCGCCCAGCCCGCCCAGCGTCAATACGACCGTGTGGGCCTGTCCCGCATGCACGAGCGCGAGCGCCGCCTCTTTCCATTCGGACTCGTCGGCGAGCGGCCGGCCGGTAAGTTCACGAAGCTCGCCAAGACTGGGTTTGACGAGGAAAACGCCCGCATCGAGCGCCGATCGCAAAGCAGGTCCGGAGGTGTCGAGCACGACCCGGGTCCCCTTCGATCGCGCCGATCGAGCCAGCCTTGCATAGATGTCATCGGGAACTCCCGGAGGCAAGCTGCCGCTCAAGACGAGATAGCTCGGCGGCGGGTCGAACGCGTCCAGCCGCGCGATGCAGCCTCGCCACTCCGCCTCGGCGAGAGTCGGTCCAGGAAGGACGAAGCGAAACTGGCGCCCGGTCGACTTCTCGTAGACGGAAAAGCTCTCACGTGTCTCGCCGACGATCTCGATGCACTGCCCGCACACGTTTTCCGCCTCGACGAGGCGCCGCAGTTCCTCGCCGAACGGGCCGCCCGCAAGATAGACAGCCACGCAATCGCCGCCCAGCCGCTCGATAACGCGCGCGACGTTGATACCCCCGCCGCCAGGATGCCTGAGCGCCGTGTCGCATCGGAGCTTGCGCGTATCGATCACCTGCTCGACGGCGGTCGAAACATCGAGCGCGGGATTCAGCGTGAGAGTCACGATCCGCGGCATCTGTCCTCCGTTGGGTTAGCGCCGCGCGGTGCGGTCACGACGCCGAGCGCGGCCCGTTTGTGCGCCGGCAATCATGTTTCGATGAGCACCTTCAGCGCATGCGTGTCGGCGGCATGTCCAAACGTCTCGTAAGCTTTGTCGATCTCGCCGAGCTTGAAGCGATGCGTGATGAGCTGCTTTGGATCGAGCTTGCCCGACCGCACGGTCTTCAACAGCATCGGCGTACTCACCGTATCGACGAGGCGTGTCGTGATCGCGATATTGCGATCCCATAGCTTCTCCAGATGCAGATCGGCTTTCACGCCGTGCACGCCGATATTTGCAATGATTCCGCCCGGAGCGACAATCGCTTCGCACAGCTCGAAGCTCGCGGGCACACCGACGGCCTCGATCACACAGTCAGCGCCCACTCCCTCGGTCAGCTTCATCACTGCCGCAGCGGGATCGAGCGCGCTGATGTCGATACAATCGGTCGCGCCGAACCGCCGAGAAATCTCGAGGCGATTCGCATCGCGGTCGATCATCATGATTCGTGCGGGCGAGTAGAACTGAGCGGTCAACAGCGCGGCGAGCCCGATCGGACCTGCGCCTACGATCGCCACTGTGCTACCGGGCTCGACTTTGCCGTTGAGCACGCCGCATTCGAACCCTGTCGGCAGAATGTCCGACAACATCACGAGCGCGTCTTCGTCGGCACCCGCCGCGATGTGATAGAGACTGGTATCGGCGTGTGGAATGCGCACGTACTCGGCCTGAGTGCCATCGATCCGGTTGCCCAGGATCCAGCCTCCCGTCGTGCAGTGCGAGTACATGCCGCGCCTGCAGTACTCGCATTTGCCGCACGACGAAATGCATGAAATCAGCACATGGTCGCCCGGCTTGAACGCCGTCACGGCAGAGCCGACCTCTTGAACGATGCCGACGCCTTCATGGCCGAGAATGCGGCCGGGTTCGCATGTCGGCACGTCCCCTTTGAGAATGTGCAAATCGGTTCCGCAAATGGTTGTGCGGGTGACCCGAAGGATCGCGTCGGTCGCATCGACGAGAGCCGGTGTCGGGCGATCGTCGAGCGAGCATGCGCCGGGACCGTGATACACGAGAGCTTTCATTACTGGATTACCTCCAAGGAGCCAAAGGTTCGTTCTGCATACAAAACACCTTAAGCCTTGGCGAAACACCCCGGGTTGATTTGCGTCAATCAGTAGAACTCGCCGCGCTCCTAGACTGGAAACAGTTAAGCACCCATCCAGTATCGGAATTCCATTCTTGGGAGCAATGGCAATGAGTTACAAAAGCATCCTCGTGCACCTCGATCCGAGCCAGGCTGTGCACAACCGGCTGGAACTCGCGCTATCGCTTTCCAAGCAGTTCGAAGCTCATCTCACGGGGTTTTTCACTGTCTTCAGGCCGGAACCCGGATCTTTCTACGTGATGGCAGGCAACGCCGACCTTTACAGGGAGCTCGACCATCGGCGCGAGGAGCGCAAAGGCGCTCTCGAACGCCTGTTCCGGGCCGAAATGTTGCGTCTCGGGGTCGCGGGAGAATGGCAATCTTCGACGGAATACGCCAATCGGTACGTGCCGCAGGCGGCTCGTCTCGCCGATCTGGCCATCGTCGGTCAATACGATCCCAGCGACCCCGAGTCGTTCGTCGCCGACCAATTCGTCGAAAATCTGGTGCTCTCGTCGGGACGCCCCGTGTTGGTCGTGCCGTATGCCCGCCAATTCAAAAGCACCGGCTCGCGCGTACTTGTTGCGTGGGACGGCAGTCGCGAGGCCACCCGCGCGCTACACGATGCGTTGCCGTTTCTGGGCCGCGCGAAGCAAGTGACCGTGCTCACCATCGACGCGCTGAAGGGCGAGCCCCCATCGAGCCGCATTCCCGGGTCCGATATCGCGGCGATCGTCTCGCGTTATGGCGCCAACGTCGCCACGCAGGACGTCGAGGGTATGAAAGACGTGCCGACCGGCGAAGCGATCCTCTCCCGAGCCGCCGACCTCGATGCAGACCTGCTCGTGATGGGTTGCTACGGCCATTCGCGCTGGCGCGAGTGGGTGCTCGGTGGCGCGACGCGGTCGATTCTCAAATCGATGACGTTGCCGGTGCTGATGTCGCACTGATAGGAAGCCGTCGACAGGAGACTTCAATGAGAATCACCCTACACCTCGATACATTCAATACCAACCCTAGCGCGTACGCCATTCTCTGGCTGGACGACGCTTCGCTCAAATGGTCGCGCGAAGCGCACGCCGGCCTCGCGCTACCCGCGTGGGGAACCGTGCGCACGGAAGCAGGCAGGACATTGATATTGGACCCGTCCGGCACGCAGCAGCTATGCAAGCTCGAAGGGTTGGGGCTCGGAACCGATGGCGGACCGTTCGAGGGCGAAGTCGGTCGCGCCTCGTGGTGCAATCGGGGTTCGACGAAACGCATGCTGGGCGATTGGCACGTGCAGTGCGTCGACTGCGAAACGAGCGAACCCGAATTCGGCGTCTTTGCCGATGACGAAGCCGCTTGACCTGATATTCGCGACACTCGCACCGCCGGCCACGGTCAACGCCTTCCGGAAGACTTCGTTCATTTCCAAGGATCCGGGTGCGAGTCCTCGTCGAGACCCATGAGCGGGTTGAGCAGGAGCACGAACGCCGCGACGCCGATGACGACTGCCGCCGCACCATAACGGACCGCACTGTCCCGATCAAAAAACAGTCCGTGAATTGCGGCAAAGATGCCGCAAATCGCGACGAATACCGCCAGCGTCGCCAATACGATTCGAAAGTTTGCTCGCATGATCGAACTGCCCCACTGTGCACGCATTGCTCGTGCGACGGCCCGGTGCCGGCGCCAGAGCCTTCATCTTCGCCGGTTGCCTGTGCGCCTCGTTGATATGCGTCAATCGTGCGCGAAGTGAGTAACGAACCATCGCGTACGTTCACACGAATGCCCGAGCCCCAAGCGTCGCGCGCGTTGACGTAGGTCATACCTGCCGGCACCCACGTGTGTAGAGTGGATTTCACGCCGAACTGAAGGATGCTCGATGGATACGCGCAGCAAGGAGAAAAACCCGATCGACGATGCCGCGCTCACGCCCGGCCTTCTAAGCGACAGCCCATTTCGCGCGCTCGACCATGCGAAGGAAGCATGGATCGCGCAAGCCACCGGCGGCCCATCGCCGGCAGCGCTCGCACTCGCTTTCTCCGATTGGTTCATTCACTTGCTGGCGGCACCCGGCAAGCGGATGGAACTCGCTGCACTCGCCGCGAGCCAGGCGGCCCAACTACTGGACTGCGCATACGGTATCGCGCCACGCGAGCCGGATCTGCCGAGCGACGATCGGTTTCGCGCCCCCGTCTGGCAGATCCCCCCATTCCGCGCCTGGCAGTATTCGTTCCGACTGACCGAACAATGGTGGTGTGCAGCGACGCACGAGATGCCCGGCGTGACGCGCCACCATCAAGACGTAGTGTCGTTCGCCGCGCGGCAATGGCTCGACGTTTTTTCGCCGGGCAACTTCCCGCCGACGAATCCCGAGGTCGTCCAACGCACGGCCGAAACCTTCGGCGTCAATCTCGTTCAAGGTACGTTGAACGCGCTCGAAGACGCGTCGCGCGTCGCCGCCGGGCAACCGCCCGAGGGAACGCAGCGGTTCAAACCCGGCGTCGATGTCGCCGTCACGCCCGGGCGCGTCGTTTTTCGCAACCACCTGATCGAGTTGATCCAATACCGTGCGTCGACCGCCGAAGTTCGTGCCGAGCCGATACTGCTCGTGCCCGCGTGGATCATGAAGTACTACATTCTCGATCTGTCGCCGCACAACTCGCTGGTGCGATATCTCGTCGACCAGGGGTACACCGTCTTCTGCATATCGTGGCGCAACGTCGACAAGGACGATCGCGATCTTGGATTCGACGACTACCGTAACCTTGGCATCATGGCTGCGCTCGATGCCATATTGCAAATCATGCCCGGGCGCAAGATCCACGCGGCCGGCTACTGCCTGGGTGGCACGCTTCTCGCGATCGCGGCTGCCGAGATGGCCCGCCGGCGCGACGAGACGCTGGCCTCGATCACGTTGTTTGCCGCGCAAACGGACTTCAGCGAACCCGGGGAACTGCAGCTGTTCATTGACGACAGCCAGATCTATTTTCTCGAGAGCGCTATGTGGGAACGTGGCTATCTCGGCGGCGAGCAAATGGCGGGGTCGTTTCAGCTGCTGAAATCGAACGATCTTGTCTGGTCGCGTGTCGTCCACGATTACCTTCTCGGCGAACGCGCGCCGATGAGCGACTTGAACGCGTGGAACGCGGACCGCACGCGCATGCCCTATCGCATGCACTCGGAGTATCTGCGCAAGCTCTTTCTCGGCAACGACCTTGCATGTGCAAGATACGAGGTTGACGATCGGCCCGTTTCCCTGCGCAACATCCGCACGCCGATGTTCGTCGTGGGCACGGAACGTGACCATATCGCGCCATGGCGGTCCGTCTACAAAATCCACCATCTCTGCGATGCCGACATCACGTTCGTGCTGACGAGCGGTGGCCACAACGCGGGCATCGTCAGCGAGCCGAACCATCCACACCGCCACTACCGTATCGAAACTACCGCCGCCACGGGTCTCAGCGTCGGTCCGGACGAATGGATGGCACTCGCGGACCGACATGAGGGCTCATGGTGGCCCGAATGGAGCGAATGGCTCGGTATGCGCTCTAGCGCGAAACGCCTCCCACCCCCAGCGTGCGGGTCGCTGGGGGTGGAAGACCATGCCACGGCCGACGCCCCTGGCACCTACGTTTTCCAAAGATAGAAGGGACCACGTGAACGACGATCTTTCGGGCAGCCGGCTCACAGGTCACGGTCGCTACGAAGCATTCATTCGCAGCGCTCAGAGCCGGCCGCCCCTGCGAACCGCGATCGTACACCCCTGCTCTCCCGAAGCTATTCGGGCGGCCGTCGAGGCGCGCGACGAAAACCTGCTCGACCCCGTGCTGATCGGCCCGGAAGCGAAGATCCGGGCGGCGGCGGATGCTGCCCAGTGCAGCCTCGCACACATCACGATCGAAGCGGTCGCGCACAGCCACGCCGCGGCCGCCCGAGCCGTCGAGCTCGGCTCGTCCGGAGCGGTGGCGGCGTTGATGAAGGGCAGCCTGCACACCGACGAGCTGCTCTCGGCCGTGGTCGCACCGGGCTCCGGCCTGCGAACCGAGCGGCGCGTCAGCCACGTCTATGTCATGGATGTTCCAGCTTATGAAAAACCGCTCGTCATCACGGACGCGGCCGTCAACATCGCGCCCGACCTCATGCAAAAACGCGACATCTGCCAGAACGCGATCGACTTCCTACGGCTGATGGGCATCGACGAGCCGCGCGTGGCGGTTGTGGCCGCGGTGGAAACCGTGAATCCCAAGATGCAATCCACGCTCGATGCGGCCGCGCTCACGGTCATGGCCACACGCGGTCAAATCACGGGCGGCCTGGTCGATGGCCCGCTTGCATTCGACAATGCGGTCAGCCCCGCGGCCGCGCTGACGAAAGGCATCGTTTCGCCGGTCGCGGGCCGAGCCGACATCCTGCTCATGCCCGATCTCGAAGCCGGCAATATGCTCGTCAAGCAACTCATGCTGTTTGCCGGCGCGGACGGCGCGGGTCTCGTGTTGGGCGCACGCTTACCGGTCATCCTCACGAGCCGCGCCGATTCGCTGCGCGTGCGCCTGGCGTCGGCCGCGCTCGCCAAGCTCGTTGCCGAACGCACGCACCACGATGCCATTCCATCATGAGCGAACCGCTTCTCCTCACGTTCAACCCCGGCTCATCGACGATCAAATGCGGGCTGTTTCGCGTAACGGGCACCTCGCCGATACGCATTGGCAGCGGCAGCATCGATTTTCGGAGCGCACCGTTATCGCTGAACATCTCGAATGGTGGCGAAGCTGTGCGGGTGCCGTTACGCGCACCGCGCACGGACGATCTGCATGCTGTCATCGACGAAACGCTCGATTGGTTCAAAGACCATTTTTCGTTGAACGATTTCGCGCTGGTCGGGCATCGGGTCGTACATGGAGGCGACCGATTCAAAGGTCCCATTGCGATCGACGATCGCGCGCTGGCGGCCATCGAAGAACTCGTCCCGCTCGCGCCGCTGCACCAACCGCAAAGCGTTCGGCTCATTCGTGCCATCCGCACTCTACGGCCACACGTGCACCAAACAGCATCGTTCGATACCGCATTTCATCAGGGGCAACCCGATCTCGTGCGACGCTTTGCGATCGCGCGGCGCCTGTTCGACGAAGGCATCAAGCGATATGGCTTTCATGGCCTGTCATATCGGTTCATCGCCTCGCAACTCGCCAGCCTTTTCCCTGCGCTTGCGCGTGGCAAGATCGTCGCAGCCCACCTCGGGAGCGGAGCGAGCCTCTGTGCACTCGAGGGCGGTGTGAGCCGCGACACGAGCATGGGGTTTTCGACGCTCGACGGCGTTCCAATGGCAACGCGTTGCGGCGCGCTGGATGCCGGTGTCGTGCTGCACCTGCTCGGCCAGCGTCAGTTCAGCCTCGCCGAAGTTGAAGCATTGCTCTATCACGAATCCGGCTTGCTTGGTGTCTCGGGCATCAGCGCCGACAGCCGTGAATTGCTGGCGAGCGCGTTGCCGCAAGCGCGCGAAGCGCTGGACCTCTTTGCCTTTCGTATTGCCGGCGAGGTCGCAAGGCTGGCGACCTCCATGGGCGGGCTCGACGCTGTTGTTTTTACAGCCGGCATCGGAGAGCACCAACCTGCCATTCGAGCGGCAGTCTGCGAACGCCTGGCATGGCTTGGGGTTCGGATCGATGCCCCCTCGAACGCACGCAACGCGCGCGTTATCAGCGATACCACGAGCAAGGTGGACGTGCTCGTGATCGCGACGGACGAAGAGCAGGTGATTGCGCAAGAGGCGGTATCGGTGCTCGACGGCCAGCGCTTGGCGAAAGGATCGGGAGGTGCGCAATGAAGGGACACACTGGCATAGTCGCCGAGCCGCACGCGGCATTGCCGTGTTCTGCGCAAACCGACACGATTGCTTCGGCCCCGGCCGCCGGAGACCAAGACGTATCCGGCGACGAGGTACAGCAGGAAGCCGCCGAGCGCGTGCGGCAACTGATCGAGAGCCCCAGCTACCGGCAGGCCGACGCAGACCGGGCCTTCCTGTTGCGCCCCGAGATGTGCGGCGTGCGCCTGCAACTGGACTTCTGGAAGACGGAGGAAATCCTGCGGCGCCACGGCATCGAACACACGATCGTCGTGTACGGGAGCACCCGCCTCATCGAGCCCGCGGCAGCGCAGCAGCGCCTCGACGCGGCGAGACAAGCGCTCGCCGACGCGCCCTTGAATCCACAATGCCGAAGAGCAGCCGCCATCGCCGAGCGGCTGCTCGCGAAGAGCGCGTACTATTCGATCGCTCGCGAATTCGGTCGGCTGGTCGGACGCGCGCGTACCTCAGGCGCACCGCCGCAACTCGCGATCGTCACTGGCGGCGGCCCAGGCATCATGGAGGCCGCCAATCGCGGCGCGTTCGAATCCGGCGCACCAAGCATCGGCTTGAACATCTCGCTGCCGCGCGAGCAGCTCCCGAACCCCTACATCAGTCCCGACCTTTGCTTCAAGCTGCATTACTTCGCCATCCGGAAGCTCCACCTGCTCGAGCGCGCCAAGGCCGCCGTGTTTTTCCCCGGCGGCTACGGCACATGCGACGAACTGTTCGAGGTTCTCACGCTCCTGCAGACGGGGAAAATCGCGCCGCTGCCCGTGGTGCTCGTCGGTGAGCAATACTGGCGGCGAGCGATCGACTTCGATTTCCTCGTCGAAGAAGGCACGATCGCCGCCAGCGATACGGCACTGTTCTCGTTCGCCGAGGATGCCCAGGAGATCTGGCAGTCGATCACGCGCTGACGAGGGTTGTCCGCATACACCGGCGAAAACGGCGCTTCCGTCCTCCCCGCCATGAAGCACGGGGAGTTCATACAGCCGGCCGCCTTACCCGACGACGAGATTGTCGATCACCGCGTGCACACCCGGCGCGGACCATGCGGCGCCACGTGCGGCCGAGCGCTCGGCGTACGAACCCACCGTGCCGGTCAGCGTCACCGTGCCGTCGCGAACCTTGATCTGAATATGCTTGGCTTCGCGCTCGGCATGCCGCTGCATCGCCTTGCCGATCTTCTCCGCGACATTTTCGGCCGCTTTGGGGCCGGCAACGTCGATCAGGTTCGTCACGCCGGTCACGCTGCGCATCTGACCGATCGTGCGCCCGGCGAGATAGCTCAGGTGCGCATTGGCGAGTTCGCCGCGCAACGTCACCCAGCCATTTTCGACCTGCACCTTGATGGCGTCATGCGGAACCCCGACGGTCCAGCGCAGCAATGAGCGCACCGCATTGGCGATGTCTTCGTCGGTATGCACGTCGTCGTGCGGCAGTCGAACATGCATTTCGACCACCACGGCCTTCACGCCCGCGACTCTTTGGGCCGCCTTCTCGGCGGCGAGCTTTTCCGCGTAACTCGAGGGGTGGCCCGACAGCGTGACGATACCGTCCGTCACCTCGACGCCGATCAGCGCCGAATTAATCAGAGGCGAGAATTCCAGCTCCTCTTCGACTTCATGCTTCAGTTGCTTGTCTGTCTTCATCGCGCCCTCCTTCAGGCCACGTTCGAAATCGTGCTGCCTGACGCTCAGCTGATCTGCAGACGCTTTTGTTCGGTGTTTTTCTTCTTCGGCAGCGTCATCGACAGCACACCATCCTGATACGTCGCGGACGACGCGCCCTCGTCGATGTCGCTCGCGAGCGAGAACGAGCGGCTCATCGCACCCGAATAGCGTTCGCGGCGAATCACCTGCTCGCCTTCCTTCAGTTCCTTGCTGCGCTCGGCCTTGGCGCTGATCGATACCACATTGCCATCGATTTTTACGTCGATGTCTTCCTTGTTGACGCCAGGCATCTCGGCTTTTACGGTGTAAGCGGCATCGCTTTCCGAAACGTCGACCTTGATGTCCGAAAGCGGCACGCCGCCTTCGAGCGTCAGGCTTCGCATCGGCCGGAAGAACCCCTGGAACAGGTCGGCCACCGGCTCGAGCGAAAACGGGTCATAACGGGTCGGGCTGCTCATAGCACACTCCTTTATGGAAACTCACAATACAGGTGCGTGCGCACCCGTGACAGCGCCTGCGTCCCGCACTCCGGCAGCTTCTCGCCTCGTCGGTTGCACGAGACCATGCACGAACTACTCTAGCCAGTGTCGTCGTAGGGCGATTGACTTGCGTCAACTCGCAGCCATCTGCGCTTCACTGTCGTAAAGGCACTTGCGATTCCTACGCTTACCGCATATGCATGCCGCCGTTGATCGCGATTTCCGCGCCCGTTACGAACGCGGCATCGTCCGAACAAAGGAATGCCACGAGCGCGGCGACTTCATCAGGGCGTCCGAGCCGGCCAATGGGAATCTGCGGCAAGATGCGTGTTTGCATGACCTCCTCGGGCACCGACGCAATCATCGCCGTATCGAGGTAGCCGGGCGATACCGTGTTCACCGTCACGCCGCGCTTGGCGACTTCGAGGGCCAGCGCTTTCGTGAAACCGTGCACGCCCGCCTTCGCGGCCGAATAATTCGTCTGTCCAAAAGCACCACGTGAGCCGTTCACCGACCCGATGTTCACGACACGCCCGAAGCCGCGCTCCACCATCCCGCCGATGAACGGCTTCGTCACGTTGAACAGAGCGTCGAGGTCCGTGCGCATCACCGCATTCCAGTCGGCCTTCGTCATCTTCGCGAACGTGCTGTCCCGCACGATGCCCGCATTGTTGATCAGCACGTCGACTGCGCCGTGATCGGCGAGCACACGTTTCGCGCATTGCTCGCACGAATCGAATTCGGCGACGTCCATCTCGTAGGCGTGGAACTTGCGCCCCGCGTCGCGCTCGTGCATGAGCCATGTCGATACGTGATCGTTATGTTCGGAATGCGACATCGCGACCGTCATCCCCATGGCGTGAAGACGCCGGCTGATCGCCGCGCCGAGGCCTCCCATACCTCCGGTGACGAAGGCAACCCGTTTAGCGGACATGCTGTTCTCCTCGAAAGGGAAATGCGCTGGATACCGGCGTGGCGTATCGGCGAGCGCCGTTAGGTGGCGCAAAAAAATTCGCGTGACGAGATCACTGTACGCAGCCGCTTTCGCACGCACTTGACTTCCGTCAATCAAACATGAACCGCCGCCAGCGGCTAGAACCGATGCACTCCACGCGATGCGTTCCAGCATCCGCGGACTGCGCATCCGGAGCCCACGCTCGATTGATCTGTGTCAATCCGCAATAAAACGCCGCTCCTAGACTCTAGATTACGCAAAGGCACTTCCGTTCCGTTGCAAACGAAGAGGTCCGATCATGTACCAACGCATCCTCGCGCCGATCGACGGCAGCGGCACCGCACAGCGCGCGTTCGATTTCGCGCTCGAGACAGCCCGCGAGAACGGCGCAGAACTGATTCCGCTGTACGTCGTCGAGGTTCCGATCGCGGCCTATCAGGCGCCCGGATTCAATCCGGCGATCGTGCGCGACACTTTGTTCGAAGAAGGCGAGCGATTGAAGGCGGAGACACTCGCCGCCATGCAGCGGCAAAACGTCAAGGGCGCGCCGTCTGTGGTCGAAGCCGCCGTACCCGGCGGCGACATCGCGGAGTGCATTCTGGAACAAGCGCGTGCCAACCACTGCGACCTCGTCGTCATGGGTACGCATGGCCGGCGCGGCGTCCGGCGGCTCATGCTCGGCAGCGTCGCCGAGCGCTTCTTGCGCATGGCTTTCTGTCCGGTGCTGTTGATTCCCGGCAGCGTCGAAGGCGCCGCCCCGGCGGCGGCTGCAGCGCCCTCCCAAACCGAAAAGGAACCGTCATGACTTATCAGACTTTGCTCGTCCACGTCGACGACAGCCGCCATAGCGAAGCGCGTGTGGACCTCGCGCTAGATCTCGCGCTCAAATACAACGCTCACCTGGTCGGCCTTTATGTGGTCTGCCAGGAGATATTCCGCCCGCTGCTCAAGCGCGATGACAGCCTCAATTTGGCCACTCTGGAAGCGCAAGGCGCGGAGCGCAGGCTGCGCGCGCAGGAACAGTTCACCGCCGCAGCCAAGCGCGCCGGATGCCGGTTCGAGTGGCAGGCGCCCGCGGGTCCCGCAGTTGACGCCGCCACCTTGTACGCCCGCCATGCCGATCTCCTGATCGTGGGTCAGGAAGACCCCGACGACCAGGCATCGTATGTCGCTCGCAATTTCATCGAAGATCTCGTCATGACCGCCGGGCGTCCCGTAATCGTGGTGCCGTACGCGGGCCGCGTCACTTCGTTCGGCGAGAACGTCGTCGTGGCGTGGGACGGCAGCCGTGAAGCCGCTCGCGCGCTCGCCGACGCGCTGCCGATCCTCAAACGCGCGCGCTTCGTAACGGTCTCGACAGTGGTGAAGCACCCGGATCGAGACGAGCCGGCCGGGTTCGACGTCTCCGGTTATCTCGAGCGGCACGGCGTACGTGCGGGGTTTGCGTCGATACCGCGCGCGTCCGGCGTCAGCACCGGAGCGACGCTCCTGAATCAGTTGAGCGACGTGCATGCCGACCTGCTCGTGATGGGTGCCTATGCGCATGCGCGCGCACGGGAGCAGGTGCTGGGCGGCGTCACGCGCACGATGCTCGAAACGATGACGGTTCCCGTGCTGATGTCCCACTGACCCACGGTGCGGCCGGTGCCGTATCCGTATGCGAGAACCGCACTCGATGGGCGTCGATCTGGCTGTGGCCGTGTCCCACATTTCACGCTGAGCGCGTCTCTTTCGGAAAAAAGCAATGAATGTGCGGCAAAAGCAATATGCAATCGGTACGGCCTGGCTGCTGGCTGCGGTGTTCGGCTCGCCGGCATTCGCGCAGCAGCATGAACCCACCGAGCTGATCGATCAGCAGCATTGCATGTTCTGCCACACTATCGACGCGCCGTTTCTTGCGCCGTCCTTCCATCAAATCGCCGACCGCTATCGGGACAAGCCGCAAGCCGCCGAAATGCTCGAGCACAAACTACGTCTCGGTGGAAAAGCGCACTGGGGCGACACGTCGATGCCGCTGCCCGCGGATCGCGGCGGCCCACTGTCGCCAGAGGACGCGCATACGCTTATCCAATGGGTGCTCAGCCAGTAATCCCGGGGGCAGGTAGCGACGCATTCAATCGTAGTAGCCAAGTACCGACTTGACCTCTGTGTACTCCTCCATCCCTTCGATCCCATATTCACGGCCGTTCCCGGATTGCTTGTATCCGCCGAACGGCGCCTGCGGATCCCATGCCGGATAGTTGAGATGCACCTGTCCCGAACGGATGCGCGCGGCTACCGCACGCATGAGTGCCTTGTCCGTGCCTTGAACATGCGCACCCAGTCCATAGACGGTGTCGTTCGCAATGGTGACGGCTTCTTCGACCGTGTCGTAAGGAAGGATCGCAAGCACTGGGCCAAAAATCTCCTGCTGGGCGATGTTCATATCGGTGCGGACATCGGAGAAGATAGTCGGGCGTGCATAGAATCCCCTGCTGAATCCCGCGGGTCGGCCGGGGCCACCCGCGATGACCTTTGCGCCTTCCTCGATGCCCGCTTCGATCATCTGCCGAACTCTGTCGAACTGCATGCGATTGGCCAGTGGGCCATGCGTCGTCGCCTCGTCGAGCGGATCGCCAACGATCATCTTTTCCGTTGCGGCCACAGCCAACTCATTCACCGCCTCGAGAACGTCGCGCGGCACGATCATGCGGGTCGGTGCGCTGCATGACTGGCCCATGTTCCGGAATGCAGCGGCGACGCCTGGCGCAATGGCCCTCGGCAGGTCGGCATCCGGTAGCATTCGCCATCGACAAAGAACCGATCCAGCCTTTGCGCTTGCATCAGGTGATGAACAGGAGAAGTCACTGCAGTGCGTCCTTGAGTGCGGGATAGCGCATTGCTACGCCAACGCCACCGCCTCGATCTCGATCGTCAGACCGAAATGAAGCGCCGGAACCGGCACGACGGCACGGGCGGGTCTCGCGTCGCCGGCCCAGCGTGCATAGATTTCATTGAAGCTCGCCCAATGCGCGATGTCGACGATATAGACACGGACCTGAACCAGCTTCTCGGTCCCGCTGCCAGCACCGATCAATGCGGACGCCAGGTTGGCCAACGCCTGCTCGGCCTGCGCCTCGAAGGGTTGGCCGGTGAGCTTGGCGCCACTCGCGTCGATTGGAAGTTGACCGGACACGAAAACCAGGCCGTTTGCGATCGCAACGTGACTGTAATGGCCACCGGGCGTCGCCAGCCCGGGAGGGTTCATCGTCTGAGGCAACTGCGTACCGTGTTCGTGCTGAACCATGAGCCACTCCGTTCGGAATCCGTAGCCTGCACTATAGAAAAAAAACGCCCCATCTTGTTTAATACGGAGTGAACCCTTCGTTAAAGGTCACTTAATGCTCGAACTGGAAGACATGGCATTACCTCGCCCCCAACGACCGCTTGCTGTGTGCAAGCCCCCCGTTTGCGCGTCGTTTATCGAAGCTCGATCATCCATCCGAACTCGCGCAGTGCGCGTTCCTCAGTTTGCGCGAGAACGATGAAGACGTGACCCGCTTACGCTTCACTCGACACGATGCGGCGGGCAAACGCCCGAGCAAGGCCGTCACGATCCGGCTCGCCCGTACTGTATCCTCGAACGACGCACACCCCTCGGCTATCGGCTCAAAGCCGATTGGGCGCGTTGCAACCACTCGCTGTTGTGGTCACGGGCGTAGCGCGTCCAATGCCTCGCATCGTGCACGATATCGGCGTAGAGTTCGCGCGCTCGCCGACGATCGGCGTCGTCGGCCTGCGTCGCCAGCCAATCGGCGTACAAGCAACGGGGCGCCGCATCGCTCGCGCTGGCGAGCGCCACCTCGAATGCGGCGCGCGTGCCCGATGCGCCGAGCGCCGCCAAAGCTCGTGCGTACAGCAAGGCAGGTTCGGATTGCTGACGGGCGATGGGATGAACGGCGAAGAGCCTTTCCAGCGTCTCCTGCGTACCTGTGGCATCGCCGTTGGCAAACTGCGCTCGCGCCAATCCCTGTAGCAAGCCCGGATCGGATGAGAACGGCCCCGTAGCCGCCGCTCGGTAGTGCTCGAGCGCTTCAGCGGCGTTTCCCGCATCGAGCAGCGCGGCACCGAGCCGCATGCGATGCGCGACGCTCGGCGCGCGATCGAAAGCCATGCGCGCCTCGCGTACGGCTCGATCCGGGTCGACCAGCTGCGAAAAGGCCCGCGTTGCCGCCCTCGCTCCACGCGACTGGCGCAAGCCAGGCAGGTAAACAACGAACAGATAGACCAGACTGCCGAGGCCAGGGAAGAGAAACAGAATCACCAGCCAGTACATGTTCTGCTGCGTGCGCACGGCATGCACCGCAAAAATGAGGGCGATGATGATGTGGATGCTTATTCCGAAAATACGCATTTACGAGAGGCTCGATCGTGATCCGTTGTCGACGGTGCGCCGGCGAATCGGCGAACGCCATTGTGACAGAAGTGATGCCACGCGCTTTCTGACGGCGAATTACCGGGCAATGCTGCAAAACAAAAAGATCATCCTATGCAATGAGGGCCCGCAGATCGATCATGTGTAGTCCAGGTATCGCTGTCAGCAAGGGCTGAAACAAAGATGAATAGCTACCCCATCGAAATCGACTTCCCCGATATTGCCCCGCACGCGCCTGGCAATACCGGTATCCCGTACCTTTACACGTTCGATTCCGGCGTAGCCGGCCCGCACGTCATGATCAACGCACTGACGCACGGCAACGAGGTCTGCGGGGCGATCGTCGTCGACGAACTAGTGCGCGCACGATTGCGCCCCCGTCGCGGCAAGCTCACGCTGTCGTTCGCCAACGTAGCGGCGTATGCGCGATTCGATCCCGCCGCGCCGGACCGGGCGCGCTTCGTCGATCAGGACTTCAACCGCGTGTGGACCGCGGCGAAGCTCGACGACGTCGCGACGCGTTCGGCGGAACTGGACCGCGCCCGCGCGATGCGGCCAGCGATCGATACCGTCGATCTGCTGCTCGACCTTCACTCGATGCACGAGAAGAGTTCGCCGTTGATCGTCGCCGGTCCGCTGAGAAAGGGCGCCGAACTCGCGGTTAGCCTCGGCACACCGGCCACGGCGATTCTCGACGAAGGTCACCCCGAAGGACGCAGAATGCGCGACTACGAGGGCTTCGGCGATGAAGCGAGTCCAAAGAGCGCCCTGCTCATCGAATGCGGGCAACACTGGGAGAAAGGTGCGGTCACGGTCGCACGAGACAGCACGGCGCGCTTCCTGCTGTTGGCGGGCATCGTCGACGAAAGCGACCTGCCGGCCGAATGGCTCAGGCCGCTCCCCGAGGAAATGCGAGTTGTGCGCGTCACGGAACCGGTGGTTGCGAAGAGCATGGACTTCCGGTTCGCGGCACCGTACACCGGCCTCGAAGTGTTCGAGAAGGCCGGCACGGTCATCGGGTGGTCAGACGGTCAAGCCGTCACCACACCGTACGACGACTGCGTGCTCGTCATGCCGTCTCTACGTCAGTTGCGGCCCGGCGTGACAGTCGTCCGGCTCGGGCGAATCGAACAGCGCATCGCCCGTTCGCCGGACAAATGGCAACAAGCAACGTGAATGCATGGTGTTGCGTGTCGGGTGCGCGACCGAGCCGACCCCTCAGCCGCGCACCGGAACGCTATAAGCGCTGCGAATGCGTTCATCCTGGAATCGCGGAGCGCGGCACGCTCGTCGTTCTACTGCGGGATTTTGCCGGTCGCGCTACCTGAAGCGCCCTGGGGCGACATACCCTGCTCACGCTTTTGCATCAGCGTGCCACCTTGGGGGGATGACGCTGGGTGGCTCGGATCCGCATAGCGCGTGGTGGTGCCGGGCGCCTGCTGGTCGGGTTGCGCGCCTTGCTGGGTGGAGTTCGGTTGCTGCGGGGGCTGTGTGGTCTGGGCCATGGCCAGCGGACTTGCGATGACCAGTTGCGCACAGGCGGCTATCAGTATTGGCCTGAAGAATTCCATGGTACCTCCCGGTTCATGCGAATCGAGTCGGCGGCAAGCGATCGTGCCCGCCGCCTCCCATCGACATTGCGGCAAGGCACGTGCCAGGTCTCTCGACATGGACACGCGCCCTGCACCGCCTGATCCCGGCTCCCGCCACACTATCGCATCGCTTTCTCCCGCCCATACAGCATCATCATCACGATGATCACCAGGCCGAACACGACCTGCCGGAAGACATCGGCGGGCAGCTTGATGCCCATCGAAGCGAAATAATCCTGCGGCTGCAGTACCGAAAGAATCGACTGCAAGAGGGTAATCAGAATCACGCCGGCCACGGTGCCGAGATAAGTACCCCGACCGCCGAGCACATTGGTTCCGCCCAGCACGATGGCGGCGATCGTAGGCAACAGATAGGGATCGCCCATGGCCTGATACGAACGGTTTGCCCATCCGGCGAGCAGCACGCCGCCGGCCGCCGCGCAAGCGCCGGAAAAGGCGAAAGCGATCAGCGTGACCCTCCGACTATCGACGCCGGAAAGAAACACCGCCCGCTCGCGATTGCCGATCGCATAAATCTGACGACCGAATACGGTGCGCGTCAGGATATAGACGGTGAGTGCCCCAAGCGCGATCCACACGAGCAGCGGATTGGAAAAACCGGGGATCCACTGACCACTGGCAAGCTCGATCATGAGTGAGGTCGCCCGGTCCTGCGGTGCGAAGCCCCCGGTGTGATAGACCATGAGGCCTTGGGCAACGGCATTCATGCCGAGCGTGAAGATCATGGAAGGCGCCCGCAGATAAGCCACGCCCCAGCCGTTCACCACCCCGATCAAAGCGCCGCATAAAATCCCGAACGGGACGGCAAGCGGTACGCCGAGCGTAGTGCCGAGAATGCCCGATGCGCCGGTGGCCATCATGCCGCCGATACCGATCGTCCACGGAATCGAGAGGTCGATCTGTCCCATCAGGATCACGATCATCTCTCCCGTCGCAATCACGCCGAGGAACGCCGCAACCTGAAGTTGCTGACCGAGATAGTCGACGGACAAAAAGCCCGGTTTGGCCACGCCGCCCAGCAAAAGGAGCAGCACGATGCAGCCAAATGCGATCAATGTCGCGACGTCGATCTTGGGTAAGGAACGAAGCATGGCGGCTTTAGCGATAGAGATCGAGCTTGTTACGCACCCGCAGCAGGCGCAGCGAGCCAAGGCTGACGGCGAACAGCAACACCACTCCGACGAATAGCGGCTGCAGCACCGGATTGATGTTGAAGACGACGAGCAGATCGCCCACCGTGCGCATCACGAAGGCCCCGAAGACAGAGCCGACCACGCCGCCCGAGCCACCGAAGAGCGAGGTGCCGCCGATCACCAGCGCGGCAATCGAGTTCAGCGTATAGTCCCCGCCCAGCGCGGCACGCGCTTCGCCGGAATACGTCAGGCACGTGAGCAACAGCCCGCCCACCGCGGCGAAGAGCCCCGCGAGCGTATAAGCGCAAAGCTTGGCTCGCGCAATCGGAATGCCCGACATATAAGCGGCCTGTTCCGACGAACCGACGGCATAGGCCGCCCTGCCCAGCGTGGAGTTTCGGTAGGGCATCCAGATCAGGACGACCGTCGCCACGATCAGCACCACGGACGAAGGCACGCCATAGGTCGACCTCGTCATCAGATCGGCGAAATCGCCGTTGACGTCACCGCCCGGCTGCGGTCGTAACGCGAGCGCAATACCGAAGTAGATCGCGCTCGTCGCAAGCGTCGCGATGAGGGGCTGCAGCCGCCCATAGACGACGATCAATCCATTCACGAGACCGCACGCCAGACCTGCCGCGAGGACGCCGGCAATGCCGAGGATCGTCATGACCGGACTGCCCGTGACGATGACCGATGCCAGGCAATTGGTCAGCATGAAGATCATGCCGACCGACAGGTCGAGCCCGCCCGTGAGCACGGGCACGGTCTGCGCCATCGCAACGAGCGCCAAGAGCGCCCCCTTGTTCGCCGCGGTATTGACGACATCCGAGCTCAGCCCCGTAGGCTGCGCGGCGCCATACACCGCGAACATGATCGCGAAAATAGCGGCCGCCGCGAGCGCGCCGCGCTGGGCGGCGAGCCGATATCGCCAGTTTCTGTCGCGCGCTCCGACCGTCATCTTCGCCCCTCGTTCCACAGTTGCATCGGCAACCTCTATGCAGCGTTCGAAGCCGGCCGCTCGCCCGCCGAAGACAGGTTCAGCGCCGCACCCACGAGATTGCGCTCGGTCAGCTCGGCGCCTTGGAGCATCCGGCTGATCGTGCCGTCATAGAAGATGGCGACGCGGTCGCAGCAACCGATCAGTTCGTCATAGTCGGTCGAATAGAAGAGCACGGCCGTTCCCTGCTGCGCGAGCCGGCGCAGCAGCAAGTAGATCTCCTGCTTCGTGCCGACATCGATGCCACGCGTCGGATCGTTGAGGAGCACGATGCGCGGGCGGGTCATCAGCCACTTGCCGATCACCACTTTCTGTTGGTTACCGCCGGAAAGCGCGGCCACGGGACCGTCGAGGCCATCCGATTTGATGGCCAACTGCCGCACGAGCGCATCGAGCTGCTCGGCCTCCGCCTTGCGGTCGATGCGGCCGAACCGGCTCAGCGTCTCGAGCGCGGCAAACGAGAGGTTCTCGCGCACCGTCATGGGCAGCATCAGCCCTTCGTTCTTGCGGTCTTCCGGAATCAGCGCGAGCCCGAGTTGGGGCGACTTCGCCTGACGCGGGCTGCCGATTTTCGCGGGCCGGCCGGCCACTTCGATCGTCCCCTCCACGCCGATCAGCGCACCGAACAATGCGAGCAGGAACTGCCGCTGGCCCTGACCGTCAAGACCGCCCAGACCGACGACCTCGCCCGGATGGACTTCGAGCGAAATGTCGTTCAATTCTCCGGCCCAGGACAAGTTACGCACGGCAAGCGCCGGTGTTCCGTCGCGCCGCGTCCCGCCGAGCGGCGGGAAGGCACTCGAATACTCGCGGCCGATCATCATCTCCACGATGGCATCGTCCGATCGCGTACCGGCTGCGAAGGTTTCGATGTAGCGGCCGTTGCGAAACACAGTGCATTCGTCGGCAAGCTCGGCGATCTCGTGCATGCGATGGGAGATGTACACGATCGCCATGCCCTCGGCCCGAAGCTGCTTCAGCAGGGTGAAGACCTTGGCTACGTCGGCCGCTGTCAACGCCGAGGTCGCCTCGTCGAGTATCAGCACTTTTGGCCGCCGTGCCAGCGCCTTGGCAATTTCCACCAACTGCTGGCGCGAGAGCGGAAGCTGGCCTACGGGCGCGGCCGGGTGGATATCCTCGCCGCCGACGCGGGCCAGCATCTGCTCCGCCCGTCGCCGCTCTTGCATGCGATCGATCAATCCGAGGCGGCGCAGCGGATCCGCAATATTGATGTTGTCGGCCACCGTGAGATCAGGCAGCAACGAAAGCTCCTGAAAGATGCAGGATATGCCCGCGTCCGCCGCCGCCGCGGGCGTAGGGAAGCTGACCGGCACACCGCCAAGCACGATGCGGCCGCGCTCGGGCTGTACCACGCCTGAAAGGATCTTGATGAATGTGGATTTGCCCGCGCCGTTTTCGCCGAGAAGCGCATGAATCGAGCCCGCGCGACACGAAAACCGCACATCCTCGAGCGCCCGGACGCCGCCGTAATGCTTCGACACACCCTCCACGCGCAGCAGTGGATCCGATGCTCCC
>NZ_DASXWY010000107.1:0-34290 GCF_036503415.1 Trinickia sp. | reverse complement strand
GGCGATGGCGCGCGCCGTGCTGTCGAAGCCTAAGCTGCTGTTGCTCGACGAACCGTCGATGGGTCTCTCGCCGATCATGGTCGAGAAAATCTTCGAGGTCGTGAGGGAGATTTCGAAGGAGGGCATCACGGTGCTGCTGGTCGAGCAGAACGCGCGGCTCGCGCTGCAGGCTGCGGATCGTGGCTATGTGATGGACTCCGGCGCGGTCACCATGTCGGGCAACGCGAAGGATATGCTCGACGATCCGAAGGTGCGGGCAGCCTATCTCGGTGAGTAAGAGCCAGTCGTGACCGGGCGAGCGGGTCTCTGCCTGTCCCAATGAGAAAGGCCGCATGTTCTTGCATGCGGCCTTTCTCGTTTATCGGCGGTCAGTGTGGGGCACTGTGTATGGCCCCGCGGCGCACGGTCAGAGCGAGTCGAGCACCTCCCGCAGCATCGCCATCATCTGGTCGATTTCCTCGGTGGTCACGTTCAGCGCCGGCATGAAGCGCAGCAGGTTCGGACGCGCAGCGTTGAGCAGCAGGCCATCGGGCTGCATGAGGCGGGCCTTTTCGACGATCTGCGGGCCGATGTCCTTGCCGAGCAAGAGCGCTCGCAAGAGGCCTTCGCCGCGCTCACCCTCGAAGCCGCGTTCCGCGGACAACTCGATGAGCCGTTCGCGCAGGTACTCGCTGCGCTCACGCACGCCTTCGAGGAAGCCGGGCGCCGTCAGTTGCGAGAGCACGGAGTAGCCGACGGCCGTCATGAGCGGATTGCCGTTGTAGGTGCCACCTTGATCGCCCGCGTCGAAGCACGCGACGTCGGCCTTCGAGAGCAGCGCGGCAAGGGGTACGCCCCCGCCGATGCCCTTGCCGAGCGTCATGATGTCGGGCTCGATGCCGGACAGCTCATAGGCGAAAAGCGTGCCCGCGCGACCGCAGCCGCTTTGCACTTCGTCGACGATCAGCAGCACGTTGTGCCGCTGCGTCAATGCTCGCAGCTCCCGCATGAATTCGCGCGTGGCGGGAATCACACCGCCTTCGCCCTGGATCGGCTCGAGCATGACGGCGACCGTCTTGTCGCCGATCAGTCGCTCGACCGACGCAATGTCGTTGAGCTCGGCCTTGGGAAAGCCCGGGACCTGCGGCGCGTAGATCGTGTCCCAGCCGGGTTTGCCGCTCGCGGACATCGTGGCGATCGTCCGTCCGTGAAAGCTGTGATCGAACGTGATGATCTCGTATGCGCCGTTCTTGAATTTCCGGCCCCACTTACGCGCAAGCTTGATCGCGCCTTCATTGGCTTCCGCGCCGCTGTTGGCGAAGAACACCTTGTCGAAGACGCTGTATTCGGTGAGCAGGCCGGCGAGCTTTGCCATCGGCTCGTTGTAGAAAGCCGGCGATGGATTGATCAACGTGCGTGCCTGCTTTTCGAGCGCTTCGATCATGCCGGGATTACAGTGACCCAGGCAGTTCACGGCCCAGCCTTGAATGAAATCGAGGTAGCGCCTGCCTTCGTTATCGAAGATCCACGAGCCTTCGCCATGAGTGAAGACGACCTCGGGCCGGTTCGTGATGTACATCAGCGATTGCGTCGGGTATTCGTTGAAATGCATGGGGCGCTCCGCGAGAGTGAGAGAAGGCAACGATCCGTAAAAATGAAAAAAGCCACGGGAGTCCGTGGCTTTCGCTGTTTGACCGGGTTTGCGCCTAGCGTTGTTGCTGCGAGGCGCGCATCCGCGACGAGCCGACGGCTTCCCAAGCGGGCAGCGAGCGGCGACGTCGGAAAAGGGTGTGGATGCGGTTCATGCGCGCAAGAATACGACAGCGCGCGCATCGATGCAATCGCTTCGTCGTGTCCGCGTTGCGCATCGCCATCGTGCCGGCGCATGTCACGCAATTGAAACCCACGCCGCCGTACGTCACACCGCGTTGGCGAGGTCAGCTTCGCTCGTGAACGAATCGGCGTAGAACTCGTCGGCGGGCAGGCCATGATGACTCGTGAAGTCGCGCTGTGCCGCTTCGACCATGACCGGCGCGCCGCACGCATAGACCTGATAACTCGAGAGATCGGGCAAGTCCTCGATGACGGCGCGATGCACGAAGCCGGTCCGGCCGCTCCAGGCGTCGCTTGCGTCGGGCTCGGACAGCACCGGCACGAACTTGAAGTTCGGGTGATCCTTTTCCCATTGCTGCGCAAGGTCCATCAAATAGAGGTCCTTCTTGCGGCGACCGCCCCAATAAAGGGTCATCGGGCGTTCGAGGTTCCGGTGAAAAGCGTGCTCAATGATCGCCTTGATCGGTGCAAAGCCGGTGCCCGAGGCGAGCAGCACCATCGGCTTGGACGAATCCTCGCGCAGGAAGAACGTGCCGAGCGGGCCTTCGAAGCGAAGGATCTCGCGCTCTTTCATGGTGCCGAAGACGTGATCGGTGAACGTGCCGCCCGGCATGTGGCGGATATGCAGTTCGATCGGGCCTTCCTCGTGCGGCGCGTTCGCCATCGAATAGCTGCGGCGCTTGCCGTCCTTCAGAATGAACTCGATGTACTGGCCGGCGAGGTACTGCAGACGCTCGTTGGCGGGCAATTGCAGCTTGAGTACGACGACATCGTCGGCCCGGCGCTCGATGGCGTTCACGCGGCACGGCAGCTTCTTGACCTGCATGTCGCCGACGCCGGCGATCTCGCGCACGTCGATGACGAGATCCGACTGGGCGGTGGCGCAGCAAAAGAGCGCCATCCCGCGCGTCTTTTCGTCGTTCGACAATGCCGACGACGAATGCGAACGTTGTTCGATCTGGCCCGACACGAGCGTGCCTTTGCACGAGCCGCACGCGCCGTTCTTGCAGCCGTAGGGCAGGCCGATGTTCTGGCGCAGCGCGGCCGTCAGCACGGCTTCGTCGGGTTCCACTTGAAACTGCCGGCCGCTTTGCCGGAGGGTCACGTTATAGGCCATAGCTTTGCAACGAAGATGTCAATCCAGGGGCCGGCTACAATGCCGGCCATGAGAACCACACGACTTCTGCGGCGCTCACGCGTGCTGATCGTCGGATGCGGCGACGTCGGCCTGCGGGCGGCGGGTCTGCTCGTGCGCCGAGCCGCGCGAACGCGCGTCATCGCGCTGACGAGCCACGCCGAACGCGCGCCACTGCTGCGCGCCGCGGGCATCACGCCAATCGTCGGCGATCTCGACGTGGCGCGCAGCCTGCGGCGCCTGTCAGGTCTCGCGACGACGGTGCTGCATCTCGCCCCGCCACCGCCCGATGGCGATACGGACCCGCGCACGCGCGCGCTGGTTGCGGCGCTGACCGCGCCGGCGAAGCTGCGCGCCGCGCGTGGGCCCGTCGCACCGGCGGGTCGGCTGCGGGGCGCCGCCACACGCACGCAGCCATCGGCGGAGCGGCGACAAACGAGTATTGTACCCGACGCTTTCATCGCGCCGCGGCGCATGCGTCTCGTCTATGCGAGCACGACGGGAGTCTATGGGGATTGCGGCGGCGCCCTGATCGACGAAACGCGGCCCGTCAAGCCTGTGAACGCACGCGCGAAGCGCCGTGTATGCGCCGAGCGGACGCTGCGGCGCGCGACGGCGCGCGGCGCGCTCGCCGCCAGCATCGTGCGGATTCCCGGCATTTATGCGGCTGATCGGCTGCCGCTGGCGCGCATCGAGCGCCGCATGCCGGCGCTCGTCGATGCCGACGACGTCTACACGAACCATATCCATGCCGACGATCTGGCGGCGATCCTGCTGCGCACGCTCGCTCGCGGCGCGGTTTCGCGGGTCTTCCATGCCAGCGACGACAGCGTATTGAAGATGGGGGAGTACTTCGACCGCGTCGCCGATGCGTACGGGCTCGCCCATGTCCCACGCATTTCGCGCCAGCAGGCCGAGCAGCAACTCGAACCCGTGACGCTCTCGTTCATGAGCGAGTCACGGCGCCTCGCCAACGGGCGCCTCGTCCAGGAGTTGCGCGTCAAGCTGCGTTATCCGAGCGTCGACGATTTTCTTGCGACGGTGCGTACCGGCCCCGGTCAATGACCGGCTAGCGCGCCCAACTCGTGCTCGCCGAGCCACTGCCAGGCACCCGGCTCGAGCGCCTCGGGCAGTGCGAGCCCACCGATCCGCTGGCGGTGCAGCGCTTCGCAGCGGTTGCCCGCCGCGGCGATCATGCGCTTCACCTGGTGATACTTGCCTTCGTTGATCGTCAGCTCCAGGCATCGCTCGCCGCGCGCGTGGACGGCCGCGGCGGCGAGCGGCTGACGCTCGCCGTGCAACAGGACCCCCGCGCGCAGCGCGGCGAGTTGCGCCTCGTCGAGCGCGTGGCGCGTCGTTGCCAGATAAGTCTTCGGAACCTTGCGCTTCGGCGACGTATAGGCATGCACGAATTGACCGTCGTCCGACAGTAGCAGCAAGCCCGTGGTGTCTTCGTCGAGCCGCCCGACGCACTGCACGCCTCGCGCCACCAGCGGCGCGGGCAAGAGCGCAAAAACGCTCAGGTGGTGCTGCGGTTCGCGCGAGCATTCGTAGCCGGCCGGCTTGTTCAGCATCAGATAGGCGCGTTCCCGGTACTGCCAGCGGCGGGCGTCCACCTCGAATTCGAGCGCAGCCGTTGCGAACTCCACGGTGGGATTCTGGCAAACGGCGCCGCCGATACACACGCGGCCTTCGGCAATCAACGCGCGGCACTGCCGTCGCGAGCCGAAGCCCTGCGTGAAGAGAATGCTTTCGAGGTCCATAGGGCAGCGCGCAAATAAATCGAGCGCATTCTACCAAGCGGCCGAACGCATCGATCGCCACGCGGCGCGCCGTCTCAACCCGCGATCGTCTTGTAGAGCACGTCCTTGAGCATTGCGAATACGGGGTTGTCGTTATCGTTGCGATGTACGAACAGCAGCTCGACGGGGCTCGCGGGCGTCGTGCGCACGGGCCGGTAGACCACGCCTTCGAACCGCAGCATGGCCGCGGCTGCGGGAATCAGCGCGACGCCGATGCCCGCGCGCACGAGCGCCAGCATCGAATGGATCTGACTCACGTACTCCACGATATCGGGCAATACGCCGGCGCGCTCCAGCAGGCCGCTGACGAGCTGGTGAAAGTAGCGGGCCTCGTACGGCGAATACATGAGCAGCGGCTTGCCAGCGCAATCGGCGAGTGCTGGCCGCGCGGGCCACTGCTGGGCGGCCGCGACGGGCAACGCAAGTACGAGCGCTTCGCGCGTGCACGGCTGAGCGACGAGTTCGCCATGCTCGACCGGCGGGCGCAAGAAACCGACATCGATTTGCCGGGCATCGAGCGCCTCGAGTTGCGCGCCGCTCACCATCTCCTTCAACGTGAGCCTCACGCCCGAGGAGGCCGCTCGTACCGCGCTGACGAGCGAAGGCAGCACCCCGTAGCCCACGGACGCCGTAAAGCCGATCGCGAGCGATCCCGCGGCGCCGGCCGCCACCCGACGAGCCGTCGCGGCAGCCTCGTCGGCCAGACGCAGGATGCGGGCCGCATCGGGCAGAAAACTGCGGCCCGCAGCGGTGAGCCGCACCGATCGGCTGCTGCGCTCGAACAGTTCGGTGCCCACCTGATGTTCGAGTAGACGGATTTGTCTGCTCAGCGGCGGCTGGGTCATGTGAAGTCGTTCCGCGGCCCGTCCGAAATGGAGTTCCTCGGCGACGGACACGAAACAGCGAAGCTGGCTCAGTTCAAACATTGATTCAAAAGAGGTATTAATCGAGTCAGTCGTTATCTTGGACGTGAATCGTTCGCGGTGCAAGAATCGCCTCATTCTTCGTCAGGAACGCTTTCCACGCGCTATCAACATGACCCGCTATACGCCCACCGAATTCGCCCGCCAGATTGGCACTGGCTTGTTGTCGTTCCCGGTTACGCATTTCAAGGACGATTTCTCGTTCGACGAAAGTGCGTACCGTGCCAACCTCGATTGGCTGTTCAGCCATCCCGCCTCGGGCCTGTTCGCCGCGGGCGGTACCGGCGAGTTCTTTTCGCTGACGCCGGCTGAGGTCAGCCGCGTCGTGCGCGCCGCCGTCGAGGAAACGGGCGGCCGTGTGCCCGTCATCGCACCGGCCGGCTACGGCACGGCAATGGCCAAGGAGTTCTGCCAATCGGCCGAGGCTGCGGGCGCGGACGGCATTCTGTTGTTGCCGCCCTATCTGACGGAAGCGGCGACCGATGGCGTGGCCGCGCACGTCGAGCAGGTCTGCAATTCGACCAAGCTCGGCGTCATCGTCTATAACCGCGCGAATCAGATTCTCGATGAAGTCGCGCTCGAGCGGCTCGCCGAACGGTGCCCGAACCTGGTCGGCTTCAAGGATGGCGTGGGCGATCTCGAACTGATGACGCGCATCCACGCGCGCCTCGGCGACCGCTTCACTTACGTCGGCGGACTGCCGACGGCCGAAACGTTCGCGTTGCCGTACCTGACCCTCGGCGTGACGACGTACTCGTCGGCGATCTTCAACTTCCTGCCGAAGTTCGCGCTCGATTTTTATGCGGCGGTGCGCGCGAACGATCATGCGAAGGTCTATGCCGAACTGAACAAGTTCGTGCTGCCTTACATTGCGCTGCGCAACCGCAAGCGGGGCTACGCGGTGTCGATCGTCAAAGCGGGCATGCGTGCGATCGGCCGTCCGGCCGGACCCGTACGGGCGCCGCTCACGGATTTGACCGAGGCAGAGTTCGCCGAACTGTCGCAGCTCGTGAGCCGCGTGCATGAGGTGCAAGCATGACGGTATCGGGCGAGCTCCTGATCGGAGCGGCGCGCGTCGCCGGCACGGCTGGCTCGTTTCGCGCGATCGAAGCCGCGACCGGTGAGGCACTCGAGCCGGCCTTCACGCTCGCGAGTCTCGACGAGGTGCTGCGTGCCTGCGCGCTCGCCGAGGCCGCCTTCGATATCTACCGCGAGACGACGCCGACGGCGCGTGCCGCGTTTCTCGAAACGATTGCAACCGAAATCGAAGCGCTCGGCGATGAACTGATCGAGCGGGCGATGGCTGAAACGGCATTGCCGCGCGCCCGCCTCGAAGGCGAGCGCGCGCGTACCTGTAATCAACTGCGGCTGTTCGCGCGGCTTGCGAAAAGCGGCGATGCGCTCGATGTGCGCGTCGATCCGGCGCTGCCCGAGCGCAAGCCCCTGCCGCGTGCCGATCTGCGCATGCGCCGGATTCCGCTCGGCCCGGTCACCGTGTTCGGCGCGAGCAATTTCCCGCTCGCGTTCTCGGTAGCCGGTGGCGACACGGCCGCTGCGCTTGCGGCGGGATGTCCCGTGATCGTGAAGGCGCACTCGGCGCATCCGGGTACTTCCGCGCTCGTCGGCAGCGCGGTGCAGCGCGCCGTTGCACGCTGCGAACTGCCCGAAGGCGTGTTCTCGCTGCTCTTCGCCGAAAAGGAAAAATCGGGCGCGCTCGTTGCCGATCCGCGTATTCAGGCCGTCGGCTTCACCGGCTCGCGCGCGGGCGGTATCGCGTTGATGCGCATCGCACAGTCGCGCCCCCAGCCGATTCCCGTTTACGGCGAGCTGAGCGCGGTCAATCCGGTGTTTCTGCTGCCGGCCGCGCTCGATGCACGTGCCGAAGCGCTGGGCGCGCAGTTCGTCGATTCGTTGACGCTCGGCGCCGGCCAATTCTGCACGAACCCGGGGCTCGTGCTCGCGATCGGCGGTGCCGGCCTGGACCGATTCCTGAGCGCGGCCAAAGCGGCGCTTGCGCAGCGCGCAGCTCAGCCGATGCTGACGCCTGGCATCAGCGAGGCTTATCGCCGCGGCGTCGACCGTCTGGAGTACGAGCCGAACGTGCGCTGTGTCGCGCGCGGCCTTGACAGCGAGGAGCCGAACCGCGGCCGGGCGGGACTTTACACGACCGATGCCGACAGCTTTCTCGCTCAGCCCGCGCTGCACGAGGAGATTTTCGGGGCGGCCGCGCTCGTGGTGCGCTGCCGCGACGCGGCGCAGCTCGCCGCTGTGTCGCGCTCGCTCGAGGGGCAACTGACGGCGACGCTCCACTTGAACCCGGACGACGCGCGCGATGCCGTACTTGCGCGCACGTTGCTGCCGACGCTCGAGCGCAAGGCTGGACGCATTCTCGCGAACGGTTGGCCGACGGGCGTCGAAGTCACGCACGCGATGGTGCATGGCGGCCCGTGGCCGGCAACCACCGACGGGCGTTCGACTTCGGTCGGTACGGCGGCGATCGAGCGCTTCTTGCGGCCCGTTTGCTATCAGGACTTGCCGGACGCGCTGTTGCCGCAGGCATTGCGCGAAGCCAACCCGTGGGGCGTGCGACGCCTCGTCGACGGACAACCGGCGCCCGGGGGCGCCTGAGAGCGGTCGGCAAACCGGCCGGGCCCAGGTCCGGTCAACGCAAGGCGTGCGCGAGCAACAAGCGAAGCGGCGCCAATAAACGGAGGAGACAATATGGAAATCAAGGCCCCCGCTGTCGGAGCCCAGAGTACCCCGACCGCATTGCGCGCGACGCGCGTGCGCTTTTTGATCCTCACGATGTTGTTCATCGTGACGACGATCAACTATGCCGACCGTGCCACGGTCTCGATTGCCGGCTCCGCGATGCAAAAGGACCTCGGCATGAGCGCCGTGCAGCTCGGCTACATCTTCTCTGCTTTCGGCTGGTCCTATGTGATCGCGCAGTTGCCGGGCGGCTGGCTGCTCGACAAGTTCGGTTCGCGGCGCGTCTATGGTGCGAGCATTCTGATCTGGTCGATCTTCACGTTCACGCAAGGCACGATCGGTTTTCTGACCGGCGCGGCCGCCGTGGGCGCCGTGTTCGCACTGCGCTTTCTCGTCGGCGTTGCCGAAGCACCGGCTTTCCCGGCCAACAGCCGCATCGTCGCAGCCTGGTTCCCCGCGAACGAGCGCGGCACCGCATCGGCCATTTTCAATTCGGCGCAATACGCCGCCACGGTCATTTTCGCGCCCATCATGGCGTGGCTCGTGCATAGCTTCGGCTGGCATCATGTATTCATCGTCATGGGCGTGCTTGGCGCGATCGCCGCCGTCGCCTGGCAGGTGTTCGTGCGCGATCCGAAAGAGCACCCGCGCGTGAACCGTGCCGAGATCGAGTACATCGAGAACGGCGGGGGGCTCGTCGATATCGACCGTGCCGTGACCGCCGAACGCCGCAGCGGCCCGAACGTCGCCTACATCAAGCAGTTGCTGCGCAACCGCATGCTGATGGGTATCTATATCGCCCAGTACTGCATCAACGCGCTGACCTACTTTTTCATCACCTGGTTTCCGATCTATCTCGTCCAGGCGCGCGGCATGTCGATCCTGAAGGCGGGCTTCGTCGCTTCGGTGCCCGCAGTGTGCGGCTTTCTCGGCGGCATCCTCGGCGGCATCATCTCCGATGCGCTGCTGCGGCGCGGCGCCTCGCTCTCGATCGCCCGCAAGGTGCCGATCGTGCTCGGGATGCTGCTGTCGATGAGCATGGTCATCTGCAATTATGTGGATGCGCAGGTGGTCGTGGTCGCGTTCATGGCGCTCGCATTCTTCGGCAAGGGACTGGGCGCGCTCGGCTGGGCGGTCAACTCCGATACCGCACCGAAGCAGATCGCCGGCCTTTCGGGCGCGCTCATGAATACGTTCGGCAATCTGTCGAGCATCACGACGCCGATCGCCGTAGGCTATATCGTCGGTCATACGGGTTCGTTCAACGGCGCGCTCGTCTTCGTCGGCTTGCACGGGCTCGTGGCATGCATTTGCTACATCTTCGTCGTCGGCAAGATCCAGCGCGTGGAACTCGCGCCGGTACGATGATCGCGAAGCGATGAGCAGACAACGAACACGATAGGAGCGAATCAAGGTGGAGCAGCAAACGACGGACGACGGCAAGCAAGGCAACACACCGCGCGTGACCGGCATGCAGGTGATTCCGGTTGCGGGACGCGACAGCATGCTGCTGAACCTGTGCGGCGCGCACGGACCGTTCTTCACGCGCAATCTCGTGGTGCTGAGCGATTCGGCCGGTCGCACCGGTGTCGGGGAAGTGCCGGGCGGCGAGGGGATTCGCGCGGCCCTGGAACGCGTGATGCCGCTCGTCATCGAGACCGAAATCGGCCGCATGAACGGCACGCTGAACGCGATCCGGCGTGCGCTGGGCGGCGGCGCCGATGCGGCGCATCGCGGCACGGTCTACGAAGTCGGCTCGCAAGCCGAATCCGCCGTGCTGCGCCAGCCGCACGAAATCAATCTGCGGATGGATAACGTCCTGACGGCCGTCGAGGCGGCGCTGCTCGATCTGCTGGGCCAGCACCTGGGCGTGCCGGTGGCCGAACTGCTCGCGAACGGCCAGCAGCGCGACCGGGTGCCGATGCTCGCCTACCTGTTTTATATCGGCGAGCGCCGCAAAACCGACCTGCCGTATCTCGACGGCGCCGGCGCGCGCGACGGCTGGTTGCGCTTGCGTCACGAGGCGGCACTGACGCCGCAGGACATCGCGCGTCTTGCGGAAGCGGCGACCGACCGCTACGGGTTTGCCGACTTCAAGCTGAAGGGCGGTGTAATGGACGGCGACGAGGAAATGCAGGCCATCGCCGCCATCAAGGCCCGTTTTCCGAACGCGCGCGCGACGCTCGATCCGAACGGCGCGTGGTCGCTCGACGAAGCCATTCGGCTGTGCCGCGGGCAATCGCATCTGCTTGCCTATGCCGAAGATCCGTGCGGCCCCGAGAACGGTTATTCGGGGCGCGAGACGATGGCGGAGTTCAAGCGCGCCACGGGTATTCCCACGGCCACGAACATGATCGCGACCGACTGGCGTCAGCTCGGCCATGCCGTTTCGCTGCAAGCGGTCGATATCCCGTTGGCCGACCCGCATTTCTGGACGATGCAGGGTTCCGCACGCGTTGCCCAGTTGACGAGCGAGTGGGGCCTCACCTGGGGCTCGCATTCGAACAACCACTTCGATGTTTCGCTCGCGATGTTCACGCATGTCGCCGCGGCGGCCCCGGGGCCGATTACGGCGATCGATACGCACTGGATCTGGCAGGAGAGCGAAGAGCGGCTCACGCGCGAGCCGCTTCGAATCGTCGGCGGCACGGTGGGGGTGCCCGAGCGGCCGGGCCTCGGCATCGAGATCGACATGGACCGCGTCATGCGGGCTCACGAACTCTACAAGTCGCTCGGCAGCGGTGCGCGTGACGACGCGATGGCCATGCGCTATCTCGTGCCGGGCTGGACCTACGATCCGAAGCGGCCGAGCTTCGGGCGCGCGATGCGCGGCGCGAGCCGCGCATAGTCGACGTCGAACATGCAATAGCACCAGCAACAGCAACTGCAACCGATACACCGATCCATGATGCCGAACGCTTCAAGTAAAACTCCGCTGATCGCGCGCATGCGCGTGGTTCCCGTCGCGGGCCGGGACAGCATGCTGCTCAACCTGAGCGGCGCGCACGGACCGTTTTTCACCCGCAACATCGTCATCGTCGAGGATAGCGACGGCCGTACCGGGCTTGGCGAAGTGCCGGGCGGCGAAGCCATTCGCACGACGCTCGAAGAGGCCGGCGCGCTGCTCGTCGGGACGCCGATCGGCCGCTGGCAGGACGCGCTCAATGCCGTGCGCCGCCGCTTCGCCGATCGCGACTCGGGCGGACGCGGCAACCAGACGTTCGATTTGCGGGTGACCGTGCACGCCGTGACGGCGATCGAAGCCGCGCTACTCGACTTGCTCGGCCAGTATCTCGACGTGCCGGTAGCCGCGCTTCTCGGCGAGGGGCAGCAGCGCAGCCACGTGCCGATGCTCGGCTACCTCTTTTATATCGGCGATCGCGGGCGCACGAAGCTCGACTATCGTAGCGAGCCCGAGGCCGATAACGACTGGTTCCGGCTGCGCAACGAAGTTGCGCTGACGCCCCAGGCAGTCGTGAACCTCGCGGTGGCCGCGCGCGAACGCTATGGTTTCCGCGATTTCAAGCTCAAGGGCGGCGTGCTGCCCGGCGACGAGGAAATCGAGGCGGTTACGGCGCTGGCCAAGCGTTTTCCGGATGCGCGCATCACGCTCGATCCGAACGGCGCGTGGCCGTTGGCCGAAGCCATTCGTCTGTGCCGTGACAAGCACGATGTGCTCGCCTACGCGGAAGACCCCTGCGGCGCCGAAGGCGGCTACTCGGGCCGCGAGGTCATGGCCGAGTTCCGTCGCGCGACGGGGCTGCCCACCGCTACCAACATGATCGCGACCGACTGGCGCCAGCTCGGCCATGCCGTATCGCTGCAATCGGTCGATATTCCGCTGGCCGATCCGCATTTCTGGACGATGCGCGGCTCGGTGCGCGTCGCGCAACTGTGCGCCGAATGGGGGCTCACCTGGGGCTCGCATTCGAACAACCATTTCGATATTTCGCTTGCGATGTTCACGCATGTCGCGGCGGCCGCGCCCGGCAACATTACCGCGATCGACACGCACTGGATCTGGCAGGACGGTCAGCGGTTGACGCGGGCGCCGTTCGAGATCGTCGAAGGTCAGGTGGCCGTGCCCGAGCGCGGCGGCCTCGGTATCGAACTGGATGAAGAGGCGCTGGCCGAGGCGCACGCACTTTATCTCGAGCATGGGCTCGGCAGCCGCGACGACGCCGTCGCGATGCAGTACCTGATCCCGGACTGGAAGTTCGACAACAAGCGCCCGTGTCTCGTACGCTGAGCGCATGAATACCCGCCTGTCTGTCGCCCTCGCGATAGCCATTCGGCCGACAGACAGGCACTGAAGCAGTCACGATGGAGTCTCAAGCAATGTCCGCTTCCACCACTGCGCCCGCGCAGACCGCCGAGGGCGCGCTCACGATCCGCGTCGACGAGCGCGACAACGTTGCGATCGTCGTCAATGCCCGCGGGCTGCCCGCCGGCACGACGCTCCCCGACGGCACCGTCCTCGCGCAGGGCGTACCGCAAGGACACAAGGTCGCCCTCTCCGATCTGGCCGAGGGCGACGCCGTCGTCCGCTACGGCGAGATCATCGGCTATGCCGCGAAGGCGCTGCCGCGCGGTAGCTGGGTCGACGAGCACGCCGTGCAGTTGCCGCAGCCGCCGGCGCTCGATGCACTGCCGCTCGCCACGCGGCCCGCGCCCGATCTGCCGCCGCTCGAAGGCTACACGTTCGAGGGTTATCGCAATGCCGACGGGACGGTCGGCACGAAGAACGTCCTCGGGATCATGACGAGCGTGCAGTGCGTGGCCGGCGTCACCGATTACGTCGTCGAGCGCATCAAGCGCGAGCTGATGCCGCGCTATCCGAACGTGGACGACGTCGTCGCGCTCACGCACACGTATGGCTGCGGCGTAGCGATCAACGCGCCGGCCGCGATCGTGCCGATCCGCACGTTGCAGAACCTCGCCGTGAATCCGAACTTCGGCGGCGAAGTGATGGTGATCGGACTCGGCTGCGAAAAGCTCGTGCCCGAGCGGCTCGTTCCGTCCGAGCTCGCACCGGGCGGCCGCATCCCCATCGAAGTGGCCGGCAAGCCCGAATCGCCTGTGCTGTCGCTGCAAGACGAGGCGTATCACGGTTTCGGCGAGATGGTCGATGCGATCCTCGAGATGGCCGACAAGCGCCTTGCGCGCCTGAACGAGCGCCGGCGCGAGACCTGCCCCGCCTCCGATCTCGTGATCGGCGTGCAGTGCGGCGGCAGCGACGCGTTCTCGGGCGTCACGGCCAATCCGGCGGTCGGCTTTGCGGCCGATCTGATCGTGCGCGCGGGCGGCACGGTGATGTTTTCCGAAGTGACCGAAGTGCGCGATGCGATCCATCTGCTGACGCCGCGCGCCATCGACGAAGACGTCGGTCGCGCGCTCTTGCGCGAGATGGCCTGGTACGACGACTACCTGAGCGGCGGGCGCGCGGACCGCAGCGCGAATCCGTCGCCCGGCAATAAACGCGGCGGCTTGTCGAACGTCGTCGAAAAGGCGCTGGGTTCGATCGTCAAGTCGGGCACGAGCCCGATCGTCGACGTGCTCGGCCCGGGCGAGAAAATGCGGCGCAAGGGTCTCATCTTTGCTGCCACGCCGGCGAGCGATTTCGTCTGCGGCACTTTGCAGCTCGCCTCCGGCATCAACCTGCAGGTCTTCACGACGGGCCGCGGCACGCCTTACGGCCTGGCGATGGCGCCCGTCATCAAGGTCTCCACACGCAAGGCGTTGTCCGAGCGCTGGCACGATCTGATCGACCTCGACGCGGGCCGCATCGCGACGGGCGAGGCCAGCATCGCCGACATCGGCTGGGAGCTGTTCCGCATGATTCTCGACGTGGCGAGCGGCAAGCGCGAGGTGTGCGCCGACAAGCTCGGCTTGCGCAACGACCTCGTGCTTTTCAACCCGGCCCCGGTAACCTGATCCAGAGCTGCTCAGAGCTGACTCGACATGACGACTGAAACTCTCACGACCGCGGACCCGCTCTCGGGTGTCGGCACACGCTGCGGCCGCATCCTGCTCACGGGCGCGGCGGGCAACCTCGGGCGCGTGCTGCGCGAGCGCCTCACCCGGTATTGCGACGTGCTGCGCTCGTCGGACTTGGGTCCGATCGCTGATCTGCACGAAGGCGAAGAATCGATGCCTTGCGATCTGGGCGATGCCGCGGCGGTCGACGCGCTCGTGCGCGGCTGCGATGCGATCGTTCACTTCGGTGGCGTATCGGTCGAGCGTCCGTTCGAAGAGATTCTCCCGGCGAACATCCAAGGCACCTACAACCTCTACGAAGCGGCGCGCCGACATGGCGTGCGGCGCATCGTCTTCGCGAGCTCGAACCACGTCACCGGCTTTTACCGCCAGGACGAAGTCGTGAGCCCCGAAGACCCGCCGCGTCCCGACGGCTACTACGGGGTTTCCAAGGCGTTCGGCGAGCAACTCGCGCGTTTTTACTTCGATCGCTACGGCATCGAATCGGTCTGCGTGCGTATCGGCTCGTCGTTTCCGGAGCCGAAGGATCGCCGCATGCTGACGACCTGGCTCGGTTACGACGACCTCGAGCAGCTCGTGCGCCGCGCGATGTTCGTGCCGGAGGTGGGCTGCCTGATCGTGTACGGCGTGTCGGCCAATCGCGACTGGTGGTGGGACAACGACGCGGCCGCCGCGCGTATCGGCTATGTGCCGGCACAAACGAGCGAACCGTGGCGCGCGCGTATCGAAAACGAGCAGCCGCCGCTGCCCGAAACCGACCCGGTGCGCCGCTATCAGGGCGGCGGGTTCGTGATCGTCGGCCCGTTCGGAGACTAGGGCGATGCGGCAAACGGTATCGATCGAGCGTATCGGCGCCATGCGGTGCGAGGTCGGCGAAAGCCCGGTCTGGCATGCTGGCGAGGGCGCGCTTTACTGGACCGACATTCCGCGCCGCATGCTGTGGCGCTGGCGCGCCGATGCGGGCGCCATCGAGCAGTGGGCGCTGCCGGAAATGGCGGGCTCGATCGCCATCACGGACGACGACGGCATTCTGTTGGCGATGGAATCGGGAATTTACCGTGTGCCGCGTCCCGATGCGGGTGGGCCGCTCGGCGAATGCACGCTGCTCGCGCGCGTCTACCATCCGCGTGGCGATATGCGCTTCAATGACGGACGATGCGACCCGTGCGGCCGCTTCATTGCCGGTACCATGGTCCTCGATACGACGCTCGCGATGCCGGTTGGCACGCTGATGCGGCTCGATGCGGGCGCGGGGTTCACCGCGCTCGTCGACGGACTCATCGTCTCGAACGGCCTTGCGTTCAGCCCGGACGGACGTACGATGTACTTGTCGGACTCGCATGCGAGCCGGCAGATCGTATGGGCCTTCGATTACGACATCGACACAGGCGAGCCGCACCGTCGGCGCGTGTTCGTCGACATGATCGTGCACGCGGGCCGGCCCGACGGCGCGGCGGTGGACGCTGACGGCTGCTACTGGATCTGCGGCAACGATGCGGGCGTCGTGCACCGTTTCACGCCCGCCGGCAAGCTCGATCGTAGCATCGAAGTGCCCGTTGCGAAGCCGGCCATGTGCGCATTCGGCGGCGCGCATCTCGATACGCTCTTCGTCACATCGATCGTGCAGGCTGGCGATCCGCTTTCGGGCGCTGTGTTCGCGTTGGACCCCGGGGTCACGGGACTGCGCGAACCGCTAGCGCGTCTTCAACCACGCCGCGAAGTTGAAAGAGCAACGAGCGGCACTCCATAACCGATAACCGCAAAGAGGCAACCGAGACCATGTTCAAAAACGGAGGAGACATGAAACGTACGCATTTCGCGCGACGCGCAGGCCATCTGGCGGCCGCAGTTTGTTTTTCGCTCGCGGCCGCGGCCGCGTCGGCCGAACCGGTCACGCTCAACATCGTCGATGTGGCCGGCAATCTCGCGCTGACCAAGCCGGGCTTCGAAGCGTTCAAGCAAGCGAACCCGAACCTCGTCAGCAACATCACCTACACGAACGCGCCGGCGCCGCAATTGCCGGGCAAGATCAAGGCGATGCAAGGCGCGGGCCGCTCGGATATCGACCTCGTGTTGACCGGGACCGACGCACTCGCGGCCGGTATCGAGCAGAAGTTGTGGATGACGCTGCCGTCGAAGATGATCGACGACGCGAATGCCAAGTACGCGCCGGGTCCGAAAGAGATGCAAAAACTCGCGCAAGGCGAGGGTCTCGAAGTGACGTTCATGCCGGCTGGACCGCTCGTGGAATACAACCCCGACAAGGTGCCGCCGAACGAAGTCCCGAAGACGCCCGAGCAACTGCTCTCGTGGTGCAAGGCGCATCCGAACAAGCTGATCTATGCGCGCCCGGCCAACTCGGGCCCGGGCCGTACGTTCCTGATGGGCCTGCCGTACATTCTCGGCGACAAGGATCCGCAGGATCCGATCAAAGGCTGGGACAAGACCTGGGCGTTCCTCAAGCAGCTGAACGAGTGCGTGCCGTACTACCCGGGCGGCACGTCGGCCGTCATGAAGGAACTCGGCGAAGGCACGCGTGACATGACCGTTACGGTAACGGGCTGGGACATCAACCCGCGCGCGCTCGGCGTCGTGCCGGCCGCCTTCAAGGTGCAGCCGTTCGACAACATGAAGTGGGTCAACGATGCGCACTACATGGTCATTCCGAAGGGCGTGGACAAGGCCAAGGTGGAAGTGCTCGAGAAGATGATGAACTTCATGCTCGAGAAGCCGCAGCAGGCAATGACCTACGACGACGGCTACTTCTATCCGGGCCCCGCGATCGACGGCTTGACGCCTTCGGACGCTCCCGAAAAGAGCCGGGTCGTGTTGCAGAAGTTCGGCCGGCCCGAGTATGGCGGCTGGCTCAAGAAGTACCCGAACGTCCAGCCGCTGCCGGCCGAGAAGATGGTCGAGGCGTTCAAGAAGTGGGACGCCGAGATCGGTGCGCAGAAGAAGTAATTTGAAGTGAACGCGGCGGGGTAGCGCGAGCCGCCCCGCCGGCCAGATGTCAGTCAGGAAATCATCATGAAGCATACTTTCGATCGGTTGCGTCTCAACTCGGTGTGCCGCAGCTTCGCTAATGCCGAAGGCGCTCACGTCGCGGCGCTTCAAGGGCTCGATCTCGCGATCGAGCGCGGCGAGTTCATCGCACTGCTCGGACCGTCGGGCTGCGGTAAATCGACGGCACTCAACTGCATCGCCGGCCTGCAGCCGTTGACCGGCGGCGAGATCTGGCTGGACGACAAGCGGATCGACGTGCTGCCGCCCGAGAGGCGCGGCTTCGGCATGGTCTTTCAGAACTACGCGCTCTTTCCGCATATGAGCGTGCTCGAGAACGTCGGGTTCGGTCTGCGCATGCGCGGCGCGCCCAAAGCGGAAATCGAGCGCCGTGCGCGTGCGGCTTTGCAGCTCGTGCAGCTCGTCGGCCACGAGCACAAGCTGCCGGGACAGCTCTCGGGCGGTCAGCAGCAGCGTGTCGCGATTGCCCGCGCGATCGTCATCGAGCCGCCCGTCGTGCTGATGGACGAGCCGCTGTCGAACCTCGATACGAAGCTGCGCATCGAGATGCGCGCAGAAATCCGCCGCATTCACGGCGAGCTCGAGCGCGCGACGATCTATGTCACGCACGATCAGGACGAAGCGCTTTCGATGGCCGATCGCATCGTCGTGATGAAAGAGGGTCTCGTACAGCAGGTGGCATCGCCGAAGGAAGTGTACGGCCGGCCGAAGAACCTGCATGTGGCGCGATTCATGGGCTATCGCAATGTCGTCGCCTGTACGCTCGAAGGCGCGGTGGGCGAGGGCGTGGCTGTCGCCGCGGGCGGCGTGAAATTCGTGGCCACGCCGATGGAAGAGTTCGACGCGAAATCCGCGATGCTCGCCATTCGCCCCGAAGACCTCGTTCGTGCGCAGCCTGGCTCGACGAACGCTTTCGACGTCGACGTCGAAGTGGTCGAGTACGGCGGCCGCGATTCGCTGCTCTTCGTCAAAGCGCCGTTCGGCAAGCTTTGGGCACGTGTGGAAGGCGAATTCGCGGAAGGCGAGCGTGTCACGCTTGCCATTGCCAGCGAGCGCGCGCTCGTCTATCGCGAGGAGCGCGCATCATGAGTGTGCTTTCGCTTTCGGGGCCGCGTGACGCGAAAGGATGGCTCGTCACGCCGGCACTCGGGTTCATTCTGGCGTTGTTCATCTATCCGTTCGCGTACGGGCTCGTGCTGTCGTTTCAGCCGATGAACGGCGGCGGCGTGCTGGCGAACTACGTTACGTTCTTCACCGACAGCGCGATGTGGCCGACGATCTTCGTCACGCTGAAGCTTGCCGTGCCGGCGACGCTCGTCAACGTGGGCTTGTCGGTGCCGGTCGCGTTCTCGTTGCGGCGCAAATCGCGGTACCAGAAGTTCGTGACCACGCTGCTCGTGATTCCGGTCACGCTTGGCACCGTGCTGATCGCCGACGGCATGCTCACCTACTTTTCGCCGAATGGCTGGTTCACGCAGGGCGTGCAGGCGCTGCATATGTATGGCGACGAAGTGCGGCTCACGCATAACTACTGGGGCGTGCTCATTTCGCTGATCGTCTCGGGCTTTCCGTTCGCGTTCCTGCTCACGCTGTCGTACGTGAGCGGCATCGATCCGACGCTGGCCCGTGCCGCGGCGACGCTCGGCGCGAATCCGTGGCAGCAGTTCCGGCAGATCTATCTGCCGCTGCTCGTGCCCGGTCTCACGATGGCCGCATGCCTCTCGTTCGTGCAGGCGTTCTCGGTCTTTCCGTCGGCCGTGCTGCTCGGCGCGCCGGCTGGGCCTACGCGTGTGATTTCGATCGCTGCCGCCGAGGCGGCCTTCGAAAGCTATGACTACTCGCTCGCCTCGACCATTGCGATCTTGATGGGCTTCGTGCAATTGCTGGTGGTGGGAGGCATGCTGGGTGCGCGGCGCTTCTTCTACACCGGGCCGGTGACGGGAGGAAAAGGATGATGGCGACCGACAATCAAACTGCGCGCGCGATATCGATGCCGGAGACAACCGGCTCGCGCGGCGCCGGCTCCAACTCCAACGCGCAGCCCGAACGCAAGCATACCGAGAGCCTCGGTGGCCGTGTCTGGAAGGTCATCGTGCGCGGGACGATGGTGTTTTTCCTGCTCAACGTGCTGTTGCTGATCGCCACCGTCGCGGTGAACTCCGTGGCGACGCGCTGGTTCGGCACGCTGCTGCCGCAGGGCTTCACGCTGCACTGGTACGCGCAGGCATGGAGCGACTTCCAGCTCTCGAGCGTGCTGTGGGTGACGGTCGAGGTCGTCGGCGCCGTAGTGCTGCTGTCGATCGCGCTCGGTGTGCCGGCCGCGTACGCGCTGGCGCGCGCAACGTTTCCCGGTAAGCGTCTCGTCATGCTGATGTTTCTGCTGCCGCTGATGGTGCCGCCCGTGACGTACGGCATTCCGATGGCGACCGTGATGTACAAGGTCGGCCTCGCCGGCACGCTGGCCGGGGTGATTCTGGCCAACCTGGTACCCGCGTTGCCGTTCGTCATTCTCGTCATGACGCCGTTCATCGAACAGCTCGATCCGAACCTCGAAGCCGCCGCACGCATCTTCGGCGCCAACACGGCGCGGTACTTCCGCCATGTGCTGCTGCCGTTGCTGGTGCCCGGTATGCTGGCCGCCGGTCTGCTCGTGCTCGTACGCACCATCGGGATGTTCGAGTTGACGTTCTTTACGGCCGGGCCGAACACGCAAACGCTCGTCGTGGCGCTTTACTACGCGGTGTTTTCCACCGGCGTGCGCGCGCCGCAGTCGATCGACGCGATGGCGATGATTTATATGGCCATCACGCTGGTGTGGGTCGTGATTGCGCTCCAGTTCGTGAGCCCGACGCAGCTCGTCTCGCGGGTGAAAGAGCAACGCTAGCACCTTGGCGGGAGCCGGCGTTCGCCCGGCCCCCCGCCGCCTGCCTCCTTCCCTGGAATCCTTTCCATCGTTCCCTGATGGTGGCCGTTCGGCCGATTATCGGACTGTTTCCGCTGGGTTGAACCCACGGAAACAGTCCGATATTTCATTTCCCCGCTCACCGATTACCTGTTAGTCCGAAAAATAGCGCCATTCGCATACGTCACGGGGACAGTCGCCTGACTGTCGTGACATGGAACGGGGGCTGGAGATGACCGACGGGAAGTCCATTCGCGGCAGCGGCGTGCTACGCGCCGTCTTCTGCGTATGGGCGCTATCGACATCGGGTGCGCACGCGCAGACGATTGCGCCGGGCGGGAGTGCACAGGAAGCGCTACGCCAACAAGAGCGCGAGCGCGCGTTCAGAGCGCAACAGGAAGCAGCGCCCGACATTCGGCTCGAACGGCCGGCGAAGGCCGGCATCGAACGGCTGCCTGAAAGCGAATCGCCGTGCTTTCGGATCGATCGCATCGTACTGGCCGGGGACGCGGCGGCGAAGTTCGAGTGGGCGCTCAAAGCCGCCGACCCGTCGAACGATCGCGCCACGGGCCGCTGCCTCGGCGGCGAAGGCGTTGGCCTCACGATGAAGCGCGTGCAAAACGCCATCGTCGCGCGCGGCTATATCACCACGCGAGTACTGGCCGCGCCGCAAGATCTGACGCAAGGTACGCTGACGCTTACGGTCATTCCCGGCCGTGTTCGCGCCGTGCGTTTTTCCGATGACAGCGGCCACCGTGCGACGAAATGGAATGCCGTGCCCGTGCGTTCCGGGGACATCCTCAATGTGCGCGATATCGAGCAGGCGCTCGAAAACTTCAAGCGCGTGCCGAGCGTCGAGGCCGATATTCGGATTGCTCCCGCCGAGGGTCTCGATGTCCAGCCCGGCGATAGCGATCTCGTCATCACATGGAAGCAGGCCTTTCCGTTTCGCATCACGTTATCGGCGGACGATGCCGGCAGCGAGTACACGGGAAAATACCAAGGCAGCGTCACGGTCTCCTACGACGACTGGTGGGCACTCAATGATCTTTTCTACGTCAGTTTCAATCGAGACCTTGGCCGAAGCTACGGCCAAGGCAAGGGGACGCGTGGCTACACGGCCCACTACGAGGTGCCTTACCGCTACTGGCTGCTCGGCTTCACCGCGAGCGGCTACGACTATCGGCAACGGGTAGCGGGCGCCAACCAGACGTACATCTACCGCGGCAGCGCGGAGAACGCCGAACTGCGTCTTTCGCGACTCGTATATCGCGATGCCGTACGCAAGACGAGCGCCTACGTCGCCGGCTGGCTGCGCAATTCGCACAACTATATCGACGATACCGAAATCGAGGTCCAACGCCGCCGGATGGCGGGTTGGGAACTCGGCGTGACGCATCGCGAGTTCATCGCGGCGGCGATATTCGATACGCGCATCGGTTACCGGCGCGGGACCGGAATGCTGTCGGCGCTTGCCGCACCCGAAGAACTATTCGGCGAGGGTACATCGCGCTCGGCGCTGATCACGGCGGACGCGCAGCTGAACGTGCCGTTCGGGATCTCGAAGCAACGCTTTCGATACGCCTCATCGTGGCGGGCGCAATGGAATCGCACGCCGCTTGTGCCGCAGGATCGCTTTCAGATCGGCGGCCGCTACACCGTGCGCGGCTTCGATGGAGAAAGCACGTTGCTCGGGGAGCGCGGATGGCTGTTGCGCAACGATTTGGGTTGGACGATCGGCGGCACCGCGCAGGAGCTTTATCTCGGCGTCGATTACGGCGAAGTCAGCGGTCCGTCGACGCCGCAACTGATCGGCACGCGTCTGGCCGGCGCAGTCGTCGGGTTACGCGGCGGCTACAAGCACTTCATGTGGGATCTGTTCGCGGGCCGCCCCGTCAGCAAGCCCGACGGATTTCAGACCGCGAACACGACCGCGGGATTCAACCTCCTTTGGTCCTATTGAGGAACGACGCATGAGGTATGGATCGCTCGACGTCATTGCGCCGCGTCTCTTGCACACCTCCTGCCGCGAGGCCGAAGCACTCGGCAGTGCCGTGTGGCTTTGGATGCATTCGGCCGGACATCGTGACGCCCCGCTCAAAGTTTTGCCGGCAGTGCTGTTGCCGGCGATCAAAACCGGACAGTTCGTGCTTGCCACTGACGCGGGCAAGCCGGTGTTCTACCTGTCGTGGGCGAGCTTCAGCGAAGAGGCGGAGGCGCGCTATCTGAGCAACCTACCAGAGCACATGCCCGACGCGGATTGGGCAAGCGGCGATCGGGCGTGGCTGCTCGACTGGGTGGCGCCATTCGGTCACACCCGAACCTTGCGTCATATCGCGGCGCGCCTGTTCGCAAATCGCTGTTTGCGCTCGCTCCATCACCGGGGCGACGAACGTGGGTTGCGCGTGATGGAGTTCAGGGGCATCGCCGTTTCGAAGGAAGAGGCGCGCGCCTGGTTTCTAGGCCACCCAATCACGCACGCGCAGCCGCATAACGGAGACAACCGTCGATGAACAAGCACTGCTATCGGATCGTTTTCAATCGGACGCGTGGACTGCTGATGGCGGTCTCGGAGCATGTCGCGAGCGACGGGAAGGCAACCGGCACGTCGCGCGCGCCGCAGTTGGGGAACCTTGCGGCCGGCGTTGCTGCGACTGTGCGGCCGTTGCAGTATTCGATGCTGCTGGCATGGGGGCTCGTCAGCTTCCCGGCGCACGCGCAGATCGTCGCCGATCGGAGCGTACCCGGCGCGCAACAACCCACTGTTTTGACCGCGGGCAATGGGGTGCCGGTCGTCAATATCCAGACGCCGAGTGCGGCAGGCGTTTCTCGCAACAGCTATAGCCAGTTCGACGTCCATTCGCAGGGCGCGATTCTCAACAACGCGCGCAAGGCGGCCGAGACTCAGTTGGGCGGCTGGGTGCAGGGCAATCCGTGGCTTGCGGGGGGATCGGCCCGCGTCATTTTGAACGAGGTCAACGGAAGCCATCCGAGTCTTCTGCGTGGCTACATCGAGGTTGCCGGCAGCCGCGCGCAGGTCGTGATCGCGAACCCCGCCGGCATTTCCTGCGACGGATGCGGCTTCATCAACGCCAATCGCGCGACGCTGACTACCGGGATTCCCCTCATGAATGCGGGAAATCTCGATGGTTATCGCGTAACGAGTGGCGCGATCGATATTTCAGGCGCGGGCTTCGACGCGAGCCGCGCCGATTTCACCGACATCATCGCGCGCTCCGTGCAAGTGAACGCAGGTATCTGGGCCAATACGCTGAAAGTTACCACGGGCGCAAACGAGATCAGCGCCGATCATGTGCATTCGACGGCAACCGCGGCGAATGGCGTAACGCCCGCCTACGGCCTCGATGTCGCGAACCTCGGCGGCATGTATGCCGGCAAGATCACGTTGGTCGGCACTGAATCGGGCGTGGGCGTGCGCAACGCGGGGGCGATCGGCGCGTCGGCGGGCGATGTCGTCGTGACGGCCGACGGGCGGCTCGAGAACAGCGGACGCATCAACGCCAGCGGGGCGGTACGCGCCGATACGAGCGGCAGCGTGACCAACACGGGGATCGTCTACGCGCAAGGCGATGCGCAGCTTACGACGCGCGGCAACGTCGTCAATGCGGGTGCGATCGCGGCACAGGGCGATACGACGATTGCCGCGACCGGCTCGACGAGCGTGATCGATAGTCGATCTGGCTCGTTGCTGGGCGCGGGGATACGAAGCGACGGCACGCTCGATGGGAGCGGCAGCGTCCGGCTTACCGCGTCGGGCCGGCTCGACGCGCGCGGGCAGAATCTGGCGGGCGCGGATTTCAGTGCGAGCGGGCCGGCACTCAGTCTCGCGGGCAGCCAAACGGTGGCTAGGGATATATCGCTGATAGCCGGCACGGGTGAACTCGATGCGAGCCGTGCAACGCTTTTTGCAGCGCAAACGCTGACGGGACATGCGGCGGCGACGCTGCGTACCGATGACGCGACGATATCGGCTGACCGGCTATCGTTGAGTGCTTATGACGTGTCGAATCGAAACGGGCAACTGGTTCAAACCGGTGCGGGCAGCGCGTCGATCGTGGCCGAAGGCGTGCTCGACAACACGGCGGGAACGATCGCGGCGAGCGGCGCCATGACGATGCGCGCCGGCACGTTCGATAACAGGGAACACGGCCAGGTCATGGCGGGCGGCGACGCCGAGCTAAGGGTGGCGACCTTGCTGAATACCGGCGGCAGCTTGACGGCGGGCGGGGCGCTCGATGTGCGAGCGCCGGGCAGGGTCGACAATGCAGCCGGCTTGATCGCCGCGACGCAAAACGTATCGATCGAGGGCGATGCAATCGATAACACAGGCGGTCGCATCGGTTCTGTGCTGGGTGCCGCGAGTGTCTTGGCTGCAACGGGACATCTCAGCAATGCGGCTGGCCGTATCGAGGCCGCACAGTCCGTCACCCTCGCATCCAGTGGGCTCACGAATACGGACGGTGTGGTGGCAAGCGGCGACGTGCGCATCGATACGCGTGCCCAGAGGCTCGACAATTCGCGCGGCGCGATCGTGGCCAGGGGCGCGCTGAACATCGACAGCGCAGCACTGGCGAACGACGGTGGCACGATGCAGGCCACGGGTGCGCTGAGCGTCGACACGCATGGGCACACGCTTTCGAATACACATTCGGGCGCAGCGGGCGGCATTCTCGGTCAAAGCACGGTGAAGCTGCAAACAGGCGGGCTCGACAACACCGGTGGCTTTATCGGTGCCAAAGGGGATGTATCGGCGCATTCGGGGCAAATCACCAACGCACACGGTGGGCAGATCGCAGCGCAAGGGGAGGTCGCCCTTGACGCCAGCGGCATAGATAACCGCGGCGGTACCGTGCAAGCCCTCGGCAAGGTCGAGCTCGATGTCGGCGGCGGCGCCGTGGATAACAGTGGCAGCTTGATTCGCTCGGGCGAACGATTGACGGTGCGCGCCGGCCATCTGGTCAATCGCGGCACACAGGGCAACGACCAAGGGGTTGAAGGCCACAGCGTGAGCGTCACGGCCGACGCGATCGACAATCAGTCCGGCGCCATGCGCGCCGATACATCGCTGTCGGTCACCGGTGCGGGTCCGGTCGACAACAGCGCAGGCCTGATTTCTTCCGGTCAATCGGTTCAGATACAGGATCGCGATCTGGCGAACAAGCAGCAGCACGTGGCGAACACGGGCGGCACGCTGATTGCGGGCAAGACGCTCGGCGTGAACAGCGCACGGCTGTCAGGCGATGGCAGCGTACTGTCGCAAGGCGATCTCAATGTCAGTCTGGCGGGGGACTTCGTCCATACAGGCAACATCGAGGCAAGCGGCGACGTTGTGTTCGAAACCGCCGGACACATCACCAATCAGGCCATCATGCGCGCCGGCCGTACCCTGAGCATGCGGGCACGTGACATCGACAATGCCGCAAGCGGCGAACTCGGCGCGGCGACGACGCAAATCGACGCTGCCGGCGCGATCACGAACCGAGGGCTGATCGACGGACAGGAGACGACCGTATCGTCAGGGGTCCTGAGCAACAAGGGAAGCGGCCGCATCTACGGCGACCGTCTCGCGATATCGACAGGTGCACTGGATAACGATGCGGAAGACGGCGTGGCGGCAACGATCGCTGCGCGCGGCCGGCTCGACATCGGCGCCCAGACCGTGACGAACCGTAAGCATGCATTGATCTTCAGCGCGGGCGATATGGCGATCGGCGGGGCGCTCGACGAGAGCGGCTTGGCAACGGGCTCGGCACAGACTGTCAACAACCACAGTGCATCGATCGAAGCGCTCGGCAATTTGACGCTTGGCGCACTCGGGGTCAACAACACCAACGAGCATTTTCGGGTCGGCGTTCAGCCGCAGGGTGAGCCTGAACGCATCATCGAATACCAGGGCGATGGATCGGCGAATCGATTCAAGCCAGGCGAGCCGGATGTCTACGTCTACAACGACGAATCGGATCAACTGCATACGCCCGAACGAAACTATGAAAGCTGGAGCAAGTACGAATATGACCGTAGCGTCTCGGCGAGCGTCGTCACCGAGTCGGACCCGGCGAGGATCACCTCGGGCGGGGCCATGCGTATCGACGCACAGCACGTGCTCAACGACAAGAGCCAGATCGTGGCCGGCGCAGCGCTTACCGGAAACATCGCGCGGCTGGACAACACGGAGGTGATCGGTCAACAGATCGTACGGGACACGGGCACCGTCACCTCGCATTGGCGCAACCATAAAAAGGGGCGTGACGATACCGGTAGAAACACGATTGCATACGAGCCCCCGGCAGCGATCGCCGAGATCAGGCTGACGCCAAGCGTCTATGCCGACTTTACGGCGCCGGGCACGACCGGCACGCGCATTGGCGCGCCGAACGTCGCGGCAGTGACGCGGCGCGCCGAAGGGGCGGGCGCGGCGGACGTGTACATTCGCAACGGACGTGAGGTCACCCCGATCACGGAGGTGGCCGCGCTCAACGTAGACGGTGCCGGCCAGCCGTCGGTGATCCGCAGTACCGACATCAATGCGACCGTGCCGAACACGAGTCTTTTCTCGGTCAATCCCAATCCCGCTGTCGGCTATCTGATCGAAACCGATCCGCGTTTTACCAACTACCGGAACTGGTTGTCGTCCGATTACATGCTCGAGCAGCTACGCATGAATCCAGCGTTGACGCAAAAGCGTCTTGGCGACGCATTTTACGAACAGAAGCTCGTTCGCGAGCAGGTGGCGAAATTGACGGGTCGCCGGTTCCTCGAAGGTTATGGGAACGACGAGGCGCAATATCGCGCGCTGATCGATAGCGGCGTGACCTACGCGAAGAGGTGGGGGTTGCAGCCGGGCATCGCATTGACCGATACGCAGATGGCGCAGCTGACGAGCGACATCGTGTGGCTCGTCGAGCGGGACGTGATGTTGCCGAGCGGGGAGACGACGAGGGCGCTGGTACCTCAGGTGTACGCGCGCGTGACGCAAGGCGACGTCGACGGTTCGGGGGCGCTGATTTCGGGGCAGACGATCGATCTGAATCTCTCCGGCGACGTCGTGAATCAAGGCACGATCGCGGGGCGTAGCGTCGTTGCGCTGACGGCGGAGAATATAAAGAACCTCGGCGGGCGCCTGACGGGAGAGGACGTTTCGATACGCGCGAATCAGGATTTGATGAACCTCGGCGGCACGATCGATGCCGCAAGGAGCCTCTTTGCAACGGCGGGACGCGATCTGACGAGCGTCAGTTCGACGAGCGCCCAGGCAAATGCGCAAGGCTCGCTGACGAACGTCAGCCGCGTGGCAGGCCTCTTTGTGACGAACCCTTCAGGCGCGACACTCGTCGCCGCGGCGGGGCGCGATGTGACGCTTGCGGGCGCGCAGATCGTCAATGATAGCGTCGACGGGCAGACCGTCATCGCCGCAGGGCGCGACCTCAATCTGAGCACGGTGGACACATCGAGCAGCCACTCTCTGAAATGGGATAACGACAACTGGCGCGAGGACAGTACGCAACAAGAGATGGGATCGACGATCCGGACGGTGGGCGATTTGCACCTGTCGGCGGGACATGATCTCAATGCGCGCGGGGCATCGGTGACGAGCGAGCAAGGCGCGCTGATCGCGATGGCCGGCAACGACGTCAACCTGACATCGTCCGAGACGACGCGCGAGGTCGACGAGGCACATCGACACAAGGGCAAGAGCAGCTGGTTTTCTTCGAAGACGATCGCGACGCGCAACACGTTGTCGGAAACGACGAACCAGGCCACGACGTTCTCGGGCAACACGGCCTACGTGCAGGCGAGCAACGATATCAATTTGATGGGCAGCAACGTCGTGTCGACGGACGGCACCACACTCGTTGCTACGCGCGACGTGAACATCGAAGCCGCGACCGATACGACGGCGGAGCGGCATTTCCGGGAAGAGAAGAAGACGGGGCTCTTCGGTAATGGGGGGATGAGTTTCACGATCGGGACGCAGCAACAGAGCCAGGACAATCGCGCAACCCGGACCACGGCGTCGGCGTCCACCGTTGGCTCGACCCATGGCAACGTCGCGATCAGTGCGGGCAATCGCTATACGCAGATCGGCTCTCATGTACTGACGCCGCAGGGCGACATCGATATCGCGGCCAAGAAGGTCGACATTCTCGCAGCCGAGGAGACGAGCCATAGCACGCAGGAAACGCGGTTCAAGCAATCGGGGCTGACCGTGGCGGTGACGGCTCCCGTGATTGCGGCGGAGCAAACCGCGGGGCAGATGAAACACGCAGCCGCTCAGACATCGGATACGCGCATGCAGGTGCTGGCGGGCGCGACGACGGCACTGGCCGCCAAGAATGCGGCCGATGCGATCGGAGCCGATCCAAAAACCGGAGGCGGTATCAATATCGCCATTACGGTGGGAACGACGGCGAGCCGGAGCAAGACGACGGAAGACGCGGTGCACGCGGCGGGCTCGACCGTGGCCGCGGGAGGCAATGTGCGCATTCGCGCGACGGGTGCGGGCCGGGACTCGATGTTGACCGTGCAGGGCAGCGAGATCCAAGGCGGCGGCGATGTGAAGCTGAAGGCCGATGGCGAGATTGCGCTGCTGGCGGCGCAGAACACGAACGAAATGCACCGCACGAGCAGTAGTGCGAGCGGCGGTGTGGGCGTGGCGGTGAGCGTCAATTCGCAAGGCGCGGCATTCGGCGTGACGGCGAATGCGAGCGGCTCGCGGGGCAAGGGTGAGGGGACCGATGTGACGTGGACGAACACGCATGTGTCGGCGGGTAAGCGGCTCGTGTTGGAGTCGGGTGGCGATACGGTTCTGCGCGGGGCGGTGGCGAGCGGCGAGCAGGTGGTGGGCAACGTGGGGGGCGAGCTGAAGATCGAGAGCTTGCAGGATTCGAGCCGTTACACCAGCAAAGACCAATCGGTCGGCGGCAGCGTGACGGCGGGTGCGGGTTTCTCGGCGAGCGCGAATGTCGGTCAGCAGAAGATGAAGAGTGACTTTGCCAGCGTCATGGAGCAGTCGGGGATCAAGGCGGGCGATGGGGGTTTCCAGATCGATGTGAAGGGAAATACGGAACTGAAGGGCGGGGCGATTACGAGTACGGAGCGCGCCGTTGCAGAGAAGCGGAACAGCTTGACGACGGCGACGCTGACGACGAGCGATATCGAGAACCACGCGCAGTACAGCGCGAGCAGTGTTGCCGTGGGCGGAGGCTATAGCTTTGGTGGCGGTGGCATGACGCCGGTTGGCGGCAAGGGGAATACGACGGCAGGCGGTGTCGGAACGAATCAGCAAGGGCAGGCGGCCTCCGGTGGGGACAAGGTGCCGGGGAACAACGTGGCGAGTTCGGGCAATTGGAGTGCCACACCGCCGGCTGTCATGGCGGCATCGGGTAGCAGTAGTCGCACGACGGTGAGTGGCGTCAGCGGTGGGGCGATTCGGATTACGGACGAGGCGAAGCAGCGGGCACTCACGGGTGAGAGCGTGGACCAGACGATGGCGGGCTTAAACCGCGACATCACCAGCGAACATGACGGGACCCACGCGCTCAAGCCGATCTTCAACGAGCAGGAGATCCGGGCAGGGTTCGAGATTGTCGGCGCGTTGCAACGGGAGGCGGGAACGTTCCTGGCGAATCGGGCGAAGGCATCGAGCGAAGCACAGCAAGCGTTGGAACAAGAGCAGGCTAAACCGATAGGTGAACGGGACCGCGAGAAGGTTGCCCAGTTGACGCAGGTGTTGGAGGACAACGCGACGTGGGCACCGGGTGGGGCGGGGCGTCGTGTGTTGACCGCGCTCACTGCGGCGGCGGGCGGGAACCTGACGGGGGCAATGGGGCAATTCGCACAGGCGGCTGGGGCGACGTACTTGCAGACGTTGGGTGCGGAGCAGATCAAGGCGCTGTCGCCGTATCTGGGTGGAGAAGGCAGCGCGGCGCATACGGCGCTGCATGCGGTGCTGGGGTGCGCGGGCGGGGCGGCGTCGGGAGGAGATTGCGGAGCGGGGGCGTTGGGTGCGTCGGCAGGGGTGGTGCTGAATACGGCGTTGGATCAGTTGAGCCGGACCGAGGGGCTGAGCGCGAGCGAGAAAGAGGCGCGTGCCGATCTGGTGGCGTCGCTCGTGGCGGGCGTGGCGCAGGCGGTGGGGGCGGATAGTGCGCAAGCGGGGGCGGCTGCGCGGGTGGAGACGTTGTTTAATCGGCAACTGCATCCAGATGAAAGAGCATCGATCGATAGGCGCAAGCAAGCGTATGCCAAGCGAAACGGGCTGACGCTCGAACAGGCGGAGAGGGAGCTTCTGATGCAAGCGAACCTGATGGTCCAGAACGGCTCGCCCGGGCAATGGAATGAGCGTGCCGCAGCATTCTTGCGAGAAGAGCGGGGAATGCTTCCGGCTGATGGCAACAGCGGGCCAGGCTATATGTTTTTTGCGACGCCGGACCAGAAGGTCAATCCGAATATGTACGCGGGACATTACGCGAACGGCGTCGGACCAAATCAGCCGCCCGCAGCACAAATTCAGAGCAGCGCAAACGGGGAGGAAGCGAACCGAAACCTTATGGGCGGTGGCGTTATCGCAGCTGCGACAGGTGGTGTATTGCTTGCGGCCGCTCCCATAGCGGGGGCGGCTGGCACTCTTGGGTATGCGGCGATTGGCGCTGGCGTAAACGGCGGTATGGACGCCGCTGGCCAATACGCTCAATCAGGGATGATACGTCCAGCCCAATCCATTTTTGCGGCCGCGACTGGAGCAATAGCTGGGCCGATCGGTACCAATGTCAAATTCATGGGCAGCGTCGCGTTGGGGGGGGCCAACGGAGTGCTAAACACTGCATTCAGCAACACGTATTACGAGGAATCAAAGAGTTTGTCATTCTCCGGTGCTTTAGGCTCGCTTACATCATCCTTGGGATACGGCATTGGAGCGGTTACGACAAAGGGCCTCGCTCGGGTTCTCCGGCCTTACGTCTACGGGAACTTCAACCCGTCCGTTCCTGCCGTATTGCAGCCGCGCACTCCCAACCCAACGCCGGGCCTTGCCGGAGCAACGGCAGGATCTGTTGGCTCAGGGACATCGTCATTCATCCCAGGCAAGGATGCATTACAGTGAGGACTTCAAGGATTGATCGACTTCTTGCAGAAGACGGCTGGAAGGGCGCTTTAACGCGGGTTCTTGTTGTCACTGGATCATATTTCGGGATTAAATATCTTCCCCAAATTATCGCATGGGCATCTATTCATTGGGGTTGGCGTCCAGCGTCGGAAGAGCAATTGAGAAATCACGCAGCGTTGGTCACAGTTTCCACGTGGGCCATATGCATCAGCCTCTGTATCGAGTTTGTTCGAGTAATGGTCGGTTTTATACGGAGGTTAGCAATGAGGTGATAGTGCGGCGTTCGGCGTGACGGCGAATGCGAGCGGCTCGCGGGGCAAGGGGCGGGACCGATGTAACGTGGCCGACACACATATGTCGGCGGATAAGCGGCTGATTTTTTGGGTCGGGCGGCGATACGGTCATGCGCGGGCGGCGGCAAGCGGCGAGCAGGCGGTGGGCGACGTGGGGGGGCGTCTTTCCAAACAAGGTAGTCCAACCGTAACTATCTCTGGCGGTTGCAGGCCGATCTCGGAGCAGCAGAGTGCTGGCGGCAAAATGATCGGCGTCGAGGTGGGGCGTTCATGCTCGTTTACGTGGGGCGAAGTGGACGTGCTGAAGGATCTACAAATACGCTTCTGATCGGAAATGATCGATCGACTCGCCCGGAATTTACTTGTAATGCTGATAATCGAGTACGAGCCGCGTGCGCTGCTCCGGCGAGAAGTCGGTGCGGTGAGCCCGCAGTCGGTCGATCGCGCGATGTTTCTTTAGGAGATCGCTATTCTGAACTTTGATCGCAGGCCCGAATTCCGGAGGCGGTATGTGGGCCCCCATCGCCGTAAGCCGTTGATTTTGTACGTGGAAGCATTCTTTGTTAATCTCGCAAAGGGTACGATGGCGCTCGCCGCGATAATCGTTCTTTTGTTGTGCGTGCTTGACGGGAATGTGTGGGGCCTACGAGGCGTGATAACCACGCGCAAGGGCTGGTACATTATTCTGGGCGCTATCGCGGTCACTGTTGTGATTGCGATGTTCGTGCTCCACTGGAGGTAATCGGCGCGTCAATGTTTATGCTTACGAGGGAGAATGCCGTTTTTAACAGGCATTGGAGATCGGATGTTGTATTTAAGCCGTTTGACGACAGTTAAAGGAAGGCCGGAAGTGGCCATGCGATGGCACAGCTATGCTTGCGGTTCGCGTTCCGAGTGCGCGTCAGCGGTACCCGATATGGAGCGCCGCGCAGTAACGCAGCTTTTCCTTTGCGTCGCTGCCCACCCTTAAAACCCTAGTCCGTACGCTGTTACTATCCACCTCAGCGCCGCGAAGATGTCCGCGCGCGATCCACGCGCCGTACGATGCCGGATCGACCTAACCCATAACGAAAAAAACGGGAACACAATGAACACGATTTCGGGGGAGCCGGGCGAGAGCCGGCCGGCAGCGACTGCAGTGGGTTTTTGGCGCAGAAGCTTTGCATTCTGGCTTGACGGCCTGATTCTCGCGCTAATCGGCTTCCTGCTCATTGCACTTGCTGGCGACATACTCATGCGCCTCGGCCAATGGGGCAAGCTGATCGGCTTTGCCATCGGCTCTCTCTATTTCGCGCTGCTTGAAGGCGGCCCTGGGCGAGGCCAGTCGCTCGGCAAGCGGCTCATGAAGATCAAGGTTATCCGACTCGATCCAACCGGCATTAGCCGGTTGCGATACTCGCACGCCTGGGTGCGCTACGCGATCGTCGGCGTGCCGACCGTGCTCGGCGGATTCGCATTCATCGGCTCTGACGCGTGGCATTCACCAGCTTGGCGATGGCTAGTGGTGGCCGACGGCGTATTGCTCGCGATCTGGCTATTCGCATTGGGATACCTCTATCTCTTCAACCGCCCCACGCGCAGAACACTCCAGGATCTCGCGACGTCCACCATCGTTGTGCCCGTCACAGCGACGACCGGCATGCTCACATCGGTTCGGCCCCTACATTGGAAGGTTCTGGCCGCTGCGGCTTTGGTGATTGCGATTGGCACGGGTATCGGTATGCACTTCATCAATCCAACGTATCGCGAACTAGGTGAAGTGCAGCGCGTGGTGTCGGCGGTGCCCGGCGTCGGCGAAGTCGGTGTGTCGATCGGCACGTCGAGCATGATCCGTTCTCAAGGCGGCGCGACGACGAGTCACGGCGCAGCAATTTTCTACACGCTTCCCGATTCCGCTTTGCAATGCGAGCAAATCACCCCGCAAGTAGCCAAAGCTGCGTTGCAGGGTTGGCCCGAAGCGTCGCATCAGGACTACTTGAGCGTGATCTGCATGCGTTCCGTCGAGCTTGGCATCGCCTACTGGCGAAACCAATCGGCAACGGTGCATTCGCCGAGGCAATGGGCGGCGCAACTCGGCCTGCCGCTGTAATGCTGTAATGTAACCGGCGATAGCTCGATGCCAGATTGCGCGCCTACCTGCACGCAATCTGGCATTGCAGTAGCCTGAAGGGCCGGCCGCAGCGCCGGAATCTTCCGTCCCTTTCAGCGAGGTCCCCTATGGAATATCGACATCTCGGCGCATCGGGATTCAAAGTCCCGGTACTCGGTTTCGGCACCGGTACGTTCGGCGGCAAGGGCGAACTGTTTAAAGCCTGGGGGGAGACCCATGTCGCCGAGGCGCGCAAGCTCGTCGACATCTGCCTGGACGCGGGTGTGACGCTCTTCGACAGTGCCGACATCTATTCCGAAGGTGCCTCCGAGTCGGTCCTCGGCGAGGCGATCAGAGGCCGTCGCGACAAGGTGCTGATCTCGACGAAGGCCACGTTCCGATTCAACGACGAACCGAATAACGTGGGCTCGTCGCGCCATCATCTGATCAACGCCGTCAATGCGGCATTGAAGCGGCTG
>NZ_DASXWY010000106.1:0-2657 GCF_036503415.1 Trinickia sp. | reverse complement strand
CGGGTCGACCACGGGCAATTGCACCCAGTCGCCGCCGATCTTCTTCAATCGCCTGTTCTGCGCCTGGGTTGTTACGTTGGGCTGCAGCCGTACGGACGAGATGTAGCGCGCCAATGACATCTCCGAGTTCACGATCGAAAGGCTGCTGGTCCTCAATCAGACAGATAGTCACTTCGGGCGGACGCCCGGGCTGACAATGTCGTCCCCCCGCGCGGGGCATGGTTATGGTTGCGGAGAATCGTTGCGCTGTGGCGATCACCGCCTGGTCAGCGTCCGGAGGATTTTCTGCACGGTGAGCTCATGCTGCTCCAGCGCCTCATCGAGCGTACGTGCTCCGTAGCTCCTGTTGTCTCGTGCTTCCATTCCGGCGACGCGCGTCACGAACAGCGAAGCATCCCCGGTTTTCGGTTCGGACACACCGCGGAAGCGGGTCGTGACCGTCACACCGTATTCGTCCAGCAGCGTGCGGCGGAAGATCAGTTCGTTCTCAGTCATCCAGCGTGACCACTCGCCGCGGTCGAACACCTCGACAGGCCTGTTCTTCGCATCGAGGACATAGAAGCGTTCCGAGCTGGACGGGATGGAGCGAGCTTTCATATTTCAATGCGAAGGCGTGAGCAGGAAGCCGATCGCCCCCCGCCACCAGGATTCGTCGACGCGGCCAATCCAGTCGTTATGTTCAGCCGCCTTCACCACCATCAGTTGTCTCGGTTCGGCCAGCGAGTTGTAGAGCGCTTCGCCGAACCGCGGGGGGACGATGCTGTCGCGTTCCGCAACCACGACGAGAACAGGGCGGCCGAACGACGCCAGGTGGGTCACGCTGTCGTATCGGTCGCGCAGCAGCCACTTCACGGGCAGCCACGGATAGTGGTAAGCGGCGACGTGCTCAAGCTGATCCCATGGCGTGATGAGCAGCAAGCCAGCGGTCTTGTCGCGTTCACGCGAGCCGGCCGCAGCCGCCACGCCAGCCCCGAGCGATTCGCCGATGAGCAGCAGCGGCGCGCCATAGAGGCGATGCGCCAGCGCGATGGTCTGTTGGGCATCAGCGACCAGACTCTCTTCGCCCGGAGTGCCGTCGCGCGGCCCGTAGCCTGGATATTCGGCGAGGATCACGCGCAACCCGAGCCGGGTGAGCGCTGCGGCGTAGAACGAACGGTGTCCGGCATGCCCTGCATTGCCATGAAAGACGATGGCGGTCGCGCGCGCGGATCCGGCCGGTTCGGCCACTAGGCCCCGGAACGCCTCACGTGTCGGCCAAGCGCGAAGTCCGCCGGAAACGACGTCCCCGATTGCAGCCTTCTCAGGGAAGTAGATAAAACGATCCTGCAAGATGGCGACTCCTGCGAACACAATCAGGCACACAACGGTGAGACGCAGCGTCAACCCGTTGAATTTCATCGCCTTGAGCCCGATCCATCGATCTTTTCCGTAGCGCACCCGGTTTAGTTTAGCGTGCATTCGCCACCGCTTATATCCATGCGCGTCGTCACGGTAGATCTGGTCCGCCGGGCGGTCGTTCGCTGCGAGACCACGGCCCCCCGCGCTTGCACAACGAACCGTGGACCAGCCCCGTGCTGCATACTTGTGAATCACGCCGCCGAAAGCATCGACATGATTACCGATCTTGCACACGCCTGGTTGACCTGCAGTGCGCCTGTGGCCGCTGCACAGGCCGCCGGCCGCCCGCTCGTGGCGCTGGAATCGACCATCATCGCCCACGGCATGCCCTACCCAGAGAACGTTCGCACTGCGCGCGAAGTGGAGGCCTTGATCCGGGACGTGGGAGCCGAGCCCGCCACTATCGCGCTGGTCGGCGGGCGAATCCACATCGGCCTTACGGACGACGAGCTGGAACTGCTCGGCCGCTCGGACCAGGTACACAAGGTCAGCCGCCGCGACCTGCCGGCCGTGCTGGCCGGCGGCGGGCTCGGCGCCACGACAGTGGCCGGCACGATGATATGTGCCGCCCTGGCCGGCATCGAGGTATTCGTCACCGGAGGCATTGGCGGCGTGCACCGGGGGGCGCCGGAAACCTTTGACATCTCGGCCGACCTGCAGGAACTGGCGAAGACCTCGGTGGCGGTGGTCTGTGCCGGTGCGAAGTCCATCCTGGATATCGGGCTCACGTTGGAATACCTGGAAACGCACGGCGTGCCGGTGCTCAGTTGCGAGCAAGACAATTTCGCTGCGTTCTACACGCGCGATAGCGGCTTTTGCGCGGACTTCAGGCTGGACGACGCGGCGGAACAGGCACGCTTCATCCGCACCAAGTGGGACCTGGGCCTCGTGGGCGGTGTTGTGTTGAGCACTCCGGTGCCTGAAGCGGCAGCGATAGCGTTCGAAGACATCGACGCGCTGACCCGGCAGGCGCTCGCCGAGGCCACGGCGCAAGGAATCACCGGTAAGGCCGTGACACCTTTCCTGCTGGCTCGCATCAAGGCGCTGACGGGTGGACGCAGCTTGGCGACAAACATCGCGCTCGTGAAACACAATGCCGAGGTGGGGGCAAGGCTGGCGCTGGCATTGGCACACGCGGGGCGCGGGCCGGGCTCGGCGTAGCGGCCGGGACGTCCGCTCTCCACCAAGCTTCGCTTCAGCTTGCTGACGGCCGCTTGTGGCGTGCGCCGCGCAAAGGCGGCGCCTTCCAGCATGCATCC
>NZ_DASXWY010000105.1:0-2307 GCF_036503415.1 Trinickia sp. | reverse complement strand
CGCTTCCTTCAGCCGCACCGCCTCTTCCACCGCGATTTCGTCGAACGGGTTCATCGACATCTTCACGTTCGCAATATCGACGCCCGTGCCATCCGACTTCACGCGAACCTTCACGTTGAAATCGACCACGCGCTTGACCGGTACGAGGACCTTCATGATTGCTTTCCCTGATGAAATGTCGGTTAAACGACGCCTCTGTCATGCAAGGCGGCGAGCTGCGGCGCATCGAGCGCGAGCCATTCGCCGAGCACGGCCTCGGTATGTTCGCCGAGCGTCGGCGGGGCATGCCGGTACTGGACGGGCGTCTCCGACATTCGTATGGGATTGGCCACCAGCGGCACCTTTCCCGCAACGGGATGGCTCATCTCCAAGCGCATCGCGCGTGCTTGCACTTGCGGATCGGCGAACACTTGGTCCATTCGATTGATGGGGCCGCACGGTACGCCGCGCGCTTCCAGCATGGACACCCATTGCGCGGTCGTGCGCGTGAGCGTGATGCCGCGCAACGATTCGACGAGCTCGTCGCGATGCTTCACACGCTGCGGGTTAGTGCGAAAGCGCGCATCGCGCGCCCACTGCGGCCGGTCGATCGCCTCGCATAGACTCGCGAACTGCGAATCGTTGCCCACGGCGATGATCATGTAGCCGTCCGCCGTCGGGAAGTCCTGGTACGGCACGATGTTCGGATGCGCGTTGCCCATCCGTCGAGGCACGTCGCCGCCGACGAGGTAGTTGGCCGCCTGATTCGCCAGCGACGCGATTTGCACGTCGAGCAGCGCGAGGTCGATATGCTGGCCCCGGCCCGAGCGCTCGCGATGCGCCAACGCGGCAAGAACGGCCACGGTCGAATAGAGCCCCGTCATGACGTCGGTCAGCGCCACGCCGACCTTCATCGGACCCTCGCCCGGCGAGCCGTCGGGCCGCCCGGTCAGACTCATCAATCCGCCCATGCCTTGAATCAGAAAGTCATAGCCGGCGCGCGCGGCATAGGGACCGGTTTGCCCGAAGCCGGTGATCGAGCAGTAGATGAGCCGCGGATTGATCGCCGACAGACTCGCATAGTCCAGCCCGTACCGCGCCAAGCCACCGACCTTGAAGTTCTCGATGACGATGTCCGCCTTGCCGGCAAGCTGCCGGATCAGCGCCTGGCCGTCGGCCTGCGCCATGTCGATCGTCACCGATCGCTTGTTGCGGTTGGCGCTCAGGTAGTACGCGGATTCGCCGGTAGGCTTGCCATCGATGTCGTCAAGCCAGGGCGGCCCCCACGCGCGCGTATCGTCGCCCGTGCCCGGACGCTCGACCTTGACGACGTCCGCCCCCAGATCGGCCAACAACTGACTCGCCCAGGGTCCGGCGAGCACGCGCGACAGATCGAGCACCCGCAGGCCGGATAGCGCGCCTTGTTTGAAGTCGTTCATAGTCGCTTAGAACGCCGCGATGCCGGTCATGGCGCGCCCGAGAATGAGCGCATGAATGTCGTGCGTGCCTTCGTAGGTGTTGACCACCTCCAGGTTCACGAGGTGCCGCGCAATGCCGAACTCGTCGCTGATGCCGTTTCCGCCCAGCATGTCGCGCGCCTGGCGGGCGATATCGAGCGCCTTGCCACAGGAGTTGCGCTTCATGATCGATGTGATTTCGACGGCTGCCGTGCCTTCGTCCTTCATCCGGCCAAGCCGCAGGCAACCTTGCAAGCCGAGCGTGATTTCCGTTTGCATGTCGGCGAGCTTTTTCTGGATCAGTTGGTTCGCCGCGAGCGGCTTGCCGAACTGCTTGCGCTCGAGCACGTATTGCCGCGCACGATGCCAGCAATCTTCCGCCGCGCCGAGCGCGCCCCATGCAATGCCGTATCGCGCGCTGTTCAGGCAAGTGAACGGACCCTTGAGCCCTCGCACGTGCTCGAACGCGTTGTCTTCCGGGCAGAACACTTCATCCATGACGATTTCGCCCGTGATCGACGCACGCAGGCCGACCTTCCCATGAATGGCCGGAGCGGACAATCCTTTCCAACCTTTTTCGAGCACGAAGCCGCGGATCGCCCCCTCGTCGTCCTTCGCCCATACGACGAAGACATCGGCGATCGGGCTGTTCGTGATCCACATCTTGCTGCCCGTCAGCAAATAGCCGCCATCGACGCGCTTCGCGCGCGTGGCCATGCCGCCCGGGTCCGAGCCGTGATCCGGTTCGGTCAGTCCGAAGCATCCGATCCATTCGCCGCGCGCGAGCTTCGGCAAATATTTGTTTTTGACCGCCTCGCTGCCGAATTCATTGATCGGGACCATCACGAGCGAGGACTGCACGCTCATCATC
>NZ_DASXWY010000104.1:0-13239 GCF_036503415.1 Trinickia sp. | reverse complement strand
CATCCATGCGCGCGAGCCGTTCAGGCATCACTCGGTTTTCGCGGAAATCGTGACGGGACAGATTTGTGGATTCGGAATGCACAGCTATCTCATCGCTTTGCGCGCGGCCGTCGCGGAAGTCGATAGGAAGTAAGTGGTCGAGGCGTTTAGGTTCCTATATACCAGCAGGCAGTAGATGACGGCCGAAAACGTAGTATTACTGTCGCCGTGGAGTCGACAGACGTTGCCCACGTTGACGATCGACGGGGCTGAGGTGTTCAACGCGATGCGGTGATCGCTCAACGCCCGGTTTTCAAATCACTTCGAAGATCCGAGTTGAGTGCTCAAAATCCACCATCGAGCTCGATTCGGCTGCCATCACTAAAGCGGCCAAGCCTGAACGGGTGAGGGTCGACGACTGGCGCGTCGTTGGCCACGAGGTCGGCTGTGAGCTTGCCTGCGCCGGGACCGAGCCCGAAGCCGTGCCCCGAGTAGCCCGTTGAGACAATCAGGCCCTGCAGCGTATTAACTGGCGAGATCACAGGCACCGCGTCGGGCGTCACGTCGACATAGCCGGCCCACGACCGAACGATTTCGACGGGCCCCAAATTCGGGAACAGCGCGCGGAAATCGCGCAACGTCACCGCGATGTGAGCGCGCGTCGAAGCCGGATCAAGCGTCCGAGCCGTTTCGAAGACGGTAGGCTGGTCGAGCGGCCACGAACGCGGCTGGCGCAACGCCTCGATGAAGCGACGTCCTAGAGCAAAGCGCATCGAGCGCAACTGCGTTTTGAGAATCGGCCAATACTGGCCAAAGAGCCGGAAGCTGTCCGGTGTCAGTTCGGCCAAGGTGCGCGAGGCACTGGCGACCGAATAGCCGCCATCCAAGCGCTTTCGATAGCCGACACTCCCATGGCACGCGCTGGCTTCCGGCCCGCCTGCAATCGGCGCCGTGCAGAACACTGAGCTGCGGACGGCGAGCTGCGGTATCTCGATGCCGAGGTTCGCGCAAAACAGGCTCGTCCAGGCGCCACCGGCGACCACGACGGATGTGCAACGAATAGAGCCGTGCTCGGTGACCACGCTGCTGACCGCGCCGGCGCTCGTCTCGACGCCGCGCACAGCACACGGCGTTAGGATGGGAACGCCTCGCGCCCGCAATGCCAGCGCCATTGCGGGAACCGCTCGCTCGGGCTCGGCTTGCCCATCCGTAGGTGTAAAGAAGCCACCAGTTATCGCACTGCCGCCGGGTTGCGCAACACCGGGCATCAGCTCCGCGGTCTCGGCTGCCGAAACGACTCGCGAACTCAGCGCTTGATCTCCGAGTAGGGCTCTCGCCCGGCTCAGCCATCGTTCGTGCTCGGCCAACTGATCAGCGTTGCCCGTGGCGTACAGAATGCCGCTTTGCCGGAAACCGGTATCGATCCCGAGCTGCCGGTCCATTTGGCGCCACAGCCGCATGCTTTCGAGGCTGAGCGGCAACTCGCGCAAATCGCGACGCGCCGTCCGGCACCATCCCCAGTTCCGGCCGGACTGCTCACCGGCAATGACGCCTTTTTCACAAACCGCCACGGAGATGCCTTTATCAGAAAGTGCCAGCGCCGTGCAGATACCGACAATGCCGCCGCCGATCACGACGACATCGACCCGGGCAGGCAGGTTTCGGTCTTCGCCAACGGCCATGACACGCACACCCATTTGCAGCTCCAATTGATGCCTATATCACCATCGCCAGATTCAGGGTTTGCTACGGCGCGGCATGAACGGCAGCACCGTCGCGCACAGGTACAAGGTCAGGCCGCCACAGAGCGCGATGAACCAGACCGCCAGCATGTTCATTCCGGCGACGGTCATCGCCGTGCCGGCACCGATCGGGCCTAGGATCGCGCCGACGGAAAACCGTCCCGCGACGACTCGCATGTTGTGGTCGGCCGAGCCTGCGTCGTCGATGGCGGCAGCGTAGGTCGCAAGCGTCAGCAACGCGCGGATGACGCCGGCAAATATCAACACTGCAAGCATCAGAGTGGCCGGAAGACGGGCGACCAGCAATACCGTCGACGAGATCAGCGAAATCGAACCCAGCAGGATCGCACTATGCGTGAGCCCGAGCCGGTCCGCGAGCCAGCCCACCGGGTACTGCGCGAGGGCCGCGCCGATACCGGCATTGACCAGCAGACTCGATGTCATTTCCGGCGTCATTGCTCGCGCATGCGCGAACTGCGGAAGCAATCCATACAATGCTCCATTGCACAGGCCTGCCGTCGCGCCGATCATCGCGCCTGTGCGCATGGTGCTGCTTAGCGATGTCCGGCGAACCGTTCCGGCGGCTCCTCCGCTATCCATCGTGCCGCTCATCGGCGACCATCGCACCCCGACGATCAGCGAAAGCATCGCCGCCAAGACGAAGAGGACACCCCACATCAAGGGGCGCACGCCGACAAGCCCCGTGAGTCGTTCGAACATGGGCCCGATCATCGCTGCGCTGGCGACCAGCAATTCATGTAGGCCAATGATCCGGCCACGCATTCGTGAGGGCGTGCCGCGAAACAACGGTGTCTCGATGCCGATCCAGCGTAGCCCCATCCCGAAGCCGATCATGCCCGCTCCCGGCAGCACCAACGCGCCGGCCGGAACCGCTACCACGCAGAACCCTGCCACCGAAACCAGCAACCCGTAGAACACCGTCCGCCCAAAACCGCTGCGCCCGATCACGCTCGGTGCAAGCATGATCCCGGCCAGCATCCCGATCCACTCGAACGACGCGAACAGCCCCGTCAGCGCGGCGCTGGAGCTGCTCTGCATGAGCCAAAGCGGCAACACGACAAACCCGATGCCGTACTGGCCAATCTGCGCAAGAACGGAAGTCGCTATGAGTGCAGCGACCGGAATCGTGCCGAACGTGCCTTCGTCCTCGCCAGCCGCGCCGACCATCGTCTCTGCCGGATGGCTCACGTTCCGCGCTCGGTCCACCAGACAGAGAAGATGCGCATCGGCTCGACCCCGGTGTTATGCACGCTATGCTCGGTGTTCGGATCGAACGTCAGGCAATCGCCGCTTCGCACATCCGTGACTTCGCCGCGGTAATAGAGCCTGCCTGTACCGGCTGCGATCATCCATACTTCTCGCTCCGGGTGTTTCTCCGGCGGAGAAAAACCGCCAACGGCAACCTCGAAACGCGATGCCTCGAACGTGGTGCCGGCGCGCAAAGAGCCGAAGTCGATTTCCTCTACACGCATCCCCGTTTCCCAAGCCTGCGACGGCTGGAAAGCCAGGAGGATAGGCGAAAGGACTTGATCGTGAGGACCGCTCATACGGTTTCCTCGAATGCTGCGATGGTCGCGTAACTAGGGGAACCCTCGTATCCCAGATTCTTCCAGAGCGCCGACGAGACACCCGGCATAACCGGATACGCAAGAACGCAGAATCCGCGTACATACTGCCGGGCAGCCTGCGGCCGCCATTCCAGCGCGAGCCATTGGTCGATGCAACGCGTTGCCGCCCGCAGGCTGAAATGATCGACGTCGAAAGCCGCGCCCATGTCGGCCACGAGTCGTGCGAGCGTGTCCGCATACGGATCGACTGCGTCATCGCTCCGCCGGACCTCGAGAGCGGATTGCATCTGGGCTAGGCGTGGCTCGACGGTGCGGCGGAACGCTTGGAAGTCGTCGCGGGAGAAATCGCTCGGCCCGGCCTCCGGGCTGGTTTTTGCGAGGAAATAGCGCAACACGTCAGACGATGCACCCAACTCCCGCACCGCCCGGTCAGCCCAGATGCAATGCTGACGACTCGTCGAAAACTTGCGGCCGTCGAGCGTGTAGAAGAAATTCGTCAGATAACGATCGAAGCCGCGGTAGCGGCGGCTATGCTGCGCAAGTGTCTCCACGCCCACGCAGAACGGCACTGTATTGTCAAAGCCGAAGCTGGTCACGTTCACAGTGCCGGAGGCTGTATCGAACGGATTGCGCGCGAGCGCGAGAATCTCCTGCGCGACTTCGCCGCAGAGCACCGACAACATGAAGAGCGCGGTATAGGTGAACACGACCGAAGGCGCAGAAGCCCGCCCATCAGGCCAAGGCTCGCCCCACTCACCTGGATTCGACAGCCGCACCTTGCCCCCCGAAGTCCGCATAAATCGCTCTGCGATACGCCGGACGTCGGCCGGCACACGCATCTCCAGCATCCGCTGCGCGAGAGCCGGCACGTCGGCATCGAGAAAAACGCTGGCCCGCTCGGTGACCTCGACTGTGGCCTCGTCCGGCTCCGCTCGAGGTTCGATCAAATCGCGCGGCGATACTTCCATGCCGCATGCTTCGCAGTGGTAGCCACCCATTTCAACGCCGCAGGAAGGGCAAGTGCCAGCGATCCGACTGCCGACGATCATCCGCCCGCTCCGGCTGCCAATGTGGACTGGTTCGTCGTATGCCTGCAGCAGGCCTTGCGCATTCAGATCGGCCAGCACCTCGCGTGTGAGGCGGTGAAGGCGCTCCCGGTATGGCGGATCGAGCGGATTGAGGAACGCGTCGTAACGAATATCGAGTGCATCGAGGCAATCGGCAATCGCCCGATGGTACTCGGCACAGATCTGCTCGACAGGCTTGTTGTGTTCGTCGGCGCGAGGCAGCACATGCGTCTCGTAGGGGTCGGTCGCCGAGACGAGCGCAACCGTTGCACCATTGCGCCGCAAATGCCGTGCGAGCATGTCCATCTTGAGGAACGGGCCCGCAACATGACCGAGATGGAGCGGGCCATTCGGTGTAGGCATCACGGGGATGAGCACATAAGTAGCGTGAGCGGTCATCAAACAACCTCGATATTCGACTGTGAAGGAGTAGAGGCATGGCTCGCGGGGGACGTGTCGCCGGAGGCGATGCCGGAGTTCGGGCTGGCGACAAGATCCATCCAGCTATCGCCCCCCGCTCCGAACTCCTGAAATGCAACCCTCGATGGCAGGCGATACAGTTCGCGGGCGGCAATCCGGTTGGCGATCCGCGCCGCCCGCCAAGCACCGAGACCGAGGTCCGGTGCACCAATACCGTGTGTGTGCAGCTCCCCGTTTTGGATAAAGATCTGTCCGGGACCACGATGATCTACCCGGTAGTCGGCGTCGATCTTTAGGCGTTTCGATGCGTCGAGGTTCAGCTTGTCGCCGAGTCCATCGAGAAACGACGGCAACGAGTAGCGATAGCCCGAGCCGGCGATGATCGCGTCGACCGAAATCGAAAATGCGAGCCCTGTTTGCAGGTGCACGAACTGTGCGTCGAGCCGCCCGTCCGCGGTAGGCTCGACTTGGCGCAATTCGCTGCAAGCACGCAAATGTACTGGAACCGGCGTGCCGCCGGCACTGCGGTGGTAGAGGCGGTCGTAGATGTCCGCGATCGTCTTGAAGCTGATGCCCTTATAGAAGAGACCTTGCTGGGGCACCACGCGGTCCTTGACCTCTTGGGGAAGCCCATGGAAATACGTGGTGTAGTCCGGAGTGAAATGCTCGAGCCCCAGCTTTGAATATTCCATCGGCAAAAAACCCGCGGCTCGCGTATACCAGTGCAGCTCGAATTGCGGCCGGCCTTCGTCGTTGAATTGCTTGTCGATCAAGGCATGCACCACCTCAGCCGCGGACTGGCCCGATCCGAGCACCAGCACACGCTGTTTTGTCGCGATATCGAAGCGATCCGCGTAGTCGGCTGTATGCATGACCTTTCCCGGAAATCGTCGCGCAAGCGTCTGCAGGCACGCCGGCAACCATGGTTGCGTCCCGGTGCCGAGCACGAGATTACGGGCGTAATAGACGCGTTCCCCGTGCGCTTCCCGCGCGGTGACGCGATAGCAATCGTCCATCGCGTCCACGCCGACAACTTCACTTCCGAAATGCAGGCTCGGAAGCTGATGGCTGACCCATTGGCAATAGTGGTCATACTCCCGGCGCGGGATATGAAAATTCTCGAAGACGTAGAACTTGTACAGGCGATCATGAGCCTGCAGGTAGTTCAGAAAACCGAAGCGGCTGGTGGGCGCGACGAGACTCACCAGGTCGGCAAGAAACGGCACCTGCAGCGTGGTTCCCTCGAGCAACATGCCTGGATGCCAGCTGAAGCTCGGCTTGCGTTCGAGAAATACCGCGCGGTCGAGCCCCGCTTCGGCGAGCAGCGCCGCCAAGCTAAGATTGAACGGGCCAATGCCGACGCCGATCACATCGAGTATGCCCGCGGGCGTCGGTGCGGATTCCATGTGTTTCATCATGCGGTCTCCCCCAAGACCGTCCCAACGGACCCAGCCACGCCCTCCGGGCGCAGCGAGCGAGAGCGGGCGTTGGGGCCGTTTATGGTCTGCGCCCCGTACTCGACGGCCAAGCGCTTGAGGTGCCGCATGAGATCGACGATATGCGACGTATCGGTAGCCGGATTGAGCAACGTCATTTTCAGAGCTGTTCGGCCATCGCGGCGCGTCACGCCCAAGTTGGCGATCCCCTGGTTCAACAGGCCATACGCCACCGATTGGTGAAGCGCGTCGCGCTCGAGTTCGTCCATATATGGCGCCTGAAGCCTGAACAGGACACTGGCAAGTTGGGGCGGCTGGATCAGCTCGAACGCCGGGTCAGCTTCGAGGGTCTCGGCGACTTCGCGTGCAAGGTCAATACCAGCGTCGACAAGTTCGCCGAAGCGGCGCGCACCGAGGCTGCGCAAGCTCGTCCATAGTTTCAGCGCATCGAATCGGCGTGTCGTCTGAAGCGACCGGTCGACCAGATTGGGAATCCCGAGTTCTTCGTCTTCGGCCGGATTGAGATAATCGGCATGCTCGCGCATTGCGTTGAAATGGTGGCCCTCTCTGAGCAAGAATGCGCTGCAGCTGATTGGCTGGAAGAAGTGCTTATGGAAGTCGAGTGCGACCGAGTCGGCGCGCTCGACTCCGTTCAGTTGGCCCCGGTATTTCTCTGACAGCAGAAGTGCTCCGCCCCACGCGGCATCGACGTGCAGCCAAATGCCGTACATCGCGGCGCAATCCGCCAGCCGGGAGAGCGGATCGATGGCGCCTGCATCGGTGGTGCCGGCGGTCGCCACGATCGCGAAGACGATCTGGCCGTCGTCCGCAGCTTTTTTGAGCGCGTCCTCAAGCGCCCGCATATCCATGCGATCGTCTCGATCGACAGGAACACTGATGCACGCATCGCCGCCGAGCCCGAGCAGATAAAGTGCTTGGCGCACCGAAAAGTGAGCCTTTTCCGAGCACACCACCTTGAGCCGGGCCGCATCGGTGGGCAAGCCCAGCTTGCGCACCGAACGCTTCCAATGTGCGGCGACCGCATGGTCGCGCGCCAGCAGCAACCCCATCAAGTTGCTCTGCGTGCCGCCGCTCGTGAACACGCCGGCATCCCCCGTGCCGTAGCCCAGCCGAGCGCGTAGCCACGACAGCATGTGCTGCTCGAGTACCGTCGCTGCCGGACCTTGGTCCCACGAGTCCATCGATTGGTTGGCGGCATTGAGCAGCACCTCGGCGCCCTGCGCGCTCAACGTCGTCGGACAATGCAAATGCGCGATGCAGAGCGGATGATGAACCTGCAAGCTCCCGGAAAGCACGATCTGCGCCGCATCGGTGAGTGCTTGTGCGTCGCCGACGCCGACTTCAGGCAGTACCTCGATAATGCTCAGGCGAGCGCCAAGCGCTTGGGGCGTGTCGCCGTTGAACAGGGCTCCGTCTTCGAGCCACGCACCCGCCATTCGCACCGCTTCGTCCATCACGAATCGGTAGCGCTGTCCGCTTCCTACACCACAAGACGTCAGACTTTCCAGCCGGCTGTTACGCATGTTCCGCAGCCTCCGTTGCCGGCTTGCTCTGCGTCGCGCTGGACAACGCTTGATCGAGCCGCTCGAGGGCGCAGCAGAGTTCAGCTTGACTGATGTTCAGGGGCGGCAACAAACGCAACACCGCGCCATGCCGGCCGCCGCGCTCGATAATCAGTCCGTTGGCGAAGCACTCGGCCTGAACGCGCGCAGCCAACTCCGGATTGACGGGATAGCTGCCTAGCGGGTCCGCGGGCTGCGCCTTATCGACGATTTCGATACCGAACATCAGGCCACGGCCTCGAACGTCGCCAACGCAGGGATGCTTGCCGGTAAGCTTGTGCAGACCTGCGCGCATCTGCTCGCCACGTGAGCCGACTTGCGACAACAGACCATCCCGCTCGATGACGTGCATAGTGGCGAGGCCGGCCGCCATCGCCATCTGATTGCCGCGGAATGTGCCGGTGTGAGCGCCCGGCAGCCATTCGTCCCATTGCTTGCGGTAAGCCAGTACCGCAAGTGGTAGCCCTCCTCCGACCGCTTTGGAAATGACGATCATGTCGGGGACGATGCCGGACCGTTCAAATGCGAACCAATCGCCGGTGCGGCCAATGCCGGCCTGCACTTCGTCGAGGATCAGCGCGATGCCGCGCGCCTGCGTTGCCGCGCGCAAGCGGCGCAACCACGCATCGGGAGCGGGAATCACCCCGCCTTCACCCTGGACCGCTTCAACGATGACCGCAGCCGGTTGCGTCACACCGCTCTCGACGTCGTCGAGAAAGCACTCCAGGTAAGTGGCAAGCGCATTCTCGCCTTGCTCGCCGCCCAAGCCGAGCGGGCAACGGTAGCTATACGGGAACGGCATGAATTGCACGCCGGGCATCAGCGACGACACGGAGCGCTTTGGTGCCAGGTTGCCCGTAACGCTCAGCGCACCATGCGTCATGCCGTGGTATCCGCCGGAAAAGCTAAGAATCGAAGCGCGTCCCGTTGCCGTCTTGGCCAGCTTCAATGCTGCTTCCACCGCGTCGGCCCCCGTCGGACCGCAGAACTGCAGCCGCCAATCGGACGCATTGCCGGGCAACAGACTGAGCAGTTTCTCGGAAAACTCGTCCTTTAGCGGGGTAGTGAGATCAAGCGTGTGCAGCGGCAAGCCGTTTTGCAATACCGCCCCGATTGCCTTGGTGACATCCGGGTGGTTGTGCCCCAGCGCGAGCGTGCCCGCGCCGGCCAGACAATCCAGATATTGCCGGCCCTCAACATCCGTTATGCAGGAACCGCTGGCGGAGCGGATCGCGATCGGTATTTTGCGCGGATAGCTACGCGCATTCGATTCGAACTTGGCCTGTCGATCCAAGAAATATCGATTACTTGTATTACTCGCGTCAAATTTCTGCATCGTCGCACTCGAAATGATTTTGTTCACGGGTTCGTTATCCACAAGCAAGGCTCTGCCCTCGTTCTGGCTGGAGATCATTGCAAATTCACCTTTTTTTATCCAAACCCCGGATATGCGGGACGGCCTTGCTCGGGGCGCCAAACCGGTGAGCAATCCAACTGCTGACATAAAAAACGGACGCGCAACTCTCGCGACGTCGTGCACCCGGGCGACCTTATCGAATCGAAAGGTTGTAGGTATAGAAAATCTCGTCACGCTTCCAGCCGAGACTTTCGTAGAGCGCCTGAGCACCGAAATTCTGCTTGGCCGTCGTCAGATCCACACGGGCCTTGCCCTCAGTCTGTGCCTGCCCGATGGCTGCCAGCAGAAGCTGCTTCGCCACACCGGCACGCCGGGCGTTGGGCGCGACGAAGAGATCATATAAAATGTAGATAGGCACGGCCGCGACCGAGCAAAACGTCGGATATAGTTGACACAGGCCGACCAGCGTACCGTTGCCGGCATCAGCCACAAAAATGACTGATTCAGAATTTTCTATTCTGTCCGATATGAAACGCACTGCGAGGCCAATGTCCGGGTTCTGCCCATAAAAAATCCGGTAATCATTAAATAGCCGCGCCACTCCTTCCAGGTCACCGGATCGATATTTTCTAATATTCATTGAGTTCATTCTGAAATAGCTTGTTAACGGCCATCGACGTCGGGGCGAGAATCATACCGCGCTCAATGGCACAAAAAAAAGTCCACCATCTCAATAAAATTTGGAACCACGATATGGACCTCGCGCCCCTAGTATCATCGTTCTCCGCGCAGAAAAGCATGGCTGGGCAAAGCCAGCAGGCAGCGCTTTACAACTGCTTGCGTGATTTGTTGATGGACGGTCAGATCCCTGCGGGCACAAGGCTCGTGTCGACGCGCGCACTCGCGATAGAGCTCGACATTTCGAGAAATTCCGTGGTCTACGCGTACGAAAGGCTTGCGGAAGAAGGTTTCGTGGCGGCCACGCGAAACGGCACGACCACCGTGTGGGACGGAAAGGTTCATGCGCGCGAGGAAAGCGAAAGCTGTTTGCAGTCGGTTCGCCTGGCCGATCGAGTCATCGGACTGGAAAATCCGTACCCCGAACCCGACACGATGTTGCCGTTCGTGCCGGGGCTGCCGTCGCTTGAAGAATTTCCGCTCCATCAATGGCGCCGCTGCGTGGAGCGCGCATGGAGAAACATCAGGCCCGCGCATCTCGCCTACGGACCGGCCGAAGGCATGCCGGAATTACGCAAGGCCGTTGCGGCCTATATCCGTATTTCCCGGGGCGTACGTTGCGATACCGAGCAGGTGTTCATCACGGACGGCACTCAGAGCAGCCTGGAACTGTGCGCACGCATGCTGTCGAATCCCGGTGAATACGGCTGGTTGGAAAACCCCTGCTACAACGGCGCACGGACTGCGTTCCGATCGACCGGACTGCAAGTCGTGCCGATTGAGGTCGATCACGAAGGGCTCGCGCCGACCGAAGATCAGTGGCGAAACCATCCGCCCAAGCTGATCTACCTGACCCCATCCCATCAGTATCCGCTCGGCTGGCTGATGAGCGCGCGGCGGCGCAGTGCGCTCGCCGAAAGGGCTCGCGCATGCGGCGCCTGGATCATAGAAGACGACTACGACAGCGAATTCCGTTGCGGCGGACAGCCGCTCCCCGCCATCCAGGGCTTGTTTGCCAATGCGCCTGTCTGCTACCTCGGCACGTTCAGCAAGACAATGTTTCCCGCGTTGCGGCTCGGCTTCATGGTCGTACCGGACATGCTGGTGAACCGTTTCACGCACACGTTGCGTGAGCTCGTGCATCGTGGTCATCCGGCCGAGCAATTGGCTATGGCCGACTTTATCGACAGCGGTCTGTTCGCGCGACATTTGCGCCGCATGAGGACGTTGTATTCCCACCGTCGCAACTGCCTCAAAGCTGCACTGGCCCGCCACCTCGGTGCAAGCTTGAGTGTCCGGGAGAGCCCGGGCGGCATGCATCTTTCGTCGGAACTCGTGTTGCCGCTCCAGGATACCGAAATCGCTCGCGTTGCGTCGGGCTTCGGTCTGATGCTCCAGCCGCTTAGCAGCTATCGGGTCGGCCACGGCCGGATGTATAACGGCTTCGTATTGGGCTATTCGGGATTGCGTGAAGCGATCATCGAGGAGGCCGCGGCGCAGTTCGGTGCGGTCATCGAGCAGCAGGAACGCGTCGGCAGTAACGAGTCCAAGCACGCCATGCGCGCGCTCTCATGACCGCCCGCCGTCCCGGAAAAGGCGAGCAACGTCCGTTAGGAAGTAAGTGGTCGAGGCGTTCACGTTCTTACACCGGGAGGGGCGTACGGGTAACGATTCCATCGAACCAGTTGTCGAGATAGGTCGCGAGGTCATTGAGTGCTTCGCGCGTATCCCAGCGCACGGGCGAGTGAACACATATGCCGCCCATCGCCTGAATGCCAAGATCAAAGGCTGTCGTATTTCTCCATCCGGTGTCATTGACGACAAGGCCGATGCGCTTATGGGTAAGACTCTGAGGCATGCGCCGCTCTTTCCAGAGTTTGGCCATATCTTGAGCGCGCTCGATAATCTTCAGAAGCTCGAGTGTCTCAAGATCGTCAACTGCGAGAAGGTCACGTTTCTTTCGCATCGTCTTGATCTGTCACAGTGTCGACGGCAATACATGGAGTGCGCAGCGTAACATCCGCTCGCGATAAAAGTTGCATTCGATTGTCGATAATCTGTGCCAAGGTATCGAACGTCCGTAGCTGGCCGCACGCGGTCCATGACGACGGACGGGAGTCGGCCCAAACCCGACGCTCAATTTTTCGAGTAGCGGACTTCGTGGCCTCGCTGTAGCGGTGTCGAAGCGCCCCGAAGGCAAAGGCCATGTCTCGCAGCTACCCGCGACTCATAACATGCTTCTGTTGAAGTGCGATATGGATATCGTTTTCTTCCTTTGAGTAGCCCAGCAGAGAGCCTTGCATTCTTTCGAAGCCCTCGTTCCATCCAGCGCACTTCCACGTTTCCATCAACAGCACGTAGGCGGGGATTCTCCACGCTTCTCCGGGTAGCGCATAGAACACCCTTCTGATCCGATGCGTCGCATCGACCTCGAACGGTTCGAGGTATTCGTGCTTCACAAAACGGCCCGCCGCCACGAAGGCGTCGAACTTTGCTTCGGGAAAGAACCTTGAAGGTTTGCCGGACAATCCGTCCTCGTCTTCGAAAGCGCTGAACGGCTTGCGTCCCGCTAGCATCAGCAACAATTCGCGGTTGGTATGAAGCAAGTACGGATGTTCGTCGTAACCTCGCCTCAGTCTTAAGTGCGCCAATCTGTCACGGTCAATGCGAAGCTCGTAGACCTCACTCAGCGACTCGATATCTCGCTCGTCCAACTCATAGCATGCCCAAGAGTCGAAGGAATCGATCCTCAAGATTCTGCAAAGATCGGAAATGTCCGGAACATTAAGGCTATGCGTCTGGATGATGCTTTCCGTCTCTTGGTCGTAAACTTCGACCACACAAATCGCGGGACCGTGGACAGCTCGTTGGTTAAGATCGTTCTCGCTTGTCATTAGATGTTGGCCTCGCGTCCTTTACGATGATCATGGTCGGGTTTTCGCCAATTTACTGTGCGTCCCGCAACGCTTTCTCCCATGCAGGGGCATCCTCGGCAAGTTCGCGATAGCAATCGAGTTTCGCCAGTTGTCGGCCACTTGCGATATCGACTAGCACGCACCCCATGTTGAAGTGCAAGGATCCAGTCTGATAGGTGACCTGGTTTCCGTTTTCCCAAAACATCCATTTCCACACCAATGGATTTCCTTGGATTCGACGGACAACGTGCCCCCACTGGGCGATAACCAAGGTGCTGGGGTAGCCGCGACCGTCCGGAGACGGATAGATCACCGTCCAACCTTCAAGACCTTTCGGCCCCGCCCGATGCACTGACTCGCGGGGCTCGTCTGCCTGCGACGGCTGATGAGCCAAAGCAGCGTCTGATAACAGGAGCATGCCGATCATAGCCAGCCTTCTGGCGGTGCATTGCATGATTGATGAGAGCGGAGTG
>NZ_DASXWY010000103.1:0-16241 GCF_036503415.1 Trinickia sp. | reverse complement strand
GACGATGAACGACATCGGGCGCGTGTCGCTGACGCTGCAAAAGCCGGTGGTGTGCGACGTGTATGACGAGCAGCCGGCGACGGGCGCGTTCGTGCTCATCGACGAGGCCACGCATCATACGGTGGCCGCCGGCATGATTCGAGGCTTCGAAGCATGAGCGGGGCGGAAGTGCGCTGCCGACGGTAGTTTTTGCGTCCGCTGTTTGCGCTCGTTAATCTGCAAAAAAAGCGAGGGCACGCCCTCGCTTTTTCATTGCATGAATTTATTTGCCCAGTTCATAGCCGACGATGCCGCCTGCAACCGCACCGCCCACTGTACCGACGGTGCTGCCATGTGTGAGCTTGTTGCCGGCGTAGCCGCCCGCCGCCGCACCGCCGAGCGTGCACCCACCGAGCAGCGTCAGCGCGGCGACGAGGGCACCTATTCGAGCGCGCTTGAATCGTACGAACTGAATCATGATGCAACCTCCGCATCGCTAGTCATACCGCATATCCAGCAAGGCGCGTGCCACCGCGGGCGGGGCAGGCTGAGTTCGCCGCCCGCCGTGCTTCCCTGAAGCCTAAGCCGGACACCGCCCCTGCTGCGCCTCACTCAATCTGCGCAGATCGAGAATCCGAATATCCTTGCCGTTGACCTCGATCAACCCGTCCTTCTGAAAGCGCGAGAGCGATCGGCTCACGGTCTCGAGCTTGATACCGAGAAAGCTGCCCAGTTCCTCGCGCGTCATGCGCAATACGAATTGCGTCGGTGAATAGGCGCGCGCTTGTAACCGCCCTGACAGATCCAGCAGAAAGCTCGCGACACGCTCGTCGGCCGTCATCGTACCCAGCAGCAGCATAAGGCCACTTTCGCGTACGAGCTCCGCGGAGAGCATGCGATAGACATGATGCTGCACCGCCTTCACTTCGCGGCTAAGCAATTCAAGCAGCTGAAATGGCATCACGCATACGCTGCTGTCTTCGAGCGCGATCGCGTCGCTCGCGCATTGCCCGTTCGAGATGCCGTCGAGTCCCAGCGGCTCGCCGGCAAGATAAAAGCCGGTGACCTGTTCGCGACCGTCGGGGAGCAGGGTTACCTTCTTGAAGGAGCCTGTGCGCACCGCATAGACGTTCTTGAACGTATCGCCCACGCGATAAAGTGCCTCGCCCTTCTTGATCTGGCGATAGGCGAGCACGAGATCGTCCATTTCCCGGGTGCACGCCAGATCGTCAGGGTTCATTGCGCAAAACTGCCGCATTGCGCAACTCTTGCACGATTCGGCCGGCAGCGGCCTGGCCGTCGTCGAGGAATGCGGGACCTCGTATCCGTACCGTTCGGAAGCACGCTCGCGAGCGACTAACATTTCGTTCTCCTCAATGCATTTGAAGCAAGCTTCGCTGTTTGGCGGGCCGTTGTCACTCGATCGGCCGCGGCTAACCGTCGCACTGCGCGTTTGCATTGGCATCGGCCGCGACAGGCCGTTGCGGCTCAGGCCTGACGGCGCGCGGCGGCGAGGGTGGCCTGCGGCAAATCGGCACTGTCCATGACATGGATCAAGGGCTGGCCGTAGCGATATTGGTTTAATGGGGCAGTTTCGGGGCCGCAATGGTTGGGCCGCGATATCGTTGCGGAGCCGGGCGAGCATCGTCACGCCGGACACCGCCTCGCGCGCTCGTGGGAACGTACCGTGCGCCCCGCTCCGGGGCGCGCGGTGAAGCTCGGTCGGACGATATCGCAGCATTTCCATCATTGCGTGTCATTGCCTAGAATCATCGGCACAGCCACACAAAGTCGCATTGCCGTTCCGGTTCGCACTGTGTGCGTGCCTTCGCGTACACCGAGTCGCCTATCGATCCGTCGCCGGAGACGATGACTGATGCTAAGAAAAACTGTCGCTGTCGCCTTGTCGTGCCTTGTCTGGATGAGCATGGCCCGCGCTGAGGATCATGTTGGCGAGCGCGCGCCGGATACCATGCAGGCGCGCGTATTAGGCTGTGCCGCTTGTCACGGTGGGCACGGCGAAGGCACCAATAACGATTACTTCCCGCGATTGGCGGGCAAGCCGGCCGGCTACCTCTACAACCAGTTGATCGCGTTTCGCGATGGGCAGCGGCAATACCCGCCGATGAACTACCTGCTCGCCTATCTGCCCGATGCGTATCTGCGCAAGATTGCGGATTACTTCGCCGCTCAGCGTCCCCCCTATCCGCCGCCTTTGACACCGGCCATCCCGGCTGCGCTGCTCGCGCGCGGCGCGCAGCTCGTGAAAAGCGGCGATCCGGCGAACGACATTCCCGCCTGCGCCGCGTGTCACGGTGCCGCGTTGACCGGCAGGGAGCCCGGCATTCCGGGACTGCTGGGATTGCACGCCGAGTACGTGAGCGCACAACTCGGCGCCTGGCGCTACGGCACGCGCAAATCGGTCGCGCCCGATTGCATGCATACCGTCGCATCGCGTCTTTCGAACGATGACATCACGGCGGTTGCCGCGTGGCTCGCGGCATCGCCCGGACCGGCCAATCCCGCGCCCGTCGCCAGGGGAAGCCTGAAATTGCCGCTCGCCTGCGGCAGCGAACCGCAATGACGGAGTATCCGGTGTCCGCATTTTTCCTCTTCCTTCGACACAGGCTGACGAGCCTCTGCGCACCTTTCGTGCTCGCTGCCTCATGCACGGTCGCGTTCGCTCAAGGCCCGAGCCCCACGGCTGCCGATACGGTCAAGCGCGGCGAATATCTTGCGCGCGCCGGCGACTGCATCGCGTGCCACACGAAACCGGGCGACAAGCTTTTCTCCGGTGGCCGGCCCATGCCGACACCGTTCGGTACCCTCTATTCGCCGAATATCACACCCGATAACGAAACCGGCATCGGGCAATGGAGCGCCGACGAGTTCTACTCGATGATGCACACCGGCCGCTCGCGCGACGGCGCGCTGCTCTATCCCGCGATGCCGTTCGGTGCCTACACGAAAGTCACGCGGGCCGACAGTGACGCGATCTTCGCTTATCTGAAGTCCGTGCCGCCCGTGCGGCAACCCAATCGGCCGCATGAGCTGCGCTTTCCGTACAACAACCGGCAACTTCTGATCGGTTGGCGCACGCTTTATTTCCACGAGGGCGAATACCAGCCCGACCCGACCCGCTCGGTCGAATGGAATCGCGGCGCCTATCTGGTCGACGGGCTCGGCCACTGCTCGATGTGCCACACCGCTATCAACGCGCTCGGAGGCAGCTCCGAATCGACGGCGTTCGAAGGCGGTCTGATTCCGATGCAGGACTGGTACGCGCCATCGCTCACGTCGAACAAGGAGGCCGGTCTCGGCGATTGGAGCATCTCCGACATCGCCGATCTGCTGCAAAAAGGCGTTTCCCGCCGCGGGGCCGTTTATGGACCGATGGCGGAAGTCGTCTACGACAGCTTGCAATACCTGTCCGACGACGACGTGCGTGCGATGGCGGTCTACCTGAAGTCGTTGCCGCAACACGGCGGAGCGACCAGCGGTTCGAACGGGAACGTATCGCGCGAAGAACGGGGACTGCTGTTCACGCTCGGCGGCAAGATCTATCAGGCGCAGTGCGCCAGTTGTCATGGCAAGTCCGGCGAGGGCAAGCTGCCCGACTTCCCGCCGCTTGCGAACAACCAGTCGATTCAAATGACATCGGCCGTCAATCCGATCCGCATGGTGCTCAACGGGGGATACGCCCCCGGCACGGCCCGCAACCCGATGCCGTACGGTATGCCGCCTTTCGCGCAATCGCTGACCGACGATGAAGTGGCTGCTGTCGTCACGTATATCCGGACCGCCTGGGGCAACCGCGGCGCGCCTGTCTCGGCGAAGGAAGCGAACGCACTGCGCTCCGCTGCCTTGTATTGATTGGAGGACGCCATGAACACCAACGAAGTGCGCGCGCCGGTCGAGCCCGGCGATGACCGGCAGGTCGAGGAAATCGTCCGCTCAGGGCCGAGCGGCGCCCTCGCCGTTGCAGGCATCGCCACGGCCATCGTCATCGCGTTGTGGTTCGCGTTCTACTTCCTCGTCTTTCTACCTCGCGGCGTCATTTACTGATCGAACGACATGTCGAACACTCCCCACCCCGGCCACTCGGACGGCGCGGACGTCGTAGAGCGCATCGAGCGCAACTGGGCGATCGTTGCGGTCGGCCTCATCGTGGTGCTCGTCGCCATGGTCGTCTATACGGGCTTGCATTGGGCCATGATGCCGCCGTCGCGCGTCGAGACCATCGACCCGACGACGCTGCACGTGAGGGGCGAATTCATCGAGAGCAATCTCGGCACGGCGCGCGAAGCCGATGGCTCGGTGACGGTGCGCGTCGTCGCGCAGCAATACTCGTTCACGCCGCAGTGCATTCTCGTTCCGGCCGGGACGCCGGTGACGTTTCGCGTGACGAGCGCCGATGTCGTGCATGGCTTTCTCGTCACCGATACCAATATCAATTCCATGGTCGAGCCCGGTTACGTATCGACCTTCAAGACGAAGTTCGCCAAGCCGGCCGAGCATCTGATGCCATGCCACGAGTACTGCGGCACAGGTCACGAAGGGATGTGGGCCAATGTGAAGGCGATCGATCGCGCCGAATTCGACAAGCTCGCGGCAACTGACCGGAGACTCAGCTGTGTTAAATAACCGACGTCTCGTGCTTGCGCACTTCTGGTTCGCGTTCGCGACCTTCGGCGTGGCGCTGCTGCTCGGCGCGTGGCAGATGTACGTGCGTTCCCCGCTGCATGCATGGCTTCGCCAACCCGAGCTCTACTACCGCTCGGTCACGGCACACGGCTCCGTCATGGGCTACGTCTTCCCGACGCTGATCGCGATGGGTTTCGGCTATGCCATCACCGAGCTTTCGCTGGGCCAGACGCTGCGCGGCAAACGCTGGGCATGGGCGGGCTGGTGGCTCGTCGTGGTCGGCTCGCTCATGGCGATGGTGACCGTCGCGCTCGGCAGCGCCTCGGTGCTCTACACGTTCTATCCGCCGATGATCGGCAGTCCTTTCTATTACCTGGGCGTCGTGCTCGTCGTCGTCGGGTCGTGGATATGGGTTGCGCTGATGTCGATCAATTTGCACGTCTGGAAACGCGCGAACCCGGGCAAGCCCGTGCCGTTGCCGATGTTCGCTAACGTGGCGGGATCGTATCTGTGGGGCTGGACTGCTGTCGGCGCCGCGCTCGAAATCCTGTTTCAGATCCTGCCTGTCGCGTTCGGGCTCAAGTCGACGATCGATTCCGGGCTTGCCCGCGTGTTTTTCTCGTGGACACTGCATGCGATCGTTTATTTCTGGCTGATGCCCGCTTACATCGCCTACTACACGCTCGTGCCGCGCGCCGTCGGGGGGCGCCTGTACAGCGATGGCATGGCGCGCATTTCGTTCATTCTGTTTCTCGTCGTGGCGATGCCGATCGGCATCCATCACCTTTTCGCCGACCCGCAGGTGGGCTCGGGCTTCAAGTTCCTGCAGTCGGTCTTCACGGCGCTCGTTTCGGTGCCGACACTGCTGACCGTTTTCACGATCTGCGCATCGGTGGAAATCGCCGGGCGGCTGCGCGGGGGCCGCGGCGCATTCGGTTGGCTGCGCGTGCTGCCGTGGCACGAACCGATGATGCTCGCCGTGGCGTTTTCGTTCGTCATGCTGGGTTTCGGCGGCGCGGGCGGGCTCATCAACATGAGCTACCAGCTCGATTCGACCATTCACAACACGCAGTGGATCACGGGCCACTTCCATCTGATCTTCGGCGGCGCCATCGTCATCATGTATTTCGCCATCGCCTACGAGCTGTGGCCGCAATTGACGGGGCGTGCGCTATCGAGTGTCACGCTGATGAAGTGGCAGCTCTGGCTATGGTTCATCGGAATGATCGTGACGACGTTTCCGTGGCACTACGCCGGCATTCTCGGCATGCCGCGACGCATGGCGTACTTCGATTTCAGCAATCCGGCCCTGGCGCCCGAGGCGATCACCGTCACGATGTCGACCGTCGGCGCGTTGATCCTGGTCGCATCCGCGGTCCTGTTTTTCATGGTGTTGGTGCGCGGGCATCGCGGTGCCGCGGTGACGCCCGCGCAGTTCGAATTCGCGACGGCCGTGCATCCGCCCAAGACGCTTCCCGTCGCGCTCAACAGCTTCGGGTTATGGCTTGCGCTGATGATCGGGCTGACGGTGGTCAACTACGGTTACCCGATCGCGCAACTGCTCGTGCTCAAGGAGACCGCGGTGCCCGCGGTCTGGATGGGGGGCCAGCGATGACGACGGAACGGCTTTTCTCGCTGCGCAACCGATGGTTCGCACTGAGCGTCGGATCGACGGTTGGGATCGCGGCCGTGGCGGCGCTCATCGGCTTCGTCTGGCTGCCTTCGGTCCAAACCGATGCGCAGTTCGCGGGCATCTGGAATGCGATCTGCAGCGCGGCGGGCGTGCCGCAAAAGTGGCTGATCTCGACGCCGCTCACCTCGCGCGTGAAGACGAGCGATGTGGTGTTGACACCGTCCACGCTCGGCAATGTCGATGCGCTTTCGATCGGCCGTGGCGCCACGCTTTCGTTGCGGTGCACGATGTGCCACGGTCCGCAGGGGCTGAGCCAGGCGAACTCGCCCAATCTGGCCGGCCAATATGCGTTGGTCATCTACAAGCAGTTGCGCGATTTTCAAAGCGGTGCGCGCACCAATGCCGTCATGACGCCGATGGTCGCGACGCTGAACGATGAGGACATGCGCGACCTGGCGGCCTACTACGCGGGCTTGCCGCGTCCAGCCGGCTATCACCCCGCATCGCAGCCGGTGCCCGATATCGTTGCGGTCGGCTCGCCGATGCGCAACATTGCGCCGTGCGCGTCGTGCCACAGCGCAGCGGATCGCAAGCTGGGCGCACCGTGGCTCGAGGGCGAGCCCGCCGTCTATATTCGCGCGCAATTGCAGGCGTTCGCGTCGGGCGATCGCCATAACGATACGAGCGAACAGATGCGCAATGTCGCTCGACAGATGACGGCAGGTGAGATCGAGGCTGCGGCGCAGTACTACGCGAGCCAGCGGCCGTAGCTATCGTTGCGGCGCGTTTGCAGGGGCGGCGCAACGACGATCTTCATTCCGTGCGAGCGTTCGCGCGAGCCTTGCCGCTCATTACCGCGTGATCGAGCGGCAAGGCGGTGGTCTGCTTGACGACTTCCATGGCGAAGCTGGCGCTCACATCGAGCAGCTCGGCGACTTTGATCAGCCGTTTGTACACACTGTCGTACCCCGCGATGTCCGGCACGACCACCTTCAGTAGATAGTCGACCTCGCCCGACATGCGATAGATCTCGACGATCTCCGGCACCGTCGCGACGCCCTTCAGAAACCGTGCGGTCCAGGCATCGTTGTGTTGGCTCGCGCGAATCATGACGAAAGCGGTGAGCCCCAGATTGAGCTTCGCCGGATCGCAGAGCACCACCTGCTTGCGAATCACGCCTTCCTCGCGCAGCCGCTGGATGCGCCGCCAGCAGGGCGTCGGCGACAGATTGACGGCGCTTGCGATTTCGTTCAGGCCGAGCGAAGCATCTTCCTGCAATAGCGTAATTATTTGCGCGTCTATTCTGTCCATAGCCAATCCGCTGAAAAAGTTTTTCAAGTATAGGCGTAGTACGCGTATGACGCGAAGGCAATGCCGCCACGAACTATCGATACGGACAGCGAAGGGCTTCGGTGTCCGTCACAGTGCTTCGCCTCGTCAAAGGAGCTCGTCCCCTTGCCGTATTAAATTGGGCTTCGTATTCGAGAGAGGGGCAAGCGATGACTATTTCGTTATTCAGACGTACATCGGCTCACGGCGTTGGCGATAGCGCCGATCGACCCGGACCGAGGCATGCGCGGATTGCGACCGAGCCCGCAGCGAACTCGCTGCCTTCGACGTTGGGCGGGCTTCGACGATTGGAGAACGGGCTGCGCAAAGTGTTGCCGCAGCCATTGGCCCGTTCATTGTTCACCCGCCTCGCGCCGCTTCCTTCAGCGAACAAAGGCTCCACGGATTCGGCTCGCTCACCCCATGAAGACGCCGGCGCTGGGCACGCACCCGTGGACAATCGCGGCGCGCGCTTTTCCAGCACCCCCGGCCCTGACCTCGTCGAACTGGCTGCGGCGCTCGTGGACTTCGAGAACGAGACGGTGCGTTACCTCGAGATCGGAAGCATTCTTGATAAATGCGAGACCGGGCGCGCCGCGATGAACGACGATCTCGCCCACGCCGTCTTTCGAGCGATTGCGTCGTTTCAGGATACGCCGCGGGGTGAGTTGCTCGATCGCGCGCTCCACTTGGTTTGCCGCGATCCGAATTTGAACGTTTCAGCGCAGACACTGGTGTACGACGAATGGTTTCCGGACGAATGCGAGCAAGTCTTCAAGCACATGTATGCCGCGGTGATGGCGTCGGAAGACACCCCCGAACGGGCCGCGCGGCTCGCAACGCTTACCGCGCTGCTTTATCGATTGCCGCCTTTGGCCCACGACGCAGCTGTCGATAAAGTGATTGATGTGATCGCCCGGACGGAAAGCATGGAAAACAGGTGGGCGCCGCTGACGGAACTGCGCAGGCATGCGGACCGCCTGTGGCACGACAGTCATGACAGAGCGTACCTGCTGCGGGTGATCGAGCAGCTCGGTGGCAAAGCCGTCATAACGTTGCAGCACGTCTGATCGTATGCGTGGCGGTCGGTTCTCTTAAACGGTATATACTGTTTGTATCGTTTACGGACCGGGAGACCACGATGACTGATGCAACCACGCCGAAGCGCGCTACGGGCAGGACGGCGCGCGTGCCGAAACACGCGAACGGGCACGCCAGAACGCACACCGATGCTCAGTCCATTCAAGTGAATGAAGCAGCTACTGAGCCGGTGCATGTTTCCGTCAAGGCGGGGAAAAAGGGCAGAACCGGGAAGACAGCCGCAGCCGTGCCTGCGCCCGAAAAAACCAAGCGCCAGAAGAAAGAGAAGGTGGTGCGCGACAGTTTCACGATGCCCAAATCGGACTACGAGCGCATTGCGTCGCTCAAGCAGAAGTGCCTCGATGCCGGCGTCGCGGTCAAGAAGAGCGAGTTGCTGCGCGCCGGGCTGATCCTGCTCGACGCATTGTCGAGCAAACGTCTCGTCGCAGCGGTCTCGACCGTCGAAACGGTGAAAACCGGCCGCCCCGCGAAGGACTGAGTTCTCGTCGTGCCGCAGCATGCCGTCGAAAATAAAACGACGCGTGCTGTAACCGCGTATGCGGACATCGCGAATTAATGCACAGCTTCCTTGATCGGCCGACGCCTCTCGCGCGATGCGTCGGCCCCGTGCATCTTCTCGATGGAGACCGACATGCAAACTGCTCATTCCGGGGCCGCGGCGTCCCCTGCCGTAACGGGCCTGCGCGGGCGATGGAACCGACTCGCCGATCTGGCTTCGCGAAGCATCAGCCATTCACTGCTGGCACTCGTGTGCCGCGCGGCGATTGCAGCGATTTTCTTTCTTTCGGGACGCACCAAGGTCGTTGGATTTCTGACGCTGACGCCCGGCACCTACCAACTGTTCCGCGACGAATACAAGATTCCGTTGATTCCCCCGGAAATCGCCGCGCACATCGCCGCCTATTCCGAGCATCTGTTTCCGTTGCTGCTCGTGCTTGGGCTCTTCACGCGTGGCGCGGCGTTGGCACTCCTTGGTATGACGACCGTCATCGAAGTGTTCGTCTATCCCGATGCGTGGCCTACGCATCTTTCATGGGCAGGACTGCTGCTTTACCTGGTTGCACGCGGCGCGGGCTCCGTTTCGCTCGACCGGTGGCTCGGTATCAAGTAACGAGTCTTGCGCCCCTACGCGGTCGTGCGAAGCTTGGCCGCGAGCGCTTTCAAGCCCCGGTGCACGCCCACCTTGACCGCCGATTCGGACAACCCCGTCAGTTGCGCCGTTTCGGCGACGGAAAGTCCCTCGAGCTTCACATGCTGAATCGGCAGGCGCTGCTTGTCGGGGAGTTGCTGCAGCAGCTTGCCGAGATCTCGGCGGGCCGAGGCGGGCTCGTCGTCGCACACGGCGAAGATATCGATGTAATCGTCGATGGGATCGTGCAGCGACTCGCGCCGCGCCCGCGCGCGAAAAAAATCCATCAACTTGTAGCGTGCGATGGCGTGCACCCACGCCGTGAGCGGTTCGTCCGCCCGATAGGTGTGGCGTCCGTTATGGACCGCGAGCAGGATTTCCTGCACGAGATCTTCGACGTCGTCGCTCAATTGCGGAATGCGTCTGCGCAGGAAGCCGCGAAGATGGCGCGTCAGCTCGCTCAGAAACGTCTGATAAGCGAGCGAGTTCCCGGCCATTGCATCGATGAGCAGGGCTCTAAGGCGAGTCTCTACCGATTGCACGTCGTATCCGTGGGCGAATTTACCAGTGCAGCCATTTGGGGCCCAGCAGTGCCCCGGCCACGGTCGGCACGAGCATGCCGAGGACATACCAGAGCGCCCAGAACGCGACGCTCATCTCCGGGCAATGCAGGCAGTAGGCGATAGTGGCCGTGGCACCGGCCAGCAGCCCCGTGGCCGCGCCGGCGAGGCGCAGGTTAGTCGGCGCAAGCCCACGTACGGCCGCAAATGAGGCCACGAACCCTGGAATCGACAAGAACGCGATATTGAAAGGGCAGGAGCGCCAAGTTTCGCCCATCACCAGCGCGACGCGCGCACCTGCCGGTGCCAGCAGCACGACGATGAGCCCCGCCAGCCAGACGGCGGCGACGGGCACGCCGATCCCGGCCCACGCCAGACCGACGCGCGCGCCCGGGCGTGCGAGCCGGATCGTGACGCCGAGCGCGCCGGCGGCGAGCGCGACGGGCAGCGCGACCTTGGCCCAGAAAATCGGCGTGGCCGACACGGTGCCAATGTCGGGCCGGACGCCATAGACGGTCACGACCAGCAGCGTCGCGCCGAGCGCGGCTGCAAGCAGCGCCCAGCCGAAGCGCCGGGCCACCACGTGCCGATCGACCGGTGTGACGCCTTTTGCTAGCAACGAGACCAGTAAATCGGTTTCCATGTCCATATACCTCGGTTCATGAATATAGTTCGCTGCGCGCGCCGTTGCGGTTACAGCGCGGGGCGAAATCGCGATTATCGTTCGAAAGTGTGCGGTTTGTGTAACCGTCGGCGCGTATCGTGCGAACTAAGAAGCAGTCGCGGGCGCGATGTTTTCGTCCGTTTTTATTTTCATATCGATGAAGGCTTACATCATGCATGCGAGCGACATGGGCGGAAGTATCCGAACGATCGTTTCGGTGTACCAATGAACGGCAGGGCTATGAGCACGCAGCCGCAGCCGATACTGCTCGGGGCTGGCCTGGGCCTCAAGCCGGCGCACTACGAGGACGCCCGGATCGCACGTATGCCTGGGCTCTGGTTCGAAGTGCACCCCGAGAATTACATGGTCGACGGCGGCCCGCGCCTGGCGTGGCTCGAGACGATTCGCGCGCACCACCCGATATCGCTGCACGGCGTAGCGCTTTCGCTGGCGGCGGCCGCACCGCCAGACGAAACCCATCTCCTACGCCTGAAAACGCTCGCACAACGCGTGCAGCCGGCGCTGGTTTCCGAGCATCTCGCGTGGTCGGCCTGGCGCGGGCATTATCTTCCGGATCTGCTGCCGTTTCCGCGCACCCACGAGGCGCTTGCGCGCATCACCGCGAACATTGAACGTACCCAAGAAGTTCTCGGCCGCCCGATCGCCATCGAAAACCCCGCTCATTATTTGACGATCGAGGGGCATGACTGGAGCGAAACCGATTTCTTGCGCGAACTGTGCCAGCGCACCGGCTGCGGCCTGCTTCTCGATGTCAATAATGTCTACGTCAGTGCGCGCAACGTGGGCGTCGACGCGCACGCATATATCGACGCAGTGCCGGCCGATCGCATCATGGAGATCCATCTCGCCGGTCATTCGCTCGATGCCGGCACCTCACCGGCGCTCGTCATCGATTCGCATGACGCCGCGATTGACGATGCCGTCTGGGCACTCTATAGGCATGTCATCGAGCGAGTGGGTCCGCGACCGACGTTGATCGAGCGCGACGACAACATCCCGGCGTTCGACGTGCTCTGCGGCGAGCGCGGCGTCGCACAGGCGTTGCTCGATGGTGCGGCCCGATACGGTCGCGACGGCAGCCGGACCGAGAACGAGGTGGGCGCATGAACGGTTCGCTCGAGCGCTTCCAGGACGCATTCGCCGATGCGCTTTTCGGTGCCCAGTCCGGCGACGAACGCGTGGCACGCCTTCAGGAACAGCCCGGCTTCTCGGTATATCGCAATACGGTGTTCAAGGGCTGCGTCGATGCGTTGCAAGCCAATTTTCCGGCTGTGGCGCGGCTCGTCGGCGAGGCGTGGTTTCGCTCGGCTGCGGCGAGCTACGTCGGTGAACATGCGCCAGCCGACGCGCGTCTTGTCCACTACGGTGCGGATTTCGCCGCTTTTCTCGAAGATTTTGAGCCGGCGCGCGGCATGCCGTATCTCGCGGAAGTGGCCCGCCTCGATGCGCTTTGGGTGCAAGCGCATACAGCGCGCGATGAGGTACCGATCGATGCCGCCGCGGTGGCGACGTTATCGGTCGAGGTGCTCGGGCAAGCGATATTGCGCCCGCATGCTACCGCCCGCTGGATCGCGTTCGATACGATGCCGGCATTCACGATCTGGCGCGCGAACCGAGAAGGGTGGGACGTTCCGGACGATCTCGTGTGGCAAGGCGAGCGGGCGTTGCTGCTCCGTCCCTTCGGCGAAGTCACGTGGCAACCGCTTAGCGTGGCGGGCTATGCGTTTCTCGATGCGTCTGCCGTGGGCCAGCCGTTCGATGCGGCGGCGGCGCGGGCGCTCGATGCGCAGCCCGAGGCAGCGCTCGGCGATGTCGTCGGCGAATTGTTGGCTGCGGGTACGTTTAGTGCTGTCGTAACGGAACGGCGATGAATGCGCGTTGAGCTGCGATGGCTCCCTGAGCCGCAGACCGAAGGCCCGACGATGCGCGTTGCGCGCATGCGCTCATCGCCTACACTGGGGAGTGCCGTCTGCCGGCCGGGGTGACGGCTCCGACGAATCGGGCGCCGCAGCAGAACCGACTCCAGCGGGCGAATGACGGCAAGGGCCGCGACGTCACACCGCTGCCCGGGCTCATCTGGAACGAAGGTCAACGAAGGAGTCCCATCATGTTGCAAACGAGCGAGATCCAGAAACGCTTCAGTCATCTACAACAAACCATCGGCGAAGCATCGCGCACCTGCGGAAGCAGCCAATCGGTCCCGCAAGATCTGAAAAAATGTGTCGAGCAGCTCGACAGCGAATGCCAGAAGGCGCAGTCCGTCATGGCTTCTCAGGACCCGGATCAGATGCGTGAATGCATCGATCAGATGGAGAGCATCAGCGATCGCGCGGAGCGCGCGTGCAAGAGCGCCGGCGGACTCGACGCAAAAGTGAAGCAGTGCGTCGATACGCTGCATAACGAATTGTCCGATTTCAAGCATCAGCTGCACTGATGCGCATCGGTTCGTACTGCGAGGTTTCGTCGCAGTACGAATTGCCCTGCATGAATCGTTAGCCGCGAAACGGCACGGCCGTGCAACGCTTCATGCCTGCTCCGGAGCCGCGCGGACCACTGCGGCTCCTTGGACAATCGCTCTGGCGAGAGCATGCCCGAGTCCCATTGCAATGAAGCCGACGGCAAAGTGAGCCAATTGGACCACCCAGTGAAGCGAACCCGGCAACAGCTGCAACTGCGCGACGCCGAGCACCGGCACGATCAGGCTCCAGGCAAGCGCGAACAGTACGAAGCCGAGACGTACCCGTGCGAGCAGCGCCAACGCGACCAGCACCCAAAGCGATAGAACCAACAGCGCGCCAAGCAGCATGTGCAGCGGGACGAGCGACAGTGCGCGGCCCGACCAAAACAGGAAGCCAAGGACGATAAGGGCGAGCCCTGAGAGACTGACCACGAACCGTGCAGCGACAACAGTGCGTTTCATGTTAGCTGACCTCGCATCGATTGGAACGGGAGGGGAGAAAGGCCCGCAATAGGCCACACGGGGCGTGCTGAAGGGTCGGTGCCGATCAATAGAGAGACGCCGTGGCGGCTCCGCTGAACAACAGCGCGAGCTGCAACGCGGAGAATACCAAGATTGCGCCGATTGCACCGATGGCGAGCGCACGACGGGCGCGTGTCGTGCGAAAGCGGTAGCGCAATGCAACGCGCGCAAGCGCCCTGTTCGCCCCGATGCTGCCTAGACCGATCAGTGCGACGGTGGTCGCTACCCCGGCCGCCATCGCGAAGGTGGCGGCGATGCCCGCAGCGGTGGCGTGAACCGCCATCGATGTGACGAGCGCGAAAATCGCGCCGACGCACGGGCGCGCGCCGGAGGCCAGCCCGAGCATGAAGATCTGCTTGAGCCGCGAGCGCGATGCGTCGTTGTGGATAGCCGGTACGTCGATTGCCATTTGAAATCGAGGCGATGTATTGCCGCGCGGCATGCCCGATAGGCTTGCCAGGGGGCTGCGCAAATAGACGCCTTGTGTTGTTGCGTCGTCGGGGCGTGCAGCATCGACGGCGGTTGAAACCGTGAGACGTGCGCCGGTTTCATCGCCACGGGGGAACCGCACAGCCGGCGGTTCGTCGCAGCATCGATCGCGCGCGCGGCTCGATCTGATCGCCCATGCACTCGTCGCGCAGAGCAGCGCGTAGCTGACGATCTCCATGGATGCCGCGTGCGGCATGACACGCGTGAGCCCGGCGTGGGCGAACCATGCTGCGCCCAGCACGAGTCCGATCGCCGTCAGTGCCTGAACGATCGCTGTCCATGTGCTCAACAGGACAGCATCGCCAACGCGGGCCCGGCGAGAGCCCAGATAGGTAGTGACGACGAGCTTACCGTGACCCGGTCCAAGCGCATGCAGCGAGCCGTAGCCGAACGACACGATCACCAAAGTCGCCCACGCGGCCCACGATGCGCCATGCGGCCACTGCGCCAGGAAGCTTTCAATGCGGGCGTTGAAGTCCGCCTGGACATGCAGCCAGTTGCCGATGGCCGAGCGCACCGCGCTCGGCATATTGCGGATCCACCATGACGGCGGCGCGGCGGCGCTCGGTGGTGCCGAGGCTGCCGTTGCGGCGGAATCTGCCGGTTGGCCGAATACGTCGAGCGCTTGAGCCTGCGCGCCGATGCAAGCGCTGAACAGCGCGAGCGCGATCAACACACAGACCACCGATAACCTGTTTGGGGCGCGGAGGATATATCGCCGTGCGTACGAGCCTGCGCTCGCCAAGTCGGCATACGCGCGACGAGAGGATAGGCGTGCGGCGGCTAACATGTGATTTCACTCGCGCTCGGCAAGACGAAGCCGTTGAAAATCGGGTGCATCTTGTCGACGAACGATCGAGTCGAGCAGTTGTGCGGCGAACCAGGCCCGAACGATACGGGCGAGTCCGCCTCGGGTTCGTAATCGACGTAGTACGAGGGGTCCCAGATGCCGAGGACTACTTTCTTGCCCCTCACGTCGACCGGTGAAACAAGCGGTAGCCGAAACGAATAGACGATCTTGCCGCCTTCCACGGATACCTTGAATCCGGTCGGCTCGCCGACGGTTTTCGGGTCGCCGTCGACGAAAACATGCGTGAAGTAGGCACTGTGCGCGAGCGATACAAAGGCTTGATCGTGGAAACGCTTCGTTTGAGCCGCATCGAGCGGCCCGTTCGCCGGCAACTGGTCGACGCCGACGAGCTGCACCGGAAAGCCTTCCGTAAAGCGCCAATGCTCCTCGATCGCGACGATCGAGGTACCGTCCGTTTGGACGATCGCCGCGTACTTTATCCAGACGTGCGGATGCGCCAGTGCGATGTTTGCCGGCAATAACAGGCAAACCAACGAGATTCGCGACAGCGCGAGGGCAAGGCGAGTGCGGCAGGGCATTGGGTGGGCATTGCGCGGCGGTGGAAAGTGGCGCTCATTATCACATCCGATCGATGTATGCCGATCATTCAGCGGCGCCGGTAACGGATTTGCCGACGTGCAACGCACGCAGCCCGATTCGCGCATCGTCGGATTCTCCCGAAGGCCGAATCTGCGGCATGAAAAGCGCGAATACGACGAATGCGGCGGTCGCCGCCATCGACAGCGCCACGAATGCGGTCGCAAACCCGAAGCGATCTGCGACGAAGCCCCCTATCAGATTGCTCAACGCGGCGCCCGTACCGACGGCGAGCGACATCGCACCCTGCGCGAGATTGAAGCGC
>NZ_DASXWY010000102.1:0-1676 GCF_036503415.1 Trinickia sp. | reverse complement strand
CACCAGATCATAAAGTTGCTGGTGTCCCTTTGATTCCGAAGTTCGCACTCGAGGTCGCCGAAACACTGAGCGAACTTCGGAATCGGGACACCAGTGAGGACGATACAACGCCCCAAGTGCCCGTCGGGCGGACCGCGACGCGCGGGCTTCAGACGCGAAAATAGGCCATCAGGCAGAGGATCAGGACAATGACGATAAGATGCCACTTCAGCAGCTTGAGGAACGTTTTGTAGGTGCCCTCGTGCGCCTCGTAGTCGTTGCCCGAGGCGGTCGCGTACTCGACCGTGCCGTGAGTGGCCATTGCGATTCTCCGATGCTTTTCCGAGCGGGAATTAGCGCACTTACGGAGCTAGAGCAACGAGTCTTCATCCGCTCATTCCCGCGCAAGCGCAGGGTTGTCCGGGGAATGATTCACCATGTCGCAGTGCATGCCCGGCCCGCCGGCATGTACCGGTTCTTTCTGGTTGTCGAGACACAGAAAGAAAGGCCGGGCATGCGGTTTAGCAATAGCATCTTCGCCACGCTGCTGAAAGCGATCGACCGGCGGCGGTTCGCCGCTTTTGTCGAGCGGCACGGAGGCGACGACTACGACAAGTCGTTCCGCAGTTGGGATCACTTGGTCGCGCTGGTGTTCGCGCAGCTTGCGCAGGCGGACAGCCTGCGCGGGCTGGTCGCAGTCTGGAATGCGAACGCCCATCATCACTATCATCTCGGCACTGCCGCGCTGTGCAAGTCGACGCTCTCGGACGCCAATGCGCGTCGTCCGGTGGCGGTGTTCAGCGACACCTTTGCGCATCTATCCGCGCGTGCCGGGCGCGTGCTGCGGCGGGAAGGCGCCGAGATGCTGCGTCTGCTCGATGCGACGCCGATTCCGCTCGGCCGGCTCATCGATTGGGCCGGGTGGAATGGGCGTACACATGGGCTCAAACTGCACGTCGTCTACGATCCGGCCGCCGATCATCCGCAGCGGATCGAGGTGAGTCGGTCCAACGTCAATGACATCACCGTCGCGCAGGACATGCCGATCGAAGCCGGCGTCACCTACGTGTTCGACAAGGCTTATTGCAATTATGCCTGGTGGACGCGCATTCACGACGCCGGATCGGTCTTCCTCACCCGCCGCAAGACGAACGCGCGCTTGCGCGTGACGCGTCGCCGGGGCCTGCGCAAGCAGCTTGGCGACGGCTTTAAGGTGCTGGACGACGCCGAGGTGCGGCTTACGACCCAAGGCCGGCGCAAGCTGGCAATCCCGATGCGGCGCATCCGCATCAAACGCGACGACGGCGGCACGCTGACGCTGATCACCAATGACCTGCAGCGACCGGCGCTGGAAATCGCCGCGCTCTACAAAAGACGCTGGCAGATCGAGCTCTTGTTCCGCTGGCTTAAGCAGCACCTGAAGCTAAGCAAGTTCATCGGCCGCTCGGAGAACGCGATCCGCTTGCAGATCGTCGCGGCAATGATCGCCTATCTCTTGTTGCGCATTGCCGCGGCCCTGAGCCGCACCGGCTTGAGCGCGATCCGCTTCGCCGAGCTCGTCGGCGGCACCCTGTTCGTCCGCAAGCCGCTCGCGCGCATCGACAAGCCTCCCGAGGTCAATCCCTCGCATCGACGACCCGACCCCAACCAACTCGAGTTCTGCTATGCCTGAACTTCCCCGGACAGCCCTGCGCGAA
>NZ_DASXWY010000101.1:0-20791 GCF_036503415.1 Trinickia sp. | reverse complement strand
CATACGGACAAGCTGGACCGCAAGCCATGGGACTGGCTCGCGCAACGCATGCAATACCAAGCGGGCGAATTCGAAGACGATGCCACCTATGCGCAACTCAAACAACAAATCGATCAGGCCCAGCATGGCAATGTGATCTTCTATCTGGCCGTCGGTGCGCAGTTCTTCGAGCCCATCGTCGAGCGGCTCGGCAAGGCATGCTTGCTGGAACAGAACGGAGGCTTTCGCCGTCTGATCGTCGAAAAGCCGTTCGGCAGCGATCTCGCATCGGCGCGTGAATTGAACGCCCACATCCTGCGGTTCGCACAGGAATCCCAGGTGTACCGAATCGACCATTTTCTCGGTAAGGATACCGTGCAGAGCATCCTCGCCGTTCGCTTCGCGAACGCGATGTTCGAGCCGATCTGGCGGCGCGAATACATCGATAGCGTGCAGATTACAGCGGCCGAAACGCTCGGCGTTGAAGGGCGCGGACAATTTTACGAACGCACCGGCGCGCTGCGCGACATGGTGCCGAATCACCTGTTCCAACTGCTCGCCGTAGTCGCACTCGAACCACCCAATTCGTTCGATGCGGAAGCGGTACGCGACAAGAAAGCCGAGTTGTTCGAGGCGATCGAGCCGCTCATGCCCGACGATGTCGTGCTCGGTCAATACGAAGCGGGACCTTCTGGAACAGCGTACCGCGACGAGCCGAACGTGGCGCCCGACAGCGCAACGGAAACCTACGTCGCGGCCCGCCTGCGAATCGACAACTGGCGCTGGGCCGGCGTACCGTTTTATCTGCGCACCGGAAAGCGGCTCGCGACGCGCCGCACCGAAATCGCAGTGCAATTGAAGCGCGTCCCATTCCTGCTGTTTCGCGATACCCCGGTGGAAACACTCACGCCCAACGTGCTGACGCTGCGCATCGACCCCTCGCACGGAACGAGCTTCGATTTCAACGTCAAGGTACCGGGACCGACGATGCTCATTGGCGCGGCGCGCTCGTCATTCGACTATGGCGATTTTTTCCCGCAGCGCCCGAACGTCGGGTATGAAACGTTGCTCTATGACTGCATGCTCGGCGACGCGACGCTCTTCCAGCGCGCGGACAGCATCGAGGCGAGTTGGGCTGCCGTCGATCGCATACTCCATCCGCAGCGCGGTACGGTACCCGTGCACGGCTACGCCGCCGGCAGCGCCGGTCCTGCCGAAGCCGACGCGCTCCTTGCCCCGGACGGCCGCGCGTGGCGGCCGCTGGACGAATAATATTGCGCGGTGCATCGGGAATAAATCGACGTAATGATCCGTTGTTCCCGGAGCACACGGCTGCCCATTGCGGGCTGCCGGATCGCGTTCACTCGAGAAACGGAGGCGGGGATGAAAGGTAACGTTAAGGCGATCCGGCACATGCTCGGAGCCGGTTTGTGCGTGCTGATGTTGCACGGTGTGACGACCTATGCTGCAGAGGCGTTCGAGCTGACCTCGCCCGGCGTGTCCGACGGCGGCACGCTCGCCTCGATTCACGCGGGAAGCCAAAACGATTGCGGTGGCCGCAACGTGTCGCCGGCATTGCAATGGCGCAATGCGCCCACCGGTACCCGCAGCTTCGCAATCACGATTTTCGATCCGGACGGGGCAAAGGGCCTCGGCGTCGTGCACTGGGTGATGTACCGCATTCCCGCTTCGACGACCTCGCTCACAGCGGGCGGCGAACCGCCAACGGGCGCGCTCATGGGACTGAACGTCAGCGGGCAGGCAGCATATCGCGGACCGTGCCCGCCCGCCGGGGAAATTGCACATCACTATGTCGTGCAGATTTACGCGCTCGACCTCGCGCCCGATTCGCTGCCGGCCGGATTGACACGCGATGCGCTGCATGCGGCGATCAAGGATCATGTGCTGGCAAATACGAGCATCGTGATGCGTTTCGGGCGCTAGAGCGATCGGGGACGAGGCTTCGGCATGAGCGAATTGGACCTCCACACGATTTATCGCGATTACATCGATTGCCTGAATAGGCGGGATTGGGCGTCGCTCGGCCAGTTCGTCGGCGACGACGTCAGTCACAACGGTCGACCGATCGGTTTATCGGGCTATCGCGAGATGTTGGAAAAAGACGTGCGCGATATACCGGACCTACGTTTTCAGATCGACCTGCTGGTGGTCGAGCCGCCTTTTGTTGCAAGCCGTCTGCGCTTCGATTGCTCGCCCAGATCCACCTTCCTCGGATTGGACGTCGGGGGCAGACGGGTCGTCTTCGCGGAGAACGTCTTCTACACGTTTCGCGGCGGCAAAATTGCGAACGTATGGTCCGTAATCGATAAGGGTGCGATCGAAGCTCAACTGTGAACCAGACCGCAGGGCCGCTGTGTTCGAGCAGGAACTGGTTTCACCGATGCCCGGCCGCCGGCACGGAAGCGGCGTTCGAACCGCCGGCGCGAGCCGCGCGCAGCAATTTCAATTGCGTCGTGAGCCATGCCTCGCTCGTCTGTGCCGGCGTACCGCCGCACTGAACCAGATATGGCTTTCCGCTGATGCTGCTTTTCGTGGCGGCCAGTTCAATGAACTGTTCCGTGCTGCTCAGCGTAGTGCGCGCTTCGAGGTAGTGCAGCTTGGCGAGCATATGCGCCTTCGCTTTCTCCCCGGAATACCAACTGCCATTGCGATTGAACTTGCAATCCGATGTCTCGAGGCGTCCCAGCAAGGAAGCAATCTCAGCCTGCACGATGGGCGGGCTCTCGCCGGCTCTCACTGTCATCGCCATGCCGAGAGCCAACACCGCCAGCCCAACTCGGATATGCCGCAGCACCACGCGTGCTCCTCGAAATCGGCTGATGATCGCGCGCGCTACGACCGATCGCGGTTACGGGTGCGAGTCGCCGCCGTAATGACACCGATGCCCAGCATAATGACCGCGACGATGATCACCGTGTGTTGCGACACGTGCATCGCGATCAACGCCCAGGAAACGCCGCCAATCAAGATCAGCCATCCGACTAGATATATGAGCAGGGTCATCGAATTCGCTCTCTCGTTTTGCAATGCCCAAGTTTAACGGATCGTACAGCGATGACCGCATCGATGAAACGATTGAAATCTTCGCGCGCCGCCCGTTACTGCCGGTTACACAAGCGACAGCCCGGTATCACCCGGCCTGTCCGCAATAAGTACCATGTAAGCAGGTGAACTACCGTCTGCGAGCCAACTGGCTGCAGGCGAAGCGAAAGGAAAATGAAACGAATTCTGTTGTCTGCTGCGCTCGGGGTTGCAGGTGTGTGCGCATCGGCCGGTGCGTTCGCGCACGCCGATATCGGCGTATTTCTCGGCGTACCGGGGCCGGTGTACGAGGCGCCCCCACCCGTCTATTACGCGCCCCCGCCCCCGGTAGTCTACGAACAGCCCGCGCCCGTCTACTACGGTCCATATTATGGCGATGGCTATCGCCGGGAATGGCACGACAACGGCCGGCACCGGGGCTGGCGTCATCACCACCGCGACGACGACGATTGACCTTCAGACGATGCGGCCTTCACGGCCGCATTTCATTTCGCGGCCCATGTCGCCGCCATCTGCATCGAAACGAATCAAATCGCCTTACGAAACGGCGCACCCGACTGTTCACGCAATTCGTTGAACACGATCTTCGGCCAGGCCTTTTGCGCCACCTCGATCTCGGAGACATGCGAGGCAAGATAAGTCGGCGCGTTCGAAGCATCGAGCGCCATGCGCGCAGCGTACGCATCGGTGAACCGCCGCAACTCGCCCGCATCGTCGCATGTCACCCAACGTGACATCCGATAACGCGCCGGGAAAATGCGCACATCGACCTTGTATTCCGCCGAGAGGCGATGCGAGACCACTTCGAACTGCAGTTGCCCCACCGCCCCGAGAATCGTCGAGCCGCCGTGCGCGGGACGAAACACCTGAATCGCCCCTTCTTCGCCAAGCTGCTTGAGCGCTTCGCCAAGCTGCTTCGCACGCATCGGATCGACCACCTCGATGGTCTGAAAGATCTCAGGCGCAAAGAACGGCAAACCGACGAACTGCAGCTGCTCGCCCTCGGTCAATGTATCTCCGAGGCTCAGCGTGCCATGGTTAGGAATCCCGATGATGTCGCCGGGATAAGCCTCGCTGACCGTCTCGCGCCGCTGAGAAAGGAACGTCACGACGTTATTGGCCCGGAACGTCTTGCCCGAGCGCGTCACCTTCAACGCCATGCCGCGCTCGAAGCGCCCCGAGCACACGCGAATGAAGGCCACCCGATCGCGATGCGCCAGGTCCATATTCGCCTGGACTTTGAAAACGACACCGGTGAATTTCGGCTCGTCCGGCTGCACGGCCCGCTGCACCGCCATACGCATCGAAGGCGGCGGCGCGAGATCCACCAGCGCGTCGAGAATTTCCTTGACGCCGAAATTGTTGATGGCCGAGCCGAACAGCACCGGCGATTGGTCGCCCGCTAAAAACGCCTCGCGATCGAAAGCCGGCGTTGCCGCGCCGATCAGATCGATCTCTTCCTTCGCACGCTTCCAGGCGAAACCAAAGCGCGCTTCGCCCTGCTCCTCGCTGACGGCATGCAGCGTCTCCACCGCACCGCCCGCCGTATCCTGCCCCGCGCGAAACACACGGACCTGATCGCGTTGAATATCGTAGACGCCCTGAAAGTCCTTACCCATGCCGATCGGCCAGGTGAACGGCACCGCGGCCACACCAAGGTGCCGCTCGATTTCATCGAGCAGATCGAGCGGCTCGCGTACCTCGCGATCGAGCTTGTTGATGAACGTGACGATCGGGGTACGGCGCGCGCGGCAGACTTCGAGCAGCTTGAGCGTCTGTGCCTCGACGCCGTTCGCGCCGTCGATCACCATCACCGCGGCATCGACAGCCGTCAGCACCCGATAGGTATCTTCCGAGAAATCCTCGTGGCCCGGTGTATCGAGCAGATTGATGACGGCGTCGCCATACTCGAACTGCATGACCGAACTCGCCACGGAAATGCCGCGCTGCTTTTCGATCTCCATCCAGTCCGAGGTCGCATAACGGCTGCTCTTGCGGCCCTTGACGGTACCCGCGATCTGAATCGCGCCCGAAAACAACAGGAGCTTTTCGGTCAGCGTGGTCTTCCCCGCATCGGGGTGGGAGATAACCGCGAACGTGCGGCGGCGCTTGAGTTCGGCGACAGACATCGTGAATGGGCAAAAAAGGGCCAGCTCGCGAGTTCGAGCGGCGCGGGGGCGATGATACACGTGTCGCGCCGAGCGCGAGCGAACCGGTGCGCGGCGCATGGACGGAAAAGCCCGCCCGGGTATGCCGGGCGGGCGCGCCGATCGATCGGCGGTGGCCGTTGAAGCCAACTAGAAACTCTGGAGTGCTAACTAAATAAAGCGGTCGCTGGCGCGGGCGCGGCACTGCGCGGAGAACCGGCGCGCCGCGATTCGCTTCCATCGATTTTAAAGAACGCCACCGATTCGTTGAGTTGCTGCCCCTGGTGCTCGAGCGATTTCGACGCGGCCGCGGCTTCTTCGACGAGCGCGGCGTTTTGTTGCGTCACCTCGTCCATCTGCGTTATCGCCACATTGACCTGTTCGATGCCGCGGCTCTGTTCGTTCGATGCCGCCGCAATCTCACCCATGATGTCGGTCACGCGCGCAACTGCCTGCGTAACCTCGGCCATCGTTTCGCCGGCCTGGCTGGCGTAGACCGCGCCGTCCTTCACACGCTGCACCGATTCGCCGATGAGATCCTTGATCTCCTTGGCCGCGCTCGACGAGCGTTGCGCAAGCGAACGCACTTCGCTCGCCACCACAGCGAAGCCGCGACCTTGCTCGCCCGCACGTGCCGCTTCCACCGCCGCGTTGAGCGCAAGGATATTGGTCTGGAACGCGATTCCCTCGATGAGGCCGGTGATGTCGGCGATCTTCGTCGAGCTGCTGCTGATCTCGTTCATCGTATTGACCACCTGGCTCACGACGCCGCTGCCTTTTTCCGCGACTTCCGAGGCGTTGGCCGCAAGCGCGCTCGCTTGCTGCGCGTTATCGGCATTCTGGCGCACCGTCGAAGTCAGCTCTTCCATGCTCGCCGCCGTCTCCTGCAACGACGCAGCCTGCTGTTCCGTGCGCGAGGACAGATCCTGGTTGCCGGACGCGATCTGGCTCGAACCGGTGGCAATGCTGTCGGCGGCGGTACGGACCTGCCCGATCAGCTTCACAAGGCTCGCCTGCATTTCCCCCATCGACGCGAGCACGCTGCCCGCGGGCGCGGAGGGCGCGCCCGCGACCGGGCTCAAATCGCCTTCGGCCACGCGGCGGGTGATGCCCGACAGCGCTCCCGGCTCTGCACCGAGCGAACGCGTGAGGCTACGCGTGATCAGGAAAGCCGCGAGCACCGCTGCCGCGAAGGATACGGCACAGATGACGAACATCATGACGCGCTGAGCGAGATACTGCTCGTGTGCCGCGTCCGCCATCCGATGGCCGCGTTCACGCGTATAAGCCGTGTAGGCATTCGTCGCCTTGATCAACTGGGCAAGCAACGGACGGCACTGCGTATTCATCATCTCGACGGCTTCGGGGCGGCGTCCCGCGAGCGCGGCATCGGTAATGGCGCGTGCAACGGGGCCGTACTGCGTCTCGATGCGCACCATTTCGCCGACCAAGGCTTTCGCTTCCGGCGTCGCACTGGCAGAGGTCTCGATCGCTTCCTTGAGCTTGCCGATGCGCTGCGTCACATCGTTGTCCGCTCTTGCGACCTCGGCCTTTTCGATCTCGATGTCTTCGGGCTTCGTGACGAGGACGAGGTTGCGCGCCGCAATCGCGCGCCGATCCACGGCCGTACGCACCTCCGCGGCCAGGGTCGCGCGCGCATTGATTCCATTGACATAGGAAGAAAAGCGTTCGTCGATGGTGCCGAGCGCATTCAACGCAAAACCCGATACCAGCAGCACCATCACGGCAAGCACGCCAAACGCAGTAGTCAATTTGGCGCGCACCGTCATGTTTTTGAAATCCATTTTCCTGCTCCCGATATATCGTCTTTAGCGACACCGGCATCTTCGCGGTTTGCGCGATTGAAGCGAGTCTCAGGTGCTTTATCGGTGGAGCAGCGCAGCAACTTGACCTGCGCGGAGCACGCAAACGTTTGCCGTAGGGTTTTGGCGCATCGGGACCTTCCAGCTTGGAAACGCCCCGAGCGGGAAAGCGCCGAATAATCATATGGTCTGGACAGACGCCGCGTCGAAATGCTGCAGAAGTACGACGAATAAAATGAAATTGACGTTCATTAATGCTATTTTTCTTTTTATCGGCATTCTTCACATTTATTTATGAACGTCCAAGACAGCAAAGGCGAGTCGCCTCTGCTGTTCTCGTCGCTCAAAGCGGTCCTTCCTTCACGGCCTCGCGATACACCTCGGCCACGCGCCGCGCAATCACCGAATTGTCGAAGTTGGCCATGGCGAAGTCACGGCAACGCCGCGCATCGGGCAACTTCAGCTTGCCGGAGAGCGCGTCGGTCAGACCCTCCGCGATGGCTTCGGGTCCCGTCGAACGCAAGATGAGATCGCGCGACAAGCCAGCCACGACTTCCGGCAGTCCACCAACGGGCGTAACGAGCACGGGCGTGCCCGCGGCAAGCGATTCGACCGTGATGAGGCCGAAGCCCTCGAGCGCGACGGTGGGCACGACGCTGATCGTCGCTGCCCGATAGAGCTCGGCTAAACGGTCGTCAGGCACGAAGCCCAGCAGCTTGACGTCGTTGCCCAGGCCGTGTTCGTCGATCCGGGCTTGCAGCTCGCCCGAGAGCCGGCCCTTGCCGGCGATCAGCAGCATGGCGTCGGGCCCGCGCTGCGCCTTGATGCGCGCCATCGCATCGATGAGGTCTTCCAGGCCCATGCGGCGCACGAGTCGGCGCACCGCCACGACGATCGGCCGATCCTGGGGCAATTGCAATCGGGACCGCGCCCGCGAGCGCGAGATATCGATGTCGAAACGGGCCACATCGACACAGCCGGGCACCACACGCACGCGCTCGGGCGCCACGCCGTAGCGCGAGGTCAGAATCTGTCCGAATGCCTCGGACAGCACGATGAAGCGCGTCGAACGCGCATAGACGCTGCGCTCGAGCCAATGCTTCGCGCGCTGCCCCAGTGTGGCGGCACCTTCCACGCCGCTTTCGTCAGCCCACGGCCCCTGGAAATGCGAAACCCGCGCGATGTCGCGCGCCACATCGAGCCCAGGCCACGTATAAAGCGCGAAATGCGACGAGATGACATCGGGCCGCTCGACGCTGATCGCCTGTGCGAACGCCTTGCGCGCGGCCATCAGGCGCAACGGCAACGCGAGCGCGGCCGAGCCGAAACCGCGAATCGCGCCGTCGGTATCGTGCTCGACGCGCGGGGAGCCGGCCACCATTCCGCGCACCGAAACGCCCGCGCCCGGCAAGGCGTTCACGAGCGAGTAATACATCCGATCCAGCCCCCCTTCCCGCTCGGGAAACCAGTGCATGCCGATCTGCAACGACTTGATGGCACTTTGACTCATTTCGAATCGCCCCCTTCGCTCGGCACCCAACGCGCACCCGGATGCGCATCGTCGATACCGCGCCCGGCACCGTTGCCGGCCTCGCTAGCTTTCGCCCGCAATACGCGGCGATAAATATCCATATAACGCGCCCCCATGCGCGACCATCCGAAGTCCCGCGCCACGCGACCCGCCGCCACGCCCATCGAACAGGCCAGACGCACATCGCCCGCGAGCCGGGCCACCGCTCGAGCGAGCGCCGCGCTGTCGTCCGGATCGTCGAGCACGATGCCGCACTCGGCCGTGATGATCTCGGCACCGCCCGCCGTGCGTGCGGTCACCACGGGCAAGCTGGCCGCCATCGCTTCGAGCAACGACAGGCTCATCGCCTCATAGCGCGACGGAAACACGTACGCATCGACGCAGCGCATGAGGCCGGGCACGTCCTCGACGAAATCGAGAAAGTGCACACGGTCGGCCACGCCGAGCGCGCGCGCTTCATCCGGATACGGACTGCCCTTCACGCGCCCCGCAACGACCACCTGAACGCGCTCGGGCAACTGCTCGAGCGCGCTCAGCACGGTGCCCAGGTTCTTGCGCGGCGTACGCAAATCGCCGGCGAACAGCAACAAAAACGCATCGTCCGGCAAACCGAAGCGTTGCCGTGAGCCCGAGGCATGCTCGAACGTTTCGTTGTCCACACCGTTATGGACGACCTCGATCTTCTCGTCGGCCACGCCCGCATTGCGCAGTTCGTCGGCAACTTTTTCGGAAACGGCGGCGACCACGCTCGAACGCCGGTACGCCCGCCGCTCGAGGTGCGCGTTCAAGCGGGTATAGATGGCTTGATAGGCCGAGCGCGGACCGCCCACGAGCCGAAACGGATAATAAGGACTCTTCAACCAACCGCTGTGCACGAAATGCGACGTGTTGACGTCCGCTTGCGCCCAGGTGATGAAGCCGTTCACATGCAGCACGTCGTATTCGTCGCGATGCGCATCGAGCCACTTGGCGCTTTTCAGCGCGAAGAGCTGGTGCCGCAGCAAGGCACCGGGCCAGATGCGGCCGATCTCGATCGGTATCCACCGCACGCGCGGATGTTCGAGCAGCGAAGGCGCCACGTGAGAGGCGACGAGGGTCACGGCGCATCCTTCGGCCAGCGCCGCGCGCGCCACTTCGTAATTGACGCGTCCCTGGCCGTCGTTGTGACGGACGGAATGCGTGACGATTGCTAATCTCATGGCGTCAATGCCTCGCTGACGAAGGAGGGGGCAAACCGCATCCTCGCATGCTGACGCTGCATCTTTCGCCAGTGGGCAGCCGCGATCAGCGAGGCCATGCTCGTATAGAGCAGCAAACCGCCGGTACTGACGAGAGAATTGGTGAACACGAGCATCGCGAACATCGAGCATGCAAGCGCAAGACAGGCGGCACCGAACTTGTCGTCCTTGAGCGCGAACGACGCCCGCACGGTACGCGCCAGCAACCAGCCGATGCCGGACAAGTAGAGCAGCGTGCCGGGCCAGCCGAGCACGAATGGAATGTTCATGACGCCGCTATCGAAATTGCCGTATTTGCCGAGTTGATTGTCGGACTGCGTGAGCTTCGTCGAAGTACCGGTCGCGCCAAGCCCCATCCCGGCGATATTCGTGAATGCCGTCTCGGCGAAAGTCGCATAGAACTGGTTACGCTCGGCATAGCTGTGGTCGTCGTGCAGATTCGTGATCGTCTCCAGCCGCGCCTGCAAGCGGTCGGCAACCGGACCGATCGCCAGCAGCGGCATGGACAGACCCGCCAGCACGGCCAATCCGAGGATCGTGCGAACGCGCGTCCGGTTGCTCGACTTGGCGAGCTGGATGATGAGTGCGATCACCCAGCCTCCCCACGTCGAACGCACGAGACACAAGCCGAAGGATGCGAAGCCCGCCGCGGCGGCAGCCCAGCGCAAGCGCTGCGTCGCCGCCGGTACGAGCACGAGCGCGCCCATCATCGCGAACGCGAAAGGCCCCGACGAGTTCATCGTGCTGAACACGCGCACGCCGTAGCGGACGGGATCGCCCTCCGAGTTCATCTGCGAGCCGATCATCCACATCGCATCCCACGGCGGCATCAGAAAGAACTGAACGATGCCGTAGACGCCCATGACGAGCATGCCCCAAACGAACGTCGAGACGATGACTTGCCGGTACTGCGGAAAATCGCGGGCGTTGGCGATGATGTGCATGCCGATCAGCACCGGATACATCCAGTTCGCAAGGTCGTAAGTCGCCGCGAAAAACCCGACCGATGTCATACCGACGATGTACGCATAGCCGATGCCGAGCAAGATCAGCAGCATCGGCAAACCGCGCCAGCTTCCGAGCAGACGATAGCGCCGGATCAAGACGAAACCGGAGATCATCGTCACCGCGACGGGCGCAACCTGCACGATGCTCGTGGGGGTAAATGCGCCCTTGAAGTAATCGGCAAGCCGCCGCACCTCGGGGCTCAGAAACCACATCCACCAGACGAAGCCGACGTAGCGCGCCGGACTCTTGAAATACAGCCAGAGGCCGACCGCGGTCGAGAGCGCCGGAAAGGCAAGCGTGAGCAACGCGCCCTGGTGCGCCGCGCACAGCGCGAGCGTAGCCAGCACGAGCAGCGCCTGCGGCAGCCAGTGCTTGGCGTCCGTATTGACAAAGCGCCCCGATACGCCCGGCCGGGCAGTGGCCGCGGCAAACGTCACGGCGTCACCTTGCGCGCTTCGTGCGCGCCGAGGCGTGCCGCGCGCCAACGCTCGCGCACGGTCGCGCCGTTCTTCGAAACGAGTGCGAGCAACGGATGCACGAGACCCGGGTAGACGCGCGTGCCGACGAGCGTCCACCACCACCAGGCGAGCATGCGCTGCATCGGCGGCAAATACTCGCGCAATGTCAGATGCAGGTTGTACGCGGCGTTGCAAATCGAGATCGCCGATTGCGTATGGCGCTGATCCTCGCCGATGCGCGGCGCGGGGAAATGATCGACGGCGACTTGCGGGTCGTACATCACCTTCCATCCCGCCCGCTTCACGCGCATGCTGAACGCCATGTCGTTGTGCACCTGCGCGCCCGAGCCGCGCAAGCGCTCGTCGAAGCGAATGTCGTGAATCGCCGCGCGCCGGTAGCTCATATTGACGCCCTTGAGCAGATCGACTTCGCGCGCGCCGCCTACGCCGAGATGATGATTGCCGATGATTTTGCCGGTCAGCAAAATCCGGCCGACATCCTCGCGCCTGCCGTCGAGCAGGCGGCCGCGCTCGTGCACCCAGTCGCGCCCGCCGAGCGCCCCAAGCTTGGGCTCGGCGGCGAATGCGGCCTCGATGCGCTGCAACCAGTCCCGGTGCGGCGCGGCGTCGTCGTCGGTGATTGCGATGACGTCGCCCGCCGACTTCTCGAGACCGAGATTCAGCGCCGCGACGAGTCCCTTGGCTTCGACGATCACGCATTCGAGCGGGAGCGCGCCGGTCACCCCCGGCTCCGCCAGAACGGTATGCGTGACATAGTCGTCGGGTCTCACGACGACGACGACCTGATCGGCCGGCCGCACCTGTTGCTGCAGCGCCTTGAGACACCGCGCGAGATCGTCGGGCCGGCGATAAGAGGGAACGAGCACAGTCAGCTTCATGCGTTCAGATACTCCTGGACCGCCGCATAGCCCGCGCGCGAGAAGCTGCGCGAGCGAGGCGACACTGCGTTGAAGATACCGCCCTGAACCTGCACGCCGGCCGTCGCGAGCCGCTTGAGCGACGCCGCGATATCGGACTCGGCATGCACGCCCGAGCGCAATACGACAAAAGAGGCGCCGGCATGCGCGGCGATGATCGACGCATCGGTCACGGCCAGCAGCGGCGGGGTATCGATCAGCACGACGTCATAGCGTTTGCCCAATGCGTCGAGGTAGCTGTGCAGGTTCGACGACATCAGCAGCTCGGACGGATTGGTCGGCCGCGTGCCGCTCGGGATGAAATCGAGCCCGGGCACGGGCGTCTTGCGCACCGCCTCTTCGACCGAAATCTGACCGGACAGCATTTCGGACAGGCCTGCCTGCAGACCGCCCCCGAAGTACTCGTGCAGCGTGCCGCGCCGCATGTCGGCATCGATGGCGAGCACTCGCTTGCCCGAATCCGCGAACAGCACGGCAAGATTGGCCGTCATGAACGTCTTGCCGATCCCGGGCGACGGCCCGGTGAGCAACAGCACGTTGTTCTTCGACTCGACGAGCGTGAACTGCATCGAGGTGCGCAGGCTGCGCAGACTTTCGATACAACTGTCGTTCGGTCTCGCGAGCGCGAGGATCGGCCGAGCACCCTTGCGATGACGCATATACGCGGCATCGAGCCGTTCGGCCTCGGTGCTCGACGGCACGAGCCCATACAACGGCAGACCGCAGGCGCGCTCCACGCGTTCGGGATCGTCGATCCCCTTGAGCAGATTGCGGCGCATGAAGACGACACCGGTACCGGCAATGAGGCCCAGCATCGTCGCGGCGGAAAGGATCAGCGCCTTCTTCGGCTTCGTGGGATCGCCCGGACGCAATGCGGCATCGATCAGATGGACGTTGCCGCCGGTACCGACTTTTTGAACTTGCAACTCCTGTACACGGTTGAGCAGCATCTCGTAGATGTCCTCCGCCACCTTCGCATTACGCTTCAACGTGACGCCCTTCACTTCCTTGGCAGGCAGATTGCGGAACCGCGAGGAGAAACTGTCGCGATCGGCCTTGAGCCGCTCGAGCTGCTGCTGCGCCGTGATGATGGCGGGATGGCTCGGGCCGTAGCGCTGATGGAGTTGATCCAGCTGCAATTGGAGCGCGGAAATCTGCTGCTCGTACTGGAGGCTGCCTTCGAGATAGCTCTTCGCCTCGTCACTCGGGTTGATCGAGCCCGATTGCGCTTGATAGGCGCTCAGTGCGGCCTCGGAACTTTCGAGATCCGCTTTCAGGCGCGGCGCTTCGCTTTCCAGAAAGTCCAGCATCTTCACCGCGTCGGCTTGCCGCGCGCTCGTGTATTCGTGCAGATACGACTGCGCCACGGCGTTGGCGAGCTGTGCCGCGCGCTCCGGGTTCTGGTTCTGCGTCGAGATCTGGATCACGCCGGTCTGCTTGCCCTGCTCCTGCACGTCGAGCGCCAGCTGAAAGCCGCTGATCGCATCGAGGTCGTTCGAGCGTACGACGGTAAAGCGCGTGCCGGGCAGCGCCACGAGCTGCTTGACGAGCATCGTCACACCGCCGCCCGAGGCCATGCGGCCCACTTCGCCATCGAGCAGCAGATTGCCCTGCTCGTCGCGCAGCGTGTAGTGATCGCCGCCCGTCACCGTCATCGTCAGTTTTTTGCCCTCGAGCGCGGGCGTGACTTGAAGCGAATCCACGTCCGCGATCTCGCCGCCCCAGGCATAGGAAGACAGGCCGAACCAGGGCTTGCCCGGCTCCCCGGGCGAAGCGAGACGCTCGGCAATTGCGCCGAGCACGGGAAACGTCTTCGGGGTCACCGAATAGTTGAGCTTGAACTGCTCGACCACCGGCGCGACCACGCCACGGCTTTTGATGATTTCGATCTCGGCGTCGGTCGGCAGCGATGTCGATGCGCCGCCGCCCGCGGCCCCGCCGTTCGAGCTCTGCGTGAGCCCCTGCGTGACGCTGCTCGGTGCCTCGACACGCACGTGCGCATCGGCCGAATAGATCGGTTTGGCGAGAAAACAGTAAAGCGCCGCCAAGCCGATGATGGTTGCGGCAACGCCGATCAGCCAGCCGATATCGTCGAGCACGACATGCAGCAGCTGCCCGAGCACAACATCGTCCTCGTCGGATTGAAAAGCCGTCGGTAGGGGCGGTGCGATCGATTGGGCCAGAATGCTTGAGCTCGTCTTCATAGCGTCACTTCGTCAGCTGCTTCGTGAAAAAGATCGTCTGGAGTGTCGGCAGGATTTGCTGCATCACGCGGTTGAACTGCACCGCGGCGGACGTGCCGACGTAGACGACATCGAAGGGTTGCAACGGGAACTGCGTCGACAGCAACAACGCATCGGGCTGCGTCATATCGAGCCGATAGATCTCGGGTGAGTTCGGATGCGCGCGCATGCCGCGGATCACATAGATCTGGCGCGGATTCGCGTCGGTATCGAGAATGCCGCCCGCCGTCGTCAGCGAATCGGCCACCGTCAGCGAGCCGCGGATCAACTGCACCGCGGTGGGCTGCTTCACTTCGCCCATCACGAAGACCCGGCTGTCGGTGCGATCGGGAATGTTGACGATATCGCCGTCCTGCAGCATGACGTTTTGCGAAATCTCGCCGCGGTCCAGCAGGCCGTTGGCATCGAGCGAGTATGACTTCCCGCCGCGCGTCAGGCGCACGCGCTGCAAGTCGGCGTTATCGGTCGCGCCGCCCGAGCGCGTGATCGCGTCGACGAGCGTGAGCGGCACGTCGGTAATGGCCAGCGGCCCCGGCGAATGCACGTCGCCCGTGACCTGCACGCGCTGCGAGCGGTAGGCAAGCACGCGCAGATCGAGCTGCGGATTATGGATATACGGCGCGAGCGCGGCGGAAAGGCGATCGCGCACTTGCTGTGGCGTTTGCCCGGCCACGTGAATGCGACCCACGAACGGGAAGAAGATCGAACCATCCGAGGCGACGGTCTGGCCGTAAGGGTCGGCCTGTCCTGGCAGCGCTGTCGTGTAAGGCTGAGCGAGTGCGCCCGCAACCGTCTGCGTCGTGTTGCCGCCCGCGGAGAACGAGGTGCCTTGCGGCGTCGTCAGCTCGGGGTGATCCCAGACCGTAATGCCGAGAATGTCCTGCGGCCCGATGTGATAGCTGTACTGCTTGAGGCTCGGGAAGTGCGATTGGGGCAGCGGCCGCGGCGTGGCCTGCTGCGCCGCGACGAGCTCGGCAATCGTCTGCGCCGTGACACGGTGGACTTCGTATGTCGGTGCAGCGCCGGTGGGCTCCTCTTCGTGCAGGTGCGAGGTGTCGAGCGCGTTGCCCGGCGCGACGGCGCAGCCGGCGACGAGCGACGCGACAAGTGCAATGGCGGTCAGGGAAAGAAGGCTACGATTCATAGATGCGCGGGCTCAAGCTCAAGCGGAATAGGCGGCGACCGAGCCGCCGGGTCGTTTCGAACGCGCCGCTGCCGCTGTGGCATCGGGGCGTCCGATGGAGTGGTATTCGATGCCTGCTTCGGCCAGGGCGAGCGGGTCGTACAGGTTGCGCCCGTCGAAGACGACGGCTTGCTTGAGCAGACGCTTGAATGCATCGAAGTCCGGGCTCTTGAATGCCTTCCACTCCGTCAGGACGACCAGCGCATCGGAGCCGCTTACCGCGGCCATCTGGTCGTCGACGAGCGACAGGCGGCCAAGCGCCCCGGCGTCGTCGCGCAGATCGGACGCGAACGCGCGCTTCGCTTCGGTCATCGCGACCGGATCGTAAGCCACGATGCGCGCACCGCGCGCGAGCAACGCCGCGATCAACACGCGGCTCGGCGCTTCGCGCATGTCGTCGGTCTCCGGCTTGAACGCGAGCCCCCACACACCGAATGTGTGACCGGTCAGGTCTTCCCCGAAACGAGCCACGATCTTGCGCGCGAGCACCTGCTTTTGCGCGGCATTGACGGCCGATACGGCTTGCAGGATCTGCAGCGACTGCCCGCTTTCGTGCGCCGTGCGAACGAGCGCGTGCACATCTTTCGGAAAACAGGAGCCGCCGTAGCCGCAGCCGGCATACAGGAAGTGATAGCCGATGCGCGGATCGGAACCGATGCCGCGGCGCACGGCATCGATGTCGGCGCCGACGCGCTCGGCGAGGTTGGCCAGCTCGTTCATGAACGAAATGCGCGTGGCCAGCATCGCATTGGCGGCGTACTTCGTGAACTCGGCGGAGCGCACGTCCATGCTGAGCGTGCGCTCGTGATTGCGGTTGAAAGGCGCATACAGGCGCTTCATCAACTCGCGCGCGCGTTCGCCGGGCATATCGTCATCGCAGCCGATGACGATGCGATCCGGCCGCGTGAAGTCCTCGATGGCCGCCCCTTCCTTGAGAAACTCGGGATTGGAGACCACCGAAAACAGCACGTCCTCGTTGCGCAGCTTCAGTTGCTCGGCGATCGTCTCGCGCACGCGCTCGGCCGTGCCCACGGGCACCGTCGATTTGTCGACGACGACGGTGAACCCCTTCATGTATCGGCCGATGTCGCGAGCGGCTGCGAGCACGTATTGCAGATCGGCCGAGCCGTCTTCGTCGCTCGGCGTGCCGACGGCGATGAAGATCGCGTCGCCGTGCTCGATCGCGGGACGCACCTCGGTCGTAAACGACAGCCTGCCCGCCGCGCGATTGCGCGCGACGATCTCGCGCAGGCCCGGCTCGTGAATCGGCATGCCGCCCGATTCGAGGACGTCGATACGGTTCTTGTCGACGTCGAAGCAGCAGACGTCGTTACCGATGTCGGCAAGACATGCGCCTGTCACAAGACCGACGTATCCGCAGCCGATGATGGTCACGTTCATGTTTCGATGGCCTCAAGAAAAAACGAAGAAAACGTTGGACGCCACGCCGCAACTCGGCATGGCCCGATTCGGATCAATATGCGTTGCTGCCGGCAAAACCCTTCCATAGCGTGAGCACCACGATCTTGATGTCGAACCAGAACGTCCAGTTCTGGATGTAGTACAGATCTAGCTTGACGCGCCCGCTCATCTTTTCGATGCGGTCGGTCTCGCCGCGAAAACCGTGAATCTGCGCCCAGCCCGTGATGCCGGGCTTGATGCGATACCGGAACATGTAACCGTTGACGAGATCCTTGTAGAGATCGTCGTGCTCGAGTGCATGAGGACGCGGACCGACCACGGACATCTCGCCCTTGAGCACGTTGATGAACTGGGGCAGCTCATCGAGGCTCGTACGCCGCAAGAAGCGCCCGACGCGCGTGATGCGCGGATCGTGCCGCGTCGCCTGCGTCACCTTGCCTTGCACCTCCTTGTGCACCTTCATCGTCCGGAACTTGTAGATCTCGAACGTATCGCCGTCGGCGCCTAAACGCCGCTGCCGAAAGAAGACCGGCCCCGGCGAGGACAGTTTCACGAACATCGCGATCACGAGCATGAGCGGCGCGAGAACGATCAGCGCAGCCAGCGCGAACATCCGGTCGAAGACGAGCTTCGGCCACGCACGCACATCGCCGAGCGGCGAGGCCGCCAGGTTGATGGCCGGCACGCCGAGCAAATCGACGACCTCCTGGTTCAGCAACGTGAGGCTGCTCACGTCGGGAATGAACCGGATGTTCACGAACTCGTGCTTCAACGCCGTGACGATTCGATGGATGGTCGGCTCCCGCGACATCGGCAACGCCAGCCAAAGCTCACGCACCTCTTTGCGCTTCACGAGCTCGATGAGCTCGTCGAAGTCGTACTTGAGCGGCACGCCGGCCATGGTGCGCCCGGCTTGCGCGCGATGCAGCTCATCGGGCTCGTCGTCGAAAACGCAAACGGGTGCGAAACCCGCCTCGGGCCGGGCCTTCATACGCTCGATGAGAAACGTCGCGTAAGGCCCCTTGCCGACGATCGCAACGGACTTCAGGTTGAACCCCTGCCGGCGCAGACGCTTCAGCGTCGTATAAACCAGCGCTTTCATCGCCAACAGCAAAGCGACCGTCGTGCATGCCCAAAAGGCAAGCCACGAACGCGACAGCGCGTCCACACGATGCACGCTGAAGCTCATCAGCACGCCGGTCGCTTCGACGATCAGCCACGCGAGCGCCGTTCGCCACAACAGATCGCTGAGCGGCTTGCCGCGCCACGAACGATAAATTCCGAGCGCCGGGAACAAGACGACGACGAGCATGTCGTCGAACGCCATGGCGATGCTCTGCGTGTCGCTGAGCCACACCGGGTGCCCTGCATGCAGCGCGGCGGCGGCGAACGCGCCCAGGCTCGCCAACGCCACATCGATCATCCGGGAGAGAAGGCCCAGCATCGCAACACCTCGATTTCAGCCGTGTATTCATGGGCATCCATCAAGCGCTATCAAAAAGAACTGGGCAAGCAGACGAATATTCAAAAATATTTCAGAGGGGTTTTCCGGATTATTTTTTGATTTTTTTATTGATCGCACTGCGGCAGTCGTCATATTTCGATGGCCAACCGCCCTGCGACGCCGTCAGAACGTGCGCCTCCCTCCCTTTTTATCACCGGCTACCGCTCGTTTTCCGCCGACCCGCCGGCCCACGCCCGCGTTTTATTGTCGATTTCTTGCTGCCACACTTGACTCATCGAATTCACCTCAAGTGGAGGCTCAAATGACCACGCCGATCGCCACCGTCGATGCAGATACAGCGGCCGCCCCGGTGATACGAGCTGTGCCGCCATCGCCGATGGCGCATACGCGGTTCAAGATTCAACCCGTCATTCTGGCCGGGGGCTCGGGCACCCGTTTGTGGCCCATGTCGCGCGAGCAATATCCCAAGCAATTGATCGAGCTGCTTGGAGACGAATCGCTGCTGCAATCGACGGCGCACCGCCTCGACGGCCTCGAATCGGACTTCGCCCTTTCCGATCGGATCATGGTCGTGTGCGGTGACGATCATCGCTTCACCACCGCCGATCAACTAAGCGCGCGCGGCGTCAATGCGCGTATCGTGCTCGAACCGCTCGGCCGCGACACCGCACCCGCACTGACCATCGCGGCACTCGATGCCCTCGCGCAAGCCGACGAAAATGCCGATGCGTTGATCGTCGCCATGCCGGCCGACCATGCCATTGCCGATCCCGAGAGCTTTCGCCGTGCCATCGCAAGCGCCGTGCGCTATGCGGCCAGGGGCATGGTTGCGACGCTCGGCATCGTGCCGACTGCCGCGGAGACCGGCTACGGCTACCTGCGACTCGGCGAGCCGATCGAAGACGACGCCGAGGCAAATACGCAAGGCCTTGCCGCGCGCACGCTCGCCCGCTTCGTCGAGAAGCCCGATCTCGAGCTCGCCGAACGGTACGTCGCCTCGGGCGAGTATTGGTGGAACAGCGGGATCTTCGTCGTGCGCGCCTCCACCTGGCTGCACGCACTGGCCCGGTTCGAGCCTGCCATCTACGAAGCGTGCGCGCATGCGCATGCGCGCGGCCGCCTGGACGGGGAGTTCTTCCGCCTCGATCGCGACGCGTTCGCCGCGTCGCCTTCCAATTCCATCGACTATGCCGTCATGGAGCGCCTCGCCGCCGACGCGACGTTGCCGCGCGGCGTAGCCGTGCCGCTTGCAGCCGGATGGTCGGACGTCGGCTCCTGGAGCGCACTCTGGCAGATCCTGCCCAAGGACGACAGCGGCAACGTGAGCCGCGGCCGCGTCCTTTTCGAAGACTCGCAAGAAACGCTCGCTCACTCCGAAGGCAGACTCGTCGCGTGCGTCGGCACGCGCGACCTCATCGTCGTCGAGACCGCGGATGCGGTGCTCGTCGCGGACAAATCGCATGTGCAGGACGTCAAAAAAGTCGTTTCGCGGCTTCGCGCCGAAAGCGGCACAGAAGCGTCCGTCCACCGCAAAGTGCATCGCCCCTGGGGTTACTACGATTCCATCGATGCGGGCGAACGCTTCCAGGTCAAGCGCATCGTCGTGAAGCCCGGCGCGCAACTGTCGCTGCAGATGCATCACCATCGCGCCGAGCACTGGATCGTCGTACGCGGGACCGCCCGCGTCACGCGCGACGGCGAATCGTTCCTGCTTTCGGAGAACGAATCGACGTATATCCCGCTCGGCACGACGCACCGCCTCGAAAATCCCGGGAAGGTACCGCTCGAGATCATCGAAGTACAATCGGGCGCTTACCTCGGCGAAGACGACATCGTCCGTTTCGACGATACGTACGGACGCCAATAACGTCACCCGCGGCGGGCGGCAAACCCGCACAAAAAGGCGGGCCAGCGATGGCCCGCTTTCCTTTTGACGGCCTCCTGACGGCTCCCACCGCGCTGCCTTCAGCCCGGCGCGTCCCGGGCTGCATTCGCTCGCACTTATCCCCGATAGTTGACGACAGGCGTCAGCAGGTCCAAATGCCCTTCAGGGTAAGGCAGCCAGTCGAGCGCGCGGCGCCCGACGGCCGAGTCGAGCCTGCGTGCAATGGATGGAGCGATGGCCGACAGCGGCGCGGGCAGAGGTCTTGCGGCGGCGTCCTTGGCTTCGCCACGCTGATCGGGATCGCCGCACGGTGAGGGATCGAGTGCATCCTCGCTCGATGCGGCCGCCTCGGCAGCGCTGGCCGCCACGGAGGCGCTCGATTGGCGATCGATCCAGTCGCGCGCCCAT
>NZ_DASXWY010000100.1:0-110619 GCF_036503415.1 Trinickia sp. | reverse complement strand
CCGCATAAGCGGCAGGGCTCAATATCGCCGGAATCAAAGCGACAAGCAGCAAACGACGGACTGTTGTTCTCATATGATTGCTCCTTTTCATCGTCATAAAGTTCATCGGAGGTCCTGAAGATCGGCCATCCTTTCAACCGGCCTCTTGCCGCGAGACGGCACCGACAGCCGAGGCGTCGAGAATCACGGCGGCGCGCCCTTCGACTATCGTCTGGTGATCACAGCTAACAACGAACCGATAGAGGATATTGTTGACATCGCCACTGATTCTCGTGGCTTCGACAACAAGCGGTGCCTCCAGTGTGTCGAGCCGCTCGACGTGCGTTTGCACGTTGCGCACGCTCGCGAGAAACCCCGCGCGCGGCCGCTCAGAGGCTGCGCCGAGCACCGCGCCGTGTACCGCCATCGCTTGCGCGGCATATTCGATCGCACAAACAGCGGCAAGACGGCCATTCATGCGCAGCGGATTACCGGGATCGCGATGACTCGTTGCCGTACAGCGGATGGTTTCTTCATCCCATTGCACGACTTCATCGAGTAGGCACATCGCGCCACTATGCGGAATGTGCGCGGCGATCCACGCATGATCGAGCGGCAGTGAGGATCGATTGTCAGCAGTCATTGCGTCAGGTTTTACTAGCATCGATGGGCACGACCTCCACCCGCAGACGCAAATGGTCCAAATAATCGAGCACAACGGTCCGGGCCTGCTTTGCGGCAAGCGCTTCGAGTAACGGCAATGCACGCGCCGCAGGATTGCCGAGACGCACCGCTTCGAGCGCCGGCGACGCAAGCGTCGTCGCCGGCGCATCGGTCAACTCGACATCGATACGCGCCACGGTGCGCTCGCTTTCGCGCGGCGTCAGCACCAGTGCGATGCCAAATGCATCCGCCGTAGGGCGTACACCGCGCAGTGGATCCGGGTATTCGGTATCGAATGCGATCAGCAGCGAATCCTGCGCATCCACGCTGACCGCGCAAAGGCTATCGAGCAGCCCCGCGCAGAAGCTCCCATCGTAGGCACACAAGACGTTCGACGAGGTCATGGCATGGGCCGCGATGCTCCAATATCCCGCGGGCGCGTTATGAACCGAGTTATGAAACCGTGTCGGCGAAATCTCCCGTTCGTCGCCTGCGAGCGTTTCGCAGATTGCATGGCAGTTCTCTCCATCGCCGCCCGATGCCGTGAAGACGGTGCTCAGTGCGGCGGCGTCGCGCCCGCTCGCTTGCGCCGCTTCGAAGCCGATTGCGAGCGCCAACCGCACGGGTTGGCTCGTGCGGCGTCGCTCGGCCGATGGCAGCGCGGCGGGTGCGGGAATGGCGGCCGGCGCGTGGACATACGCCTGAGCGCCGCTCAGTACCGGCACGGCTTGCGGCCAATTGGCGAAGCCGGGGCCGATGAGCCCGAGCCCCTCGATATATGCGCTCGTCTTGCTCATGATGTTTCACTTCCTCCGCGCACGCTATTACGGCGGCCAAGAATGAGGCTGCAATTGGTGCCGCCGAAACCGAACGAGTTGCTGAGGACGGTACGCACTCGCGCGTCCCGGCTTGCAAGGACATAGTCCAGTTGCAAGACCGGATCGGGCTGCGTCGTGCCGACCCCGGCAGGCACGAACTGATGGCGCAACGCGAGCGCCGAAACAACGGCCTCCAGCGCGCCTGCCGCGCCGAGCGTGTGCCCGGTCGCACCCTTGGTGGAGCTCGCAGGCGTTCCGTCGAACAGCGCATTGAGCGCAAGGGATTCGGCGACATCGTTGCTCGGCGTCGCGGTACCGTGCAGATTGACGTAGTCGATATCGGCTGGGCCCAAGCCGGCCGTCGCAAGCGCGCCTTCGATCGCGCGCCGCGCACCGAGTCCCTCCGGATGCGGCGACGACATATGATGCGCGTCGCTCGATTCACCGATGCCGAGCAACAGGATCGCGTCATCGCTCGTCTCCGTACCCATCCCCGCACGGTGGCCGTTGCGCGGCCGCTCGAGCAGGAAGAATGCCGCTGCTTCTCCTATCGAAATGCCCTTGCGCGTTATATCGAATGGCTTGCACGGTTCGGAAGAAAGCAGTTCGAGCGAGTTGAAACCGTAAAGCGTGGTCAGGCACAGCGAATCGACGCCTCCGACAACGGCCGCGTCGATCAACCCGGCCTCGATCATGCGGCGGGCCGAAGCAAAAGCCTTCGCACCCGATGAACATGCCGACGAAATCACGGCCGCCGGCCCGACGAGGCCGAAGTACGCACGCACGAAAGCGGCGAGCGAGTACGTGTTGTGCGTTTCGGCGTAGTGGAAGTCGGCCGGCAGCGCGCCGCTTTGCGGATCGCGCCGTCGATAGGCGAGCTCGGTCTGGAGAATGCCCGAGGTGCTCGTGCCGAGAAACACGCCGACGCGCGCGACCCCGTAGCGCGCCGCGGCGGATTCGACGGCTTCGGCGAAACCGTCCTGCGTCAGACCGAGTTGCGCGAGCCGATGATTGCGGCAATCGAACGCGCTGAGATCGGCGCGTACCGGGGTGTCGTCGACGCCGTCGACGGTGCCGATCCATGTCTCGAGTTCGGCACGCTCGAAGCGGCACGGCGCCAGGCCGCCGCGGGACTCGCGTAACGCTCGCAAAGTGGCGTCGAGGCCTCTGCCGATGCAGCTCGTCGCGGTGAAGTGGGTCAGTTGCAGTGGTTTCACAGGAATCAATCCGGATGCCGATGTGCTTTATCGATGATGAGCGGTCGTCTTGGCGACCGTTACCGTTGCGTTGGTCTCGGGTACTTCCGTAATGGCGGCGCGCAGCGTTGTGCATTGCAGCCGCGCGTCGCGCGCCGCACGCAATACTGTCTCGAGTGCCTCGAGCACGACCGGCCGGCCTCGCACGTCGCGCGCGGCATGGCCGTCATGCAGCAGCAGGATGTCCCGCGGCGCGAGGCCGTGCAGCAGCCGCTTTGCGACGAGGCCGGCATCGGATGTCCGGGTATCGAATCCGCGCCGCGTCCAACTCGCGAGCTGCAGGCCGAGCCGGCACAGCACGGGCTCGAGAAACGGGTTGCGCAGTCCGGCGGGCGCGCGAAAGAAGAGCGGCACCGTACCGCTCAACTCCGTCAGCGTGCGTTGGGCGGCATCGATCTCGCGTTGCAGGCCGCCCGGCCCAAGCAGCGAAAAATGATGCCGATGATGCTGGCTGTGGTTTTCAATGGCGTGTCCCTGCGTCGCGATCGCTTCGACGAGCGCGGGATGGCGGCGCGCGGTTTCGCCGATGCAGAAGAACGTCGCACGCGCTTCATAACGATCGAGCAGTTCGAGCACGCGCGGCGTGACCTCCGGATCGGGGCCGTCGTCTATCGTGATCGCAATCTGCTGCCGTTCAGCGGCGGACTCGGGCAACGCGGTCCAGTTGGGTCCGAGCCACGCGCTGCGCGGCCACAGCCCTGCGGCCGTCAGCACGGTATGAGAAAGCGCGACTGCGCCGGCCGCATAGGGCCAACACGCCGGTTGCACGGCCAGTGCCGTGACGGCGCCTGCGTGCAATGCAATCGTGCCGCCGACGAGCGGGGTGGGGCGCCAGCGGCGCGGGCTGCCGGCCTGCGAACCGGCAGACGGACGGACGAGCGGCAGTGGCGTTGGCTCGTTCATGCCGTCTTCCTTTGGCCCGGTTCATCGGTCGTTGCCCGCGACAATACCGTGTGCGGTGCGCGCGGCGCCAGAATCGCCGAAAAGAGCAGCGCCAGAATCGCGCCCGGGCCGACAGTGAGCCCGAACGATTCGAGCATCGGCACATGCGAGAGCGCCAGCAATCCGAATCCTGCGACAGTCGCCAGATTGGCGATCAGCAGCGAGGCAAGCGTCAGCGGTGCAACGGTCTGTGCGGCGGGGGACGTGCCGGTCGAATCGGCACGCGACGCATCGTTTCGTCGATTGAAAAACAGCGCATAGTTCGAGCCGATCGCGACAATCAGCAGCAGCCCGATCAAATGCAGGATCGTGAGCGGCTCATGGAACAGCGCGAACGCAGCGGTGACGACGAGCACGGCCGCGATCAACGGCACGAGCGTGCTGACGACGCGCCGCGGGTCGCGCAATGCGACGAATAGCAGCACGACAATTGCCGCGAATCCAGCCAGCGACAAACGAATGTCCTCGTACACGTAGTTCACGTAGAGGGCGTCGGCTTCTTTTTTGAGGTCGACGAAAAGGGCGCCTGCTACGCCGGCACTGGCGACGGCCGTTTGGATCGCATGCGCGTCGAGACTCGTCTCGTTCGCGGGCTGTGTTGCAGCGCCCGGCTGCGCGGGCGCGCGTAATGAAAGCATCGCTTGCCACTGGCCCTCGCGCTCGGTCAGCAGTGCGTCCACGGCCAGCCCCATCGACGTTCCTCGCAGATCTTCGCGACGCAAAAGCGAAGCGTTGCGCGCTTTCTCGACATCGGCGATGAACGGGGCGAAAACGCCGGGCTTTACGCCGATAGTCTGGTTGGCCACCGCCGAGCGCATGCGCGTTTCGAGCACGTCCGCCGGCGGAAGGCTCGCGAGCCGCGCGCGTTGAGTCGTGTCGCTCGGCAGATAGCGGGCCGGGCTGTCGAAGCCGGCGAGCGTGCCCGAATCGACCAGCGGTTGCAGCCGCGCGGCAATTTTTTCGGCGCCTTCGAGCGCGGCCTGTTCGCTCGCGCCCGAGACGACAACCAGATAGCGGACATCGGGTGCCCCGACATCGGCCCGCAACGCCGCATCGAGCGCCTGGCTCGACGCGGGGACGGGGCTCAGCGACGACAGTTCGTGGCTCCACAACTGGCCGCGATGCAGCGCGAGGGCGGCCACTGCGCCGATCATCAGCGCCGCGAACGGCCAGCGCAGGCGAGCTGCCGCATCCGCCGCTCGAGCCAGCAAGGTGCCGAGACCCGAGAGATCGCGAACGGCCGGTGCGCGAGTGCCCAGGTGAGGCAGCACATAACGCGTCACCGCGGCGGCGGCCGCGAGGCCGACCATCGAATAGAGGCCCAGTTGCACGAGCCCCGGGAAGCCTGAGAACAGCATCGACGCGAAGCCGCAGACCGACGTCAACATGCCGAGCCGGATCGTCGGCCAATAACGGGCGATCCATGCGCGCATCGCATCGCCATTGCCCTCTGGCTTGTCATGCCGCGCCGATTGAATGAACAGATAGATGGAATAGTCGACGGCTTCGCCGATCAGCGTCGTACCGAATCCGAGCGTGAGACCGTGCACGGTGCCGAACGCAAGGCTCACTGCCGCGAGGCCGGCAGCCACGCCCGACGCAACGGGAACAAGCCCGAGCGCCAGCGTGAGCGGGGAACGATAGACGAGCAACAGCAGCCCGACGATCAGCGCGAGACTGATGACGGACAGCTTCTCGACATCGTGTTTGATCGTATCGCGCGTTTCGACGGAGAACACGCCGGGCCCCGTGAGCAGCAACCGGCATGACGATGCGGCTGGCTTGCCATGCGCGGCTGAGGCGAATGCCGCCCGCACGGCGGCGATCGCACTTTCCTGCGCGTCGGTGTCGGAGCCGGCGCCGGCCGTCTGCACGACGAGCAACGCGCGTTTGCCGTCGCGCGAGGCCCATACGCCATCGGCGGAGGCCGGCTGTGCCTCGCCGTCGAACTGGCCGACGATGGCCGTCACCTCGCCAGTCGGGTCGCGCGGCAGCAGCGCTTTCGACATGAGCCCCGCCGATGAACTCAGCAGATCGAGGCTCTCGCCAAGCGCACTGTGCAGGCCCTCGGCAGAGAACCGCTGCGGCGTGACTGCGGGGCTCAGTACATAGCGATGCTCGAAAACGAAGCGCTCGTCGCGCGCCTGCGTGACGGGCTCGCCGTTGTTCACGGAAACGAAGCGCGAATCGCGGCGCAGTGTGGCGGCAATGCCGCGCGAGAGCTCGGCACGCGTGGCCGCATCGCCGCCTTCGATGGCGACGATGATGAGCCGCGAGATGACGCCCTCGCGCAATTGGTCGACGAGCAAACGCTGCTGCGCGCTCGGCGCGCGCGGCAGGAATGCGGAAAGGTCGGCCGTGAAGTGGGCGCGTTGAATCGCGATCGCGCAGCCGATCAGAAACAGCAACCAGAGCTGCACCGCGCGCCGGCGCAGTAGCGCGCGGCGAGGAGAACCGGAATCGGGTCGGTGCGCCATGGGGTCTCGCATCACTGTCTCGAAGCGTTGCGAAGCTGCATCACCGAATGATCGCCATCGGCTTGTTCGATCACGACGGTGCGCAGTACATCTCGCGTGCCGTCGAGCTTGATCGTCTGCACCGTCTTCAGCATCCGGGAATCGAGCGGCGTCAGCGTCAAGGTCCAATCGTCTCCGCGGCCCCCGATGGAGACCTTGTAGAGCTGTTCGAGCACATAACGATTGCCGGCCAGCGTCGCGCGGATGCTTTCGATAAATGCCGCGAGCTCGGGGTAGTGCGCGAGCGAGACCGTGTACTTGCGCTGATTGCGATCGACCGTCAGTTTGTCGCCGTCGACCACGAGCCGCTCGGGCTTCGGACTCACCGTCACTTTCTCGAGGTGATCGGGCGCGACGAAGGCCAGCTCGCCCGTCGATTCGATGGGCTTGTCCGCGATAGCGAGATATTTCGTTTCGGTGAAGCTCGCGCGACCGGATTTGTTGTGTGCCAGCGTCGACATGAGCCGGTCGAGCGTCCATTGCGCCGTGCCGGCAGCCGCAGGCGCAGCCGTAGCCGCAGGCGTTGCCGCGGCCGTGGCAAGGGGCGCGGCGCTCAGACAGCACGTGGCGGCGGCCAGTATGGCGACGGCCCACGCCGCACGCGCGTTAGCGCGCAAAGCGTTGAAGTCAGACGTTCGCCTCATGCGTCCACCTCGCTGGCCGATTGGGATGTGCGCGGCAAGGTGGGCTCGCCGTCCTGCCAGAAATCGAAGAAGTTGAACCAGTTGTAGGGGGCGCTGCGGCAGTGCTGCTCGAGCAGTCCGACATACCGCTCGACCGCGGCTTGCACGCGCGCCGCGCGATCGCCGGCCCCGGCGTACGAGAAATCGACGAGCGGTTCGAAGTGGATGTCGTAGCGGTTTGCGCCGCGATAAACCCCTGCCATGAAAATGACCGGGCGCTTGAGCATCGCGGCCATGCGCAAGGGGCTCAGCGGAAATCCGACGCGGCCGTCGAGAAACGCGCACTGCTGCAGCGCGCTGCCGTCTTCTTGCCGCAGCGTTCGATCGGCGAGCATGCCGATCATCGCGCCGCTATCGAGATATTCGACGGCTTCGAGCATCGCTTCGGGCCGGCCGAGGCTGATGACGTCCTGCTTCACGGCGGGATTGACGGTCGCGAGCACTGCGTTGATATTGCGGGCGTTCTCCTCGTACATCATGATCGCGACACGCAGATTCGGGCGCGTGCGGCCGATCGCGCGCAGCGCCTCGAAGCTGCCGAAATGCGCTCCGATGAGAAATGCGCCGCGCCCCGCGGCAAGCGCCTCGTCGACGAGCGCACCGCCTTCGACGCGAATATCGAACAGATCGAACCGCTCGTTGAGCAGATAGATGCGGTCATGGATCGTCGTCGCGAAGACGAGCAGGTGCCGGTAGATCTCGCGCCAACGCGCTGGGCGTCCCAGCACGCGCGCGAGATAAGCGCGCGAGGCGCGGCGTGCGAGCGGCGCGGCCAGCAGGAAGTAGAACGTGATGCCGTGCAGGACGATGCGCGTCAACGGTCTGCCGAAGTGCAGCGAGAGCCACGTCATGATGCGCAGCACGGCGAAGTTTCCGCGCTCCTGGCGTTCGGCCCACGTCGAATGATCGCGGTTCCCTTTCGTACTCATGCCCGTTGCCGCCGTGTCAGCACACCGGCGGCTGCCGTGCGCTCGCCGGTGCGGATGGTGAAGTGGATCGCGCCGCGTTCGTCGCAGCTGAACGAGAGCGCGAGCGGTTCACCGGGCGAAGCGGGCGCGGTGAATTTCGCCGAGCCGATCGTGCATGCGTTCAACTCGCACCCGAGGGCCGCGCCGATCCGCGCGATCGCATGGTCGAGCAGTACGACACCCGGTACGATCGGCCGGCCCGGAAAATGACCCGGCAACGCCGGATGATCGGCCGGAATCTCGAAGACGATCGGTTCGTGCTGGCTCTCGGCCGCACTCCGGGTGCTCGGCGGCGGTGCGTTTGCCTCGCTCGCGGGCGCAGCGCAGCGCTGCAGCAGCGCGGCCACGAACGGCGCCAGCGTATCGCGCGGGAGCTTGCCGGTGCCATTGCGCGGCAAACTGTCGACGAATAGCAGCGGGCGCGGCATGAATGCGGCATCGATCCGCTCGCGCAGCTTGCGTTGCAGCTCGGCAGCCGAAAGCGTCGGTGCCACCACGAGGGCCATCAGCCGCGTGACAGGCGGACCGCCTTGCGTATCGGCGTCCAATCCGTCGGTCGCGGTTTCGTCGGGCATGAAGAAGGTGCCGTCGTCGACACCGGGAATCGCCATCAACTGATGATTGAGATAGGCGATCGAGGAGCGCTTGCCGGCGATGTTGATCAAATCGCCCTTGCGGCCGTGCAGCAAGAAGTGGGTTGCATCGATCAACTCCAGCGCATCGCCCATTTGTACCGGCACCTCGACATGGCCTCCGGCCGCCCATATTTCGGGACCCTCGTCGCTGCCGGTCGCCGCGTCGCGCGCCGTCAAGGTGACTTCGGGGAAAAGCTCCCAGGCGGCGCTATGCGCGGTGCGGCGCGTCGCAATCTGGCCCGTCTCCGTGCTGCCGTAAATCTCCATCAGCGGTGCGCCGAGGCGCGCTTCGGCTTGTCTCGCCAGTTTTTCCGAAAGCGGTGCCGTGGCCGAGAGAATCAGCGCGGCACCCGGCAATGCGGGCTCGGACGCGAGCAGCGCGCGAAGGTGGATCGGCGAGGTGACGAGCGCGCGCGGCGCCGGTACCGCTTCGAGTTCGCCGCGGATATCGTCGGGATAGAACGGCTGACCGTTGCTGAACGCGAGCCCGCCGATCAATGCGAGCAGCACCGTGGATTCGAACCCGTACATGTGCTGCGGCGGCACCGTGCCGACGAGCGTCGTGCCAGCCGCTTCGACGAGGCCGAGCCGCGCCGCGGCGGCGCGCACGTTCTTGACGAGAAATCCCCAGGTCTTGCGGTGCGGCACCGGCGCGCCGGTGGAGCCCGAAGTAAATACGTACGCCATGATGCGCGCGCCGTCGATCTGCGGCACGGCGATATCGTCGTACGTCGCCAGCGCTGCGCGCGGCGCGGCAGGGTAGCGAAAACGCGGCAGCTCGATCGTGCACTCGTCCATGTCGTGAAGACAGAACGCGTCGGGGGCGAACGCTTGCAGTTGCCGCACGGTTTGCGGCGTGTAGGTCGAGGGCAGCAGGCTCACCTTTTCGGCGAGCAGCGTGGCGGCGAGGCCGACCGTGAAACGGTAGCGGTCCTTGCAGACATTGAACACATGCCGGCCCGCCGGCAGGGCGGCCGCAAGCGTCCTGACGTCGACGAGAAATTCACGTACCGTGACACTCGCCCCATCGCGCCAGGCGATGGTCCGATCGAGCGATACATGAGAGACCAGCGGAAAACTCGACATAACGTTGCTAGCGAATTGGCATAAGCGGTAAGCGGGCGGCTCGCAGGCGATGCCTGGCAGACCTTCCCTGGACATTCATCGCTGCGTGGCGGGCCGCCCCGCGGTCGAGCGCCGATAAGCACGAATGCTCGCGACCATCCCCGAGCTCCGCACACCGGGCAGCGCGAACCGGCGGCATGCATGTTCCGCGATGAACATGAGCGCGGTCAGCGGCAGCGTCAGGTAGTTGGCGAAGGTCGACCAGATTTCGATCGGGACAGTCGCGAAAAGCAGCGTCGAGACAGCGATGACAAGCGCGAAAAAGAGCGTCCAGGCAGCGGTGACCCGCCGCGTATAGACGGCGATTTCCGGCGCAAGCGGGTTGCCCCGCACGAGGGCGGCGAACTGCGTGCACAGCGGCACGCGCCCTTTCGCGAGCGTGCGGCCGAACAGGTACCCGAGCGCGCCGTTGAACAGCACGTGTTCGAGGAAAAGCCCCCACTCGTAATGGCGCACGAGCGCGCCCCGCGCGAGCCACAGCCCCGCGGCGGCCATGGCCACGAGCGGCAGCAACACGGGGCGCCGCGGCGAACGTGCCGCGTAGCCGAGGGCGAGAACGAGCGCCGGCGCGAGCACGAGCGCAAGGCCGAGCGGCTCCAGGCCGGGCGTGCTGACGGCGCGATGCGCGCCGATCTCATAGCCGACGATGAGTGCGGCTCCGGCTGCGCCGCGAACGATGGATCGCAAACGGCTCATTCGACGCTCCCCGTGCTGCAGTACCTTGTGTTACGCGCGAATGAAACCCGGCGAAAAAAAATCAGTGCCATCCCGAATAAGACCCGCCGACGGCAACCGCCCGCGAGTTTTGAGTCTGTCGCTTTGTGCGATCGATCATACGGAGTTCAGTGGGCGCCGGTGCTGCGTTTTGTAACTTTTTTGCAAGTCGATCACCGGCGGGCAGCGCCGGATTTTAGCGCACGTCGCCGCTCCGAACGAACAGGCACCGTGCGCAACGGGGCCTCGTCCGGGGAGGCCGCCCGTTGTTCGGCTGCTTCATTCAGTAACCATTCGGGTATACGGCAGGAAACGCTTCGTCTAGAATCGCTCGAACCTGAAGGGACCCCTTAATCGGCCCGGATGGGCCCCCCAATAAGCCGGAGCGGACCAACGACGCCGTGCCCGCTCGCCCAGCGCCGCGCGCCCGCCGTTTCAGGCTGCATCCTTGTTGTCAGCTCGCCGTAAGCATCATGAATGAATTGGAACAAGAGCTCGCCGGATTGATCATCCGCGAATTGAACCTCGAGGATATCAAGATCACCGACGTATCCGGCGACACGGTTTTGTACGGTGAAGGCTTTGGGCTCGATTCCATCGATATTCTCGAGATCGCGCTTCTCATCTCGAAAAAATACGGCTTCGGGCTCAGGTCGGACCATCCCGACAACACGAAGATCTTTTCGACCCTCGGTGCCTTGGCTGCCTACGTGGCCGAGCATCGTGTGCGTTGACCGGGTGCGCTTGCGATGAAAGCATTGGTGACGGGCGGCAGCGGCGCGCTGGGCCACGCGATCAGCGAGGCGCTCGCCGCCGCGGGCCATGAAGTCTGGGTGCACGGGCACCGCAACATGGCGGCCGCCGAGGCCGTCGTTGCGGGCATTGCGGCCTCGGGCGGCAACGCCCATGCGATCGGCTTCGATGTGACGAACGCCTCCGAATCGCTCGCGGCGCTCGAACGCGTGCTCGAAAGCGGCCCGGTGCAGATCGTCGTCAACAACGCGGGCATCTACGACGATGCGCCCATGCCGGGCATGACGCAACAGCAGTGGCGCAGTGTCATCGACGTCACGCTGAACGGCTTTTTCAACGTCACGCAACCGCTCTTGATGCCGATGATTCGCACCCGCTGGGGCCGCATCGTCAATATCGCCTCGGTGACGGGGCTCGTCGGCAATCGCGGGCAAACGAACTATGCCGCGGCGAAGGCAGGGCTGATCGGCGCCACGAAATCGCTTTCCCTCGAACTCGCCTCGCGGCATATCACCGTGAACGCCGTGGCGCCCGGCATCATCGCGTCGCCGATGACCGAAACCGCCTTCCCGCCCGAGCGCATCAAGCAGCTCGTGCCCGCCGGCAGGAGCGGCACGCCGCAGGAGGTCGCTGCGATGGTGGCCTACCTCGTCTCGGATGCCGCGGCCTATGTGACAGGGCAGGTCCTGTCGGTCAACGGCGGTATGGCTTGAGCAGACCGGCTCGAGACACCGACATCGCACGAAATATCGCACGAACGAAGCGAAGGCCAAGCCCATGAATAATCCGCCGCACCTTGACGAGATGACCGAGTGGGACGTTGCCGTGATCGGCGGTGGCCCCGCGGGATCGACCGCCGCCACCTTGCTCGCCGATGCCGGCTATCGCGTGCAGCTCCTCGAAAAGGCGCGCCATCCGCGTTTTCACATCGGCGAATCGTTGCTGCCCGCGAACCTGCGTCTGTTCGAGCGGCTCGGGGTCGGCGAGGCCGTGCGCGACATCGGCATGATGAAGCCGGCCGCCGAATTCGTTTCGCCGTTCCACGACCAGCGGCTGCAGCGCTTCCCGTTCGCCGAGGCATGGGACAAATCCATGCCTTACGCCTACCAGGTGCGCCGTTCGGAACTGGATGAAATCCTGTTGCGCAACGCGGCGACGCATGGCGCCGATGTCGTCGAAGGTTGTCAGGTCCGCGACGTCGAGTTTCTCCCCGACGGCAGCGGCGCGATCGTGAGCGCGAAGCACGACGATGGGCGGCCGTATCGGTGCCGCGCGCGTTTCGTCGTCGACGCATCGGGCCGCGATACGCTGCTGGCCAATCGCATGCGCACGAAGCAGCGCAACAAGAAGCACAACAGCAGCGCGTTGTACGCGCACTTTCGCGGCGCGCAACGCCATGCCGGGGCGGACGAAGGCAACATCACCGTGTATTGGTTCGAGCACGGCTGGTTCTGGTTCATTCCGCTCGCCGACGGAGCGACGAGTATCGGTGCCGTCGTATGGCCCTACTATCTGAAGCGGCGAGCGTCAGGCACCTCGCTCGAGACGTTTTTCCTCGAAACGATTGCGATGTGTGCGCCGCTCGCCAAGCGCCTCGAACATGCCGAGCTCGTGACCGGCGTGGAAGCGACCGGCAATTTTTCGTATTCGGGCGACGTGACGCACGGGCGCAATTTCCTGTTGCTCGGCGATGCGTTCGCGTTCATCGACCCGGTGTTCTCGTCCGGCGTCATGCTTGCGATGCAAAGCGCGTTCATGGGCGCCGAAGCGATCGATACGTGCCTGCGCGAACCGGCACGCGCGAGCGCGGCGCTCGCCGAATTCGATCGGCGCGTGCGTCATGGGCCGAAGCAATTCGCCTGGTTCATCTACCGGATGACCTCGCCGACGATGCGCAACCTGTTCATGAATCCGCGCAACATGTTCCGCGTGAAAGAGGCGCTGCTGTCGCTGCTCGCCGGCGATATCTTCGAGAGCACGCCGATCTGGCCGTCGCTGCGCGTGTTCAAGATCATCTATTACCTGTCGGCGCTGGCCGATGCGCGCAATTCGCTGCGTGCGTGGCGTGCGCGCCGCCGCATGTTGCGGCAAGCCGACGATGCCCGCACGGCAGCGGGGTAGGTGGTCTCGATGCCGGTTCCGTTTTTGAAGCTCGTCCGACTCGAGGGCGCACGACTTGCGGCGATGCTGCGAGCCGAGCCCGCCCATGCGCGAAACGAGGCGTTCGAGCGCGCATTTCCGGGCGCGCTGGGTGCCGCATGCTTCGGGGAGCCGGCGCAATGGGCGAGCTTCGCCGAGGCGGCGCCTCATCTTCCGCTCGCGCCGGCTCATATGGCGAGGCTCGTTCCCGCTTCGGAGCCGCTGCACGACAGCAGCGATACCTGTTTCGAAATCTGGCAGTGCGATGCCGCCGATCTCGCGAACGGCCACCACGGTCCGCTCCACTACCGGTTCAGCGAATCGGCCGGCATCGTGTTCGGCAGCGTCGAAGTGTACGAGCAAGCGCATGCAGATGTGCCGCAGGCAAGCGGCGAGACCCCACTCGAACGCGCCACCTATGCGGCTTACGAGGCGATCTTCAGCGTGCTCGATGCGCTCGACATGCGCCATCCGCTGAGAATCTGGAACGTCGTGCCTGCAATCAACGCGCATCAGTTCGGCAGCGAGCGCTATCGCCAGTTCAACACCGGGCGGCAGCGGGCGTTCAAGGCCTGCGGGCGCCCCGTCATCGATAGCGTGCCGGCCGCAAGCGCGCTCGGCAGCGCGGCCAGCGTCGTCGGCGATGCGGCGCCCGCGACGCCGTTGTCGGTGTCGTTCCTGGCGTCGCGCTCGCCCAACCGTGCGATTGAAAATCCCAGGCAAGTCAGCGCTTACCGTTATCCGGCTCGATACGGCCCGAGCGCGCCGACGTTCGCGCGCGCGGCGGCATGGTGCGGCCCTGCCGACCCCGATGGGGAATCGGCCTTGTTCGTCTCGGGCACCGCGAGCATCGTGGGACACGAAACGGCTCATCGCGGAGATGTCATCGCGCAGTTGCGCGAGACGCTCGTCAACATCGAAACCGTGCTCGAGGAAGCCGCACGCCAAACCCGGGACAAAACCGCACTGGCCGAGCTGACCTACAAGGTCTATGTGCGCGACGCGAACGATGCGCAGGCGCTTGCCGCCATCGACGAGGTGTTGCGCGCAAGGTGCGGGTCGTCGTTGCGTGCGCTTTATCTGCATGCCGACGTTTGCCGCGCGGACTTGCTGCTCGAGATCGAGGCGAGCGGCGGCCATCCTGTCGAGGTATTCGCGTGAGCTACGCCGGACCTCCGTCGACCGAACGCGTCGGCATCGACCCGGTATTGCGCGGGCTCGCGGCGCTGCGTCAGTACGCGGTCTTCTACTTCGGTCTGCTGCTGCTCGCGATCGCCTGCCTGGGCTGGCTGCCGTTTGCCGCTCTGTTGCGGGTGCTGCTGCCGCGACATGTCGCGCGCACGCTGGGGCGCGCGGTCATCCAACATGTCTGGCGGCTCTACTTTCATGCGCTTTCGGCGCTCGGCGCGGCGCATTTCGACCTGTCCGAGCTCGCGACGCTGCGCGGCAAGCCGGCGATGATCCTTGCGCCCAACCATCCGACGCTGATCGACGCCATGCTGATCGCGTCCTGCGTGCCGCGCGTGTGCTGTGTGATGAAGGGCGACATCGTCGACAACGTGTTCCTGGGTGCCGGCGCGCGTCTTGCCGACTACATCGTGAACGATGCACCGAAGGGGATGATCAAGGCCGCCGTCGACGATTTGCGGCGCGGCCATCCGCTGCTGTTGTTTCCCGAAGGCACGCGCACCGACTCGCCGCCCGTCAATCCCCTGAAGGCCGGCATCGGGCTCGTTGCCGCACGGGCGAGCGTTCCGGTGCAGACGCTCATCGTGGAGGCCGGCTCGCCGTTTCTCGCGAAGGGATGGCATATCCTGCGCAAGCCGGTGCTGCCGCTGACCTACCGGGTGCGGATCGGCCGCTGCTTTGCGCCGCCGCAAGCGAATCCGGACGCGGTGCGCAGCTTTGTCGCGCAGTTGCACGCGTATTACGAGGCCGAACTCGCGAACGATTCGCCCGCGGGCTGATCGATGCCGCGCACCCCCGCACGCTCATGCCGATGACCCTTGCCTCGACCACGCATCTCGTCCTGATCCCGAGCTACAACCCGGGAGAGAAGGTCTACGACACGGTGCGGCGCGCACGCGCGCAGTGGAATCCGGTCTGGATCGTCGTGGACGGGAGCACCGACGGCAGTGCCGCGCGCCTTCAGACCATGGCCGAGCAGGACCCGGGCTTGCGGGTCATCGTCTTGCCGCGCAACGGGGGCAAGGGCGCCGCTGTGCTCGCTGGGCTCGACGCAGCCGCCGCACAAGGCTTTACGCACGTGCTCACGATGGATTCGGACGGGCAGCATCCGGCGGAGCTCATCGGCCGCTTCATGGCTGCGTCGACGGCGCGCCCAGAATGTATGGTGCTCGGGCGGCCGTTGTTCGACGAAACCGCGCCGCGTATCCGCGTGCTCGGCCGCCAACTCTCGAATTTCTGGGCGAACGTCGAAACGCTGTGGGTCGGCGTCGGCGATTCGCTTTATGGGTTTCGCGTCTATCCCGTCGCACCGCTGCGCGCGCTGATGCACGCTCAGCGCTGGATGCGGCGCTTCGATTTCGATCCCGAGGCGGCGGTACGGCTTTGCTGGCGCGGCGTCGCACCGATCAACATCGACGCGCCCGTGCGCTATTTCAAGCGCGAGGAAGGTGGCGTCTCGCACTTTCATTATTGCCGCGATAACGCGCTGCTGAGCTGGATGCACGCGCGCTTGCTCGTGGGTTTCGTGCTGCGCTTGCCGCTGCTCGTCGTGCGTCGTTTATTCCGGCTCGGCCGGTAGACTGCGCGCGAGCGCCTTTCTGCGCGCGAGCGCCTTTGTTCGACACGCTGCTCGATCCGGGCAGCGTCGATTTTAAGCTTTACGCCATAGGATGCCGATGGACCGGAAACGAGTAGAGCAGGATGCCGCATCGCGCGGGCTGACCTTTTATCGCCCTGCGGCGTTCTGGCTCGGCGTCATCGCCGTCATCGCCGGTGTGCTCGCGCATTTGCCGATGTATCTGATGGGCCGGCATATCGGCTATCGGCTCGTCGGTATGCCGATGGATGCGACGATGGTGGCCGGCATGGCCGCGATCATCGTAGGCCTCGCCGTCAGTCTGTATGGGTTGGTTCCTCCCGCGGCGGCCGGCGAAGCTCGCGTAGGCTCCAGGATTCGAGTGGCCGCGCTCGACGATGTGCCGCTCGGGCCGGCGCATTACCGCTTGCTGCTCGCAATGGCATTGGCGGTGACCATCGACGTCATGAAGCCGACGGCCCTGGCCTTCGTCATGCCCGGGATGGCGCTGGAATACGGGCTCAAGTCGCCGCTCGTACCGACCGGCACGACTCCGGTCGTCTGGATCGCGCTCGCTTCGGCGACGGGAACCGTATGCGGCTCGTTCCTATGGGGATGGCTGGGCGACAAGATCGGAAGGCGCGCATCGATTCTCTATGCGGGCATAGCATTCATGGGGACGTCGATCTGCGGTGCGATGCCGAGCTTCGGGTGGAATCTCGTCATGTGTTTCATCATGGGATTGGCGGTTGGCGGGATGCTGCCGATTTGTTATGCGCTGCTGGCTGAAACGATCCCCGCTCGCCATCGCGGCTGGGTCATGATCCTGATCGGCGGGGACATCGCGGGCGCTTATGTATTGACGAGTTGGCTGTCCGCCGCATTGGTGCCGCTTTTCAGCTGGCGCATTCTCTGGCTGATCGGACTGCCCACGGGTGCGCTCTTCATTGTGCTCAATCGATGGATGCCGGAGTCTCCGCGGTTCTTGCTTCGTCATGGGCGCGAGCGCGAAGCGCGCATCGTCATGGCGCGCTATGGTGCCGCGATCGTCGAAAGCGAAGCGGTGCCGCCGTCCGCGGCGCGACCGACCGATGCGTGGAGCGAGCTCGTGAGTCCTCGGCTTCGCTCGAGCACTGGCGTCATCGGTTGTCTGGCAATCAGCTCGGGGCTGGTTCTATTCGGTTTCAACCTCTGGATTCCCACGAATTTGCGCATGCTCGGTTTCGCGCAGCCGGATGCCCTGCTGCGCAATGCCGCATTAATGGGCTTTCCGCTGACTTTCGTCGTGGCCTGGATGTATGGATTCTGGAGCAGCAAGAAGACCATCGTCGTGTTGACGTCGTTGACGGCCGCTGCCTTGTTCGGCTTCGCATTGGCCCCGGACTTCGTGGTCCGGCATCGCAGTTTGCTTTATTTGCTGCTGACCGTGCCTATCTGGGGAATCAGCTCCGTCGTGGCGGTGCTCTCGGTCTATAGCGCCGAGATCTATCCGACCGGCGTGCGATCGCGCGGGACCGGCTATGCCGCCGGTGCCAGCAAGGCGGGCGGCGTGGCGATCATTGCGTCGACCGCGGCGGGATTTGCGGCACCCTCGATCGCGAACATCGCGCTGGTGGGGGCCGTTTCGATGACGTTGAGCGCCGTCTTGACGTTCGCCTGTGCTATCGAGACGCGAAAACTACGGCTGGAAGACATCCATCGGAGGCAGTCGACGACTGCGGCATAGCGCGTGTCGTTCGTTCTGTCGAGCGCGAGCCCACCGCCGGCCTGGCGGCGCGGCTAACGCACCAGCGACACGACGTTCGAGAACGGCTTGTCGGGTGCGGCGCCGAACGCGTACTGCGAGCGACCGGCCCGCTTCGCGCGGTACATCGCGCTGTCGGCAACATCGAGCAACTCGAGGCCCGTGCTCGCGCGATCGGGGATGGTCGTGATCCCGATGCTCACACCGATCGCGAACCGGCCCCCATACTCGCGTTCTCCGGTCGCGCTCACGCATGCGATCAGCCGTTGCGCGAGCGCCCTGAGCTGCGCGTCATCCGCATTGCGCCGCGTGAGCACGACGAACTCGTCGCCGCCCACGCGCGCCAGCAGATCGTCCTCGTCGATCGTCGCGCGCAACGCGCGCGCGAGTTCGCAGAGCAACGCATCGCCCGCGGCATGACCGAGCGTATCGTTCACCGGTTTGAAACCGTCGATATCGAGATAGAGCAGGGTAGCCCTCACGCCTTCCTGGGCGCACTCGATCGTCAACGCATCGAGCGCGTTCAGCAAATGCCGGCGGTTCGGCAAGTCGGTCAGAGCATCGTGCGTGGCCTGTTCAGTCAGCAAGATCGAAGCATCGCGCGCACTCGCGAACGCACGACGCTGCACGAAAGCCGCATAGCCGATGAGGCCGCATACCAGTGCCGCAATCGCTGCCAGCGCCGCGCTTTCGAAGATCACGCGGGTATGCGCATCACGTGTCGCCAAGCTGCGGCGGTATCTCCACCGGTCCAGCAAGATATCGAGATCGCGGCGCAGTGCATCCATGATGCCTTTGCCTTCATCGGTCCGGACGAAGGCGAGTGCGGCTTCGCGATTGCCGGATTGAGCCAGACCGATCGTGCGTGCGAGCTCCATGACTTTTTCCGACCTGGCACGCTCGATCTTGCGGACGAGGTCGACCGAATCCGGGTCCGCGGCTACGGCTTGGCGCAGTTTGGGCATCGTGTCGTCGAGGTCGTCCACGCCCTGGCGGTACGGTTCGAGATAAGCGCTGCCGCCTGTGAGCAGGTAGCCACGCTGGCCCGTCTCCGCGTTTTCGAGGTCGTGCAATACCTGGTTGCCGGCCAGTAGCACGGCGAACGCTTCTTCATCGTTCGCGTTGTCTTCGACGATGAGGCGCGCCTCGTAGATGAACAGCGCCGCTGCCGCGACCAGGCCCGCCACGAGAAAAACGTAGAGTCCGAGAAACCGGTCGCGGTCCGCTTCCGCGGACCGGAGCATGCGTCGATGCAACTCGCCTCCTCGTACCACCGTTTCGTCTGATGTGCGCAAGACGCGCGTTTCGCCCTGCCCATGCTTGCCGGCCGGCGTGTCCTCTCGGCAGCCGGTCGTTGCGCGGCATGCTTACGTCACCTATAACGGTCGCGCGGGCGTCGACTTTAGCTCTGCGACGCAAAATCCGGCCGTCCGCGGCCATTCGTTCGTGAACGGTCACGTGGAGGCAGGCATCGGGTGGGTATGGGTGGGTATCGGCGCGCAAGCGAGCGGACGCACGCGAGTTCACAGCACGACAGGGCCGCTCGGTAGTTCTTCGCGCGACGCTCCGCGAGCGGGAAAGTGCTTGTTGAGCAGTCCCGTTACCTGCTCCACGCCGCGGATCACGCCGCTCTGATACCTTCCGTGGCGGAAATCCGTTTCCATGACTCGGCAGATGGCTTCCCATTCATCGTCACCGGCCTTCGCATGGATACCCCGGTCGGCGATGATCTCCACGTCGCGATCGGCAAGCAGCAGATAGATCAGGACGCCGTTGTTGTGCTCCGTGTCCCAGACTCTCAGTTCGGAAAAGACATCGATTGCACGCTCGCGGGCCGTCAATCCCTTGATCAGCGCAGCACCGTGCAATGCACCTTCGACGGCGAACCTGACTTGGCCGATGTGCGCTCGATGACTTTCCCGCACGGCCTTGTCGATGGCATGCAAGGACCGCCTGGGAAAGGCCCTTCGCACGCGCCAGCGAGTCATCGACAGGTGTTTCAAGAGTCGTCCGATATCCATGGCTACCACCTGCCCGATGCGCCGCCGCCACCGAAGCCGCCACCGCCGCCCCTGAAGATGTCTCGATTCGAACGGTCTCCGAATCCGCCGCGCCCTCCGCCGAGAGGCCCGCCGCCGGCGTGCATGATCGTCGCACTGCCGAGCAGCGTAAGCACGAGCGCAACCGCACCAGCGGCGATGGCGAGCAATACCGCGCCGGACATCAACCACGCGATGAAACCGATGGCGCCGCCGGCAACGAGCGCTCCGGGCAGCCTGCCCAATACCGCGCGCAGTACGCCACCGCCGACTACGATGAGGACAAACAGTAGCGGCAGCAACGCCCCGATGCCGTTGGAGCCGCGATGCCGTTCGCTCGGCGGCGGCAACGGCTCCCCGCTGACGACGCGCATCATGGCTTCGATGCCCGCCGAAACGCCGCCGTAGAAATCGCCTTCCCTGAATCTCGGGACGATGATCTCATCGATGATGCGATGGCTTGCCGCATCGGTTAGCGCGCCCTCCAGCCCGTATCCGACCTCGATGCGCAACGAGCGGTCGTTTTTGGCGACGATGAGCAATGCGCCATCGTCGACGTTCTTTCGCCCCAGCTTCCACTGCTCGGCGACGCGTATCGAATACTGCTCGATGGTCTCGGGCGCGGTCGTCGGCACGATGACGACGGCGATTTGAGCGCCCTTTTTTGCTTCGAAATCCGCGAGCGTTTGCTCCAGCGTGACTTTTTGCTCGCCCGTGAGTGTGCCGGTTTCATCGGTAACCCGAGCGTTCAGGCTCGGCACGGGTACCTCGGCTCGAACGCCTGTGCCGCCGAAGGCGAACAATGCGATGAATAGCGCGAGTGCCGCACGTCCAACCTTCACTTGGACGCTCCCCCTGCCGATGCCGGCGTCGCATCGAAGTCCACACGCGGCGGTCGCGAGAGCTCTGCTTCGTTGGCAACGGAGAAGTTCGGCTTTTCCTGATAGCCGAACGCTTTTGCCGTCAGGTTGGCGGGGAACGACCGGACGGTCGTGTTGTACGCCTGAACCGAACGAATGTACCGGTTTCTTGCGACCGTTATGCGATTCTCCGTTCCCTCGAGCTGCGCCTGCAAGTCCCGAAAGTTCGCATCCGATTTCAACTGAGGGTAGTTCTCGGAGACCACCAGCAGCCTCGACAAGGACGAAGTGAGCTGCCCCTGTGCGGCCTCGAACTTCGCAAACGCCTGGGGATCGGAAAGCAGCTCCGGCGTCGCATGGATCGAGCCGACTTGCGCCCGCGCTTGCGTCACGCTGACGAGCACGCTCTTTTCCTGGCTCGCATAGCCTTTTACCGTATTGACGAGATTCGGTACGAGGTCGGCGCGGCGCTGATATTGGTTCAGCACCTCCGACCAGCTCGCCTTGACCTGCTCGTCCTCCGTCTGGATGGTGTTGTAGCCGCATCCGGACAGTCCGAGCACGATCGTCAGAAGCAATGAACCCCAAAGCGCGCGTGTTTTCATACGCCGATTCCGAAGCAGGGCCAGCGTGTTCGGACGACGTCATGCGCTGCGGCGAGCTGCCCGCCGTCAGGCCCGAATGTAGCCAGCATGAGCACGACAGTACGCCGCCCGCGCTCGGCGCATTTGATGCAGGTCAACGCGCACTACCGGCTGCTGGCGAAAAATGGCTTCATGCCGATGTTAAGAATCCGGTAAGGAAGCGGCCCGAACATGCAAAGCATCGACTGGAGAAATCGCGATGCTTACGTCCGGGCGCCTATGCGCACTTCGTTCCTTGTATGTCTTCGGCTTGATGGTGGGCGTTGCCGGCTTGCCGGCATATGCGCAATCGCCCGCGCAAATCCTGTACGGCTACGCCGCCCAGTCGGGCAGTGCACCGGTACCGTCGCGCGGTCAGCAGTTCTTCACCACGCGGCATGGACGTGAGTGGGCCTGCGCGACTTGCCACGGCGTCACGCCGACTGGCAATGGGCAGCACGCAGCCACCGGCAAAGCGATCGCACCGCTTGCTCCGGCGTTCAATCCGGAGCGTTTCAGGGACTCGGCGAAGACGGAAAAGTGGTTTCGCCGCAATTGCGCGGATGTGGTTGGGCGCGAGTGCACGGCCTCGGAGAAGGCGGACATTCTGAGCTGGCTGATCACGCTCAAGCCTTAGTGCAAACGAGCGTCCCCCACATCGACTACTTCGCGAGGAGCAAAGCGTGAGCGTCCGAATCGCCTCCATTGCAGCCCGAGCCTGGGCCGCACTCGTTTCGACGGCGCTCATGGGTGCCGCATTCGCCGAGGATGGGCCGCAGGTGAAGTCCGTGACACCGTTGCCGGCGTATCGGCAGGAATGCGCGGCCTGTCATGTCGCCTATCCGCCCGGCATGCTGCCGGCCGATTCGTGGCGGCACATCCTGAACAACCTCGATCGCCACTTCGGCACGAACGCCTCGCTGGACCCGGCTTTCGTGAAGCAGATCGAGGTCTGGCTCACGGCGCATGCGGCAAATGCGGGACGCACGGCGAGCGCACCGCCCGAGGACCGCATTACGCGTTCGAGATGGTTCATCGCCACGCACGACGAAGTTCCGGCGTCGACGTGGCGACTTCCGGCAGTCAAAAGCGCTTCGAACTGCGCCGCCTGTCATACCCGGGCAGATCAAGGAAACTTCGATGAACGATACATTCGCATCCCGCGTTGACGGGAAGCCCCGCGCGTCCGGCACAGTCCGGATCCTCGTATGGGACGCGCCTGTGCGTGTGTTCCATTGGCTCATGGTGGCCTCGTTTGCGGGCGCCTGGCTGACGGCGGAAAGCGAACGATGGCGTTTGCTTCACGTGACGCTCGGATACACGATGCTGGGCCTGGTCGCGTTTCGGGTCTTCTGGGGGCTGGCGGGCACGCGGTACGCACGATTTGCCGCGTTCGTGCGCGCTCCGGCGGCGATCATGCGATACCTGGCGAGCCTCGTGACGCGCCGTCCGGAGCGATACGTCGGGCATAACCCGGCAGGCGCGATTGCCATCCTGGCGATGCTGCTCATGACCGGCGCGGTTGGTGCGAGCGGTTGGGCCGCGTATACCGGCACGGGCGGCGAGTGGCTCGAAGAGCTTCACGAGGGCATGGCCAACGCGATGCTCGCGCTCGTGATCGCACACGTCGTGGCCGTGGTGGCGAGCAGTCTCCTGCATCGCGAGAACCTCATCGGCGCCATGGTGACAGGGTACAAATCCGGCCGTACCGGCGAGGGCATCGGAAGCGCGCACCGGGTGGTTGCGGCGCTGGTCATCGCAGCCGCACTTGCCTGGTGGTGGACGCAGTGGCACGCCGCGCCGCCGACGCAAGCGACGAATGCGACCGCAGGTCACGCCGCACCGGCGCGCGCCAGTGGCGGCGATAGCGACGGCGACTGAGTTCGACAGCGAGGACACTTCGTGCGCATTCTTCTTGTCGAAGACGACCCGCTGCTGGGGGACGGCATACGAGCCGGTTTGCGGCAGCAAGGCTTCCAGGTGGACTGGGTCCGCGATGGCGAGGCGGCGCAGCGCGAACTGCGTGGCGAGCCGTTCGCCGCCGCGGTACTCGACCTGGGACTGCCGCGCGTGGATGGCCTCGAAGTGTTGCGAACCGTGCGGCTCGCGGGCGTTGAACTGCCTATTCTGGTACTCACCGCGCGTGATGCCGTCCCGGATCGCATACGCGGACTCGACATCGGCGCCGACGACTATGTCGTCAAGCCGATCGACCTGGACGAACTCGGTGCCCGGCTGCGGGCGCTGGTACGCCGCGCGCACGGCAGGCCGCGCGAGCAGCTTCGGGCGCAAGACATCGTACTGGAGCCGGCGTCCCGTACCGCGTACCGCTTGGGCGTGCCGGTCACTTTGACCAACCGCGAGTTCGATCTATTGCACGTGCTGATGCTCAATGCGGGCCGGGTCCTTTCGCGCGAACAGATCGAGCAGCACCTGTATAGCTGGGGACAGGAGGTGGAGAGCAACGCGGTGGAAGTGCATATTCATCGGCTCAGGAGCAAGCTCGGCACCGAGCTGATTCGAACCGTGCGCGGCGTCGGTTACGTGCTGCTGCGCGAACGAGCTGTCGAGCCATGATCGTGCAACTGCCGCGTTCGCTGCAGGGGCGCCTGCTGGTCCTCGTAACCGGAGTGGTCGCCACGGTGTGGCTGATCGCCGCCGTACTGACCTGGCGCGATGCGCGACGCGAAATCGATCGGCTGCTCGACAGCCATCTCGCGCAGGCTGCGGCGTTGCTGGTGATGCAGCAGGCGCAGCCCGTGGACGACGACGAAGCGCTGGACGCGCCGATCTTGCATCCGTATGCGCCGAAGGTCGCGTTCCAGGTTTTCCACGAGGGGCGATTGGGCATGCATTCCGCCAATGCGCCCGCGCAGCCCATGGTGCCGCGGCAGCGTAAGCAGAAGCAGGGTTTTGCGACCGTGCAGATCGATGGCGCGGCATGGCGGGTATTTGCCGCATCGGGGGTGGAGCGCGATGTGGATGTCTACGTGGGCGAGCGGATCGACTCGCGCACGTCGATCCTGCTGGCCGTCATGCGCAGCGCCTTTTGGCCGATGGCGGGCGCGTTGCCGGTGCTCGCGCTCGTGACGTGGTGGGCAGTGCGGCGCGGCGCTGCGCCGCTGCGCGAACTCGGGCGGGTGCTGGCACGACGCGATCCTCGCGCAATGGATCCGGTCCGGATGGAACGCGTACCCCAGGAAATGCAGCCGATGCTCGACGCACTCAATCGTCTGTTCGATCGCATCGGGGCCGTGCTCGATGCCGAGCGCCGGTTCACCGCCGATGCGGCGCACGAACTGCGCACGCCGATCGCCGCCATCAAGGCACAGGCGCAGGTCGCGATGGCGGAAGACGATGCCGGGCTGCGCAAACACGCGCTGAACGGCGTGCTCGAAGGGTGTCGCCGCACGGTGCACCTGGTCGACCAGCTTTTGATGCTTTCCCGCTTGGAAGCAGGAGCTGCGGCACCCAGCGCTTCGGTGGATCTCGGTGCGCTCGCGAAGCGGGTGATCGCTGAAATCGCGCCTCAGTCGCTTGCGAAGCGGCAGCAATTGGAACTGGATGCGCCGCAAACGTATGTCGTATCCGGCAACGAGATGCTGCTTGCATCGCTGGTCCGCAATCTCGTCGACAACGCCGTGCGCTACAGCCCGGCAGGCGCGCGCATCGCGGTATCGCTGTCCCGCCGCCTGGGCGGCGTCGCGCTGACCATCGAGGACAGTGGACCGGGTCTCTCAGACGACGAGCTGCACCGGCTCGGCGAGCGGTTTTTCAGAGGGCGCACGGACGGGCAAAGCGGAAGCGGCCTCGGATGGTCAATCGTTCAGCGCATCGCGAGCGTGCACGGCGCCACCATCGACGCGGACAAATCGCACTCGTTGGGCGGTTTGCGCGTGTCGGTGTTCCTTTCGCGGCCGTGTTAGTGCCGCTGCCATCCCTTCATCCGATGCAAAACTCGTCGCGCCGCGGTCATCGTCGCCACGCCCCGGCCGACGCGCCGCGCGGTTGCCACCAGAACCGGCCGGTGCTCAGGTTCGGATCGTTGATCGCGAGGTAGGTCGTGCTCCAGAGTTGGGCCGCATTGGCTTCCGTCGCGTCGGCGGCATGCGTGCCGAAGGCTTCGGGCTGATAGCCACCGTTCACATAGGACCAGGTCCACATCTCCGAGGCTCGCATGGACGCGGCGTTGGAGATGACCTGCCAGACGCGCAGCCGGGCGCTCGAGAGCAAGGTGCGCGTATCGGCCGACAGGTCCTGGCGCGCGAGCTGCCGATCGAGACCGGCCACCCACATGGCTTGCTGCCAGGACCAGATGACAGTGCCGTGGTAGGCCGCGTTCGTAAAGCGCGACCAGAGCGACGAGTTCGCATACGCGGGGTTGGCGATCAGCAAACCGGCATCGGTGACGAGCCCGGTAGGGAACGGCTGAACGGCGGCGGATACGATGCGTTGCAACGTGTCTTCCGACGGCGTGCCGAACAGCAGCGCGAAGCCGCCATCGGAGTTCATGATCGGGATCGGGTTGCCCTGCTCGTCGAGCGAGACGGCGTAGAACGACAGCGTCGAAGTGGGCAAGGTGCCGGTCGGTACGCCGGCTTGCGCGGCATAAGCCGGCAGTTGCGCTGCCGCTTGCGCGGGCGCGACATTCACCTGAAAGAACGGCGGTGCGGCCGATTCCCAGACCGACGCCTGCTGCGCGGCATCGGCAAGCGCGGCGCGCGCATCGCCCGAGAGGTACGGGTCGAGCAACCCGCTATCGACGAAGCGGCTCGCCGCGCGAAGCGCGGCCGGAACGAGCACGGCGTTGACATCGTAGGGATAGACGCCGCCGCCCAGGCCGTCGGTGCTGTCGCGCCAGTTGCCGACGATCTGCCCGGCGCGCAGATGGATCAGGTTCGATGCGGTGCTTTGCTGCGTGAACGCCCGCGCGGTGTTTGCGACGCGCAGCAGGTTGGTCACGAAACGGCTGCCGTTCGTTTGTCCGTTGCTGTCGGTCTGGGCGAGGTAAGCCGCCGCCCGCGCTGCGCCGCGCGGATCGTCGATGAGCCACGCCGCCATGATCGGCGCGAGCATGTAGTCCCCGTCGATCATCTTGTAGTCGTAGCTCGGTGTGGCATCGCTGGAACGGCCATTCTTGCGATTGTCGATGACGGCAAACTCGCCGATTCCCTCCTCGTGCGCCACCATGCCGTCCGCCGAAAGACGGCTCAGCACGGAAGTGAGACCTGCTTCGATCGCCGTCGGCTGCAGAACAGACATCAACATGCGGACCGAGATCAGCGTGTCGCGGCCGAAGTAGGTGTCGTACTGCCACGAGCCTGCGAGCAGCTTGTCCTGATAGCTCAGGAACTCGACGACGTTCTGGCTCTGCGTATCGGGATTCACCGCATTATTGAAAAGGCTCGCATGGGTAATCGGTGTAAGCGGTGTTTCGCCCGTGAGCGCTTGAATCTGCAAATGAAGCGCGGTGCTTCCATTCGCAGCCTGCAGCACGAGCGCACCACTCGCGTTCGTCGAAACCGTGCCGCCGGTCACCGTCACGGTGAGCGCATAGCCGGGCGCGCCGTCGGCCCGCGGCCGCTGCCAGCGAATCGTGTTGTTCTGCACGAACGGCGGCGTCACGATCTCGGGCGGCACCGAGTTACCGCCATTGAAGTCGCGCAGAAAGCGCACCGAACTCAGCAGCGCCTGCCGGATCGAGAGCGTTGTCGTGTCGACCGAGACGTTCGCCGTGATGCCCTGGAGCGTGCGACCGAGCAGATCGTGGCCGACACTCGGCGCGATGGGCGTATCGAGGCTCCAGTTGACGGGTCGAGCAGTGTCGTCGAACCAGAGCCCGGTGCCGCTGTTGCCGGCCGGAAACACGACGAGCAGTCGCGGCCGCGCCGACGATCGCATCAACAAATGCGCGGCCACGCTGCCTTCGCGGTAAAACGCGTTGAGCTGGCCACCCGCGTTCATCTGGAATGCGAGTGCCGCGGTGCTGCCCGGCTGTGAGGCGCTGTCGCTGCTGCCGCCCGAGCAGCCCGCCATCAGGACGGCCAGCAACATGAGCCAACCGGCTATATGAGCTCGAATCGTTCTCGCATTCACGAGCGCCTCCTTTTATTTTTTGTTGATCGAATTCGATGTTGTCGGCCCTGCTCGTAGCAAATGCGGTGCCGTGCAGTACAAAGAAGGAGGTCAATGGCGCGGAATAATGCGTTGAGAGCAACTTGCAGAAAGAAAAATCCTTGGCATGTCGAGAGAGAAACTTCAAGCGGATGTAGATATTTCATGAGTTCGAGCCCGCGTCCGATTTTTTAATGCGTTATGGGTTCGGTGACAGGCATCGAAATAGAGTAGACCGCGTTTCCGGACGGGTGGGCGATAGGCACTGCGCCGCAGCCGTTGGACTCACTTTCTCCCATTCATTCGAACACTCACGAACGTTATGAAATTTCCTCCTCTTGCCACGCATTTGGTCTCGCTTCCCGACGGGAAGCCGCAAAACAACGCCCTCGGATTCTGCACGAGCACTTCGCGAAACCCGGATGCGATCGCCACGCTGACGCCATTCGGAACAGGATGGGCGAAGCGTGTATGGCAAGGAACGAAGGTCGTCGTCAAATGGCTGCAGCTTCCTGGGCAGCCCGAGTTCCTCCATGTTCTCGACGGTGAAACGTCGACGACGATGAGGCTGCCGCGGCGTTTGAAGCAACGCGAATCGCTTGAACTGGTGACAGTGGCGACGCCGTTTGCCGAGCATTCCCCGGCGGATACGCTGCTTTACTATGGGACGACATCGATATTTGCGGCCAATTTCGTCAGCATTACCCCGCTGGGCGAATGGCGATATGCGCTGCCGGCGGGCTCCGGGGTGAACGTTTCGAATTTGAGCGATCCAAAGAATCCGATAAAGAGCGGCGTATTCGCGACGCAATCGGCGGTCATTGCGCGTTCCCGCGATAGCTTGAGGTTCTTGAAGGACACGCCGGGCGGGGCGTGAAGGCGAGGTGGACGCTTATAGCGTCGACGCAGTCGGTCCGCTACTGGAAGTTCAGTTAGGTTTCGCGCGCGACGTTTCCTATAAGGTTCCTTCAACGGTTCGAGCTTGAAGGACCTTCGGGAGAAGTCGATGAGTGAAATCGTCAACGTGCTGGCGCTCGTCTGCGCCGAAGACGTGCTGGCAAAGTACGGACCGAATGACGGGGAAGGGGATCCCGTCGTACTCGGGGAAGACTATGGCGGCTTGATTGTCGCCGCCGCATACGGGGGCGGCCAAGCGCGATTCGACCTTGCGATAACGGCCCCTCGCGGCACGAGCGCTGCCCCGACGCTGGTTCGCTGGAGGGCGTGCACGCTTTCGATGGACGCCGCATATCAGTGCGAGATCGAAAAGCTCACGATTAGCGCGCAAGCGGATTGCCTGCAAGCTGCGACGTCCCAGAACAAGTCGTTTGATCTGTGCCTGGCGGATGTGGAGGCGCCGCAGGACCCGAGCAAGCTTACGACGGAGTCTGTGGTCGATCGATACTGGGAGTCGCAAATCAACAGCGCCGGTACGGCGTCCTATCTCGTCGACATCAAGATCACCGATCACAAGGGAACTGTGCAGGGTCATTACAGAATCGGTTCGTCGGCAACCGGGCAGCCCACCGTGCGCATTTCGTGAGTAGCCGTCGGCGACATTTGCAAGCAGGAGGCATCCAATGTCAATCATCAACATATCGGTCGTCGTCGATGCAAATTATGTGGTTCAGCACTATGGGACCAACAATGCGTGGCAGAATCCGCCCGCGTTCTATCACGAGAACATCTACTTGACGGTAAGAGGAAGCGCGGCTGTACAGCAGAATGCATCGGGCTGGCTCGTCATGCAGGCCAAGGAAGAAGGCGAGACGGACGTCGACATCCTTCGGTGGCGCATGCAGGAAATCTCGCTCGGTGCGGACAGCCAGTGCTTCATTACGAAGTTCAACATCCAGGCCGGCGCGAGTCTGATCACTGCTCCGAAGCAGCGGCGACTCGGTTCAGGCGCGAACAGCCGCCCGGACTGTTTGTGGGAATCCACGGTCTTGACCCGCGGGCACGTCCAATACAACCTCGAGTTCATGGTCGTCGATCGGCAGGGGCACGTTCAGGGCTATTACACCTACGATCCAGCAATCGAGATATCGCAGTGACGCGCCGCGGCGGTCCGTGAATGATAGAAGATCGTGAACTATGTGACTGCATGCAACGGTGACCGACGGATAGGCCGCTGCTCCATATAGGAAAGCCGTACGACCGCTGTGCATGCTGTTGCTTCCCGAAACAACCGGTAACGTCCGGGTCGAAGCGTCTCCATAGAATTCACTCACCGCAACTTGTTTTGGAGAATTCGGATGAAGACGAAGCGATGGACTCTGTTGGCTGCAACCGGTGTAACCGTTCTTGCATCGTCGATGGCATTCGCGGCAGGCAGCGATACGGGCAGTACCGTGGGCGCGGGTTCGCTCGGCGCCAAGAGCACCACGAGCGCCACCGTTGGCACCGATACGAGCGGTACAGGTGGCACGACGACGGGGGCCAATGCCGGGGCTGGCGCTGGCGTGAATGCCGGCTCGAATCTGGGTGCGACGACGCCGCCCGCCCCCGGTACGACGGGAGCCGGCACCAGTGCCGGTGGCATGTCGTCGAGCCATATGAGCACCGAAGGGGCGGCCAACACCAATGGCCCGACTGCCACCGATCCCGACAAGGGTACGGCTCGCGCCGAGGACCGCTCCAATACGGACGTGACGGGTAAAGCGAAGACGCATACGCGTACGTCGATGAAGCATCACAAGGTCGCCAAACCGTCGACGACGGACTCCAGCGGTTCGTAATCGTTTTTTGCCGGCAATCAGGCGATCCGATCAATGCCGTTGCCGGCAATGAGTGATGCGACCCGGCGGATGAGTGGGACTGCTTATTCGCCGGGTCTCGATCGATTGCAGTTCGATGCTGAGCCAGCTGTCGATGAACCTGGGCGGCATCTTCGATCGGTGACGGTCAAACCGGCCGATGGGTCTGCTGCCAGTCGGCCGAGCCCGTGTCCTCGGGCCCATCTATCCCGAGCTCCTTGACTCTTTCGGCCAGGTAAAACTGGTGCATCGGCTCGTCGGCCAAGCGATGCAACGCGTCCAGCCCTGAACTCCCCTCTTGGGCCGCAACGCGCGCCACCAGTTCATGGGTGTTGCCCGCCAACGTATTTCGTTTTTTGAGCGTGGGCCAAATTTCGACGACCTTGGCTAATGTCTCCTCCGAACCACTCATGGCTGCTATTTGGGCGCTGGTAAACCCGAGCCCCGCGAGCTGCTCTTTAGCATTGGTGGGATTGTCGCGCGATGCCGAACTATCGGGGCGCTGGGCAGCGGCCGGTGCGTTTGCATTTGCCGGCACTTGTCCGGAAAGCCGCGCGAGCACCGATGAGGCCCCGCCGGGCGACGGCGAGACGGAGCGAGGCGCGGACGCCGACGGTCCGCCGGCGAGCCGCTGCAGCGCCGGTTGCCCCGACTGTCGAGTGGCCTGAGGCCCCTGCGCGGGTTTCGGATCTGCGGTGGTATCGCCCGCTTCAGGAACGACTCCACGTTGAGCCGGGTTGAGAGGATTTACGCCATCCATGATTCCAGATTCCTGCACCGATAGCGGATGAAAGCGACGATTCCAATGTAGCCCGCGTCAGCACCGCTTTCGAAAGGGAATGCGAAGCGAGGGCACCAAATACGCACGCACGCCAGAGGCAAACGGACGGCACGGGACGCCTGTATGCACCGCTTTGCACCACGACGATGCCAGGAATTAGCTGATCGGCCAACGATGTATGCGGCTGCTTACCGGTGTTCGTGTCACGCGTGTGACCGCTGTTGCCGAGGCTCGCATTACTCGCCGAATTGGCCACAAAACCCTGTTGCAGAAAAGGCACCGTATTGCGCAGTCCGGTAGGAACTGGCATATTGGCGCATGAATGTTGCAATTCTTGCCGGTTTTTGATAGGCAATTCGGGAACTGCGGCGGTTGCGGCTTCGAGCGGCAACCGCTCGCCAGCCTTTGCCAGACAAGGGTTGCGGGACCGTCGAATTGACGCGCGGCGTTAAAAAGCATTCGTAAATGCGCCATGCAAAGCGCGCATAAATCATTGCCAAGAAGCGCGGCTCTTACCGCGCGACTCATGTGCGTGTCACTTGAGTGCTTGTTCAGCGGGGTGGGGTATGTTTGATGACGATGATGACTGCTCGGTGCTCGAGGTCCTGCTTGGAACGAAAAGCCCCTGCTGGCGCCTCGGCAGCGACAGCAACGCCCTGGAGTTGGCGGCGGTTCGCGGCCTGACGAACATCGGTGTCGCGCTCACGGCGGAACAGGCAGCCAACATCCGCAACCTGACGGGCGTGACATCGCATATCCGGCTCGACGTATCGCTTTTTGGCAATGCAGTCTCGCTTCACCTCGTCGGCAAGAAGATCAATATGACCCACTGGGCAGGGACGGCATCCAGCGATTCGGACACGCTTTCGGTCGCGGAAGCGCTGTCGACCGGGCTCGCGTCGGCGGAGCAAGTCGTATCGGAAGTCAACTCGCTCGTCGTCATCCTCGATCGCAGCGGCTTTGTGCAGCGTTTCAATCGGATGTGCGAAGAGGTGACCGGTTGGCGAGAAGTCGATGTCATCGGTAAAAGCGCATTCGAATTGTTCATGAGCCCCGATGAGGGCGAGCAGTCACGCAGCAACATCAAGCGGTTCTTCGAAAGCCGGCAGTCGTTCGAAGTCGAGCGCGTCATCAACACGATCAAAGGGCCGCGCCTGTTCCAGTTCCGGAACAAGTTCGTTCATAGCGGCAGCGGCGTGGACGAAGAGTTCATCATCTGCTCGGGCACGGACATCACCGATGAGCGCAACGCTCAGAAGCGGCTCAAAGAGCTTGCATCGCAAGACGTCCTGACGGGCCTGATGAATCGCTATGCGATCAATGCCAAGATCGAGCAGGCGCTCGAGGATGCGCGCCGCGATCCTGACCGCGTGCTCGGCATCGTCTTTCTCGATCTCGACAACTTCAAGCGCGTCAACGATCACTACGGCCATGTCTACGGCGATCGGCTGATCAAGCGCGTGTCGGAGATGGTCAGCGAATCGCTGCCCGAAGGCGCGACGATCGCTCGCCTGGGCGGCGACGAGTTCCTGATCCTGGTCGATCCGTGCTCGCCGGAACTGCTCGAGACGCTGGCGCAAACGATCATCGATCGTTTCCGTCCGGCGATCCACCTCGATCTGATGGACGTCTATACCAGTTGCTCGATCGGAATTGCTGTCTACCCCCAGCACGGCGAAACGCTCGAGGCGCTCATCTCGCACGCGGATACGGCGATGTATGCGGCCAAAGAGGCAGGCAAGCACACCTACTGCGTCTTTTCGCCCGAGATGAACCAGAAGGTCGCCAAGTACATCTGGCTCGATACGGAACTGCGGCGGGCCATCGACGAACAGCAGTTCGTCCTTCACTACCAGCCCATCGTCAATCTCTATACCGGCCAACTCCATAGCGCCGAGGCGCTGATTCGCTGGCAGTCCAGTCGCGGACTCGTCGCGCCGTCGGAGTTCATCCGCTTCACCGAGGAGTCGGGCCTCATCATTCCGATCGGCCGATGGCTGATGCGCGAGGCCGTGAGACAAGCGACCCTGTGGAACGAGAACGGCCTCAGCGTCAGAATTTCCGTCAACGTGTCGGCACGGCAACTGCGCGACGCGGGTATCGTCAACCAGTTGCGCGAGTTGATCGAAGAATGCGGCGCTAAACGAACGCTGGTCGATATCGAGTTGACGGAGAGCTGCTTCATCGAGGACGAAAAGTCGGCAATCGATCTGATGAGGCAGTTCAAGCAGTTGGGCGCGCGTATCCTGCTCGACGATTTCGGCACGGGCTATTCGTCGTTGTCGCAACTGACGCGACTGCCGATCGATGTCATCAAACTGGACCGGAGCTTCATCACCGGAATCGATCAGAATTATCAGTCGCAGTCGCTCGTGCGTTCCCTGCTGGGCCTCGCGCGAGCTTTCGGCTTCGCCATCGTCGCCGAAGGCGTCGAGACGGAGCGCGAAATGCAGTTCCTGAAGGACATCGGCGTCGACTACGCGCAGGGCTACTTCTATTCGAAACCGATGGCCCCGGATATGTTCGAAGCGTGGGTTGCCGATAAAAAGAAGCTCAGGCTCATCGCCTGAGCTTGCAACCCGGAGTCGAGCGACGGCACGAGACCGTCGCTCAACGTCGCTTACGATACGGCCTTCAGCTTGGACACCCGTCTGTTTTGCAGCATGACGAGGCGCTCCATGAACGAGACGTCCTTCTCCTCGAGCATGAAGGCGGAATTCACCCAATCCTCCGTGATGTCCATCAGCTCCGCGCGTGAAAGCGGCAACACGCGCTGACGTGTGCGCAGCATCGCGCGCGTACTGTTGAGCATCGGCCGGGTCACGTCGATGAAGGTCCGCGTCTGCAGCAGCGCATCGCCCGGCTCGAAAACGCCGTCCACCAGACCCCGCTCGGCGTGCCATTCGGCGCATTGCGACTCTCCTGTGCTGATCAGCGTTTCGGCAACACGCATGTTCGACTTGCGGGCCACGAGCGAGTAGCCGCCCATGCCGGGAAAAAGATTGAAGGCGACCTCCGGAAATCCGAGCTTGCAACCTCTTTGACCGAGTACGTAGTGGTGAGCGAGTGCCGCCTCGAAGCCGCCTCCGAGCGCGCTGCCTTCCACCATGGCGATGGTGACCGCGCCGGTGCCGAAGCCGTTATAGATCTCCCAGACGCCGTCGATGCACGAGCGCGCATAAGCCATCAGCCGATCGCGATCGCCCTTGCGAATGGCGTCGACAAAAAAGTTGAGATCGCCCCCTACGTTGAAGATTTCCGGGACCAGTGAGCCGGTGACCCAGAAATCGAATCGCAGGCCGGATTCCCTGGCTGCGCGAGCCAGGCGAATGATGTCCGAGACCAATTGCTGATTGAAGCATGGCCGCGGCTCGGAGCGCAGCATCATCCACATAGTGTTGCGTTCTTCCTCGTAGTAGGCCAAGAGTTGGCTGAATTCGCCGGCTTCATGAAAAGGGCGGCATGTGGAGCTAATGTCGAATCGCATGGTTTTCCCCATTTGAGTGAGTAAGGTCGATTGGAGTGCTCTCAAAGATGCAGAAGCGTCTTTGGGGCATCGGCATTTTGCGCGACGAAAGTCCGTCATCGAACGCAGTCAGTAAAACTCCGGGGGATTGCGATTCGACACCGTGCTATCGGCCACACACCCAGCGGGTGCGACCCTTACGGAATGTGCGCGATAGCACATTCATCGCGCTTTTCAAATCGGGAAAAGGGCAAACGTTTGCGAATGATTGATATTGCTCAAATAAAGCGGGATTTAGACGAAATCCGATTGAATCAATGACGGGGTTAAAACGCGGGTTTGATTCGGATTGCAGAATTGTGCGTGAATGTCAATACGGTTTGGGTATATCCGCATGGGATCTGTATTGAAGCAACACTCGAAAAAAGGACCGCATCGATAACGGCGATCGAAGAGAGGAAAAGCTCGTCCGAGGAGGATCGCGGTCGATCGACGCGGAGATGCGCCGCTACCCCCGGCGTTGCGCGACGGCGTCCGTTCCGGCCGATGTCTGCGCTTGCCACCCGCCGCCGAGCGCTTTCACGAGCGAGACGGCCAGCGCGATTCGCTGGCCGCGGACCTGGGCGTCCTGGCGCTCGCTCGTGAGCAGGGACTGCTGCGCGGAAATGACATCGAGGTAGGCGACGAGGCCGCCCGAATAGCGATCGTTGGCGAGCGAGAGCAAGCGCTTCGCATCGTCCACGGCCGCCTGCGACTGCGAGGCGGCGCGCGCGAGCACGGCAAGCCCGGTGACGCCGTCCTGCACCTGCTGAAACGCGCTCAGCACAGCCTGCCGGTAATTGGCGACGGTCGCACGGTAGCCCTCGTTCGCGAACGCCAGGTTGGCCTTGCGCTGGCCGCCGTCGAAGACCGCTTGCTTGAGTGTTGCGCCGACGGTCCACATCAGGCTCGGCGCGCTCAGCAGGTTCGCAAAGCGCGTACTCTCCCAGCCGATCCCGGGCGAGAGTATGAGATCGGGAAAGAACGCAGCCTTTGCCGCGCCGATTTGCGCGTTGGCCGCGGCCATCGCCCGCTCGGCCGCGGCGATATCGGGCCTGCGCTCGAGCAGTTCGCTCGGAACACCGGTTGCAATGTCGGGCACGGCCATCGGCACGAGTCGGGGCGCGATCGAAAACTGCGGCGCCGGTGTGCCGATCAGGGCGGCGATGGCATGTTCGTATTGGGCGCGCTGCTGCCTGAGCAACGTGGCCTGGACACGTGTGGAATCGAGCTGCGATTGCTGTTGCGCAAGGTCGAGCCCCGAGACGGCCCCGAGTTCGTGTTTGGCGTTGACGTAGTCGAGAGCCTTCTCCTGTAGCTGCACCGATCGATCGAGTACATCGATCTCGGCATCGCGTTCACGTAGCGCGTAGTAGGCCGTGGCAAGATCGGATGTCAGCACGAGCCGGGCGTTGGCCAGATCGTCGCCCGCTTGTTCCGCGGATGCCGAGGCGCTCTCCACCTCGCGGCGGATGCGCCCGAACAGATCGACGTCGTACGTGATCGACGGCCCGACGACGACCTGGTTCTGAACCGTCGATTGATTCGGCGTCGCGTAGTTGAGCTGAGGCCGGTTCTTCGAGACCTTTGCACGAGCGACGTTGGCGTCAAGATCGAGCTCGGGCAACTGCTGCGAAGAGATGGCCGCCAGCGTAGCCGTTGCCTGAGCGTAATGCGCGCTGGCAGCCGCGAGCGTCTGGTTTTGCGTGAGCGCACGCGTTTCGAGCGTATCGAGGAGCGGATCGTCGAACATGCGCCACCAGTCGAGCGCGAGCGGGGCGTGGGACGGCGCCGCGAGCCGCCAACCGGGATCGGTCTGCCAGGCGGCCGGCGTCTCGACCTCGGGGCGCTGGTAGTCGGGCCCGAGCGTGCAGGCGGACGCGAAGCCGACGCATGTCGCCACCGCGGCCAGGCGCAATGGGCGCCGCGTCAGCCGCATCATGAGTGCGCCTCGCCGGCCGGGGGAGGCGAAACTTCCACGCGGTCGCCATCGGCGATCGAATCGCTCGGGTTGACGATGATCCGGTCCGCCGCTTCGATGCCGCTATCGATTTCGAGCGTTTGCCCGAGATCCTGCGCGATCGCGACGCTGTGTAGATGCACGATGCTCTGCGCGTCCACGACGGCGACGGCCGGTCCTTCGGCCCGAAAAAGCAGCGTGTTGCCGGGAACGGTCAGGCGTGCATGACCGGTGCCCGGCACTTCGACTTGCACGTAGGCGCCCGGCCGCAGCTTATCGTCGGGATTGGGCAGCGAGACTTCGATTTGCAGCGAACGCGTCGGCACGTCGATGGCGCCTGCGATATGCGCGATCGTGCCGCGGAAGGTCTGGCCCGGTAATTCCGGCTGCGAAACGATGACGGGCATGCCGGCCTTGACGTTTTGCGCATAGGCCTGCGGCAACTGGACGAACACGCGCAGCGGATTCGTCTGCGCGAGCGCGAAAAGCGCGCGGCGCGAACTGCTGCCGGCATCGATCAGATCGCCGACATCCACGTTGCGTTGCGTGACGACGCCCGCGAACGGCGCGACGATGCGTTTGAACGATTCGAGTTGCTGCAATCGCTTCACGTTCGCATTGGCCGCCGTCAAATTCGCGAGCCCCTGCGTATAGGTGCTTTGCCGCTCGTCGAGCTCCTGCTGCGAGACGGCGTCGCGCTCGCGCAACTGCCGCCAGCGCGCAAGCGAAGACTTGGCGAGTCCGAGACTTGCGCTGATCTGATCGCGCTGCGCGATCGCCTGTGCGAGTTCCTGATCGATCTCGGGCGTGTCGAGGTCGGCCAGCACCTGCCCCTGCTTCACGCGCGCGCCGATATCGACGTACCAGTGCAGCAAATACCCCGTTGCGCGTGCGTAGATCGGCGACTCCACGTAGCCGCGCAACGTGCCGGGGAGCAACATCCCGCGGCTGCCGCCATCGCTCGGCAATGGGCTGACGACGTTCACATAGAGTTTCGCATTGCGTGCCGTGGCGGCGGCGACTTCACGCTGGTTGACGATGTCCGCGATGACCGTGCGCAGCGCAAGGGCGGCGAGCAGCAACAGCATGACAACGAGCGCGATCTTCGCGCGCCGCCAGACGCGTTCGCGCGGCGGCAGCATCGGCCCTTCGCCGTGCTCGCGAGCGGGAATGGCCAGCGATGCGTGACTTTTTTCGGTCATGTCGTCAATTCCGGTAACAAGCTGCCTTCAATTCGTGCTCCCGTTGGCGTTCGTGCCGGCCTCATCCGCCCGAGCGCGTTTTGCCTTGCGGTGGGCAAGCCGCGCGTGGACGCCGGCAAAGAAAAGCGGGACGAAGAAAAGCGTCGAGAGGGTCGCGAAGAGCAGGCCGCCGATCACGGCCCGGCCGAGCGGTGCGTTCTGCTCGGCGCCCTCGCCGAGGCCCAATGCCATCGGCACCATGCCGATGATCATGGCGCAGGCCGTCATCAGCACGGGCCGGATGCGGCTCGCGCCGGCTTCGAGCGCGGCGGTAAGGGGCGGCGCGCCGGCCGTGAGGCGCTGACGTGCGAAGGACACCACGAGAATGCTGTTGGCCGTGGCGACGCCCATGGTCATGATGGCGCCGGTCAGCGCGGGTACCGACAGATGCGTGCCGGTCACGAAAAGCATCCAGACGATACCGGCCAGCGCGGCCGGCAGTGCACTGACGATGATGATCGGATCGATCCACGACTGAAAATTCACGACGATGAGCAGATAGACGAGCACGATCGCCATCGCGACGCCCACGCCGAGCCCCAGATACGAGCGCTGCATCGTCTGGACTTGCCCGCGCACGGCGATCTGGCTGCCGCGCGGCAGGGTGGCGCGCGCTTGCTCGACGAGCCGGTCGACTTCCTTCGCGACGCCGCCCAGGTCGCGCCCTTGCACGCTCACGAACAGGTCCACGACGGGGCGGATGTTGTAATGCGTGACTCCGGCGAGCTGGGTGGCCGGGCGAAGCTGCACGAGATTGCCGAGCAACTGCGGCGGGGCGTTGCTGCCGGCCGCCGCCACGGGCGTGCGCATCAGCTCGTCGATCGACGAGATCTTGTATTGCGGGGTTTGCACCGCCACGTTGTATTCGACGCCGTTTTGCTCGTTGAACCAGAAGCCCGGGGAAGTCTGCGAGCTGCCGGACAACGAAATGAGCAGATTCTGCGCGACGTTGCTTGCGCTGAGGTTCAATTGCTGCAGCCGGGTTCGATCCATTTGCAGGCGGATGGCGGGCTCGTCGAATTTCTGTTGGATATGCGTGTCGACCGTCCCCGGGATCGCGCGTACGGCTTTCATGAGCTTGCTCGCGGCGGCGAAATTACTGCGCTGGTCCGCCCCCGTGATCTGCACGTCGATGGCGGCCGGCAGCCCGAAGTTGAGGATCTGCGTCACGATATCGGCCGGTTGAAAGAAAAACTCGACGCCGGGAAACCGCTGGGGCAGCACGTCGCGCAATCGATCGATATAGCCGAGCGTGGGCGCGTGATCGGCGGTGAGCGCGATCTGAATCTCGCCGTCGAGCGTGCCGATGGTACCCGCGTTGCTGTACGAAAGATTGATGCCGCTATAGGGCAGACCGAGATTGTCGAGGATCGTGGCGAGTTCCCTCGGCGGTACCGTCTGACGAATGACCCGCTCGATCTCGTCGGCTAGTCGTGCCGTTTCCTCGATGCGCGTGCCGGTCGGTGCGCGAAAGTGCAGACGAATATTGCCGGCATCGACGCGTGGAAAGAAGTCGGCGCCGAGCGCGAACACGAGGCCGAGCGAGGCCATGCAGAACGCGAGAAACGAGAGCGTGAATGCTCGCCGATGCACGAGCAGGCTGCTCAGCAACACGATATAAGCGGCGCGCATGCGCTCGAAGCCGGCATCGAAGCGGTGATGCAGGCGAACAAGAAGGCCCGGCTTCGCGTGCGGGTCGCGCCTATGAGCGTGCCCCATCCACAGCATCGCGAGCGTCGGTACGAGCGTGCGCGAGAGCACGTACGATGCGAGCATGGCGAACACCACCGCCTCGGCGAGCGGCACGAACAGATATCGTGCGACGCCGGTCAGGAAGAACATCGGCACGAACACGATGCAGATGCACAGCGTCGAGACCAGGGCCGGAACGGCGATTTCGCCGGCACCGTCGAGAATGGCTTCGTGAAGGTCCGTGCCCAGGTGCAGATGCCGCTCGATGTTTTCGATCGTGACGGTCGCGTCGTCGACGAGGATGCCTACCGCCAGCGCAAGGCCGCCTAACGTCATGATGTTGATGGTCTGGCCGAGCGCGTGCAGCGCCAGCAGCGAGGCCAGGATCGATAGCGGAATGGAGATGGCGATGATGCAGGTGCTGCGCCAATTGCCGAGGAACAGCAGAATCATCGCCGCGGTCAGCGCCGCCGCGATGACGGCTTCGCGCGCCACACCCGAAATCGCCGATTGAACGAAGATCGACTGATCGAACAGCGGCGTGACCTTGAGCTCGCGGGGCAGCGTCGTTTGCGCCACCGGCAGGATGTGGCGCAATTCGTTGACGATCGCGAGCGTCGATGCATCGCTGCCGTTCTTGAGTACCGAAATGAGCACACCGCGCCGGCCGTCCTGGCGCACGACGTTCGTCTGCGGCGCGAACCCGTCGCGCACATGGGCCACTTCGCCGAGATAGGTCGTGGCGCCGTTGACGGTGCGCACCGGGATCTCGTTGAGGCCCGCGATCGTCGGCGGCGAGCCGTTCATCTCGACGGCGTATTCGCGCGGACCGATCTTGGCCGTCCCCGTCGGCAGTATCAGATTCTGCGCGTTGACGGCGCTGACCACGTCGAGCGGCGTGAGCCCCTTGGCAAGCAGCGCGCGCGTGTCGAGGTCGACCGATATGAGCCGCGTCTTGCCGCCGTAGGGATAGGGGACGGCCGCGCCCGGAATGGTGATCAATTGCGGCCGCAGCGCGTTGAGCGCGAAGTCGTTGAGCCGCTGCTCCGCCAACGTGCTGCTCGACAGAGCAAGCTGGATCACCGGAATCGAGGAGGCCGAATAGCTGATGATGAGCGGCGGCGTTGCGCCGGGCGGCATCTGCCTCAGTTGGGTCTGTTCTACCGCGACCGTCTGCGCGATGGCGGTCTGAATATTCGCATTCGGTTGCAGGAACAGCTTGATGACGGCGACGCCGGCGAGCGATTGCGATTCGATATGTTCGATGTTGTTGACGGTCGTCGTCAGCCCCCGCTCGTTGACCGACGTCACGCGATTGGCCATGTCCTGCGCCGAAAGCCCCGCGTAATTCCAGATAATGCTGACGACAGGAATATCGACCTCGGGCAGGATGTCGATCGGCGTTCTCATGAGCGCGAACGGTGTCGCAAGCACGATGAGAATGGCCATCACGATGAACGTGTAAGGCCGTTTGAGCGCAACGTTGACGATCCACATGAAAAGCCGCCGGCAAAAATGCGGTGGTAAGAAGATCGAATGTAGTCGACGTCAGTGGCAAAAAGTAATTCGTGGTGCCCGCAAAACGGTTCGCTCCCGCCCGAAACCGTTACGATGTTTTACGAGCCCGCCAGCTCAGGCCATCCGGCTCTCGCGTCAACCCGGGCTTACCCGCCGCTCGATGCTGCAATGCCGCATCGAGCGATGGCCGCACTGCACTGCACCGCGAGGGCACTCGGTGGCAGAATCGGTGACCAGCACGCCCGCCCTCGCGCCGTGAGCCGAGGGTTTCGAAGTTCCCCGACGTATCTCTTCAGGAGGAGTTGGAATGAACGCCCATATCATCGCCACGATCACGCCGAAGCCGGAACATGCCACCGATGTCGAAAAGCAGGTGCGCCGCATGGTGGATGTGACGCGCAAGGAGCCCGGCAACCACCGCTACGATCTTTTTCGAGAAACGTCGCCGAGCGGGCCGGTGCTGCATCTGTACGAGATCTATGAAGACCGGAACGCGTTCGACAGCCATCTCGCGAGCGAACACTTCCAGGCGTTTCGTTCGGCGGTCGCGGATTGGCTCGCCGAGCCGCCGCAAGTGAGAGTGCTCGAAGCGCTCGATGTGGCGCCCGAGCGCTGAGGGGAACGCCTGAGGCCGGATTTCGCGGCTAGGCAACGACGTACGTTCACCCATTGCCCATGGCACGAAGCGTGCTGAGCGGGGTGTGAACCTATCGAATTGCCGAGCCCGCATGCCGCGCAGCCCCCACAGGAATGACCCATCGCACCGCGCCGCGGCTGGCTCGCTCGATCGCAACCATGAGCTCGAGGTGCCGCCCGGCCTGCATTACGTCGACGATACGAAGCCCGGTATCCGGCGCCGGCTCATTCGCGGACACTTCGCCTATTTCGACCCGCAAGGCCGCCGCATTCGCGATGTGCAGGAAATCGCTCGCATCAACGCGCTCGCCGTTCCGCCCGCTTACACCGATGTATGGATCTGTCCCGACCCGCTCGGACACCTGCAGGCGACCGGCCGCGACTCGCGTGCGCGCAAGCAGTACCGGTATCATCCGCGCTGGCGCGAGACGCGCGACGCCACCAAGTTCGAGCGCATGGCTGCGTTCGCGGACGTCTTGCCGAAAATCCGCGCACGTATCGCGCGCGATTTGCGGCTGCCCGGCATGCCGTGGCACAAGGTCGTGGCAACGGTCGTCCGACTGCTCGACATCACGCTCGCGCGCGTCGGCAGCCGCGAATACGTGCGGGAAAACAATTCCTATGGTTTGACCACGTTGCGCAAGCGCCATGCGGCGGTCCGTGCCGGGCACCTGCGCTTTCGCTTTCGCGGCAAGAGCGGGATCGAGCACGACATCGATGTCGAAGACCCGCGCCTCGCGCGTATCGTGCGCAAGTGCCTCGATTTGCCGGGGCATGAGCTCTTTCAGTACGTTGACGATGCCGGCGCGCGGCATCCCGTCGGCTCATCGGACATCAACGACTATCTGCGCGAAGCAAGCGGCGCGGACTTCACCGCGAAGGACTATCGCACGTGGGCGGGCAGCGTGCTGGCGCTCGGTGCGCTGCGCCGCATCGAGCTGCAGCCGGGCGAGCGGCACATGCGCACCCATGTCGTCGAAACCGTGAAGGAAGTCGCCGCGACGCTGCGCAATACGCCGGCCGTTTGCCGTCGCTGCTACATCCATCCGGCCGTGCTCGAAGTGTTCGAGGCCGGCGAGCTGCATACGTTGCCGAAGGTGCGCACGCGCCACGGCCTGAAGGCCGACGAGGCCGCATTTGCGGCGCTGCTGCGGCGCGAGGCAAGACGCGCGCGCCGCGGCGAACGGCGTGCCGCAACGCTCGAGGAACAGCTGGCGGCGAGCGTCAGAGCGGCGGCGCGTTCACGTCGCTGAGTTCAGCGTCGAATTCGAGTCCCTCGAGCGTCGCCGCTTGCGCCAGCCGATCGAGGTAGCGACGCAGCTCTGTTGCAAAGCTCTGCTGCCGCAGCGTTTGCGCGACGGCGGCGCGTACGCTCTCGAACGGCGGTTCGTTGCCGGGCTCGCGCTCGAGCACTTCGACGACGTGAAAGCCGAACCGGCTCAGCACGAGCCGCGGGAGCACGCCGACTTCCTTGTTTTCGAAAAGCTCCTGCGCAAACTCGGGCGCGCATGCCTCGGCGCTCAGCCATCCGAGGTTCCCGCCCTCGGCGCCGCTCGGGCAATTCGACCATTGCCCGGCGGCGCGCGCGAATCGGCCATCGTCCGTGCCGGGCTGACAGCGCAGATCGAGCAGGCATGCTTCGGCGCGCGTACGCAATTGCGCTACATCGACGCCCGGCGTCACCGCGAACAGGACATGCCGCGCTCGCACGCGCGCGCCCACGGCATAGCGGCGCGCATGCGCCGCGTGATAGCGGCGGCACGCCTCGTCGGAAGGTTCTTGTGCCGGCAACGCGTCGTCGAGCAACGCTTCGATCGCCGCGGTAGCTTCCACGCTGATAGCACCGTCCACCGGAGCGGAATCGTCATCGCCCAGCAGGCCGGCTTCGATCGCGGCTTGGCGCAAGAGCTCGGTGCAGGCGCGCTGTCTGAGCACCTCCGCGCTCAGCGTTTCGCCGGGCAGATGAAGCGCGACACCGTTGACTGTGGCCACCTTGCCGTTTTGTGGGATCGTCATCTCTTGCCTCTCAGATTCGGTGTTGCGAGCGCGTGTGGCCGCGCGGCAGGTTGAGCCGCCGCGCGCGCACGAGCTGATAGGGACGGAATGCGTAGCTCACGGTGCCGAAGCCGCTCCAGACATGGACGAGGCGCGTGAACGGAAACAGCAGAAAGATCGTCATGCCGAGCACGAGATGAATCTTGAACGGCCATTCGACTCCGCTCAGCATGCTCGCATCGGGCCGCAACGTGACGATATGCTGCGCCCAGTTGGCAAGGCTCAGCATGGTGCCCGCCGTTTCGCGGTCCGCATAGGAGAAAGGCAGCGTGACGAGGCCAAGCACGAGCTGGACCCAGAGAATCGCCAGGATCGCGATGTCGGTGCGGCGGCTCGTCAACCGGATGCGTGGATCGAAAAGCCTTCGATGCAAGAGCAGCGTGAGGCCGACGAAGCAGAGCGAGCCCGCGATCCCGCCCGAGAGGATCGCCAGCATCTGCTTTTGTTGCGCGGAGATCATCGACTCGTAGAGCGCATGAGGCGTCAGGAGCCCGACCGTGTGGCCGAACAGCAGAAACAGAATGCCGACATGAAAGAGATTGCTTCCCCAGCGCAACTGCCCCGCGCGCAGCAACTGTGACGAATCGCTTTTCCACGTGTATTGGTCGCGGTCGAAACGGAACAGCGAGCCGAGCAGGAACACGGCGAGGCAGATGTAGGGATAGATGCTGAAAAAGAAGGTATAGGCGGCTTGACTCATCTCAGGCTCCTTGCGCGCGGGGCATGTGTCCGCCCGCGTTCGGCGTCTTCACGATATGGATCGGCTGCGATCGATCCGGGTTGGCGGATTGGCCTTCGACCGAGCAGCCGCCGAACGCAACGGGCTCGCTCCATGTGTCGTCGAGCGCCGGCTCGCTTGCGAGGACGACCGGCTCCGCCGATTCGCCGGCGAGTTCGATGAGCGCGGCCAGCACGCTCGCATAGTCGCTGTCCCGCTCGACGAGTGCGGTATGAATGCCGCGCAGCAAGTGCGCGATCTCGCGCAGAAAATCGGCAGCTTGAATGGGCGGTTGCGTCGACGCGAATTCGAGCACGACGCAAAGATGATCGGGCAATTCGTCCGATGCGAGCGCGAGCCCCGCGTCCTCGTAGGTTTTGATGAGGTCGATCATCGCCGGCCCGCGATCGCGCGAATCGCCGTGCACGTGCTCGAACAGGTGCAAAGCGGTGCGGCGCCCGCGATCGAAAAGATCGACGTATGCCGCTTCCGCATCGAGCCCGGTACTGCCGGCCAGGCGATCGATCAGCGCGTCGATCGACGCGAGCCGGCCGTCGAGCAGTGCGCCTTCGTCGCGCAACGCCGCGCGCATTTCGGGCAGGTGGGCGCGCAGCGCCGCGTCGGGATAGCTCAGCAAGCGTGCGAGCGCGCGCAACGTCGTTGCGCAGCTCGCGGTGGTCTCGAGAGTGGTCATCGCTCAGATCTCCGCCTTGATCGGAATCGTCCGGCGCTTCGCGCCGCCGAACAGGCTCGTTTCGCCGACACCTTCCGAGCAGCCGTTGCCGAAGCTGAATCCGCATCCTCCGCGGACATCGAACGCGTTCTCGGCATACTCGCGGTGCGAGGTGGGGATGACGAAGCGGTCTTCGTAGTTGGCGATCGCCATGACGCGGTACATCTCGTCGACTTGCTCGACGCTGAGACCCGCCTGCGCGAGGGCCTCATGGTTCTCGATGCCGTCGACATGCTTGCCGCGCTGCCAGGCCCGCATCGCCAGCATTCGTTCGAGCGCGCGCACGACCGGCACGGTATCGCCCGCGGTCAGCAGGTTCGCGAGGTATTGCACCGGAATGCGCAGCTGGTTGACGTCGGGAATCTCGCCGTTCACACCGATGTGTCCGGCATTGGCCGCGGATGTGATCGGCGAGAGCGGCGGCACGTACCAGACCATCGGCAGAGTCCGATACTCGGGGTGCAGCGGCAACGCGACCTTCCAGTCGACCGCCATCTTGTAGACCGGGCTGATACGCGCGGCCTGGATCCAGTTCTCGGGCACGCCGTCCTTACGCGCCTGCTCGATCACTTTGGGATCGCTGGGATCGAGAAAGACGTCGAGCTGCGCCTCGTAGAGATCGCGGTCGTTCTCGACGGAGGCCGCCGCTTCGATGCGGTCGGCGTCATAGAGCAGCACACCCAGATAGCGGATGCGACCGACACAGGTCTCCGAGCAGACGGTGGGCTGTCCGGCCTCGATGCGCGGATAGCAGAAGATGCACTTTTCGGCCTTACCGCTTTTCCAGTTGTAGTAGATCTTCTTGTAGGGGCAGCCCGATACGCACATGCGCCAGCCGCGGCATTTGTCCTGGTCGATGAGGACGATGCCGTCTTCCTCGCGCTTGTAGATGGAGCCGGAAGGGCACGAAGCCACGCACGCCGGGTTCAGGCAGTGTTCGCACAGCCGCGGCAAGTACATCATGAACGTGTTTTCGAACTGTCCGTAGATGTCTTTCTGAATGTCGTCGAAATTCCGATCTTTGCTGCGCTTGGCGAATTCGCCACCGAGAATCTCTTCCCAGTTAGGCCCCCAAACGATTTTCTCCATCCGCTGGCCGGTGATCAGGCTGCGCGGGCGGGCCGTCGGAGAGGCCTTCATCTCGGGCGCGCTTTGCAGATGGTCGTAGTCGAACGTGAACGGCTCGTAATAGTCGTCGATCTGCGGCAGATTCGGATTCGCGAAGATGCGCATGAGCACCTTCCACTTGCCTCCCTGGCGCGGCGCGATGGAGCCGTCGGCGTGGCGCACCCAGCCGCCATTCCATTTGTCCTGGTTCTCCCATTCCTTTGGATAACCGATGCCCGGTTTCGTTTCGACGTTGTTGAACCAGGCGTACTCCATGCCGGGGCGGCTCGTCCAGACGTTCTTGCACGTCACGCTGCAGGTGTGGCAGCCGATGCACTTGTCGAGATTCAGCACCATGCCGATTTGTGCGCGTACTTTCATTGCTTGTCTCCATGATGCTGCGTCGCGCCGCTCGCGCCTTCGTCACGCGGCGTATCGAGCCAGTCGATCTGACTCATTTTTCGCACGACCACGAACTCGTCGCGATTCGTGCCGATCGTGCCGTAGTAGTTGAAGCCGTAGCTCAATTGCGCATAGCCGCCGATCATGTGCGTGGGCTTGAGCACGATGCGCGTCACCGAGTTGTGGATCCCGCCGCGTATTCCCGTGATTTCCGAGCCCGGCGTGTTGATGATCTTTTCTTGCGCGTGATACATGAGCACCATGCCGGGTTTGACACGCTGGCTGACCACGGCCCGTGCGGCGATCGCTCCGTTCACATTGAAGACCTCGATCCAGTCGTTGTCCTCGATGCCGGCTTGGCTGGCGTCGTCCTCGCTGATCCAGACGACGGGGCCGCCGCGATTGAGCGTCAACATCAGCAGGTTGTCGCTGTAGGTGCTGTGAATGCCCCATTTCTGGTGCGGCGTAATGAAGTTCAGCACGAGCTCGGGATGGCCGTTCGGCTTCACGCCGTTGATGCCGGCCGTGGCCTTCAGATCGACGGGCGGACGGTAGGTCGAAAACCCCTCCCCGAACGCGATCATCCACGGGTGATCCTGATAGAACTGCTGGCGGCCCGTGAGCGTGCGCCAGGGGATCAGCTCGTGCACGTTCGTATAGCCCGCGTTGTAGCTGACGGTTTCGCTTTCGATTCCGCTCCAGGTCGGCGAGCTGATGATCTTGCGCGGCTGGGCCTGAATGTCGCGATAACGAATCTTCTCGTCTTCGCGGTAAAGCGCGAGGTGCTTGTGTTCGCGGCCCGTCGCTTTCGTGAGCGCCTCCCACGCCTTGACGGCGACATGTCCGTTCGTCTCGGGCGCGAGGTGCAGAATGACTTCGCAGGCATCGATATCCGAGACGATGCGCGGCATGCCTTTCGTCACGCCCTCTTCGAGCGTCACGCCGTTCAGCTCGCCGAGCTGCTCGACTTCGGTGGCGGTTTTCCAGGCGATCCCCTTGCCGCCGTTGCCCACGCGGTTCATGAGCGGGCCGAGCGCGGTGAAGCGCTTATAGACATTCGGGTAATCGCGTTCGACCACGGTGACCTGCGGCGCGGTCTTGCCCGGTATCAACTCGCATTCGCCCTTTTTCCAGTCGCGTACGTCGAATGGCTGGGCAAGCTCGCCGGGCGTATCGTGCATGAGCGGCGTGAGCACGACTTCCTTTTCCACGCCGAGATGGCCGACGCAGACGTCGCTGAAGGCCTCGGCAAAGCCCTTGTAGATCTCCCAGTCGGAGCGGGCTTGCCAAACCGGATCCACGGCCGCTGAGAGCGGATGGATGAACGGGTGCATGTCGCTCGTATTGAGGTCGTTCTTCTCGTACCAGCTCGCGGTGGGCAACACGATGTCGGAATAGAGACAGGTGGTGCTCATGCGGAAATCGAGCGTGACGAGCAAATCGAGCTTGCCTTGCGGTGCCTCGTCGTGCCAGCGCACTTCGGCAGGTTTCGCATCGCCGGCGCCGAGGTCTTTGCCTTGCACGCCGTTATCGGTGCCCAGCAGGTGCTTGCAGAAATATTCGTGGCCCTTGCCCGACGAGCCGAGCAGGTTCGAGCGCCAGACGAACATGTTGCGCGGCCAGTTCTGCGGCGCGTCGGGGTCCTCGCAGCTCATTCGCAGGGCTCCGGACTTCAGCGATTTCGCGACATAGTCGCCGGGCGCCATGCCCGACGCGGCGGCATCCTTGGCAACCTGCAACGGATTGGTATCGAGCTGCGGTGCGCTCGGCAGCCAGCCCATACGCTCGGCACGTACGTTGTAATCGATCATGCTGCCGCCGAATTGCGCTTTGTCGGCGAGCGGCGACACGATCTCGTCGACGCCGAGCTTCTCGTAGCGCCATTGGTCCGTGTGAGCGTAGAAGAAGCTCGTGCTGTTCATCTGACGCGGCGGGCGAATCCAGTCGAGCGCGAAGGCGAGCGCGGTCCAGCCCGTTTGCGGACGCAGCTTTTCCTGGCCGACATAGTGCGACCAGCCGCCGCCGCTCTTGCCGATGCATCCGCACATCATCAGCAGGTTGATCACGCCGCGATAGTTCATATCGGCGTGATACCAGTGATTCATGCCCGCACCGATGACGATCATCGAGCGGCCCTGCGTCTTGTCGGCGTTAGCGGCGAACTCGCGCGCCACCGTGACGATCTGCTCGCGCGGCACGCCCGTGATCGCTTCGGCCCATGCGGGGGTGTAGGGCGCGTTGTCGTCATAGCTGGCCGCGCCGCTGCCGAGGCCGCGATCGATGCCGTATTGCGCGGCTTGCAGATCGAACACGGTGGCGACGAGCGCGTCGACCGCCTTGCCGTCCTGCGTGAGGCGCATACGCGCGACGGGCACACGCGCCAGATTGATGTCCCCCTGCTGTGCGTTCGCGGTAAAGTGCGGCGAGTTCACGCCGCCGAAGTACGGAAACGCGACGTCGGCGATTTCCGGCACCTGGTCCGCGTTCTCGAGCACAGAGAGCTTGAGCTTGACTTCATGTCCATCGCGCGCGTCCTTGTTCTCGAGATTCCACTTGCCCGCATCGTCCCGGCCCTCGTCGCCCCAACGAAAACCGATGGCGCCGTTCGGCACCACGGGCTGGCCGGCGGTGTCGTAGGCGATCGTCTTCCATTCGGGGTGGTTGGCTTGATCGAGCGAACCGTCGAAGTCGCTCGCGCGGATGTAGCGGTCTGGCACGAGCGCCGTACGGCCGTCTTCGAGCGTGCGCGACCGAAGCAGCACGAGCATCGGCAAGTCGGTGTAGCGGCGTGCGTAGTCGTCGAAATAGGCGCTGCGGGTCTTGAAATAGAATTCGTTGAGCGCGACATGGCCGAACGCCATGGCCAACGCCGCATCGGTGCCTTGCTTCGGATGGAGCCAGAGGTCCGAAAGCTTCGCGACTTCGCTGTAGTCCGGCGTGATCGCGACGGTCTTCGTGCCCTTGTAGCGGACTTCCGTGAAAAAGTGCGCGTCCGGCGTACGCGTTTGCGGCACATTGCTGCCCCACGCGACGATGTAGCTCGAGTTGTACCAGTCGGCCGATTCGGGCACGTCCGTCTGCTCGCCCCAGACTTGCGGGCTCGACGGCGGCAGATCGCAGTACCAATCGTAAAAGCTCATGCATACGCCGCCGATGAGGCTCAGATAGCGGCTGCCGGCGGCATAGCTGACCATGCTCATGGCCGGGATCGGCGAAAAGCCGATCACGCGGTCGGGCCCGTGCCGCTTGATCGTATAGACATTGGCGGCGGCAACGAGTCGATTGACTTCCTCCCAGCTGCTGCGCGCAAAGCCCCCCATGCCGCGTACTTTTTGATAGTCGCGACGGGCCGCATCGTCTTCGACGATCGAGGCCCATGCGTCGACGGGGTCGCGGCATACCGTCAGCGCGGCGCGCCAGCGCTCGAGCAGGCGGGCGCGGACCATCGGGTACTTCACGCGGTTGGCGCTATAGAGGTACCACGAGTACGATGCGCCGCGCGCGCAGCCGCGCGGTTCATGGTTGGGCATGTCCCAGCGGGTGCGCGGATAGTCGGTCTGCTGCGTTTCCCATGTGACGATCCCGCCTTTGACATAGATCTTCCATGAGCACGAACCCGTGCAGTTGACGCCGTGCGTGCTGCGCACGATCTTGTCGTGCGACCAGCGGTTGCGATAGGCGTCCTCCCACGTGCGGTCCTCACCGGTGGTGACCCCGTGTCCGTCGGAAAAGGATTCCTTCGGCAGTGCGAAATGATTGAGGCGATCGAGAAAGTGGCTCATTTGTGGGCAATCCGTCGTTTCAACAAGGCATCGGCGCGTTACGGCGCGCATAGCGCCACCAGGTCACGGCGATGCAGATGGCGTAAAAGCCGATGAACACATAGAGCGCCGCTTCGGGGCCGCCCGTCAGCGCGAGCGATGTGCCATAGCTCTTCGGGATGAAAAAGCCGCCGTATGCGGCGATGGCCGCCGAAAATCCGAGCGTTGCGGCAGCCTCGGTGTTGCCTTCCTTCGTGGCGTGCAGCACGGCTTCGCGATCGGATGCATTCACCTCGCGCAGCTTGAGCGTCTGGAAGATGACGGGAATCATGCGGAACGTCGACCCGTTGCCGATGCCCGAGGTCATGAAGAGAACGAGGAAGCTGACGAAGAACCCGGCGAAGCTGCCGCCCGAGGGCCCCGACGGCAGGAAGTAGAGCACCCCGCCTACCGCGCATGCCATGACGACGAAGTTCCACAACGTGACCGGCGCACCGCCGAGCTTGTCGGCCAGCCAGCCGCCGAATGGGCGGATCGAGGCACCGATCAGCGGGCCCAGCCATGCGTAGGCAAGCGCGTTGATGCCCGGGAACTGGCTTTTGATGAGCAGCGGAAAGCCGGCGGCATAACCGATGAACGAGCCGAACGTGCCGAGGTAGAGTACGCACATCAGCCAGTTGTCCTTTCGGCGGAAGATTGCGGCTTGCGCGGCGAACGATGCTTTTGCATCGGCCAGATCGTTCATGCCGAACCAGGCTGCGATAGCCGCGATCACGATCCAGGGCACCCAGACGAATGCCGCGTTCTGGATCCAGACTTGAGCGATCAAACCGTTCTTCACGATGGTTTGAGATGCGCCGCCGAACACGCCGAAGATGCCGGCCGTCACCACGAGCGGGCTCAAGAACTGCACCACCGATACGCCGAGATTGCCGAGGCCGGCATTCACACCGAGCGCGGAACCCTTGCGCTCGCGTGGAAAGAAGAAGCTGATGTTGGCCATGCTCGAGCTGAAGTTGCCGCCTCCGAAGCCGCACAAGAGCGCGAGGATGAGCATGGTGGGATAGCTCGTCGTGTTGTCCTGCACGGCAAAGCCGATGCCGATCGCGGGAACCAACAGCGACGCGGTGGAGACCGCGGTCCAGCGCCGGCCGCCGACGATGGGCACCATGAACGAGTAGAAGATCCGTAGCGTCGCGCCGGAGAGCGCGGGTGCCGCGGCGAGCCAAAAGAGCTGATTCGTCGAATAAGTGAAGCCCAGCAGCGGCAATTGCACGGCGACGGCGCTCCATACCTGCCAGATCGCGAACGCCAGGAAGAGCGCGGGAACGGAGATCCAGAGGTTGAGCTTCGCGATGGCTTCGCCTTCCCGTTCCCAAAACGCCTTGTCCTCGGGCGTCCAGATTTCGAGCGTGTGCCCTCGTCGCGAGCCGAGGGGGGGCGATTCAATACCCATGAAGTCTCTCCGGGTTGCGGCGCGCGCGGAAGGCGAGGGCGGGCCGCTCGCCCATTCCCCGCGTTGCAGTCCCTTGCGCGCTCGATCGGGATTGAAAATGTCACAGCGTGATAGTCGCCCTCGTGGCGTTGGGGGTATTGAGCGAGATCAAAGGACGCTAACGTTGGCGGCGAAGCGCGGCATATCGCGACATCGCGCCGCAGGAGGTCCGACTGTCGAGAAGGGGGCGGCGCGCCTCGAGACCGGGGCTTCCTCGAACGGCGCACAGCTTGCCAGGGCAACCGGCCCTCCTTAAACTCGCGCGTGATTCCACCAACAGGCGGCGCTGTTGGCGCTGTTTGCGCGGCGCGTCGACGCCGATATAAAAAGGAGCCCCACGAGCATGGCCGATTCCTATTTCCCGCGCTGGCGCCTCGCGCCGCGTGCCGTCGAAGGCCGTATCGTCGGGCCCGACGAACGGCTCGCATGGCCGCAGACGATCGCAATGGGCGTACAGCACGTCGTCGCCATGTTCGGCTCTACGGTGCTTGCGCCACTGCTGATGGGCTTCGATCCGAATCTCTGCATTTTCATGTCGGGCATCGGCACGCTGCTCTTTTTCGTGCTCGTGGGCGGACGTGTGCCGAGCTATCTCGGCTCCAGCTTTTCGTTCATCGGGCTCGTCATCGCGGTAACGGCCTATGCTGGCCACGGCCCGAATCCGAACATTCCTGTGGCGCTCGGCGGCATCGTTGCCTGTGGCGCGGCTTATGTCGTCATCGGCCTGATCGTCGCGGCCATCGGCACGCGCTGGATCGAAACGCTGATGCCCCCGGTCGTCACCGGAGCCGTTGTTGCGGTCATCGGCCTGAACCTCGCACCGATCGCCGTGAGAGGTGTCAGCACGTCGGCCTTCGATTCGTGGATGGCGCTCGTCACGGTGCTGTGCGTTGGCATCGTCGCTGTGTTCGCGCGCGGCATGGTGCAGCGGCTGCTGATTCTCGTCGGCCTCATCGCTGCGTACGCGCTCTACGCGGTGCTCGCCAATGGCATGGGCATCGGCCGGCCGATCGACTTCGCGAGCGTGGCCAATGCGGCCTGGTTCGGCATGCCGCATTTCCGCTCGCCGGTCTTCGACCCGCACGCCATGCTGCTGATCGCGCCGGTCGCGGTGATCCTCGTTGCCGAGAATCTTGGGCACATCAAGGCCGTGAGTGCGATGACCGGGCAGAACCTCGACCGTTACATTGGCCGCGCGTTCGTGGGCGATGGGCTGGCGACGATCGTGTCCGGCATGTCGGGCGGCACGGGAGTCACCACCTATGCCGAGAACATAGGCGTCATGGCGGTCACCAAGATCTATTCGACGATCGTGTTCGTCGTCGCCGCGATCATTGCGATCGGGCTCGGCTTCTCGCCGAAGTTCGGGGCGTTGATCGAAACGATACCCGGGCCCGTGCTCGGCGGCGTCTCGATCGTGGTCTTCGGGCTCATCGCCGTCACGGGTGCGCGGATCTGGGTGGCGAACCGGGTCGACTTCTCGGACAACCGCAACCTCATCGTCGCAGCCGTCACGCTGGTACTCGGCGCGGGCGACTTCTCACTGAAGTTCGGCGGTTTCGCGCTGGGCGGGATCGGGACCGCGACATTCGGGGCCATCATCCTCTATGCACTGTTGCGGCGCGAAGCCGCGTCCGGTCCGGTGCTTTGAGCGCGCGCGAGGCACGCGCATGGCGCGAAATGCGCACCTTCGCGGTGCGTCGTGCGCGCAGTGCCCCGACGTGATGCGCGAGCGGCGCGGTTTGCGGGATGCCGCGCGGTTGCGCACGGAGCTTGCTTGGTGGCGGTAGCCGTCAATAAGATCATTCCGAGGAGCTCCCCCAATGAACCCATTCACTTCGATCGAAAACGCCGGCCGGAGGCGCGCATGATGAGCGCGTTGCAAGACGCGCCGGTGACGCCGCCGGCCGGTTTCGAACTCGATATGGTCTCCGGATTGCAGCGTTACGCGCTGCGGCACCGCGAGCTGACCTTCACGAGCGTATTTCAACCTATCTTCAGCCTGGCTCACTTGCGCGCGGTGGGTTACGAGGGTTTGCTGCGCGCGCACGACTCCTTCGATTGTCCGGTGCCGCCGCTCGACGTATTCGGCGAGGCGTCGCGGCAAGGCGAGCTCCATCATGTGGACCGGCTCGCGATGGCGCTGCACCTCGAGAACTTCAAGATGCTCGGTGCCGAGCGCGAGTGGCTGTTCCTGAATGTGCATGCGGGTGCGCTGACCGAGTCCTACCATGCGGCCGCGTTTGCCGCGAGTCTATCGAGGCTCGCTTTGCCGCCGCGGCGCATCGTGCTCGAGATCCACGAGGACCGGATACACGATTTCGAGCGCATCGCCGAGGAGGCGCGGCGTTTTCGCGAACTCGGGTTCCTCATCGCGCTCGATGACTTTGGCGCCGGCGATTCGAATCTCGAGCGCGTGTGGCAGCTCGATCCCGACATCGTCAAAATCGACCGGATGATGCTTTCGCATGCGGCGCATCGCACGCCGGCGGCCGCGATTCTGCCGGGCTTCGTCGCGTTGTTGCACGAAGCCGGCAAGCTCGTGCTGATCGAGGGTGTCGAGACCGAACACGAGGCGCAACTCGCCTTCGCCAGCGACGCCGATTTCGTTCAGGGCTTTTACTTCGGCAGGCCGGCTGCGGGCCCGGCCGATAGCGGCTACGCTGCCGCGCGCGTCGGGGAACTCGCCGCGCATCACCGCTCGGAGACGGAATCGCGCGAGCGACGCCGTGCCGCGCGGCTCGCGCCTTATTTGCGCGCGTTCGCGCGAGCCGGCGAACGGATTGCGGCCGGCGAGCCGTTGGAGGAGGTTTGCTGGAATTTTCTGGCGCTCGACCATGCCGCGCGCTGCTTTCTGCTCGATTCCGAAGGGCGCCAGGCGGGCCGCAACATCGTGCTGCGCGCGGATCGCCCGGGCCAAGAGGCGCGTTTCATGCCGGTTGCCGATGCCGAGGGCGCGAACTGGATGCGCCGGCCGTATTTTCGGGCGGCGATGGAAATGCCCGATCGCGTCCACGCGACGAAGCCCTATCTTTCGATCAACGAGGCGTTGCCCTGCGTCACGATCTCGCTCGCCGTCCGGATCGGCGAACGGCTGTGCGTGCTGTGCGGCGATATCGACTGGGTAGAGGACGAAGCCTCGATGGAATGAAAGCCGCTCTCTACTTCCCCGCGACGACCACCGGTATCCCCCGCAGCGCTCGAGCGCCGCGCGCTTCGTCGAGCGCGCGCTGCACGTCGGGGCTCGTTGCCGGCTCGATCGCCAGCCGGGCCGCGATCTCGCGCTCGCTGCGTTTCATTGCCGCGAGATTCGCGAGCTTGACGTGGCCATAGCCGCGCACCCGCGCGTAAAGGCCGGCAAGCGTCGCAACGTCGGCGGCCGTCGCAGTGCCGACGATCGCAAATGCGCGTTTCATGGTTTGCTCGTAGTCGTAAGCAAGTGCACGCTCCATGCGCCGTTCGAGCGTCCTGCCGAACGGATCGAACGCGGTGCCGCGCAGCCCGCGGCAACGAGCCAACGCTCCGAACACCGGCCACAACCATTGTCCGAATGCGATCTTGCGCGGCACACCGCCCGCCTTGGCCTTCGAAAGTGCGGGCGGCGCAAGGTTGAAGCGAATCTTGAAGTCCTTGCCTGCGCTGCCTTCGAATTGCGCTTCGAGCGCGCCGCGAAATTCGGCATCGCGATAAAGCCGCGCGACTTCGTATTCGTCCTTGACTGCGAGCAGGCGATAAAACGCCGTGGCTACCGCCTGCGCGATGCGTGCGCCCGGGGCGCGGGCGTCGGCTTCGCGCGCGAGCCCGACGAGGGCGCGGTAGCGTTCGACATAGCGGGCACCGCCGTACGCCGCGAGCCGCGCTTCGCGATCGGCAACGAGCGCATCGAGTGCGGCGGTGGAGTCGGCAGCCCCATCGGCGGCCTCATCGGTCGAGAAGCCATGCGAGCGAGCACCGCGTGGCGCGTGCCGCTCGTCCCATAACGCGTCGAGTCCGGCCGGGTCGCCAGCCGCGAGGCGCCCGATCGAAAACGCGAGCCGGTTCATCGGCACCGCGACGTTGTTGAGTTCGATCGCGCGCATGAGTGCCGCGAGCGAGACCGGTACGAGTCCGAGTTGCCAGGCAAAGCCGAGCATCAGGATATTCGCGCCGATGGTGTCGCCCAGGAACCTGGCCGCGACGCTTTGTGCATCGCACGTGGACATGAATTCGCTGCCCGCGGCGTGTCGCATCTTGGCCAGCAGTGCCTCGCTCTCGAGACTCGCATCGGGGTTGCGCACGAACGCGGCATTCGGAATGGCATGCGTGTTGACGACGATCCGCGTGCGCGAGTGCCGCACCGTTTGCAGCGCATCCGGGCTCGCGCCCACGACCATGTCGCAGGCCAGCAGTACGTCGGCTTGCTGCGTATCGATGCGCACCTGATTGAGGAACGCATCGCGCGCGGCAAAGCGCACATACGAGAGCACGGCGCCGCCTTTTTGCGCGAAGCCCATGAAATCGAGCACGGATGCGCTCTTGCCCTCGAGATGCGCGGCCATGCTGATGAGGGCGCCCACTGTCACGACGCCGGTCCCGCCCACGCCCGTGACGAGAATATCGTAAGGCGCGTCGCCGAGCGCCGCGCCCGGCTGCGGCAACGCATCGACGCGCCGGGCCAGCGAAGCTTCGTCGAACGCGATGCCCGCGGCCTTTTTGAGTCTGCCGCCGAGCACGGTGACGAAGCTCGGGCAAAAGCCGTTGACGCACGAGAAGTCCTTGTTGCAAGAGGACTGGTCGATGCGGCGCTTGCGGCCGAGCGGCGTCTCGACAGGTTCGACGGACAGGCAGTTGGACTGCACCCCGCAGTCGCCGCAGCCTTCGCAGACGGCCTCGTTGATGAACAGGCGCCGGTCGGGATCGGGATACTCGCCCTTCTTGCGCCGCCGCCGCTTCTCGGCCGCACAGGTCTGATCGTAGATGAGCACGGTCACGCCTTCGATCTCGCGCAACATCCGCTGCACGGCATCGAGCTCGCTGCGATCGTGAAACGTCGTCCCCTTGGGAAAGAGCGCATGGTGCCCGTCGTACTTGTGCGGCTCGTCCGAGACGACGACGAAACGCGACACGCCTTCCGCTTCGACCTGCCGCGCAATCTGCGGTACCGAGATACTGCCGTCCACGGGCTGACCGCCCGTCATCGCGACCGCATCGTTGTAGAGAATCTTGTAGGTGATGTTCGTATTCGCGGCAACCGCCTGCCGGATGGCGAGGATGCCGGAGTGGAAATAGGTGCCGTCGCCGAGATTTTGGAAGACGTGGCGCGTCTTCGTGAACATCGAGTGCGAGGCCCAGTCCACCCCTTCGCCGCCCATTTGAATGAGCCCCGTCGTATCGCGCTCCATCCAGGAAGCCATGAAGTGGCAGCCGATGCCGGCTTGCGCGACCGAGCCCTCGGGCACGCGCGTCGACGTATTGTGCGGGCAACCCGAGCAAAAGTAGGGCGTGCGCTTCACGGCATCGGCGGCATTCGAGAGAATCTGCGGCGCGACGAGATCGACCACGCGCTCGCGCCTGTCGAGCGCCGGCTTGACGCGAGCGAGCCATTGAGCGAAATGCGGCAGCACGCGCGAGGGCCGCAATTCGCCTGTCGCCGGTAGCAGCGGGGCGCCGCCCGCATCGCGTTTGCCGATCACGAGGGGGCGCGTATCCGCCTCGCGGTTGAAAAGGTGTTCCTTGATCTGCTGTTCGACCACGGGGCCTTTTTCCTCGATGACGAAGACTTCGCCGAGGCCCTGGACAAACGTATCGAGCCGCGTCGTTTCGAGCGGAAACGAGAGACCGACTTGATAGATCCGCACGCCGGCGGCCTCGAGCTCCTCGACGGTGAGGTCGAGCCTTCTCAGTGCTTCCATGAGATCGAGATGCGCTTTGCCGCACGTGACGATGCCGACGGTGGCATGCGGGCTCGGCGCGATCCATCGGTCGATGCTGTTGACGCGCGCGAAGGCTCGCACCGCGTCGAGCTTCGCCGCGAGCCGTGCCTCGATGGCGAGACTCGGCAGATCGGGCCACCGGTTGTACAGGCCATCGGCGGGCGGCGTGAAGTCGACCGGCGCGTTCCACTGCGTCGTGAGTGCATCGAGATCGACGGTCGACCCCGATTCGACGGTCTCCGAAATCGCCTTGAAACCGACCCAGGCGCCCGAGAAGCGCGACAGCGCGAAGCCGTAGAGGCCGAATTCGAGCATGTCCGAAACGTTCGCCGGATTCACGATCGGCATTTGCCACGACATCATCGTGAAGTCGCTTTGATGGGGCATCGACGACGACACACAGCCATGGTCGTCACCGGCCACGACCAGCACGCCGCCATGCGGCGACGAGCCGTACGCGTTGCCGTGCTTGAGGGCGTCGCCGGCGCGGTCGACGCCGGGCCCCTTGCCGTACCACATCGCGAAGACGCCGTCGACGGTGCGCGCTTCGTCGGCTTCCACACGCTGCGTGCCGAGCACCGCTGTGCCGCCGAGTTCCTCGTTGATCGCGGGCAGGAAGCGGATGTCGTCCGCGTCGAGCAGCTTCTTCGCTTTCCACATCTGCTGATCGACCATGCCCAGCGGCGAGCCGCGATAGCCGCTCACGAAGCCGGCCGTCTCGAGCGAGCGTGCCCGGTCGAGGCGCCGCTGCATCAACATCAGCCGCACGAGAGCCTGCGTTCCGGTCAGAAAGATGCGGCCCTGCGTGGCGCTCAGGTTATCGGTGAGCCGATATTCGGATAGGGCGGGGGTGCCCTCGAGGGCCAGGCGCGCGGTCATGACGGGTGTCTCCAGTTATTGCGCCGCGCGGTACGTGCGCAGGCGGCAGGCCCGCGACGCGGCGTCGCGCCAGGGCCAAGCCTCCATTCTTTCGCGGCAATAGTGGAGAGTTTTTGCTTTATCGCGCGCCGGTGGCGCTTATCGTGCGAATTTCTGCCCGAATAGATCGGGATAGGAGTGAATTCAACTTCTGACTTGTGCCGAGCCCGCGGGCGCGTCGTCGCCGTCTTCGATGGGGACGACCTCGTGAAAGTGCGTGTAATCGATATGGCGGACGCCGCGTTCGTCGTCCTGGAGCAGATCGACGAATCGATGGTCCCAGAGAATCTGTTCGTTCGGCCACGTATAGCGCGCTTGCATCGATTGCGTCGTGGTTTCGTCCGACCCTTCGATGTGAATCAGCAGCGAGGCGCGGGACGCGGCGAGGCTCTCGGCCGTTGCGCCGTAAAGCGGGCTCGACTCGTCGATCACATGCATCAACACCCAGCCGAGCAGGAAGATCGGATGGCGATCGCGCAGGAGCGCGAGATCCGAAATGCGCCAGAGCGAGTAGCCCTCCGGGGTGGTCTCGTAGCGCATGAGGCGCAGTTTGGCACCCGCTTCGACTATGACGTTTTGCCTCGCATTGGCGGCGCGGACCATCAGCGTGAGCCGGCCGTCGAGCTGGCGCACGACTGCGTAGCGCGCGAACATGATGCGCGCGCGAGGGCGCGAGAAGCGCACGAAGATCAGGCCCGTCGCCAACGCGATGCTCGACATGCCGGTGAATATTTCGAGCGTCGCGATCAGGTGCGCATAGGTCGTCTGCGGGTGCATATCGCCATAGCCGACCGTCGCGAGCGTCTCCACGCTGAAAAAGAACGCGCCGAGAAACCCGGTTGGAGACTGATTGGCGATGGGCTCGTGACCGAGCAGATAAAGGCTCGCGAAAACCGTATTCAGGAGTACGAAGAAAGCGGCGAGGGACATGAAAAACATGGGCCAGCTCGCCGTCAATGCGCGGTGATAGATATCGTGCAGATCGTGATCGGGCAGACCGTGCGATACCACCGTGTTTCCGGTTTGCATGCGTAAGATGCGGCCGCGGCGCGCGCGCACGCCGGCGCTCTCCGGGGCGCCTGCCGACGCTTGGCGCGCGCGGCCCGCCGGCGCCTCTTGCGAAGCGGTCGTTCCGTTGCGTGCTGACGTATTGGCTGGCATTCGCGCGGGCCTCGGAGTGGATGCGGCCCGAGCGTAACACGGTGCCGCGCGATTGCCGATCAGGGGAACGCTTTGGGCTTCGGCACGCCGGCGCCATGCTCGATGTCGGTCACGGCGCGCTTGTGGGCGGCGTCGATCGCTTCGTCTTCGGTCGCATAGCCGCTGTCGCCGCCGACCGTCGTCCACTTCTGCACCGGTTTGTCCTGGTGGCGGATTTCGTACTCCGCGTCCCAGCGGGCGCCCTCGAGCTCGATCGCACGGACGTGAATCGAATAGACGCCATAAAGATAGAGTTGTTCGACCATGTTCGCCTCCTGCCGCGCTGGCCAGGCGCGAGTTCCGGAAAAGGGGTCTGCGAACGAAAAAGGGTGTTCGCGAAGCGGTCCATGAAGCATGGCCTATAAATAAGCAGGCCTACAAAGCGAGGCGACCTGCCACGCCCTCCAGAGCGACTCGCTAGAACTCGAGCTCGCCGAGGATGCGATGCGCGAGCGCCTTGGCCTCCTCGAGGGCTTCGACAGCACTCGGACTTGGCGCTTCCACCTCGTAAGCCGTCGTCTCGGGAGCCGTAGCGTCGTCGCGGGCCAGTGATACGACGCCTTGGAATTGCCCGTTGTCGAGCGGTCGCACGGCAGCCGTCGCCGTATAGATGCCCTTGGTGTAGGTCACGTCGTCCATGATGCCGCTCCTTTCATTTGGAGTGGATGCTGTTGCATCCTAGCACGCGTTGGACGACCCGTTTCGATGGCCAGCGGGCCTTTTGGGCCGCTACTGCGCGGGCATGAGCGCGACCACCTCGTCGAGCGTCGGCGAATGCGCTCCCGCATGCCCGCACGCCGCCGCCCCGGCGGCCAGCGCGAACGACAGATGCTCGCGCCCGCTGCGCTGAGGCCAGCGCATCGTGCTGAACAGAAAACCGCCGATCGAGGCGTCGCCGGCGCCGACCGTGTCCACGACTTCGACGCGCGGCGGCGCTGCCTCGATCGTTTCGCCCCCGGCGAGGAACGTGGCGGTATGCGGCCCGCGCGTGACGAGAATCGCGGCTTGCGGGTTCATCGCGCGCAGGCTGGCGAGCGCCGAGTCTTCGTCGGTGCCGAACAGGCACCGCAGATCCTCGTCCGACACTTTGACGAGATCGGCCAGTCCGACCATCGTTTCGAGCGTGGGACGATAGCCGTGCTCCATCAGGTTGCGATAGTTCGGATCGAAGCTGATTTTCACGCCGCGAGCGCGCAAATCCGCCGCGAGCGCGACAAGCGTGGCCGCGAGCGGCTGGCGTGCGAGGCTGATTCCGCCGAAGTGCGCCCACTGTGCGGCCGCGCTCCAGCCCTCGGGCAGGCGTGCGGGATCGAATGCCAGATCGGCGCTGGCCTCGCCGATGAAAAAGTACGCGGGCGGGTGTGCCTGATGGACGATGGCCAACAGAGGCGGGCGTTGGGAGCGCTGGATGAAGCGCATGTCGAGTCCGGCGTCGAGGCTCGCCTGCCAGAGCTCGTCCGAAAAACAATCGGAGCCGATCGCACCGGCGAACGCGCTCGGCACGCCGAGCCGCGCCACCGCGCGTGCGACGTTCCAGCCCGCCCCGCCCGGATGCGAGAGCCAACGCGAATCCCGTTCGCGTACGAGATCGGTGAGGATATCGCCCGCGCTGACGAAAAGCGGGAGACCGGCGGCGTGGGGTGTGCTCATGAACGTTCGTCCGGTTGAGGGGGCGTCTGTCCGTCATCGAGTGCGTTCAGCACTTCGTAGCAGGCACCCATCGTGTGATAGTCGGTCTTCCCGGCCGGACTCTTCTCGTCGCTGTACTTGCGGTTGTCGCACGTCAGGATGCGGTACCACGCGCCGTGGCGATGATCGACGAAATGCGTCCAGCTGTAGCGCCAGATCTCGTCGTACCAGTCCCAGAAGCGCTCGCTGCCCGTACGCTGGCCCAAGAGCGCCGCCGAGGCGAGCGTCTCAGCCTGCACCCAGAAGTACTTGTCGTGATCGCAAACGGTGCCGTCGGGTGCGAAGCCGTAGCACAGGCCGCCGTGCTCGTCGTCCCAGGCGTGCGTCAGCGCGGCGTCGAAAAGCTCCACCGCGCGCGGCAGCAGCCACGGCAGCGGGCGGTGCCGCTCGAGTATCAGCAGCAGCTTCGCCCATTCGGTCTGATGCCCCGGTTGGAAGCCCCAGGGACGGAAAATGTTCGAGCTGTCGTCTTCGTTGTAGTGCCAGTCGACGGACCAGTCGGCGTGGAAATGCTCCCAGACGAGGCTATGCGAAAGCTTCGCCTGGCGCTGGGTGATATTCGTCGCAATGCGCTCGGCCCGATCGAGATAGACGAGATGGCCCGTCGCCTCGTAGGCCGCGAGCAGCGCCTCGGTTGCGTGCATGTTCGCGTTCTGGCCGCGGTAGGTGGAGACATGCCAGTCGGGGGTGGCTTCGTCGGCGTAGAGGCCGGCGGCCGGGTCCCAGAAACGCCGCTCCATCAGCTCGAACGTTTCCGCGACCTGGCGGCGAGCCTCCTCGATGCCGGCCGCGGCGGCGTGCGACTGCGCGAGCAGCACGAACGCGAGCCCATAGCAGTGCCGCGTGCCGTCGAGTGTGCGCTTCTCTCGATGGCGCCATTCGATTTCCCAGTCGTACCCCGCATGCTCGGCGTCCCAGTGCGCATCGCGCAGGAAAGCGAGTGCATGACGCGCATAGTCGAGGTATTGCGGATCGCCGAAGTGGCGATAGGCCATCGCATAGTTGTAGACGAAGCGGCAACTGCTGACGAGGTGGCGCGTCGTGCGGTCGTAGACGGTGCCGTCGTCCTTGAAGTAGTGATAAAAGCCGCCGGAAGGATCGTGTGCCGAAGGCGCATAGAACGCGAGCGTATCGGCAACATGTCCGAGCAGGAATTCACGATCGCGAAAATCATCGACGGGCGGGACCGTCGAGTTCGTATGGATGGGGCCGAACAGCATGTTCGCGGGCTTTGTCGTTTTACCGGCGTTGGGTAGCTTCGTCATGGTGTCGTTTCCGTTGGAGCCACGGCGGTTCGCGCCACGTGCGGGTCATGGGAGGCTGCCGCGCCCGCGCTGCTTGCACGCACGACGAGTTCGACGGGCAGGCGGACGTCGGTTTCCCCGGGGGCATCGTCGAGCAGCAGTTCGACTCCGCGCACGCCAAGCGCCTCCTTGTCGGCGGCGACAGTCGTGAGCGGCGGGGCGGCGTGGGCCGACGCGGGAATATCGTCGAACCCGACGATCGCAATATCGTCCGGCACGCGCAAGCCGCGAGCCAGGCACACGCGCATCGCGGCCAGCGCCGCCACGTCGTTGTAGGCGAAAACCGCGTTCGGCCGTTCGGCCCCGGTGTGCGTGTCGAGCAGACGCTGCATCGCCTGGGCCGCCGCCATATCCGGCGCGAGGCTCGCGTCGATCGTCGCTTCGAGGGATGGATCGAAGAGCAGCCCCGCCTCGAAGAAGGCCCGGCGATAGCCGAGCGCGCGCTGGGCAATGCTGTAATGGGCGAGCGAGCCGCCGATGAATGCTACGCGCGTGCGGTTCATGGCGAACAGATGTCGCATTGCCAGCGCGGCGCCCGCGCCGTTATCGAGATTGACTGAGCGCAGATTCGGCGCCCACAGGTCGATCAGCACGAGCGGCCGGTCCATCGCGACGAGCGCCGCAAGCGTTTCCGGTTCGACGAAGCCGGCTACCGCGATCGCATCCGGTGCGTGCAGGCGCAACTGCTCGCCGATGTCTTCCGTCGGCCCCGCCGTCAGCAGGGAAGGCACGATACCGCGCGCACGGCAGGCGTTCTCCACGCCGTGCAAGACATGCGAGAAAAACGGGCTTGCGGCGAAATTGTTGTGCTGCCGGTGCAGCAGGAAGGTCAGGCGCCGGATTTTCGGGCGCAACTGCGCAGCGTCATAGCCGAGGCGCTGTGCCGTCTCGACGACGCGCGCCCGCGTGGCTTCCGACAAACCAGGCTGGTTCTTGAGGGCCCGCGAGACAGTGCCGATCGACACGTTTGCCGCGCGGGCGATATCGCGAATGGTCGTGCTCATGGTGCTGCGCTTTCGATTCCTGCGATCCCGAGTTCCGGCGATTGTATAGTAAAAATCGCGAAAATGCGGCCACGGATGTCGTGGAAGTCCCTCGAAAGCCAGTCGGGTAGGGCAGATCAGAACATTCTGTAGTTTAGTAAAAACAACTAAACAGGGCGGTTCGGTGAGCGAGCGGCGCCGCCGCGCGGCGCTCAGTTCATCGTTGCGGCCGTGCGCGCCGTGCCGAGGGCGTGCTCATGCAAGTGCAACGTTGCCGCGCCTTCGTCGACATCGATCAGGAAAAAGCCGCTCGGCTCCTGTTTCGCCCGATGTTTGGCGAGAGCGGCGACGGAGGCGATCTCTTCGCTGCCGTAACGTGCGAGATCGGGCGCCGCGGGCCACACGCGCACACAGCCGATCGCCATCGTCACGAAGCCGAAAAACGTTGGATTGCCGCGCCGGTCCTCGCCTTGAATGCCGCCGGCCGCGCGGTCCTCGTCCGCATAAAAACCGAGCGCGCCCTCGTTGAACGCGGCGATCGCCGCGTGGGCACGCTCGCGCCAATCCTCGCTCTGAAACAGAATCAGGAAATCGTCTCCGCCAACGTGTCCGAGAAAATCGCGCGTCGGATCGCAGGCCTTGGCGAGCACGGCCGCGGCGAACTTGAGTACTTCGTCGCCATGCCAATAGCCGTACCGGTCGTTGAACGGCTTGAAGTGGTTCAGATCGACGTAGCACGCGTGGAATTCGACTCGATGCTCGACGAGGCGGGCAATGTGCGAGCTGATCGGAATATTGCCCGGCAAGAAGGTGAGCGGATTCGCGTAGCGCGCCGCTTCGATGCGGACTTCCGTCACGGCACGCACGAGGCTTTCGCCGGTGCCGAGGCCCAGATATTTGCCCTGGTCCGTAATGACGAAGCCATCGGCCAGGTAGCGCTGATCGTCGCTCGCCAGCAGCTTGGCCATCTGCTCGACGGTCATCGATTTTTCGATGACGACGGGCGCGGCGTTCGCAAACAGCAGGCACGGCCGTTTGCCGAAGAGCTCGCGGTGGTAGGGCAGCGCATAGCGGTCCATGAAGCCGCGGCGGTTGACGAGCGCGATCGGCTCGTCGTTTTCGACGACGGCGAGCGCATGCAGCGCAGGCAGCCGGTTGAACAGTTCGAGTACATCGTTGTTGGTCGCACTGCGCGGCACCGCGGGCGCCGGCACCAGCATCTTCGCTGCCGCGACGCCGCCGGAGGGCGAACCGGGCAACTGACTGCGCGTCGCGCGGGGAAAGACCGCGATATGCCCGGCCGCGAGCGCTTCGCGCGCCGGTTCGGCGAGGCGCCTTTGCGCCCGCGCCGCGGGCCGGCCGAAGAAGTAGCCCTGTCCGAACGCGATACCCATATCACGTACCACGATGAGATCGGCCTCGTTTTCGATTCCCTCGGCCACGAGGCGCGCGCCGCTCGCGCCCGCGAAATGCTGCATGGCACGGACCGCTTCGAACTTGAGCGGATCGTTGGCGATGTCGTCGATGAAAAAGCGATCGATCTTGACGACATCGGGCTGTAGCCGCACCCAGAGATTCATGCTGGCATTGGCCGTGCCGTAATCGTCGAGCGCGAATTGCGCTCCGGTCTCGCGCAAGGCTGCCACGATGGGCTCGAATCCCGCGACGTTTTCGATCGCGCATTGCTCGGTCAACTCGAGCACGAGCCGCTCGATCGGCATCCCGTATCGGCCGAGCAGTTCAGCCGTGCGCTCGCGCGTCTGGCCGAGCGAGACGATGGCTTCGGCGCTGAAGTTCAAGAAGAGCTTGCCCTCGCAACCGAGCGCGGCGAACGCGGCCACGCAGGTTTCGGCCGCCGCGTGCTCGAGCCTGACCGAGAGTCCCTCGCGCGCGGCTTGCGCGAACAGCGCGCCCGGCGACTCGAGCGGCGTGCCGGCAGGACCGCGGATGAGGCCTTCGTAGCCGAGGATAGTGCCGCCGTCGAAATCGACGATGGGCTGAAATACGGCGGCAAGGGCGCGCGCCTCGATGAGTTCAGCGACTTTCGGAGCGCTCGAGAACGACGGAAGACGGGATGACATGGCAGGGCGACGGCCGTAGTAGAGGGACCATCGACTTAACGACGCAGCCACTTGATAGTTAAGTGAATTTTTTATGAAGCGATGCACTGCGCTGGTGCGACGCTTGCGGGAGGCGGTGATATCGCCTGTCCGCTGCGTGTTCGCCTCGCATCGGCATCCATTTGCGCCTGGATGCGCCCTTCGCCGAATTCGGCGTCACTCAGCGGCGAGTTCCTGCCGCTGTATCGCCGTCTGAGCTTCGCGTGGCGCGCCCGATACGCGGCTGGCGTCTTTCGCGATGCCGGCGGTTGGGTCTGTATCGGACGGATGCGGCGCGATCACCACACGATTGCGTCCGCTGCCTTTCGCATCGAGCAGCGCCGCATCCGCGCGCCGGATCACGCGGTCGATCTGTTCGCCCGGCAGGTGTTGCGCCACGCCAACGCTGATCGTCAGCGCAACCTCGAACTGCCGCATCTCCTCGACGCGTTTGCGCAGCCGTTCGGCGACGCGCGCCGCATCGTCCCGGTCGGTGTTCGGCAACAGCGCGACGAATTCCTCGCCGCCGAAGCGGCCGCAGACGTCGTTCGGCCGCAGACCGTCCTGGATCGCGCGCGAGACCAGGCGCAGCGCCCGATCGCCCGCTTCGTGGCCGAACCGGTCGTTGACCGATTTGAAGTGGTCGGCATCGATATAGAGGACCGAGAACGGCTGACGATGGCGTTCCGCGCGCTGCAGTATGCGCCGACCCAATTCGAAGACACGACGCCTGCGCGGCAGTTGAGTCAGTTCATCCATGTCGGCGAACGCTCGCAACTGCTGTTCGAGCCGGAAGCTCTTTTTTTGCGAGCGCAGCGCGAAGAGATTCGCGACGAGGCTCGTGCAAACGGCGACGAACATCGAAAGGATCAGCCCGAACCGCTCTCCCGCCGAGGGCGCGCCCCACTGCACGAGTACCAGCGGGCCGGCCATGGAGAGCACGGTGGCGGCCGCGAAATCCCAGCGGCGCAGCAATACCGGACTGAACGTCAGCGGAATCAGTACGAACGCGGGCAGGAGCAACTGGGCGTGCGGGCCCCATTGCAGGACATGCCAGGCGAGTCCGGCTTCGAGCGCGGCAATGGCGACGAGCGCGGCGATGCTCGCGCGCAACGCGCCGCGCCGGCTCCATGCAACCACGAGCGCGGCGGCAATCGGCATCGCGGGCAGCGCGCCCAGCTCGCTCAGAACGCCGGGCCACCCAGCCGCGGCGTGGCCGCTGTGATGGCGCAGCCAGATGTCGCCGGCAACGAACGCCACATAACCGAACAGCGCCGTTCCCAACTGCGCGCACAGGAATGACCACAGGCGTTCCGCGGCGTAATCGTCGAACGACGGAGTGTCATCGGACGTGTCGATCGTCGTGGCGCGCCATCCCCGCCAGCGTCTCTTGCGACGAGGCCAATGAGCCGTGCCCTGACGGTCCTCGTCAGTCTGGTCCTCGCTGCTCATTTATTTTCTCTCTTGAAAGTGCAACTGCGGCGTTTTTGGAAAGCGCCCCCCGCTCGCAGACGCCATTCTAATATCGTCCAATATGCCGCGCGATGATTTTTACGATATTCCGTAACCCGACGGGAAAATGCTGCGCCGCATCGTGTGCGGTATGACAGGGGCGCCTGCGCGGTACCCGCGGCGGGATATCCATGTCGGCAAAAGAGTTTGCCGGAATCCGCCGTTTTCGGGCCGTAATAATCGCAGCCGAATTGCAAACAATTGCAAACGTTTGCCGTTTGCATTCGGCCGGGTTATGCCGCACGACGGCATCGACCTATTCCATTCGATTATATTTTTTATTTGATATGACGAATAGCGCCGCTATGGCGCTGGCGCGTTCAAGGCGCGTCGGCCGGCCGCTCCGCGGTTTGAGCATGGCGATGGCCCCAGCGTTGAGCCAGCGCGGCACACACCATGAGCTGCATCTGATGGAAGAGCATCAGCGGAAGCACGATCGCGCCGACCGCTTGAGCCGAAAAGATGACCTTCGCCATTGGAATGCCCGAGGCCAGGCTTTTTTTCGAACCGCAAAAGATGAGGGTGATGCGATCGGCGCGGTCGAATCGTAAGGCCTTGCCGGTCCAGGCCGTAATGACGAGTGCGGCGCCGAGCAGTGCGCCATTGACGAGTAATAGCGCGGCCAGCGTGCCTGCGGACAGGTGATGCCAGAGTCCCTCGATTACCGCCTCGCTGAACGCCATATAGACGACCAGCAGAATCGATCCCTGATCGACGAATCGCAGTACGCGCCGATTGCGATCGAGCCATCGGCCGATAACCGGGCGCAACAGTTGCCCCGCAACGAATGGCACGAGCAGTTGCAGCACGATATCGCCGACGGTATGCCAGGCTGAGCGGGAGGCGCTCGTCTGATGCGTGAGCACGAGGCTGACGAGTGCCGGTGTGACGAAAATGCCGATCAGGCTCGAGGCCGATGCCGCGCAAACGGCAGCCGGCACATTGCCCTTTGCGATCGACGTGAACGCAATCGACGATTGGACGGTGGAGGGCAACGTGCAGAGGAACAACACGCCCATATAGAGCGTCGGCGTGACGAAGCTCGCCATGAGCGGCTTCAGCGCCAGGCCGAGCAGCGGGAAGAGCACGAAGGTGCTCGCCAGCACGAGTAGATGCAATTGCCAATGTGTGGCGCCCGCGATCACGGCTTCGCGCGAGAGCTTGGCACCGTGCAGAAAGAAGAGCAACGCGACCGCCACATTCGTGACGACGTTCACGGCGACGGCGATTTCGCCGCGGCAGGGCAAGACGCTCGCCAGCGCGACCGTGCCGATGAGTGAGAGGGTGAAGTTATCGGGAATCACGAAGGGCAGGCGGGGCATGACGACCTTTCGAATGGGGCGGCCACGAGACGTACGGCAGGCGACGAACGCATGCTGCGCTCATCGAGGCAGCCCGCCGCGCCACGTTTGAGGAAAAAGACGCCACAGTACCACCACCGGTAACAACGCGTTACAACGGCGTCGCCCACCTAACACTTTTTGCCTCGACACGTTTCCGGGGGCCCCATAAATTACACCAGGACGCGGCCCCCGAAAGCCAATCTTCCGACGACCTTCAGGTAAGGATGGCGTGCGGCACCGCCCGGTGCCGGGCTTGGGGGCGATTGAATCGATCATGGCGGATTGGAGTTTCAACACCCTCTTACGTTGGACGGCAGTTGCGCTTTGCGCGGCCGCGATTCCGCTCGCGCGGGCGCAGCCGCACGCGGACAACATCAGTTTCAGGCCGCATGCGAGCCCGTTCGGGCTCGATCAGGCGCCGCGTTCCGCCGGGCGATCCGAGCCCGGCTTCTATCAGACGGCCCATACCGAGGACGGTCAGCGGCGCGGCCCCAAGGGCCCCCTCGCTCGCGGCGCTCGCCGCGGCGGGCGTCTCGTCGGTGCGCCGAGCGCGCCGCCCTCCGGCTTCCCCTATCGGCCCATCAGTCAGGACGCACGCAACGTGCCGCGGGCGCAAGGCAATGCCACCTATTTGCGCGCCGGTTCGATCCGCGACGCGGTGACGCGCTACAACGAAGAGCGCGATACCTCGCGCCCTGTTCCCCGTCCCCCCGCGCCCGGCTCGCGACCGCCCGACCCCTCCATCTACCGCAACTAGGCCGGTAAGAGGTATTGCCCGCGTGCGCCCGCGTCGCGTTCACGGGTGATGCAAACACGCCACACTTTTTGCATGCGAGCAGCGCTGCGCGCCGCCGTATCGCACTGGTAAGACAAAACAATTTTGACCTCGCATCGGCCTGCGTCAACATAATCCCCAAGCCCGAAATCGGCGCGCCAAACGCGCGGTTATGCGAACCGCTATACCCGCAATAAGCAAACTTATTTTTGTCCGGAAAAATGGTCCGCGACGATGACATCGCCCCAACCGGGAGCGAACCGGGCATAGCGGTTCGCGCGGACGTATGCCAATCAACCACAGCATTGACCGGGACAGTGCGCGAGCGCCGAGTCCGTCGATAGGAGAATTCATGAAAAGCACCGTCAGCCGTGCGCTGAAAATCAGTTTGCGACTGGCCGCCGCCGCGAGCGTGGCCGCGGCAGGCACGGCCGCCTACGCCCAATCGAGTGTGCAACTCTACGGCCAGGTCGATACCTGGGTTGGCATGCAACAATTTCCTGGCATCCAGAAGGCGTGGACCGTCGGCGGTGGCGGAATGTCCACGTCCTACTGGGGTTTGAAGGGTGCGGAGGATCTCGGCGGCGGTTACAAGGCGGTCTTCACGCTCGAAGATTTCTTCCGGGCTCAAAACGGCAACTTCGGCCGCTTCACGGGCGATTCGTTTTTCTCGCGCAATGCTTACGTCGGCATTCAGTCGCCTTACGGGACCGTCACGGCCGGCCGTCTGACGACGCATCTGTTCGTCTCGACGATCCTGTTCAACCCGTTCATCGATTCGTATACGTTCTCGCCGATGGTCTACCACGTGTTCCTCGGCAACACCGCGGTGCCGACCGGCGCGACCTACGCAACCGATATCGGCGTGGTCGGCGACTCGGGATGGAACAATGCGGTGCAGTACTCGACGCCCGATTTCAACGGGTTATCGGGTAGCGTGATGTACGGGCTCGGGAATCAGGCCGGCCAGAACGGCGCGAAAAAGTGGAGCGCGCAATTTCTTTACTTCCATGGCCCGTTTGCCGCGACGGGCGTATTCCAGTACGTCAATTTCAATAACAGCCCCGGCGATCTCGCGGTGCCGCCGGCGTTCGGCAGCGTCGTGCCGTTCAAGAGCCAGAGCGTAGGCCAGCTCGGCGCCAGCTACGATCTGAAGTTCGCCAAGTTCTATGCGCAATACATGTATACGAAGAACGACCAGCTCGGCGGCGGCAGCTGGCACGTCAATACGGGCCAAGGCGGCGTGACGGTGCCGGCCGGGCCCGGTTCCATCATGGCTTCGTTCGCCTATTCGCGTGATGGCGGCGGCCTCGATCAAACGCGCCGCTCATGGGCGCTCGGCTACGATTACCCGCTCTCGAAGCGAACCGACGTCTACGCGGCCTACCTCTACGACAAGTTGAGCGGATTGTCGACGGGGCAAACCGTGGGCGCCGGCATCCGCGCGAAGTTCTGATGCCCTGCTGCGCTCCCCCGGTGCTCCGTTTCGCATAACGGCGCGGGGAGCACCGAGCCCCCTCGCGGCAGTTGCCTATACTGCGAAAAGCACCCGTGAGAATGGGGGAGACATGACCGATTTATCGACGCCGCAGCCCGTCGGCGATTTGGCGCCGAAAGCGCCTGCCCGCCTGCGTTTCGTGACTGCGGCCGCGCTTTTCGATGGCCACGACGCCGCGATCAATATCGTGCGCCGCGTCCTGCAGACCGGCGGTGTGGAGGTGATTCACCTGGGCCATAACCGCGGTGTCGACGAAGTGGCGCGCGCCGCACTCGACGAGGACGCCGATGCCATCGCGGTATCGAGCTATCAGGGCGGACATATCGAGTATTTCCGCTACCTGATCGATTGCCTGCGCGCACGCGGAGGCGAGCGTATCCGGGTATTCGGGGGCGGTGGGGGCGTGATCGTCGCCGACGAAATCGAGGCGCTCGAACGCTACGGCGTCGCGCGCATCTATTCGCCACAGGAAGGCCAGCGGCTCGGCTTGCAAGGGATGATCGACGATATGATCGCCCGCTGCCGCGAGCACTCGCCCGCGCCGGCGCAGGAGCATGGCGTGCCGGTCAATCTCGACGATCTCCCATGTGCCGAGGGCGAGCGCGCCTGGAGAACGCTTGCCCGCTTCGTTACGGCGCTGGAAAGCGGCTATGTGGATGCCGCAACGCGTGCCGCGCTCGCCGCGCGCGCCGCCGCGGCACAGGTGCCGGTGCTTGGTGTCACGGGCACGGGCGGCGCCGGCAAGTCATCGCTGACCGACGAGCTCGTGCGGCGGTTTCGCCTCGACTACGGGGATGCGCTGCCGATCGCGGTGCTCGCCGTCGACCCGTCGCGCCGCAAGTCGGGGGGTGCGCTGCTCGGCGACCGCATAAGAATGAATGCGATCGGCGACTGGGGTCACGGGCCGCGCGTCTTCATGCGCTCGCTCGCCACGCGCGAGGCCGCGACTGAAGTCCCGGACGTGCTGCCCGATGCGATCGCCGCATGCAAGGTCGCGGGCTTTCAGTTGATCGTCGTCGAGACGTCGGGAATCGGACAGGGCGATGCGGCCATCGTGCGGCACGCCGCTCGCTCGCTGTATGTGATGACGCCCGAGTTCGGCGCGGCGAGTCAGCTCGAAAAAATCGACATGCTCGATTTTGCGGACTTCGTTGCCATCAACAAGTTCGACCGCAGCGGCGGGGCCGATGCATTGCGCGACGTTGCCAAGCAGGTTCAGCGCAACCGCGAGGCGTGGAGCGAGCCGCCCGATGCGATGCCCGTCTTCGGCACCATAGCGGCCCATTTCAACGACGACGGCGTGACCGCGCTCTATCAGCGCATCGCCGCATCGCTGCACGAACTCGGACTGCCGCAGCCCCAGGACGGCGGGCGGCTGCCGCGCGTGAGTGTTCGCCATTCGAGCGCGCGCGGCGCGATCGTACCGACTGCGCGCGTGCGCTATCTGTCCGACGTCGCGGAGGCCGTCCGCCGCTACCGCGATCAGGTCGAGGCGCAGTCGACGCTCGCGCGCGAGCGTTGGCAGCTGCTCGAAGCGCGGCGCATGCTCGCCGAGGCGGATGTCTCGGCGCGCGGCGCGCAGCCGCCCGCGTGGGCTCCGCTGGCCGCCGATCTTTCACGGCTCGACGCGCTGATCGAGGCGCGCGAAACGCAGTTGGGCGCGCGCGAGAAAGCGTTGCTCGAAGCATGGCCGCGCACGCAGGCGGCCTACTCGGGCGACGAGCATACGGTGACCGTGCGCGGTCGCGAAATGCGTAATGCACTGACGGTGACGACGCTTTCCGGTACGACGATGCGCAAGGTATCGCTGCCGAAGTTCGTCGATCCCGGGCAGACGTTGCGCTGGCTCTCGCTCGAAAATCTGCCCGGCCATTTTCCGTTCACGGCCGGCGTCTTTCCGTTCAAGCGCGAGAACGAGGATCCGACGCGGATGTTCGCGGGCGAGGGCGATCCGATGCGCACGAACCGCCGCTTCAAGCTCCTTTCGAAGGGCATGCCGGCGGTGCGGCTCTCGACTGCGTTCGATTCCGTGACGCTCTACGGCGAGGACCCGGACGAACGTCCCGACATTTTCGGCAAGGTCGGTAATTCCGGCGTATCGGTGGCGACGCTCGACGACATGAAGGCGCTCTACGATGGCTTCGATCTGTGCGCGCCGAACACATCGGTGTCGATGACGATCAACGGTCCGGCGCCGACGATTCTCGCGATGTTCTTCAATGTCGCGATCGATCAGGCGCTCGAACGCCTTGCCGCGCGCGCGGCCGAGGCAGGCACCGAGCCGAGCGCCGACGAACGTGCCGCTGCGCGCGCCGAGGCGTTGCGCAACGTGCGCGGTACCGTGCAGGCGGACATTCTGAAGGAAGACCAGGGACAAAACACCTGCATCTTTTCGACCGAGTTCAGCCTCAAGGTGATGGGCGACATTCAGGCGTACTTCATCGAGCACGAGGTGCGCAACTTCTACTCGGTATCGATCTCCGGCTATCACATCGCCGAGGCCGGTGCGAATCCGATCACGCAGCTCGCTTACACACTGGCAAACGGCTTCACCTACGTGGAGGCTTACTTGGCGCGCGGCATGCCGATCGACGCATTCGCGCCGAACCTCTCGTTTTTCTTTTCGAACGGCATGGAGCCCGAATATACGGTCCTAGGCCGAGTGGCGAGGCGCATCTGGGCCGTTGCGCTGCGCGAGCGGTACGGCGCCGGCGAGCGAAGCCAGAAACTGAAGTACCACGTGCAGACTTCGGGACGAAGCCTGCACGCACAGGAGATCGACTTCAACGATATCCGTACGACGTTGCAGGCGCTGATCGCGGTCTACGACAACTGCAATTCGCTGCACACCAACGCATACGACGAAGCCATCACCACGCCGACCGACGAGTCGGTGCGGCGCGCGCTTGCGATCCAGCTCATCATCAATCGCGAGTGGGGACTCGCGAAGAGTCAGAACCCGAATCAGGGCAGCTTCATCATCGAGGAGCTGACCGATCTTGTCGAGGCGGCGGTACTGGCCGAGTTCGATCGCCTGACCGAGCGCGGCGGCGTGCTCGGGGCGATGGAGACGGGCTACCAGCGTGGCCGGATTCAGGACGAATCGATGCAGTACGAACATCGCAAGCACGACGGTTCTTATCCGATCGTGGGCGTCAATACGTTCGTCGGAGCGCATGGGCATGAAGCTCCTCCGCCGCTCGAGCTCGCGCGTTCGACGCAATCGGAAAAGGAAAGTCAGCTGACACGCCTCGCCGCGTTTCAGGCGCGCCATCGCGACGAGGCGCCGGCCATGCTCGCTCGCTTGCAGCAGGCCGTGATCGACGACGAGAATGTGTTCGCGGTATTGATGGATGCGGTGCGCGTCTGCTCGCTCGGGCAGATCACGCACGCGCTGTTCGAGGTAGGGGGGCAGTATCGGCGGACGATGTGAGTGTGGATGGCGGCGCCTATCGATTAAAACCGAGGAGATTCAGCGGCGGTCCTGGCTCCGCGGCCGTACGGAGTTTATTCCGCTACGCGCCCACGGATGGGCGAAAGCACTGCGCCTAACCGAGCACCAGCCGCCGCTGGAATGCCTCCTTGATCGCTGTTTCGAGCGCGGCCCGCGGTACCTGTTTCAACTGCGGCTGACCGGTCAGGTTCGCGAGCCGGGCAGCATCGGCCCGCAATGGATTGCCGTTGTCGAGCCGGCCCGACACGGCGAACTGGAATTCGACGAGCCGTGCCACGACTTCGAGCGCTTCGCCTTTGCGCATGCCCATATCGGTGAGGAGTGCATGGACCGCGTGCAGGCGGGGCTGCTCTTTCACATGCGCCATCAACTTCCGGACGCGGCTGGATAGCGACAGATCGGGGTCGTAGGCAATATCGAGCAGTTCGCTAAGTGCACTGGCCGACTTGCGTTCCGCTCGCACCAGTTCGTCGCGCATGATGTCGAGCGCGTGATTGACCACTATGCTTCGCTCCTCGTCTTTGGCCGCGGTGGATTTGCGATGGTCGATCAGGGCGCCGGGGATCCACCTACCGACGCTTCGGTTTGCCACTTTCTTTTCCGCATTGGCGAATGCCGCGGCGACGATGCCGGCTGTGGCTTCGAGCGGCAAGTCGTCTGGCACTTCGCACTCAGGGGTGCGCCGGTTCGCAGCTCCGATATGTCCCGCACCGTTCTTGTCGAAACCGCTTAGGCTGTGCTTCACGATACGCGTCATCAGCTCTGCCTTCGCATCGCGCAGCTTCTGTCGTTCTTCGATGAACGGCTTCTTGAGAAAAAGCAATTCGCGTGCGCTGGCGACCGCATAACCTGCAGCCACCACCGGCAGCGCCGCACCGTGGGTACCGGCGATCATCAGTGCACTTGCCGCCGAACCAAGTCCCGCGATGATCGCGTGATACACCCCGTCGTTGCGCCGGTGAGCGCCCTGGTGCGTGCCGATATACATCAGCGTCAACACGTCGCGCGCATGGCGCACCCGAGGATGGCGATCGTCATGGGCGATCCTGATCAGCTTCTGTTTATCGTATTGCCATTGCCCGTTGCGGTCGCGCGTCAGGATCAGGTTGCCGACGAAGGCTGGATCGGCCTCTCGGTAGTGCGCTTCGAGCGCCGGATAGCGTGCGCGTTCGTCGTCGTTGGCCGGTTTGAGCGATGGCCGGCCGCATCGGCGATCCTGCTGCTCTTGTGCCGATGCTTTTCTGACGGCATCGACTTCGGCTTGCAACATGGTCTCCAGCCTTGCGCGGTAGCGCGCCGCAAGGGCTCTGCCCGCTGCAGCCGAAAAACCGGCACCAGCCAGATTCAACAGGTCGTGCGCGAGCAATCCGTCGTACGTATAGGTCGAGCCGGCGCTAGCGTTGCCGGCTGCTTCGATCGCATAGGCGTCTGGCATCCGGTTGAGTGCCAGCGGGGTGACTCCGGCTTTGTTGCAGCCCAGCCAGTCCGCCAGTTTGCGGCAAGCACTCCTATCGCGCGGCGCAGCGACAGCAACCCTCGAGGGGAGCCAGGAAGGTGTGGCAACACGACGAGTCACTGCGTTCTTGCGCGAGGTGAGCAGCTTGCCGAGGCTGCTGTCCCGCACCGACCGCGGGCGCGACGGCTCGATCGTTTGGGATTCGGCGGCAGCAAGCGCGAGACCCGAAGTTTCGGTCGAGCGTAGCATCTGAGGCGCGAGCACTTTCATGAATATCCCGACAAAGGAAAGCCAAGGGAGTGCTCTAATTTATCGGGAATCATGTAAAGACCGCGTACAAGTCGTTTCCCGCACGATCAATATCGCGTATCGGCCTGGGAGTGCTGTCGGTGCACGAGGGTCAAGCTCGTTCCTCCGCCCCCGATTTCGTCGGAGAATCAAACGGCATGCCTCGAACGATTACTTGCCGCCCGCGAGACGCGCCCGCGTCTCCTCGTATTCCCGCGTAAGCCGTGCCACGAGTTCACCCACGGTCGGCACGTCGTCCATCAGGCCCACTCCTTGCCCCGCGCCCCAGATGTCCTTCCACGCCTTCGCCTTATCGCCCGCGAAGTTCATCTTCGTCTTGTCCGACGCGGGCAGGTCGTCCGGGTCGAGCCCCGCATTGACGATGCTCTCGCGAATGTAATTGCCATGCACGCCGGTGAACAGGTTCGTATAAATGATGTCGGCCGCCGTGGCATTGACGATCGCATGCTTGTAGCTATCCAGCGCATGCGCTTCCCGTGTCGCGATGAAGCGCGTGCCGATATAGGCGAGATCCGCACCCATCGCCTGCGCGGCGAGGATCGAGCCGCCATTCGCGATCGCGCCCGATAGCACGATCGGCCCGTCGAACATCCGCCGCACTTCGCCCACCAGCGCGAACGGCGACAGCGTGCCCGCATGGCCGCCCGCGCCGGCCGCGACGAGGATGAGCCCGTCGACGCCCGCTTCCAGCGCCTTTTGCGCATGACGCAGATTGATGACGTCGTGCAGCACGATTCCACCGTAGCTGTGCACGGCGTCGATCATTTCCTTGACCGGCGCGCGCAGACTCGTAATGAAAACCGGCACCTTGTGCTCGACGCACACACGGACATCCTGTTCGAGCCGCGCGTTCGACTGGTGAACGATCTGATTGACGGCAATCGGTCCGACGATTGCGTCGGGATGGGCCGCCTTATGCTCGGCAAGCCCTTCGCCGATTTGCGTGAGCCACTCGTCGAGCAACTCGGCCGGCCGCGCATTGAGCGCCGGAAACGATCCGACGATGCCCGCCTTGCATTGGGCAAGTACCAATTCGGGGTAGCTGACGATGAACATCGGCGATGCGATGACGGGCAGCGCCAGATTCTTGAGGACGGCGGGCAAGGCCATGTGCAGCCTCCTTCGGCAACGATCGGTAAGAGAACGATCGTTCGATTATACGAGCGCCGGTTCGCGATACGGCGCAGAGGTTTGGAGGGAGTGTTCAGGTTCTAGGATTGGTGTGCCGTAGAACGAACCGGGCGCGGCCACATCCGTAGAATGTGAAGCTACGCCAACAATGAGAAGAGGCAGGAGCGAACCGATGACATTCGCCGACTTTACCCCGTTTCGCGTCGCGACCGAAGGAGCCGAGATCCATGGTCTCAAGGGCGGCTCGGGCGCACCGCTGTTACTGATGCACGGGCATCCGCAGACGCATATGATCTGGCACCGGTGCGCGGAACGGCTCGCCGAGCATTTCACCGTGATCGCGACGGATTTGCGCGGTTACGGCGCATCGGGCAAGCCGGCGAGCGACGAAACGCACCTGCCCTATTCAAAACGGGCGATGGCGGCCGATCAGGTTGCCGTCATGCGTCACTTCGGCTTCGAGCGGTTCCTGGTGTGTGCCCATGACCGAGGTGCACGCGTGGCGCATCGCATGGCGCTCGATCACCCCGATGCCGTGGAGCGGCTCATGCTGCTCGACATCGCGCCCACGCTCGCGATGTACGAGGGGACGACGCGGGCGTTCGCGACCGCGTATTTTCACTGGTTCTTTCTGATTCAGCCGGAGCCGCTGCCCGAAACGCTGATCGGCGCGGATCCGAAGGTCTATATCGAGCGTGTCATGGGGTCTCGCCATGCGGGGCTCGCGCCGTTCGCGCCGCAGGCATTGAGCGCCTATATCGACGCACTGCGTCAACCGGGTGCCGTCCATGCCATGTGCGAGGACTACCGGGCCTCGGCGACGATCGATCTCGAACACGACCGTGCCGACATCGAGCGCGGTCATCGTATCGCGTGTCCGCTGCGCGTGCTTTGGGGCGCCGACGGCACCGTCGCGAAATGCTTCGACCCGCTGGCCGAGTGGCGGCGCGTTGCACGCGATGTGAGCGGGCGCGCGCTCGAATGCGGCCACTACGTGCCGGAGGAGGCGCCCGATGCGCTGGTCGCCGAGATGCTCGGGTTTTTCGAGGCGCTCGAGCCGGAAGCCAGCCCCCGTATGCATTGAGCCCGGCGCAAAAGAATCAACGCGGGCGGGCGAAGGATCCGCGCGGATCTCATTCGACGGCTTCCTTGCGCTTTTTCCTCACCGCGGCCGTTTGGCGACGCGCGATGCCGGCTCCGGAGCTTTGTCGAGCGGTGGAAGCCGGCGGGCAATCGGCGTCGACTTCACGATCGACGAGTTCGTTTCCGCGCGATCCGCGACTTTCGACAGAATGCCGTCCAGGTCTTCGATCGAGCGTAGATACAGCCGGCAGACGAAGCAGTCTTCGCCGGTGACCTTGTCGCATTCCACGAACTCCGGGATGCGCCGGATCGCTTCTTCCACGAGATGAAGCTGCCCGGGCAGCGGCCGCACGCGCACGATGGCCTGCATCGTGTAACCGAGCGCGCGCGGGTCGATTTCGATCGTGAAACGGCCGATGACCCCTTGCGTTTCGAGTCGTCTCAGCCGCTCGGCCGTGCTCGGCGCCGACAGGCCGACCTCACGGGCCAGATCGGCGATGGCCGCACGCCCGTCTTCGGCGAGTAGCCGCAGCAAGGTGCGATCGATCGCGTCGAGCGCGCCGCCCGCCGTCTCCGGCGGGTCTGAAAGGCGTTTTCCCATTTTTTCCTTCGTTTCGAAGCCCGGTTCGCTAAACGGCCTTAGTTTAGCGCTGTGTTCGAGCGTGTGTCATCGCTAGACTGGAGTGCGTCGAACCTGCACCGAAACCGATGCCGAAGGGAGTCAAGCGATGACGAATCAAAACCAGGGAATCCGGCGCGGCGCGCTTGAAATGAGTGCGGCGATGCTGATGTCGGGCACGATCGGCTGGCTCGTCGTGACATCCGGGCAATCGCCGCTGAATATCGTATTCGTGCGCTGCGTTCTCGGCGCGGCCACGCTCGCGATCGTCTGCGCGCGGCTGGGATTGATCCGGCGAGACGCGCTGTCGTGGCGCGTCGTCGGCTGGGCCTCGGTCGGCGGCGCGGCTATCGTGGCGAACTGGGTCCTGCTCTTCGCCGCCTATTCGCGGGCTTCGATCTCGATGGCGACCGCTGCCTACAACACGCAGCCGTTCATGCTCGTGGCGCTGGGAGCGATCGTTTTCCGCGAACGCATCACTGTGTCCACGGTAGTTTGGCTCGTCGTCGCGTTCGTCGGGCTCGTCTTCGTCGTGAAGGTGGAACCGAGTGTGCTGGCCCTGCCCGGCGAATACCTCGAAGGCATCGGTCTCGCACTCGGCGCCGCGCTGTGCTACGCGGTTTCGTCGATCATCACGAAGCGGCTGGCCGGCACGCCACCGCATTTGATCGCGTTGATTCAGGTCGCACTCGGTGCGGCGATGCTGATGCCGTTCGTCGATTTTCATGCGCTGCCTCGGACGGCCGGGCCTTGGGCGAATCTCGCGACGCTTGGCATCGTCAACACTGGGTTGATGTACGTCCTGCTCTACGGGGCGATCCAGAAGTTGCCGACAGCCATGACGGGGGCGCTGTCGTTCATTTACCCCGTCGTTGCGATCATCGTCGATCGAATTGCGTTTGGGCAGACGCTGCAATGGATCCAATGGATCGGCGCGGCGATGATTCTGATGGCGGCGGCCGGCGTCAACTTGGGGCCGGCTTTGAGGAAATCGAAGTTGGCTCAGGCGATGAAGCAGGGCAAGCTGCGGCGCCGTTTGGCCAGGGGAGTGGAGTAATTCGCGACTGGCCAGCTTGCGCGGAGACGCGCCGTCGCCAGCGCTGCTACTTTGCCCCGAACTGCGCCGGGCTGTGCAGGGATTTCACCGATGCGGCGATGCAGCGCGCGTCGGTATCATCCATATGACGCTGATCACGTCGAAAAAATTGTGCCGTTCGTCCGTTATGGCGAGCGGCTTTTCTTTTTGCGGGACGCGGGTTCGCGCTCGAGCGCGAACCAGGGCTCGCCCAGCGGCGCCGCACGGCCTCACGCCCGCAGCGCCACATCGGCCACCGGTGCGCCCGTCAGCGCGATCAATTCCTCGGGCGAGAGATTGAACACGGCATGCGGATGGCCGGCAGCCGCCCACAAGCTATCGAGCTGCAGCAAGTCCTCGTCGATCAGCGTCACGGGTGCCGTGACATGGCCGATCGGACAGACGCCGCCGATCGCGTAACCGGTCTTTTCCCGTACGAATTTCGCATCGGCGCGTGCGACGGGGCCCACGCGCTGTGCCACTTTCTCTTCATCGACGCGATTCGCGCCGCTTGCGATGACGAGCACCGGCGCATCGTCGTCGCGACGTCTGAAGAGGATCGATTTCGCGATCTGGGCGACGGAGCAGCCCAGCCCCGAAGCGGCCTCGGCCGACGTCTTGCCCGTTTGCGGCAGCATCACCACGGGTTTTTCATGGCCGCATTCGCGCAGCAACAGTGCCACGCGCCGGGCCGATTCGGGCAGCGCATCCAAAGGCTCCGAGGCATCGGGAGTCTCCGGCATATTGCTCGGCAAATAGTGTTCGTCGCTCATGGTAAAACGCTGGTTATCTGGATGAATGAGCCGGCGCGCGGGCGCCTTACTCCGATTCCTGTTGGCTTTCCCTTTTCGCTAGCAGCGCGCGGCCCGCACGCGACACATTGGCTCTGCCGATCGAACTCGAGATGAACTCACCGGCGGCCACTACGCGATCGAGATCGATCCCGGTTTCGATGCCGAGACCGTTCATCAGGTAAAGCACGTCTTCCGTTGCAACATTGCCGGTCGCGCCCTTGGCGTAGGGGCATCCACCCAGACCCGCCACCGACGCGTGGAAGATCTCGATGCCTTCGAGCAGCGCCGCGTAAATGTTGGCGAGCGCTTGCCCATAGGTATCGTGGAAGTGGCCCGAGAGCTTCTCGCGCGCGAAAACCTTCGTCACGGCCGACAACACTTCGCGGGTCAGCTTCGGCGTACCCACGCCTATCGTATCGGCGATGTCTATTTCGTCGCAGCCGAGATCGGCCATGCGCTGTACGACGTCCACCACGGCCGGCACCGGCACTTCGCCCTGATAGGGACAGCCGAGCGCGCACGAGATGCTGCCGCGCAGCCGCAGCCCGTTATTTTGTGCGGCACGTGCAACGGGCTCGAAGCGCGAGATGCTTTCCGCGATGCTGCAGTTGATATTGCGCTGCGAGAACGCCTCGCTCGCCGCGCCGAAGATGACGACCTCGTCCGCCCGTGCGGCAAGCGCACTCTCGAAACCCCGCAAATTCGGCGTCAGCGCCGAATAGAGCGTACCGGTGCGGCGCGCAATGCCTGCCATCACCTCGGCGCCGTCGGCCATTTGCGGCACCCACTTCGGCGAAACGAACGAGGCCGACTCGATGTTCGCAAACCCCGCCTCCGACAACCGGTCGATGAGATCGATCTTCACCGCGGTCGGCACGAACGCTTTCTCGTTTTGCAGCCCGTCACGCGGGCCGACTTCGACAATCTTCACTGCGCGCGGCAATGACATGGGATGTCTCCGGATTCAATTCGTTCAGGAATGCTCACAATCGACAGGATACGCAACGTTAATAACCGCGCGCTACATCGACGATACCGCTCACGGCTGCGCCGCGGGAAAGCGCGGCGATCTTGGCGGCAATCTGCTGCGCGGCGGGCTCCCGAAGCGTTTGCGCGGAAATATGCGGCGTAATCGTCACGCGCGGTTCGCGCCAGAAGCGGTGGCCCGCCGGCAACGGCTCTTCTCTGAAGACGTCGAGCGTCGCGGCGGCGATCCGACCCTCGTGCAAGGCGTCGAGCAGGTCTTCCTCGACGACATGTGCGCCACGCGCGAGATTCACGAGATAAGCGCCACGCGCGAGACGCCCGAACGTGCGCCGGTTCAGAACGCCTTCGGTTTCGGGCGTGCTCGGCAGGAGATTGACGACCACCCGGGCGCCCTCGAGACATGCGTCGAGCGCGGCGGCGCCCGGCGCGACGGCGCCCGGCGCAGCGTCGCTCGCGAACGTTTCGATTCCGTCGAGCGTCTTCAGGCTGCGGCTATAGCCGCGCACCGGCAGGCCGAACGACGCCAACGTGCGCGCGACTTGCGTGCCGAGCACGCCCAGCCCGAGCACGGCTACGACGAACGTCTCGCGCGGATGCGGATCGAGCACTTGCCAGTGCGGCTCGCCGCTGCGCTGCATGAGTTCGTATTCGTCGAAGCGGCGCAGGTAGCGCAAAACGGCGTACGCCGCGTATTCGTTCATCTGCGCGGCCATGCCGGTGTCTTCGAGGCGAATCAGCGGCACGTCCGGAGAAAGCATGCCCGGCGCTTCCCGCTCGAAACGCAGGATCGCATCGACACCCGCTCCGAGATTGAAGACCGCTTTGAGCCCCTCGCGCGCGGTGAACAGCTCGCGCGGTGGGCGCCAGACGATCGCGTAGTCGGCGTAGGCCGTATCGCCGGGGCGCCAGACGCGAATGTCGGCGTCGGGCAGGACGCGCGCGAGCGACGCGCGCCATGCATCGGCGTCGCCCGTTTCGGGCGCGAAAAAGAGAACTTTCATGCGGACTCGGCGGATGGCTTGGCGCGCGTGTTGCGCGCCGAATGGCTCGAAGCTGAGTATTTTACGTGCTTGCGTCGCGTGTCGACATCGGCCGCCCGATGCACTACCTCGCGGCGGAAGCAACCGAGGCTGGTCCGTCGAGCCAGTTCAGGGTGATCCGCCTGGAGGATAGGGTACAAGGGGCCTAACAACCGCTCCTATCAGTCGGTGCCCGGCATGGCGCCCGCGCCCTGGGCACGCATCCCCAATCGCTCGAGCAGCTTGCGATCGCTCTCGGCTTGCGGATTGCCCGTCGTCAACAGCACATCGCCGTAGAAGATCGAATTCGCCCCGGCCAGAAATGCGAGCGCTTGCAGCCCATCGTTCATCTGCTGCCGGCCTGCCGAGAGGCGCACCATCGCACGCGGCATCGTGATGCGGGCCACGGCGATCGTGCGGATGAATTCGAACGGATCGAGCGGTTCGACTGCCTCGAGCGGCGTGCCTTCAACGGCGACCAGATGATTGATCGGCACCGACTCCGGATAAGGGTCCAGATTCGCGAGCTGCGCGATGAGCCCCGCACGTTCGCGGCGCGACTCGCCCATGCCGATGATGCCGCCACAGCAAACGTTGATGCCTGCGTCGCGCACCCGATCGAGCGTCTGAAGCCGGTCCTCGTAGGTGCGTGTCGAAATGATCTGTCCGTAGAACTCGGGCGACGTGTCGAGATTGTGGTTGTAGTAGTCGAGGCCCGCTTCGCCCAATGCCTTCGCCTGATGCGCTTCGAGCATGCCGAGCGTCATGCAGGTCTCGAGCCCCATCGCCTTGACGCCTCGGATCATCTGCTCGATCGGCTCCATATGGCGCTCTTTGGGATTGCGCCACGCCGCCCCCATGCAAAAACGTGTAGCACCGTTTTCCTTCGCAGTCCGGGCGGCGGCGAGGACGGCATCGACATCCATGAGCTTTTCCGCCTTGAGGCCGGTCTCGTAATGGGCAGACTGCGAGCAGTATTTGCAATCCTCTTCGCAGCCCCCGGTCTTGATCGAGAGCAGCGTCGAAAGCTGCACTTCGTTGGCGTCGAAATGCTCGCGATGCACCTGTTGCGCGCGGTAGAGCAGATCGTTGAACGGCAGCGCATAAAGCGCGACCACATCGGCCACGCGCCAGCGCGATGCGGCGGCACTTCCGGGTTCGGTGGCGGATGTCGAGGCCGGAGCGGCAGGGGCGGCAGTCTGTGCTGATGTCATGTCGTCAGTCCTGATCGGGATGCAATGAATGCTGGGAGGTCGACGCCCGCGCCGTGCGCAGGGCGAGCAGCAACGATGAAACGTCGAGCCGCTCGGCGGCGCGCTCGGGGGAGGCGGGTGTGAGCCAGGGCACCGTGCCGATGAGCGGCGCGCCATGCTCGCGCATGAGCCAGCCGCGCAGCGTATCGATGTTCTCGTCGATGAAGCGCATGTCGGGATCGACGACGTTCGCGATCCATCCGACGAGCGTCAAGCCGCGTTGCGCAATGGCTTGCGCCGTGAGCAGCGCATGGTTGATGCAGCCCAGCCGCACGCCCACGACGAGCACGACGGGCAAGCCGAGCGCGACGGCAAGGTCTGCCGTATCGCGCGTATCGGTGAGCGGTACGCGAAAACCGCCGACGCCTTCGACGACGACGATATCGGCACGCCGTATCGCTTCGCGATGGCAGGCGACGATCTGCTCGATATCGAGTGCGACACCTTCATGCGCCGCGACGATGTGCGGGGCGGCCGGCGCCTTGAGCAGGAACGGCGTGCGCAGTTCGGGCGGCAGCGGTGCATTCGCAGCCGCGTCGAGTGCATCGGCATCTTCGTTATGCCACACGCCGTCGCGCTCGAACGCGCCCGCGGCGAGCGGCTTCATCGCGGCCGCACGCAGCCCCGCGCGAGCGAACCCATGCAGCAACGCGCATGAAGCGAATGTTTTGCCGATTTCGGTGTCCGTGCCCGTCACGAAAATGGACAACGCGCTCGAGAGCGATGCGCTCATGCGTTGCCTCCCGCTTCTATGCGCGACAGTGCGTTTTCGAGCCGCGCAAGGTCGTCGAACGAATGCCCGGCCGAAAGCGATATGCGCAGCCGCGACGTGCCGACGGGGACCGTCGGCGGCCGAATCGCGGGTACCCACAAGCCTTCGGCATCGAAGCGGGCGGCGAGCGCGAGCGTCGTTTCGTTATCGCCGATGACGAGCGGCTGAATGGCCGTGTGCGAATCGACGGGCTGCCAATGCGAGGCGCGCAACATCGCGCGCGTGCGTTCGATCAATGCCCGCAGATGCGCGCGCCGGGTCTCGCCTTCGTCGCCGCGAATCAGCTCCAGGCTCGCCGATACCGCGTGCGCGACGGCAGGCGGTGACGCCGTCGTGAAGATATAGGCGCGCGCGCGTTGCACGAGCCACTCGATGACGGTCTCGTGTGCGATTACCGCGGCCCCCGCGACGCCCGCGGCTTTGCCGAAGGTGCAGATGTAGACGAGATGCGGGGAGCGCAACGCGAGCTCAGCGACGACGCCGCGCCCTTGCGGCCCGAGCACGCCGAAGCCATGCGCATCGTCGACGACGAGCCACGCGCCGTGACGCTCGGCCAGCGCCAGCAGCGTGGCCAGCGGCGCGACGTTGCCGTCCATGCTGAATACGCCGTCGGTCACGATGAGTTTGACGCCCGCATCCGATGCGTCGAGCATCGCCGCGAGCGCATCCGTATCGGCGTGCGGGTAGATCTGGACGTCGGCACGTGAGAGGCGCGCGCCATCGATCAACGAGGCATGATTGAGCGCATCCGAATAGAGCGTCGTACCGCGTCCCGCGAGCGCGGTCAGGGTCGCGACGTTCGCCATGTAGCCGGTGCAAAAGCTCAGCGCGCGTGGCGCATCGACAAAGCCGCCGCAGAACGCCGCGAGTGTCTGTTCGAGTTGCGCGTGAGCGCGCGAGTGGCCGCCCAGCAAATGTGAACCGCCGCTGCCCGCGCCGTATCGTTCGGCGCCCTCCGCGACGGCGGCGGCGAGGGCCGGATGAGCGGCCAGGCCGAGATAGTCGTTGCTGGCAAAGCCGACGATCTCACGACCATCCACGCGCATATGTGCGGCACAGGCCGTCTCGGCAATGCGCCGATGCCGTCTCAGTCCGCGCGAATCGAGTTCGGCGAGACCCTCGCGCAGCGTATCGAGCAAGTACATCATGGCCCCCGATATTCGATCGTCGCCTCGAACGTCTCGCGCGTGCGGGCCGCGGCCAACGCAATCGTTTCGTCGTCGAGAACGTAGGGCGGCATCAGATAGACGGTCGTACCGATCGGCCGCAGCAGCAGCTCGCGCTCGAGCGCGGCTTCGAAAAAGCGCCGCGAGAACGTGCGCGCTGCGTCCGGCTCGAGCATGGCATCGAATGCGACGATCGTTCCGCAGCGGCGCATGTTGCGCACGGCGGGGTGCCGGGCGAGCGGCGCCAGTGCTTCGAAAAGAAGCGACGATTTGCGCTCGTTTTCGGCCAGCACGTTCGCGTGCTCGAGAAGATCGAGCGTTGCCAGCGCCGCACGGCAGGCGAGTGGGTTGCCGGTATAGGAATGCGAGTGCAAAAAGCCCCGCGCGGTATCGTCGTCGTAAAACGCCTCGAAGACGGTATCGCGGGAAAGCACGATCGACAGCGGCAAATAGCCGCCCGTGATGCCCTTCGACAGACAGAGGAAGTCGGGCCAGATATGCGCCTGCTCGCACGCGAAGAAGGTGCCGGTGCGTGCGCATCCGACCGCGATCTCGTCGGCGATCAGATGCACGCCATAGCGTTCGGTCAGCTCGCGCAAGCCGCTTACGTAGGATGGATCGTGCATGGCCATGCCCGCCGCGCACTGCACGAGCGGCTCCACGATCACCGCGGCGATCTGCTGCGCACGCGATTCGAGGAGTCGGCGGACGTCGTCGAGTGCGCGGGCCGCGACATCGGCTGCCTGCTCGCCTGCTTTCGCAGCGCGCGCATCGGGCGACGCGACCACGTGCGCGCGCCGGATCAGCGGATCGTAAGCGTCCTTGAACAGCGCCACATCGGTTACGCCGAGTGCGCCGATCGTTTCGCCGTGATAGCCGTTGGCGACGCAGACGAATTCGCGCTTGCCGTCCTGCCCCCGATTGCGCCAGTAGTGAAAACTCATCTTCAACGCGATCTCGACGGCCGATGCGCCGTCCGATGCAAAAAACGCGTGACCGAGCGTGCCTTGCGTCAGTGCGCGAAGCCGCTCGGCAAGCTCGACGGCCGGCGTATGCGTACAGCCGGCGAGCATCGCGTGCTCGAGCGTATCGAGCTGGGCTTTCAGCGCCGCATTGATCTGCGGATTCGCGTGGCCGAAGAGATTCACCCACCACGAACTGATCGCATCGAGATAACGCCGCCCCGCATGGTCGTAGAGCCACGGGCCTTGGCCGCGCGAGACGGCGACGAGCGGCATGCGCTCGTGGTGCTTCATCTGCGTACACGGATGCCAGACGGCCTGCACACTGCGCGTGACCCAATCGTCGCGCGCGATGCGTTTCGTGTCGTTATTCGTCCCGATGTTCGCGTCTCTATCCAATCGCTACTCCGAATGTTCAGGCGTGCCTTGGCGCTCTTCGTGCGCGATGCGGCTGCATTAAAACGGCCACATGTATCGCACTTCGTGGGCGAGGCAGCAATCGCGGATCGCAAAAACGGACGTGAGAGTAACGCGTTCCTGGAGCCGATGCACGCGTGAAATCGGATGGCGAAGACGGGCAAGATCGCACCTGTTCGATACAGCTCGGGACGCTTCACATCAGAAACCGTGCGTTGCCCACCGTTGACGACGGCAAAGTGACCTCACGCCCCAAAAAAAACCTATCGAAAGACCCGGATTCGAGCGCCAAAACGCAGCGGGGGACGTGCCTTTGCACGTCCCCCGCTGCGGATCGAACCCGGAATGGGATCAGCGGCTCGCGAGCGAACCTGCGGCGATAGCCTCGGTGTCCGCCGAAGCCTCGTGATCGCCTGCGTCGTTGCGCGTCGATGCGGTTCGCGTGCCGTCCTGCCAGACGACTTCGCTGTTGACCGCATAGAGGCTGCAGGCGGCGCCGTGGTTCTCGCGGCGACAATTGTTCAGCGCAACGGCAACGGGATCGTCGCCGCCTTCGGCCCACGACCACGCGCCGGAGGACGAGATCGCGAAAGCCCGGCTCGGGAACTGACGGAGGAACTTGCTGTAGGCGGCGCGGCCGGCGGCGTCGACATAAGGCACGGCGTTGATCGAATCGACGGCAGCATAACCCGTCGCCTGCGGCAGGGGCGGATTGTCGACGCGGTACTGCATGCGCGTCGGCATGCCGATGCGCGCGAGAAACGCATCGACGGCCGGCCACCAGACCTGCACGCCGTCGCGATCGACGACGAGCCGGTGCGCATCGTTCTTGTACGAGCCGAAGTCGACCATGCGGGCATGTGCGCCATGTTCGACATATGCTGCGTACATCCGGGAGACGAGATCGGAGGGCCAGATCGAGTCGTTGTCGCCGTAAAGCCACAGCGACGGCAGCCGCTCATGTTGGCCATAGGCCTCGAACGCGTGGGTCAGATTGTCCTTCCAGCCCTCGCAGGCGTCTTGGCGCAGCCCGCCCGAGAAATTGATGAGGCCGCGCACGCCTGGCGCGGTAGCTGTGGCGCCATAGGCAATCGTCGCGAGTCCGCCGTGCGAGGTGCCGGCCACGACGATGTGGGCCGCGTCGACATACGATTGCTTCGACATATAGGCGATCGTCGCAGCGACGTCGTCGGCTTGCGCCATGCCGTTTTTCTCGACGTCGCAGCCTTCTTGCCGATAAGTGCCGCCCGAACCGGCGAAGCCTTCACGATTGGGGGCGACGACCACGTAGCCGCGGCGTACGAACTCCCGGGCGAAGGCGAGCGGACGGCTGCGCGCCTGCGCGTGCGGATCGCCCGGCATCTTGCCGTGATTGAAAACGACCGTCGGGAACGGGCCCGGGCCGTCGGGCTTGAAGATTGTCGCCTCGAGTGTGATCGAGCCCACAGTATCGACGGGGATGCGTACGATACGCTCGTTCAAGTCGGAAGCAACGTGAGGCAGGCCCGTGTCGCCGAACTCGAGCCGCGTGACGCTCGGTGCGGAAAGGGGGCCCGGTTCGTTCGAGGCGAGCACGGCATTTTGCGCCGTCGCGCCCGAACCCGCTTGGGCGCTCGCCCAGGCGCACACGCACAATCCACCTACCAATACTTTTTTCCAACTCATGCGTGTGCCCGCTCTGAAATCAAATGCATGCCGACGACGGGTCTTCGTCCCGAGGACTGCTTACTGCCGACCCGGATCAGTATCCGTGTTCGCGTTGCTGAGCTTTTGCCGGAAAAGAGGCGGGCAAAGGCTGCAATTCGCCCATTCGGTGCGCGGCGCAGCTGGGCATCGTTGGCGTAGGAACACGGGAGCACGACGCGTATCCGTCATGCCGGCGAGCTAGATAGGTCTGCTATCCATCGCCGCACACGACATCGACCGGCCAAACCCGGCCGGCGACGACCCGCAAAAGAAGAATCGTCTGAGTGATACGCGACATGCGCGATGCTCATCCTAGCTGGACAAAATGCGCGCGCAAATGGAGGACAACCCCAGTTTGCTCGCGCAAACGTTTGGGCATTGGCGCAGCGATGCGGAGTCAGCGGACGCTTAATTGGCGGTATTTTCGAGCGATGCTCACTATTTAGGAATCCGAATAGTCTGCGAGCGGCAGACACGGACGGGTGAACTGCTCAGGCAACGGCCCGCTGCGCAGGCAGCCGCGCCATCAGGCCGAGGATGTCGCCATCGCGTGCGAGCGCCGCGCGCATCGCACGCTTGCCGTTTTTCCAGTGTGCTTCGACCTGGCGATGCGAAAAGTCGAAGGTCTTGTAATAGTCCTGGCACGGCTTGTCGTCGTAGACCACATCGAGAACGCTCAGCGATGGCTTTTGCAGCGTCGCGCGTGCGTCGTCGTAGGCAGACGTTTGCCGGCACGCGTCGGGCACGGTGTCGAGGAGTGCGGCGAGCGACGCCCTTGTTTGCTCCATCGCGTCCAGCATGGCCCGCGTGGGTTGCGTCCGGGCCGTGTATTGGAGGTCCTGCATGACGGACGCAATCCCGGTCGAATCGACGGGCACGGTGCCGGGTGCCCGCCAGAGATCGAGCGCAATGGCGAGCGTCGGAGCTTGCGGCCAATCCAGAAGCAAACACTCGAGCGGCGTATTCGAGATCAGGCCGGCATCCCAATAGTGCATGCCGTCGATTTCGATGGGGGCAAATCCGGGCGGTAATGCGCAACTGGCCAGGACGTGCTCGGCCGTGAGCCGCGTACGCCGGTTATCGAAATAGACGCATCGGCCGCTGCGCACTTCCACCACCCCGAGCGACAAGCGCATCGAGCGCGCATCGTTGATGCGGTCGAAATCGGCGAACCGTTCGAGCGTGTCGCGCAGCGGCGAGACGTCGTACCAGCTCTCGAATTCCGAGCCGTAATAGCGCTGCATGAAGGTCGGCACAGGCTTGGGCCGAAAAAAGCCCGCGCGGCCCCGCACGAAAGTGCTCCATGCCCGCAGCGCGGGCGGGTAGGGCAGCGCGGGCTGGCTGATCGTCTCCCAGAACGCGCGCAGTCGCTCGAGCCGGCGCTCGGGGGGATTGCCGGCGAGAATGGTGGCGTTCAGGGCGCCGCTCGAAATGCCGACGGCCCATGCCGGTTCGATGCCAGCGGCTTGAAGCGTTTCGTACGCGCCGCACTGAAAGCTGGCCAGTGCGCCGCCGCCTTGCAGCAGCAGCGCGATCTGAGTGGGCGCGAGCGCGGGCGCATCGGAGCGTTGAGCGGATCGGGGCATGAGGCGTGACCGTTTCGGATTCTGGGCTTGTCACTGTGCCCGAGCGGCCGACGCGCCGGAGCGCGAAAATTCGCCGATTTGCCCTTGCGAGGCCGCAGCTGGCAGCGCTTGCACCGAGAGTCAGCGCTCGCTCACATCCCCATCGACATAGCGCCATCGGCCGTCGTCCGAGCGCGTGAAACGGCTGAGCTCGTGCAGCCGATGGCCGCGCCCGCCCTGCTTGAACCGCGCGACGAATTCGACGCATTCGTGAGCCGAATCGAGCACCTCGTGGCGTTTGATCTGCAGCCCCAGCCAGTTGGGCGCGTCGGGCGCCGCGGAATCGACATCGAGATCGCGCGGGCAGGTGGCCGGATCCCACGTTGCGCGCAGATACGCCGTATCGCCGAGTACATAGGCCGTATAGCGCGAGCGCATCAGTTCGAGCGCGTTGGGCGCGTGGGCGGCACCGCTCAGATAGCGGCCGCAGCACTGCGCGAAAAGCGGGGCTTTGGCTGTCGACGCGCGGCCCGGCGCGGCGCCGCCGCACGGACAGACAGTCGCCGTAGCTTCGATTCGATCAGCCTTCATCGGATAGACGAGTTACGGGCCAAGCGCGGCGCGCAGAAGGCGCCGCGCGGCCGAGCGGAGTACTCAAGCGAGCCCTCGCGCGATCAGGATTTTCTGAATGTCGCTCGTACCTTCGTAGATCTGGCAAACCCGCACATCGCGATAGATGCGCTCCACCGGAAAATCGGTGACGTACCCGTAGCCGCCGAAACTCTGGAGCGCGGCCGAGCAGATCCGTTCAGCCGCTTCCGACGCAAAGAGTTTCGCCATGGCCGCTTCGGTCAGACACGGCAGTCCCGCGTCCTTCAGCGAGGCGGCATGCCAGACGAGCTGACGCGCGGCTTCGAGTTGCGTGGCCATTTCGGCGAAGCGGAACTGCACGGCCTGATGATCGAAGGTTCGTTGCCCGAAGCTTTCGCGCTCGCGGGCATAGGCCAACGCTGCGTCGAATGCCGCGCGCGCCATTCCCACGCTTTGCGCCGCGATGCCGATGCGCCCGCCCTCGAGCCCCGATAGCGCGATCCGGTAGCCTTCGCCTTCGGCGCCGATGAGGTTGGCGGCGGGAATGCGGCAGTTCTCGAAGACGATCTGGGCCGTGTCCGACGAGTGCTGGCCGAGCTTGTCCTCGAGCCGCGCAACGATGTAGCCGGGCGTCGCCGTCGGCACGATGAACGCGCTGATGCCTCGCTTGCCCGCTGCCTTGTCGGTCACCGCCAGCACGATGGCCACGTCGCCTTCCTTGCCGCTCGTGATGAACTGCTTCACACCATCGATGACGTAGCTGTCGCCATCGCGTCGCGCGCTCGTGCGCAATGCCGACGCATCCGAGCCCGCCTGCGGCTCCGTCAGGCAAAACGCGCCGAGCATCTCGCCACGCGCGAGCGGGGCAAGCCAGTCGCGCTTTTGCGCGTCGTTTCCATAGGTCAGCAAGATGCTGCACACGGGGCAGTTATTGACGGAGATCGCGGTCGACGTCCCGCCGTCGCCTGCCGCGATCTCTTCCAGAATCAGGGCCAGCGCGAGTGCGTCGAGCCCCGCGCCGCCGTGTTCGGGGGGCACCATGACGCCGTACGCGCCGAGTTCGGCGAGCTGGCGATGCACGTCTTTCGGAAAGGTGCGGTCGCGATCCCAGGCTGCCGCATGCGGCAGGATCGCATCGCGCACGAACGTGCGCACCGCATCGCGGATCATCGTGTGATCCTGATCGAGCACCATTGAATCTGTCTCCTCATCGATAAGGTCCGACTCGCCTCTGTCGTCGGGCATGTCGGTGCGCGGCATCTGTCCGCGCGAGTCTCACCAGTCGATCGTCGTGCCGTCGTACTGCACGAAGTGTCCGTTGAATGCTGTGCGCGCGCCAGCCGCTTGCGCGATCACGTTGCGCATGCCGGCCACGCTCGATGCGGGATCGAGCGCGGCTTGCGCACCGCCCATGTCCGTTCGCACCCAGCCGGGATGGAGTGCGATGCAGCTCGCGTGACGCGTTTGCAGCGCGGCGATGCGTACCGCGCAATTGAGCGCCGCCTTGCTCGTGCGATAAAGCCAGCCGGTCGTGCCCGTTGCCTCGCCGATGCTGCCCATGCGGCTCGACAGCACGGCCAGGACCCCTTCGACGGATTCGACGAGCGGCAATAGCACGGGTATCAGCAGCATGGGGCCGCGCACGTTCGTCGTCATGACGTAGTCGAAGTCTTCGACCGAAAACGCTTCGACGCCTTCCGTCTGCGGTCCGTAGACGCCGGCTGCGATGACGGCGACATGCAAACGCTCGCCCGCGAGTCTGTCCGCGAAGGCGGCGATTTCGTCGGGCTCCGTCGTGTCGAGCGAAACCGCTTCCGCGCCGAGCGTCCTTTCGAGCGCTTCGAGCGACCCGTTATCGCGCGCCGTGGCGATGACGCGCCAGCCTGCCTCGCGGTATTGACGGACGAACTCATGGCCGATGCCGCGCGATGCGCCTACGATCAATGCTGTTCTCATGTCATTCGTCCCTCGGAAAGCGCCGCCGCGGACCGTTACGACCCTGGCCAGCAGGCGCGCGCAATGAACGCTCGAAGATCAGACGATCTCGATACCCATGGCGGTTGCCTCGCCGCCGCCGATGCACAAGCTGGCAACGCCGCGCTTGCCGCCGTACTTCCTGAGCGCGCCGATCAGCGTGACGAGGATGCGGGCACCCGACGCGCCGATCGGATGGCCGAGCGCGCAGGCGCCGCCATGAACGTTGACCTTCTCGTGCGCAATCGCATGCTCGCGCATCGCGGCCATCGTGACGACGGCGAACGCTTCGTTGATCTCGTACAGATCGACGTCATTCGCATGCCAGCCGTTTTTCTCGAGCAGCTTGCGGATTGCGCCGACAGGGGCGGTCGTGAACTTCGACGGTTCCTGAGCGAAAGTCGAATGTCCGACGACGCGCGCGAGCGGAGCGAGCCCGAGTGCCTCGGCGTGCGAGGCCCGCATCATGACGAGCGCCGCCGCGCCATCCGAGATCGACGACGAGTTGGCTGCGGTGACCGTGCCCGTCTTGCTGAAAGCGGGCTTGAGCGTTGGAATCTTCTCGAGATTGGCCTTGAACGGCTGCTCGTCGCGCGCGATGGTGGTCTCGTCGCCCTTGCGGCCCGCCACTTTCACGGGCGCGATTTCCCACGCGAACGAGCCGTCTTCGTTGGCGCGTTTCGCGCGCACGAGCGATTCGACGGCGAACGCATCCTGCGCCTCGCGCGAAAACCCGAACGAGGCCGCGCATTCCTCGGCGAACGTACCCATCAACCGCCCTTTGTCGTACGCGTCTTCGAGGCCGTCGTAGAACATGTGATCGATGACCTGCCCGTGCCCCATGCGCATGCCGCCGCGCGCTTTCGGCAGCAGATAGGGCGCGTTGGTCATGCTTTCCATGCCGCCCGCGATCGCGACGTCGACCGACCCGGCCGCCAGCATGTCGTGCGCGAACATGGCCGCGCGCATGCCGGAGCCGCACATCTTGTTGACGGTCGTGCAGCCGGTCGAAAGCGGCAGTGCCGCGCCGAGCGCCGCTTGGCGCGCCGGTGCCTGGCCGAGGCCTGCAGGCAGCACGCAGCCCATCAGCACTTCGTCGATGGCCTCCGGCTTCACGCCCGAGCGTTCAAGCGCGGCGGCAATGGCGGCCGCGCCGAGCTGAGGTGCCGTGAGCGATGCCAGCTCGCCCTGGAAGCCCGCCATCGGGGTGCGGGCCGCGCCCACGATCACGATCGCGTCGCGCGCGTTTGCTTTCGCGTCAGTCATGTTTGATCTCCTGGATGACACCTTCGACGATGGCGCTCACCTTTTCCAGCTGGGCGGCGTCGGCGGCGACCATATCGTTCACGCTCGAGCCGGCCCCCTTGGCCGACAGCGCGGCGATACAACGTTCGTAAGTCGCGCCCACCATCTCGGCGTTCGAAATGGTCATGCCGAGATTGCGCATGCGTCCGTCGTGCACGCCGTAGGTCCAGCCGTGAACCGTCAGCGGCTGGCTGCGGGCCCAGGCATCGTTGACGATGGTCGTGCGGCATACGTTGACGACCTGCTCGATCGTGTTGAGCTCGACGAGACGCCGATGACGTACTTCGCCCATCGGCCATTCGTCGAGCAGCGCCGCATGTTTGGCTCGCACGTCATGAATATGGTGCAGCCAGTTATCGGCCAGACCCACGCGCCGATCGAAGAGCGCCGCACCCACGCCCGAGCAGCCATAGTGCCCCACGACCATGATGTGCTTGACCTTCAGCAGATCGACGGCGAACTGGATGACCGACAGGCAGTTGAGGTCCGTATGGACGACCACGTTCGCGATATTGCGATGGACGAACACCTCCCCCGGCGGCAAACCGATGATCTGGTTCGCCGGCACGCGCGAATCGGAGCAGCCGATCCACAGGTACTCGGGCGTTTGCTGGTCCGCCAGGCGCGAGAAGTACTGCGGGTCCTCGGCGAGCTTGCGCTCGACCCACGCCTGGTTGTTGACGAAAAGCTGTGCGAGGGGATGGTTTTGGTCGATTTCGTTCATAGTCGGATCAGTGGTTGGACCTCGGCGTAGCGACGTGTGCCTGCCGCGCGCGGCGTTGGACGGGCGAATCATCGTCCCGGGAGAGAAGCCCCGGCCGTTCACGCTGCCTGCTTGTCGTCGTCGGACGCATTGCCGCCCGCGTCGCCCTCGGTTTCGCCGGCCGGGCGAAATCGGTGGGGGTAGCGGTTGCAAAAGCGCACGCTCTGGTCATAGGGGAAAAAATCGGGCAATTCGCCCCTGAGAAGAAGCTCCTTGTGTTTTTGCCACAAGGCGGGGTCGAAGAAGTCCGCATGGTGGCGTAGAAAATGGCGACGCACGGTAGGGTCGCCGAGCAAAAACGTGCCGTACGTTTCCGGAAAGATGTCGTTCGGACCGACGGTGTACCAGGGCTCCGCCGAAAGCTCGTCTTCCTCGGTTTGCGCTTGCGGCACATGGCGCACGTTGCAATCGGTCAGATACTCGATTTCGTCGTAATCGTAAAAGACCACGCGCCCGTGCCGGGTCACGCCGAAGTTCTTGTAGAGCATGTCGCCGGGGAAAATGTTCGCCTGCATGAGCTCCTTGATCGCATCGCCGTACTCCTTGATCGCGTGATCGATGTCGGCCTCCGTGCCGTTTTGCAGGAACAGATTCAGCGGCACCATGCGGCGCTCGATGTACAGATGCCGGATGATGAGGCAGTCGCCCTCGTATTCGATCATCGAGGGCGCTTCCCTTTCGAGCTCGCGGATCAGGGCGTCGTCGAGCCTCGACAACGGCAGTGCGACGCTCGAATATTCGAGCGTATCGGCCATGCGTCCCAGACGATCGTGCCGTTTGACGAGCAGATACTTTTCCTGGATCCGCTCGCGCGTCGTGTCCTTGGGCGGCGGAAAGTAGTCCTTGATGAGCTTGAAGACGTACGGAAAAGACGGCAGCGTGAACACGATCATCACGAGCCCCTTGATGCCGGGCGCGACGATGAACTGGTCGCTCGAATGCGAGAGGTGCTTGAGCAGGTCGCGATAAAAAAGATTTTTGCCCTGCTTTTGCAGGCCGAGCGACGTATAGATTTCGGCGTTCGGTTTGCCCGGCATCAGTGTGGCGAGAAAGTCCACATACGCCGACGGCACTTCCATGTCGACGAGAAAATAGGAGTGCGAGAAGCTGAAAATGATCTGCAACTGCTCGCGCTTGAGCAGGACCGTATCGAGCGCGAGCACGCCGGGACGTACGTGGCGGATCGGCACCGCGAACGGCAGCAGGACCTCGCCGTTGATGATCCGTCCGACGATGTAGGCCGCCTTGTTGCGGAAAAAAAGCGACGACAGCACGTGCACCTGGAAGTTGAACGCTTCCGAAAACGCACCGTAGGTGTCGTGGATCATGTCGATGATGCAAGCGACGTCGCGCTCGAGGTCATCGAACGGCACGTCGAGCTGGAAGTTCGTGACGATGCGCTCGAGCGTTTTCGCGAGACCGTCCTTGCCCGGGTAATAAGCGCGATAGGTCGGCTTGGCCGCGGGCTCCTCGTTCTCCAGATATTCGGTGGAGATGACGGGGCGCACGAACAGGAAGTCGTTGTTGAAATACGAACGGTGCAAGATCTTGCAGCAGACCGAATTGAAGAATGTTTCCGCGCACTCGGGCTGCAGATGATGCGTGAGCAGTCCGATGTAATGCAGCTTGATCTGCTGCCAGATTTCGTCGTCGATATTTTCCGCGTCGTATTCGTCTTCGAGCCGCATCACGCATTCGTCGACGCGATTGTCGTACGAGGCGATGCGATCCCGGGCCAGCTTTTGCAAGCCGTGCCAGTCTCCCGCTTCGAAAAGCGTCTTCGCATGCACGGCCGCTTCCCGAAACGCGCCATAGTGGCGGTTGAATCCCTCGAGGATCGACTGCGCGACATCGAAGCCGATCTGCGAGGACAGCAGTTTCGGGAACTGATTCATGAGCGCTCCGCCTCGCTGGCTTCGTTCGTCTCGCTCTCGGCCAGCATCGAGCGGCACTGCGCCTCGTACTGCGCGAGGTCCTGAAGCGTTGCATTCAGATCTTCGAGCTGCTTTTCGAGCACGTCGCGATGCTGCGCGATGGTGGCGAGAAACGCCTGCAATTGCGGCACGGTGTCGGTCGGCGATTCGTAGAGGTCCAGCAAGTTGCGAATCTCCGAGAGCGTGAACCCCAGGCGCTTGCCGCGCAGCGTCAGCTTGAGCCGCGTGCGGTCCCGATTCGAATAGACGCGGCGCAGCCCGCTCGAACCTTCGCGGCGCGGCGCGAGCAATCCCTGATCTTCGTAGAAGCGGATGGCGCGCGGTGTGACGGCGAATTCTCGCGCAAGCTCGGTGATCGTGTAGTGCTGGCTCATAGGTCGGGATCGACCGAACGCCCGCGGCAATGGCCGCGAATGACGTTTCGGGCAGATCGGGTAGAATCGATCGACGTTTACGTTATCGTCAACTTCCGCAAAGCGCAACTGGCACCGTTTGCCGGGGGCGCGGCGACGGGACGGCCAAGAGAGTTTTCGACTGATGAATATCCTCGAGCATCAACTCGACTATCCGTTCGGCGACACGCTCGTCGAGCCGGGGCACACGCGTGAAGTCGCGCCCGGCGTGTATTGGCTGCGCATGCCGCTGCCGTTTGCGCTCGACCACATCAATCTTTGGCTGCTGCGCGATGAAATCGATGGGCGCGAAGGGTGGACGGTCGTCGATTGCGGTATCGCCGACGAAACCATCAAGGCGCATTGGGAGGCGATCTTCGATACGCAGCTCGATGGGCTGCCCGTGCTGCGCACGCTCGTCACGCACTGCCATCCCGATCACCTCGGGCTCGCCGACTGGATTTGCAAGGGTGGTGCGCGCGAGCGCTGGGACGTGCGGCTCTGGATCTCGCTCGGCGAGTACATGTTCGGGCGCGTCATGGCTGCGGGAGACGGCTCGAACGCCGGTGGTGCCGGTGCGGCGCGTCATTTTGCGCGACACGGGCTCGCCGATGAGGACGCACTGGAGAAGCTGCGCAATCGCCGCGATTACTACGCCAGGCTCGTACCGTCGATACCGTCGCAGTTTCGCCGGCTGCGCGACGGCGATACGTTGAGGATCGGTGCGCACGAATGGCGCGTCGTGGCAGGCTACGGCCATTCGCCCGAACACTGCGCGCTTTTCAGCAAAGACGCAGGCGTGCTGATTTCGGGCGACATGGTGTTGCCGCGCATTTCGACGAACGTGTCCGTGTTCGACATCGAGCCCGAGGGCAATCCGCTCGCGCTTTACCTCGAATCGCTGGGCCGCTACGAGACGATGCCGCCCGACACGCTAGTGCTGCCTTCACATGGGCGGCCGTTTCGAGGGCTCGCCACGCGCATCGCGCAATTGCGCGCGCATCACGATGCGCGGCTCGCCGAAGTGCGCGAGGCGTGCGCGCGTGCGCCGCAATCGGCAGCCGAGATCGTGCCCATGATGTTCAAGCGCGCGCTCGACGTTCACCAGTTGACGTTCGCGATGGGCGAAGCGCTCGCGCACCTCAATTTGCTGTGGCTCGCGGGCGAGCTCGAACGGGTCGAAGGAACGGACGGGGTCGTGCGGTTCCGTCTTCAGAACGCGTAAAGGCCGAGCGCCGATTTGACCCACTCGAGCGTTTGCTGCGTCACGACGCGGGCCAGCATCGTACCGTTGCGAACGATGTCGCGCACAGTGTCCGCTTCGGCGGCATAGGCCGCGCGACGCTCGCGCAGCGGGGCGATGACACCGATCAGGATGGCTTCGAGCCGCTGCTTCAGCACGCTATCGCCGAGGCCCCCGCGCCGATAGTGGGCCTTCAACGCTTCGAGTTCGGCCGTCTCGGGATCGAATGCATCGAGGTAGGTGAAAACCACGTTGCCTTCCACGCGGCCCGGGTCCGTGACGCGCAGGTGGTTCGAATCGGTGTACATCATCTTCACTGCCTGGCGGATTTCGCCGTCGCTGGCCGACAGCGCGATGGCATTGCCCAGCGACTTCGACATCTTGGCTTTTCCGTCGATGCCGGGCAGCCTGCCGAACTCGGAAAGCAGCGCCGTTGCCTCGGGCAGGAGGTTTCGTCCCGACTGGCGGTTCAGGCGCCGCACGATCTCGTTGGTTTGCTCGATCATCGGCAATTGATCCTCGCCGACCGGTACCACGGTGGCGCGGAATGCCGTGATGTCGGCAGCCTGGGCGACGGGGTAACAGAGAAAGCCTGCCGGAATGTCGCGGGCGAAACCGCGGGCGTGGATCTCGTCCTTCACCGTCGGATTGCGTTCGAGCCGCGCGACGGTGACGAGGTTGAGGTAGAGCATCGTCAATTCGCTCAGCGCCGGCAATTGCGACTGCAAACAGATGGTGACCTTGGCCGGGTCCAGGCCGACTGCGAGATAGTCCAATGCCACTTCGTCGACGTTGCGTGTAACGCGGGCGGGATCGTTCATGTTGTCGGTCAACGCCTGAGCGTCGGCGATGAGCACGAATTGGCGATGGCTGTCCTGCAGCGCGACGCGATTACGCAGCGAACCGAGGTAATGGCCGATGTGCAGCGGGCCGGTCGGGCGATCGCCGGTCAATATCGTGGGCTTGTCCATGGTCGATGATGTCGCTTCTGAGGTCGCCCCCACATTGTCGTCGCTCGCAGCGGACCGCGACCGGAGAACTTTCTGACTTTGCGGCGCAACGCCGAGGGCCGCCATGCCCGGGGCGCGCAGGTCCCACCCTTAGCCGCCGCCTGCGCCAGCCTCGCTCATTTGCCTGGCTCGTTCGAGCAACAATTCGCGCTCGCGTCCGTTTTGCGTCATCGCGGCGGCGCGCTCGAATTCGGCGCGGGCCGCCTCGTGCCGGCCGAGCTTCGCGAGCAGGTCGCCGCGCACGCTCGGCAGCCAGTGATAGCGCGCAAGCAACGGCTCGCCCGATAGCTGCTCGACGACGGCGAACCCCGCTTCCGGTCCGAACGCCATGCCGACCGCCACAGCGCGATTGAGTTCGACGACCGGCGAAGGCGCGACTTGCACCAGCGCATCGTAAAGCGCGACGATTTGGGCCCAATCGGTTTCGGCGGCGCTATGCGCTCGCGCGTGGCAGGCCGCAAGTGCCGCTTGCAGTGCGTAGGGCCCCAGCGTGCCGCCGAGCGACTCGGCCCGCTCGAGTGCGGCCAGCCCACGCCGAATTAGCAGCGGGTCCCAGCGTGAGCGGTCCTGATCGGCAAGCAGGACAGGGCGTCCGTTCGCATCGGTGCGCGCGTGAAGGCGCGACGCCTGCAGTTCCATCAGTGCCACGAGCCCATGTACTTCGCTTTCTTCTTTTGCCAGTTCGGCAAGAATGCGGCCGAGCCTCAGCGCTTCGTCGCATAGGGCGGGGCGCATCCAGTCGTCGCCCGCCGTCGCCGCATAGCCTTCGTTGAAAATCAGATAGATCACTTCGAGGACCGACGCCAGTCGCGTCGCGCGTTCGTCGGCCCGCGGTACTTCGAACGGAACTTTGGCGGCGGAAAGCGTCCGTTTCGCTCGGACGATGCGCTGCGCGATCGTCGGCTCGGAGACGAGAAACGCGCGTGCGATCTCATGCGTCGTGAGCCCGCCCAGGAGCCGCAAGGTCAAGGCCACGCGGGCATCGGTCGACAGCACCGGGTGGCAGGCGGTGAACACGAGGCGCAAGAGATCGTCGCCGATGTCGTCCGCGCGCGCGGCATCGAGCCCGTCGACGAAATCGGGCGTGATATGTGCTTCGAGCGCGTCGAGGTCGCGGCCGATCGCTTCGTGCTTGCGGGCATGCAGCGCATCGAGCCGCAGCTTGTCGAGCGCGCGGTGCTTGACCGTGGCCATCAGCCAGGCGCCGGGATTGTCGGGCACGCCCTCGCGCGGCCAATGTTCGAGCGCGGCCACGAGCGCATCCTGCGCCAGTTCCTCCGCCACGCCGATATCGCGCACGAGCCGCGCCGCGTGCGCCACGACGCGCGCGGCCTCGATGCGCCAAACGGCCTCGATTGCGCGGTGCGTCGCGTTCGTCGTTTCCATCGTTTTCACCGTCGCTCAGCTCCGTATCGTCTGGCGCTCATGCTGGTGTGTCGCGGCGCCGGCGGTGCCCGGCTCGAAATCTTCCAGCTCGAACACCTCGCGCACCTCGATCGTTCCTTCTTCCGTCTCGCCGAACGGCGCAGGGAAGCGCCGTGCCCATTCCATCGCTTCTTCGCGCGAGCGGACCTGGATCATCGTATAGCCCGCGATGAGTTCCTTGGTTTCGGCGAACGGGCCGTCGATCACGGTGCGCTTGCCGTTGGAATAGCGCACGCGCCAGCCGTGTGCGCTGGGCTTCAGACCGTTCGCGTCCAGCAGCACGCCGGCTTTCGCCAGGGCTTCGTGATAGGCGGCCATCTCGGCCATCACTTTCGCCTCGACGCCCGCGCCGGGGCGTGTCTGCGCCTCGCTCGCCCCCGTGGCTCTCACCATGATCATGAATCGCATCGCATCGCTCCTTTATCGTTGACGACCCTCGAGACGGGCCTCCTTCGATACGACGACTCGGACGCGACCGGATCGACGCCAACCGATTCGATTAAGGGGAAACCCCTACTCGTAGCAGGGGGCGAGGCGCCGTACCTCGACCGTGCACCAGTGCGCCGCCGGGCATTCGGCGGCGACGGCGATGGCTTCTTCCTCGCGATCGCAATTGAGCAGGTAAAAGCCGCCCACCATTTCCTTGGCTTCGGCGAACGGGCCATCGACGAGCCGCCGTTCTCCGTCGCGCACCTGCACGCGCACGGACTCGCGCTGATGCGCCAGCGCTTGCGACGCGACGAGGATGCCGCGGGATTTGAGGTCGTCGGCGAAGCGAAGCATGGCGTCGTAAGCGGCGCGCCCTTCTTCGGGCGTGCGTTCATCGCGCTGATCGGTGGGCTCGACGATAAGGAGCAGGTACGACATGGTGGACTCCGGAAAAAAGGCGCGGCGCATGTGGTCGCACCTGAAAAGTGCCCCAAGCATAGAGCACCGGCGCGCGGCGTGCCATCAACCGCGCAAGCGGCCCGTTGCCGATGCGCGGACAGTCGGCGCGGCGCGCACTGCCCGGTTGCCGCGGCCCATCGGCTAAACTGCTTACCCCGCCGTGCAACGTTCCCTTTCCGCCCGCCTTATGACCGACCGCGCTCGCTCGTCCGACCTCGATGCCCGACTCCAAGCCGCCCACGCGCATTTTCGCGATTCGCGTCTCGACGAAGCGGCCGCGCTGCTGCGCGAGGCGATCGAGGCCGATCCTCGCTGCGGCGACGCGCTGGAAGGACTGGCCTATATCGCGGGGCGGCAAGGCGACGCCAATGCGGCGGCCGACTACTTCGAACGCGCGCTCGCATCGTTGCCGGCCACCGCGGCTCGCTGGCACGACGCGGGCCTCGCCAACCAGGCGGCGGGGCGGCACGCGCGCGCGCTGGCCTGCTTCGACGAAGCGCTCGTGTTGTCGCCGCGTGCCGTCGCGACGCTTCATGCGGCGGCACGCTCGGCCAGCGAGATCGAGGACCATGAGCGCGCCGCCCGCGTGCTGACCACGGTGCGCGATCTCGAGCCCCGAGCCTGGCAAAGCCACTACAACCTCGGCCGCGCACTCGGGCTCGCGGGCCGCTACGAGGAGGAGATCGCCGCCTACCGCCGCGCTATCGAGCTCGATCCGAAAGCCGTGGTCGCTTACATCAATCTTGGCGTTGCGTTGCGCGACCTGCATCGGTTCGACGAAGCGTTGCGCATGTTCAAGAAGGCCGTTCAGCTCGATCCCGATCATCCGGGCGCGCGCACGAACCGCGCGCAGACGAACCTGCTGCTCGGCCAGTTCGAGCACGGCTGGCGCGAATACGAATGGCGCTGGAAAGACGGCGAGCAAGTGCTGCCGTCCTGGCCGAACCCCTGGCGCGGCGAGTTGCCGATCGCGGGCAAGACGATCCTCGTTTTCAACGAGCAGGGCTTTGGCGATACGTTGCAGTTCGTGCGCTACGTCGATTGGCTGACAGCGAGCGGCGCACGCGTCGTCTTGCGCGTGCAGGACGCGCTGCTCGAGCTGTTGTCCGATTACCGCGGCGCGGCCGCCGTCATCGGGGAGAGCGAGCCGCTGCCCCCCTTCGATCTGCATTGTCCGCTGCTGAGCCTGCCGTTCGCTCTGGCCGCGCATCGCGCACCGATCCCGGCCGATATTCCCTATCTGCACGTCGATGCGGCAAAGCGGGCGCGATGGCGGGAACGGCTTACGTCTACGAATGGTCGGCTGCGCGTCGGCGTGGCCTGGAGCGGCAATACCGGCAACCTCAACGGCCGCCATCGTTCGACTTCGCTCGAGGCATGGCAAGCCGTGTTCGACGCGTTCGCGGAGCGCGCGAGCTTCGTATCGCTCGTCAAGGACGTGCGGGCCGAGGATCTCGCGGTGCTGCGAAACGCGTCGGTGCTCGACGTCTCCGAAGATTTGCATACCTTTGCCGAGACCGCGGCGCTCATCGCCGAGCTCGACCTCGTGATCAGCGTCGATACCGCCGTCGCGCACCTGGCCGGCGCGCTCGGCAAGCCGGTGTGGGTGCTGCTGTCTTATACGCCGGATTGGCGCTGGGGTCTCGAGCGATCCGACACGCCGTGGTATCCGGGCGCGCGATTGATACGACAGCCTGCGCGCGGCGATTGGGCCTCCGTCATGAATACGGTACGGGACGCGTTGGCGGCAATCGCCGGTTGAGCGCCGGCGACCTACGTCGGAGCGACACAGTGCGCGCCCCCGCCGCGAGCGGCAGGGGCCGCGGCTCGAGCCGGGCTACTGCGCCTGCACCCCATCGAAGTTCTGCCGCCCGAACGGGCTGACACGATAACCGCTGACGTTGGCCCGCGTAATGGCGGCCGCTGTCGGATAACCGAGCGGAATCCACAGCGCCTCGTCGTGAATGATCTTCTGGGCAGCCTCGTAGTCCTTGGCCCGCTTGGCCTGGTCGGCGGTGGAGCGCCCATCGGCGATCAGCTTGTCGAGTTGCGGATCGCAATAGCGCGAGAAGTTGATGCCGGACTTCACCGCATTGCAACTGAAGAGCGGCGTCAGATAGTTATCGGGGTCGCCGTTGTCGCCGGCCCATCCCATGAAGAGCAGGTCATGCTGGCCTTGCTTGGCATCCTTGATGAGCTGGCCCCATTCGATGACCTTGATGTCGGCTTTCACGCCTATCTTGGCAAGATCGGCCTGCAGGAGTTCCGCGCTGGCCTTCGGATTCGGATTCAGCACGCTGCCCGTCGGGCGCGTCCAGATCGTGGTTTTGAAGCCGTCCGGGAAGCCGGCGTCGCGCAACAGTTTCTTGGCCTGCTCGATGTTGTATCCGTACGGCACGATCGACTTGTCATAGCTCCAGGTATTGGGCGGATACGGATTCGTCGCCGGCTGGGCCGTATTGTCGAAGACGGTCTTCAGATAGGTGGTGCGATCGAAGGCGAGATTGAGCGCCTGCCTGACTTTCTCGTTGTCCAGCGGCTTGTGCTCGGTATTCAGTGCAACGAAGGCCGTCATGAAAGCCGGAGCCTCCACCACTTTCAGCGCTTTATCGGCCTTGGCGGCCGCCACGTCCTGCGGTTTGGGAGACAGCGCAATATCGCATTCGCGCGCCCGGACCTTCTGCGCGCGCACCGTCGCGTCGGGCGTGATCGCATAAATGAGCTTGTCGACCTTCGGCTTGGCCCCCCAGTACCGCGGGTTGGCGTCGTAGCGAATGAGCGCGTCCTTCGTGTAGCTCTTGAGCACGAACGGGCCGGTTCCGACCGGCTTGCCGTTGAGCTCGGTCTCTTTGCCCGCCTTGAGCAACTGATCGGCATACTCGGCCGAATAGATCGACGCGAATCCCATTGTCAAGACCGGTACGAACGTCGCATTCGGTTCATTGAGCTCGAACTTCACCGTCGAGTCGTCGACTTTCGTTACGGCTTTCACGAGCTTCACGAGGCCCATCGATTGCGCATGCGGAAAGCCGTTCGGGCCGGCGATCTTGTGCCAAGGGTTGTTCGCATCGAGCATGCGCGAGAACGTAAAGACGACATCGTCGGCCGTGAGCGGGCGCGTCGGCTTGAAGTAGTCGGTCTGCTGGAACTGAACGTTCGGCCGCAGATGGAACGTATAGGTGAGACCGTCGCCGCTGACGTCCCATTTATCGGCGAGTGACGGCACGACCTTCTTTTGCGCCTCGTCGTACGACACGAGCGTGTTGAAGATGACATCGGCCGACGCATTCGTCGTCACGAGCGAATTGTATTGAACGACGTCGAAGCCATCCGGGCTCGACTCGGTACAGACGGTAAGCGGCTTGGCAAGCGAGAGAGCCGGCAAGAGAGCGAGCAAGACAGCGAGCGGTTTGACGCGCATGGGTTCTCCGATTGAGCGATGCGTGATCCGCGGCTTGGCGCGGTTTGGCGCAGTTTCGTGCGTTATCGTGTTCGTTCGTGCGCCCGGGTGCATCCGCGATCTTCGACCCACTTTCGCGCGGCGCCCGGCCGCGGTCAGCTTAGACCAATGCCGCGAGCGCGACAACGGCACGAAAACTATATCGATATATCGAAACACGTGGGTGGCTACGAGCGCGCGCGGCGCGAGAGCGCTTCGCGCCGGCCGTCATCAGGCCGCCGGCTGACGTGGCTTGCGCGGTGCCTTCTCGAAGATCGCGTCGTACAGGCCGCGCGGCAGCAGCTTGAGCACGGCAGCGACGACGCGCATCGGCCACGGAAAAACCGCGAAGCGGACTTGGCGCTCGATCGCGCGGGCCGCCTTTGCGGCGAAGCGATCGGCGTCCATGAGAAAGGGCATCGGATAGGGGTTGTGCGCGGTCATGGCGGTACGGACATAGCCGGGCGCGATGGTCACGACGGCAACCCCATAAGGACGCATTTCGACGCGCAGCGATTCGAGGTAGGTGAGGGCCGCAGCCTTCGATGCGCTATAGGCGCCGGAGCCCGGCAGTCCGCGTACGCCGGCCACACTGGCGATGCCGACGAGCGTGCCGCGGCGCGCCTCGCTCATTCGGACCGCAAACGGCTCGAACGTGGCCGCCATGCCGTAGCAATTGACATCCATCACTTCGCGAAACGCGGCGAGATCGCCGTGCCCCGTTGCGACGCCCTTGCTCACGCCCGCGTTGGCGATGACGATATCGGGCAGCCCGTGGGCCGCCATGAACTGCTCGGCTGCTTCGGCGAGCGCGTGCGCGTCGCGCACATCGGCGCGGTAAGCGGCGACAGCCGTAGCGGGAAAGCGGCGGGCGAATGCATCGAGTACTTCGGTGCGCCGCGCGACGAGGCCGAGCACGGCCCCGCGGCGCGCATATTCGGTGGCGAGCGCGAGCCCGATGCCGCTCGATGCACCCGTGATGAATACCTTGAGCGGTACGTCCCGTCGGCGCACAGCCGGCTTACATCTTCTTGGCGCGGACCTGCGCGACGAGCGCATCGAGCACGGTCAGCGTCCCGGGCAGGCTGTTCGTCTGCGCGGGACCGGTCACGTACTTGCCTTGAACGACGAGCGTCGGCACGCCGTCGATATCGTAGTCCTTGACCATCTGGGCTGCGCGGTTGGTTTCGCTCGTAGTCGAGAACGAGTTGTAGGCGCTCAGGAACTTCTGCTTGTCGATGCCTTGCTTCGCGAGGAAATCCGCCTGCGCTTCAGGCGTGAGCAGGTAGTCCTTCTTCTGATGGATTTCGTTGAAGACCAGCGGCGTGAGCTTCTCTTCGACGCCGAGCGTCTTCAGCGCGTAATAGAGCTTCGTATGCGGGACGAACTCGGGACGGAAAGCGACCGGCACCCGTTTGAAGACGACGTCCGGCCCCTGCTTCTTGATCCACGATTCGAGATATGGCTCGAACTCGTTGCAATGCGGGCAGCCGTACCAGAAGAATTCGACGACTTCCACCTTGCCGGCGGGCACGTCCGCCGGCTGAGGCGTCTTCATGACGGTGTAGTCCTTGCCGGCGACGAGCGCCGCGGGCGCGGCTTGCGTGACGCCGACGACGGCGAGGCCGAATGCGAACAGGAAGGAACGAATCAGTTTTTTCATGGCGGTCGCGTTGATCCTGATTATTTACTGTTTCGTGAAGCGAATGACGGCCGTATCGACGCCGGCTTCCGAGAGTCGTTGGCGCGTCGCGTTCATGTCCTCGAATTTCGAGAACGGTCCGATACGCACGCGGTAGTAGGTCGTACCGCTCGCGTCGCGTTGCGTCACTTTCGATTCGAAGCCCTGGAAGGCCAGGCGCGCGCGCTGCTGCTCGGCATCGGCCGCGGTACGGTACGAGCCCACTTGCAGGAAGTATCCCGTATTGGCCTGTGCGTTCGCGGCGCTTGCCGCGGCGGGTACCGACGCGTTGTTCGCGTGCGGCGGTGCCGGCACGCTGCCGCCCGCCGGTGCGTTGGCCGTTTGCGGCGGCTTTTTCGCCGGAGCGGCCGCGCCGCCGTTTTGCTCGGCCTGCGGGGGCTGCGCCGGTGTCGCGTTGGTTGCCGACCCGGCGGGGGGGACTTCGACGATCTGCGGCTCTTCGAGCAGGCCCGGCGCGTTTGGCTTGCCGGCTGGGGCCGTGGACTGGCCGGGCGCCGTGTTGGGCGGCGGATTCTGGGCTGCTTGCGGCACGGGCTGGCCGGGCGACTTGCCTTGCAGCGCGCGGTTCGGATCGTATTGTTGATCGGCGCCTGCGCCCGAGGCGGCGGGCGGCGCGACCTTATCGACGAATGGCGTGGGGGCGCGCGTGATGTAAAGCGCCACCACGACAGCGATCGCGAGTCCGACGATGAGTCCCAGCACGATGCCGAGGAACGTGCTCCCCGTTTGCCTGGACTGCTTGGATGCGCTGCGTGGCGAAGTGCGGCTCGGTTTGGCCATTGTCTGAATCACCTGCGAAAGAAACCCGGAAAACCCGTCGACTGAAAGCGCGCGGCGAGCGGCCCCCGATTATAGCGATGAGCCGCATGCCGCCTCGGCGTTACATTTTGGCCGGCGCCGACACGCCGATGAGGGCAAGACCGTTGGCGAGAACCTGCCGCGTCGCGGCGATGAGCGCGATGCGCGCTTCGCGCTCCGCGCGTTCGTCGACGAGGACGCGCTCGGCATTGTAGAACGAGTGGAATTCGCCTGCGAGTTCGCGCAGATAGAAGGCAATGGCGTGCGGGGCCAGTTCGGTGGCCGCATGCGCGAGCATGTCCGGGTATTCGGCGAGTTTCGCGAGCAGCGCCATCGCGCGCGCGCTCGTGAGCGGCGTAACGTCGCAGGTGCCGAGCGCGGCTTCGTCGCCGTTGAAGCGCGCCTTCCACTCGGCCAGTACCGACGAAATCCGCGCGTGCGCATATTGCACGTAATAGACGGGGTTTTCGTCGTTTTGCTTGAGCGCGAGGTCGACGTCGAAGACGAATTCGGTATCGGCCTTGCGCGAGATCAGGAAAAAGCGCACCGCGTCGCGCCCGCGCCGGATCGTCGCTTCGTCGAGCAGATCGGGCGCCGCTTCCGAGCCCGGGGCCGCGCCGCCCGACCATTCGATCAAATCGCGCACGGTGACATAGCTGCCCGCGCGTTTGGAGATCTTGACCTCCTGGCCGTCGCGCATGACGGTCACCATCTTGTGCAGCACATAGTCGGGGTAGCCCTGCGGGATGCCCACGTTCAAGGCCTGCAGCCCCGCGCGTACGCGTGCGATCGTGCCGTGATGGTCCGAGCCCTGGACGTTGATGACCTTGGCGAAGCCGCGCTCCCATTTCGTCACGTGATAGGCGACATCGGGCACGAAGTAGGTATAGCTGCCGTCGGATTTGCGCATGACGCGATCCTTGTCGTCGCCATACTCGGTCGTGCGCAGCCAGAGCGCGCCTTCCTGCTCGAACGTCTTGCCGGCCGCGATCAGCGCTCGCACCGTCTCGTCGACGCGCCCGTGCGTATAGAGCGACGACTCGAGATAGTACTGATCGAACTTCACGCCGAATGCCTGCAGGTCCATGTCCTGTTCGTGACGCAGATAGGCGACGGCAAACCGGCGGATCGCGTCGAGATCCTCGGGGTCGCCCGCGCCCTTCACGGGCTCTCCGTCCTTGGCCGCTACCGTCTCGCCGTTCAGATAATCGCGCGCGATGTCGGCAATGTACTCGCCGTTGTACGCCGATTCGGGCCAGCCCGTATCGCCGGGCTTGAGCCCGCGTGCGCGCGCTTGCGTCGAGATGGCGAGATTGCGGATCTGCACGCCTGCATCGTTGTAGTAGAACTCGCGATGCACATCGAAGCCCTGGCTTGCGAGCAGATTGGCCAGCGCGTCGCCGAGCGCGGCCTGCCGTCCGTGGCCGACATGCAGCGGCCCGGTCGGATTGGCCGAGACGAACTCGACGAGCACGCGCTGACCCGTCGCGCGCCTGGCGCGCCCGAATGCCTCGCCGGCGCTCAGCACGGCCGCTACCGCAGCCTGTTTGGCGGCACTCGCAAGGCGCAGGTTGATGAAGCCCGGGCCCGCGATTTCCGCGCTTTCGATCAGATCGCGCGCGCCGGGCGTGGCCATCAGCGCGTCGACGATGCGTTGCGCGAGCTCGCGCGGATTCGTCTTGAGCGGCTTGGCGAGCTGCATCGCGGCATTGCAGGCGATGTCGCCGTGCGCGGCCACCTTGGGCCGCTCGAGCACGATCGCGGGCAGCGCGGGCGCGGCGGCGCCGTCCGGCTCGGTGGTGACTTGGCGAATGCTCGCGGCGAGCAGGGATTCAAGCGTTTCTTTCTGATCAGGCAGCATGCTGTTTCGTGCGAATCGAGTGAGGCGGTCCCGCGCGTGCGGACCGGCAGGAGGCAGGCGCTCGCTTGCGAGCGGGCGGCGCGCCGAAGGCAGCCGGCGCGAGCCCTGGACGTCGAATGACGGTGCGACGCACCATACCATGCGACGATGCGTTTTTCGGTCTAGCCGGATTTTAGCAGGTGCTAATATCTCGAATCAGAAGCCCTCGCGCGGGGCCGCCAGTCGGAGTGCGCCGGGGCGTTTAGATTCGACAGAAAAACGTAAGGAATGCTCATGTTGATCACCTTCAAATGCCGCTCGGCGCCGGACGTCGTCATGCTGGAAAATCTGGCCCAGTACCTCGTCGGCATAGTCGGCAAGAAACTGGGCGAGCGCGGCGTCATAACCCATGATGAGCTCGATGCGGCCATCGCGCGGCTCGAGGCCGCGATCGTCGTCGACAAGAAGGAAACCGCCGAGCACGAAGGCCATTTTCACGAGGGCGAGGAAGGCCACGAGCCGCACGAGCTGCCGATCGGGCTCGCTCAGCGCGCCTATCCGTTTCTCGATATGCTGCGCGCGGCAAAAAAGGAGAACACGGACGTGCTTTGGGGCGTCTGACCGCGTTTATTGGGCGTA
>NZ_DASXWY010000099.1:0-9314 GCF_036503415.1 Trinickia sp. | reverse complement strand
ACGCTCGAGCGTGTATCAAGGATGCGCCGGCACCATGTCCCGTTGCGGACCGGCCGAAGCCAGCACCTCGGCACGGCTCGCCTGCGCTTCTTCCTGCGTGAGCCCCTGAATCTGCACGTGGGCCGTCCCGGCCGTTTGCAGTCCGAGTTCACGCGCAGCCGCATACGAGAGATCGATCACGCGCCCACGCACGTAGGGCCCGCGATCGTTGATCTTCACGACGACCGACTTCTGATTCGACGTGTTCGTCACGCGTACATACGAGGCAAGCGGCAGCGTCTTGTGCGCGGCCGTCATCGCATGCATGTTGTAACGCTCGCCGCTGGCGGTCTTGCGGCCGTTGAAGCGCTTGCCGTACCACGACGCACGCCCGCTCTGCTTGAAGCTCGAGACGTCGGGAATGTCCTCGTCGAGCGGCTTGGCATCGGCGAGCTTCGGCGCCACATCGGGCGCCTGAGGTTGGGCCGAGGCCTCACCGTAACCCATCGGTGCGCCCGCGCGTGTCGCGAGCCGTGCACCGCTGGCACCTGCATTGCTGGTTTGCGTTGGCTGCGCGGCACAACCCGCGAGCAACCCTGCGGCGACGACGGAAACGGTACCCAGCCATCGGCGGAATCGATTGATGTTCATATGACGTGCATGCCACAGTGTCGAGCCACGACGCGTCGAAACATCCCTTCGCGAAGCGGCTCGGGCATCCGGACGCCAACACGCGCACCACCGAAAGCACGAATGCAAACGGTGCGCGAACTGGCGCTCGGGTGCGGCCACACTCGGCCGCAAGTTGCCCGGTTGGTATTCACGTCTGGCGCGACTGTCCCCAACAGCTTGACCAGACCCCACACGCCGTCGTCGTCGAACATGACTTGCACGTTCTGGCGCGTCGACTGACGCGAGGAACGGCGGCGTTGGCCTGACCGGCTATGCAGCCTGTTGGCTGCGGCAGACGCGTAGCGCCTGGCCGGTCAAGACGTGTGCATCGAACAATGCCGATACAGATCGAAGCCGCTACATTGACGGCTTCGCATTGAGAGCGATCGGCCCGCAGAACCTTGAAATGGGACCGATCAATAAACGGCAGCGCGGTCGGACCGCGCCATGTGAGAGGTATTGTACCAAAAACCGCGGGGAATCGAGCATCCCGGATACCTGCCCTGATTGATTCTTCCTATGATCGCAACAATGCGCATTGGATCGGACGTCTGCGACCTGGCCATTCGGCCGACCGGCGTGAAGCGGGTCCCGCCGGTACAATGAGCGCTTTCGGTTTCCTCCGGCTGCCTGCAGCGATGCTGCGCGCCGCGCCATCGCCCCTATGAAGGTCTTCGTCATCCCCGTCACGCCGTTTCAGCAGAACTGCTCGATCCTCGTTTGCGAGGCGACGCGACGCGCCGCCGCCGTGGACCCGGGCGGCGACATCGAGCTGATCGAGCGCGCGCTCACGAAAGAAGGCGTGACGCTCGAAAAGGTGTTCCTCACGCACGGCCACCTGGACCATTGCGGCGCGGCCAAGACGCTCGCGACGAACCATGGCGTGCCGATCGAAGGCCCGCAGGTGGACGAGCGCTTCTGGCTCGATCAGCTCGCGGCGCAAAGCGCGCGCTTCGGCTTTCCGCCGGCCGAGCCGTTCGAGCCGGACCGTTGGCTCACCGATGGCGATACGGTCAGCTTCGGCGAGGAAACGCTCGACGTCTATCACTGCCCGGGCCATACGCCAGGGCATATCGTCTTCGTCAGCACGAAGCATCGCATCGCGTTCGTGGGCGACGTGCTGTTCGCGGGCTCGATCGGCCGCACGGATTTTCCGCGCGGCAATCATGCCGACCTGATCCGCTCGATTCGCACGAAACTCTGGCCGCTCGGCGACGACATCACGTTCGTCCCCGGCCACGGGCCCACCTCGACGTTCGGCGAGGAGCGGCGCTCGAACCCTTATGTCGCCGACGGAGTCAGCGCGTGACGTCAGAAATCTATGTCAGTACCGATATCGAAGCGGATGGCCCGATCCCCGGCCCGCATTCGATGCTCAGCTTCGCGTCGGCCGCCTATACGCCCGACAAGCAGTTGGTCGCCACGTTCTCGGCGAACCTCGAAACGTTGCCCGGCGCCGCGGCTCATCCGGTCCAGGCGGCCTGGTGGAAGACGCAGCGCGAGGCGTGGGAAGCCTGCCGCCGCGATCTGCGGCGCCCCGAGGAAGCGCTGCCGGCCTATGTCGAATGGGTCGAAGCGCTGCCGGGCAAACCGGTTTTCGTCGGCATGCCGGCCGGCTTCGATTTCACGTTCATGTTCTGGTACATGATGCGCTTTGCCGGCCGCTGTCCGTTTTCATGGTCGGCGCTCGACATCAAGACGCTGGCCTTCGCGATGACGGGCCTGCCCTATCGCAAGTGCATCAAGCCGCGCATGCCGAAGCACTGGTTCGACGACCATCCCCATACGCACGTGGCGCTCGACGACGCCATCGAGCAAGGCGCGCTCTTTTGCAACATGCTGACCGACCTGCGCGCGTGGCAGAAGGCCGCGCCGCTGGCGGCATCGAAAGCCGATGACGCGGCGGTCGCCGCCGCAGCACAAAACGATACCGAGAGCCCGCCAAATTAGGTAATCTCCCTCAGTTTCCGTTCATTCGATTGCCTTTTGTTTCGTGCGCCACTACCATCCCAGAATGTGGCGGCCGAACTCGGAGGCGCGGATGACGCTCGATACCTTCTCTCAAAAAATACTGCGCCTGCTGCAGCTCGATGCACGCCGCTCCGTGCAGGAGATCTCGGACCAGGTCGGGCTCTCCAGTACGCCTTGCTGGCGACGCATCAAGGACATGGAGCAGTCCGGCATCATCCAGCGCTACACGGCGCTGCTGGACCGGGAGAAGCTCGGACTTCACGTCTGCGCCCTCGCCCACATCCATCTGACGCGCCACACGGAAGGTGGCGTCGAACAGTTCGAACGCGAAATCGCCACCTGTCCCGAAGTCACCGAGTGCTACAGCACCACCGGAGAATCGGACTACATCCTGAAAATCGTGGCGGCCGATATCAAGGCCTACGACGCCTTCCTGCACGACCGGATCTTCAAAATTCCGGCAGTCGCTCAGGTGCGTACGAGCGTCGTGCTACGCGAGATCAAGTTCGATACGCAACTGCCGCTATAAGCGGTCCAGGCGCTGCGATCCCGAGCGGCGCTCTGGTACTGGCTCGCACCGCGCGAACCCACCGCCGCCCGCCGCCCTATCCCTCAAGCGTGCCGGGCGGGCGATGTCGACGCGCTCTCGACGCGTCGCTGGACCGTGATGCGGCGCGCCCCAAGCCGCGCCTGCAGCTCGCTCAGGTCGAGCCGTTTCGCGAGATCCTCGTCGTGCTCTCGGTCGGCGAGTGCATCGGCAGCCAGCGTGATATCGACATCGAGCCCCGTGCTCAGGTAGTGCACGTTCAGTCCCGCGGCACGCAGCCCATGTTTGGCCAACTCGGCATCGACCAGCGCCACCACGGCCGCACGCGTCGGCAGGCGCGTCGTGGAGCGGCTCACGGCATCGTTTTCCGGGTCGACGTGAATCAGCGCGTCGATGATGCGCTTGTCCGTCAGCGCCCGCGCCCGCGCCGACTCGGCGATGTAATGCCCTTCGGAAACCGAGATCAGCGGATCGACGAGAATATGCGCGTCGACGAGGGCGAAGTCGCCCATCTTGCGGGTGCGCAATTCATGCACGTCGCGCACGCCCGGCGTGGTCATCAGCAGCTTGCGGATATCGGCCGTGGAGGTTTCGTCGAGCGCTCGATCGGACAGATCCTGCAGCGCGTTCCAGCCGAACACCCAACCCATGCGCGCGACGAGAAAGCCGACGATCGCCGCGGCGATCGGGTCGAGCAGCCGCACGCCCGCGAGACTCCCGCCGATACCGAGCGCGACGACGAGCGACGACGCCGCATCGGAGCGCGCATGCCATGCGTTCGCGATCAACATCGCCGAACGCACGCGCTCGGCCTCGCGCAGCATGTATCGGAACAGCGCCTCCTTCGAAAACAGCACGAGCACGGCCACGGCCAGCGCGCTGATATGCACGGGCGGTATGTTCTCGAGATCGGCCAACCGCGTGCCGGCGCGCCAGAGCATGCCCACCCCCACCGCCACCAGCAGCCCACCGAGGAACAGCGAGGCGACCGTTTCATAGCGCCCGTGTCCGTAGTTGTGATCGGCATCGGGTTTCTCGGCGCTCGCCCGATTGGCCACGAGCACGATGAAGTCCGAAATCAGATCCGCGAGCGAATGCACGCCGTCGGCCACCAGCGCTTGAGAATGCGCCACCAGCCCGACCGCGATTTGCAGCGTCATCAGGAGAAGATTCAGCGCGACGCTCGCATAGGTGGTCTTGCGTGCGACGGCGTGTTTTACGCCAGGATCGACGTCGATGTGAGGGTGCATCGGCTAACGGTTGAAATGACAGTCGGCAATCACCCCGATTCTATCAAGCCGCTTGCGGAAATGCTGTACTCGAACAGAAATTCGCTTTTAAATCAGTCGGTTATGAGAACGCAAACCATTCGTGTTTCGCGAGGGAGCCCGCGCTGTGATCGCCGCCGCATGTTTATTCATCCGCTCACGAAGTCGGCTTATCGCGAACAATCGTTAGACGAATAAAAAGCCGCGCATCCTCTTGGGTGCGCGGCTTTCTGTTCGCCCGAGGCGGCTTTTGAAAGCCGCCCCAATTGGCTTCGATTCAGGATTACCTTACTTCTGAATAAGGAATTCTTCACGATTCTGACCCGCGATCCAGCGCGGCGGCTTGCCGCGGCCCGACCAGGTACTCCCGGTCTCAGGATCGCGATACTTGGGCGCAACGCCTGCGCGCGGACGTCCAACCTTGCCTTGCTTACGGCCGCCGAGCTCGGCGAGCGTAATGCCGTAGTCGGCCATTTTTTGCTTGATCTCGTTCAACACTTCGGCGTATTCGCGCGCCTTGGCTTCTTCGATCTGCTTCTCCAGCTTTTCGCGTTGTGCGAGAAGTTCCTTGTAAGAAGACATACTTTCCCTTGTGGTTTCAGTAAATGACACCGATCTCACGCCGGTTAGCCATCTCAATACGTTGTGCCTCGGATATTTCGTGGCGAGATTAGCACAAAAATCATCCCCGGGAAAAGCCCAAAAAACCCAATTTTTGAAATCTGCGCTTTCCTTTTTCTTTCATACATTGCGCCCCCGCACATTGATGAGGGATTTACCCAATAGGGGTTTCACTTGATCATTTTCAGTCAGCGCCGCCGCACGCCATCGATATCTCTCCGCAGATGAAACCTCTGCCCGGCTATCTCATTAAAACGTTTCATCGGATGACAGTTTCGACGAACCGCGAGCTCGCCATGCAAGCTCCGCAACGGCGCAAGGCGCTTCGGCGGCGCGCTCCCGCGGCTAATCGATGCTCTCGCGCAGGCGCTCGACAAGCGCCTGTTCGAGTTCTTCGAGCGTCGTTTTGGGCGCATCGAAGATTACGCGCCGGCGCTCGCCGGCAACTTTCAAATCGGCGCCATAGCGATCGATACCGGCCAATTCGAAGTTCGATGTGCGTTTTACATCAGCCTCGAATTTCCGCGTCAGGAACATTTCGTCTTCGTCCGAAAGGGGATCGAGCGGGTCGAGCTCGTCGCCGTTCAACCACCCCATTGCGCCAAATCCGCCTATGAATCGGAGCCGTTCGACGTCCATCGCGAGAAATGAGAAATCACCCAGTCCCAGATAGCGCTCCGCAGCCGGGTGATAGCGCAAATACCGGCGCGCGACGGCGTTAGCCTCGTCGGCCGCGACCGGCGCGAACCGCCCGATCAGCGTGACGCGCGCACCGTCGAGCACGGCTTCGTTGGGCGCCTCGACGACGAGAAAGCCAGCGCGAGTATCGAGTTGCAGATTGCGCGTGTGCTCGGCGAGCCGGCTCACGAGAATCGTGGGGCGATGCCGCGCATCGGTCGCGAACGGCAACATGGTCGGAAAAGGAAAACCGTCGGGTTCGCGGGAATGCGTGGCCAGCGTGCCCACCGGCATTCGGTGCAGCAAATGTAACGGCGCATGAGCTGGAATGTTCATCGAGGTGTTCCCCTGGTAATTGGTGCTCGAGCGTCTTTGTCGGCTACAGGTCGAGTCCGCGGACCCAGCCGAAGGCCCGGCCCCGGGCAAGCCACGACGCGCTCGGCTAGAATCTTCCGTTCGGCTTTCATCCTAGCGGCTCGCAACGCATTTCGCCCGACATTTATTGCAGTGCGTGGGCGATGGCCGCGCTTTCCCACATTCTGTCTACCCGACTGTGTCCGACACGTCCGAATCCCCCTTGCCTCCCGCCGCGCACCGCGAGTTGCCCGTCGCCGCTCGCGAGCGTGCACGCTATGCAACGATGGTGCTGTTCTTCTTCGCGGGCATGGTCTATGCCTCGTGGGGCATTCACGTCCCGACCGTGCGCGACAAATTCCACCTCGACGCGGCCTGGCTCTCGGTCGCGCTCTTTTCGCTGACGGGCGGCTCGATCGCCACGATGGTCGTCAACGGAGCGTGGATAGCGCGCGTCGGCACGCGGCGCGCCTGCCTGGCGGGCGGCCTGCTCATGTCGGCATGTACCGCGCTGATCCTCGTCGTGCCGTCCTACTGGCTGCTGCTGCCGGTGCTGGCGCTGTTCGGCGCCGGCATGGCCACGCTCGACGTGGCCATCAACGCCGAAGCGAGCGCCGTCGAGACCGCGCTGGGCCGGCCCATCATGTCATCGCTGCACGGCATGTTCAGCATCGGCGGGATGGCCGGCGCCGCGGGCGGCGGCGCACTTCTTTCCGCCGGCATGGCGCCGGCGCTGCACCTCGCGCTCGCAGCGCTCGTCGGCGCCGCTATGCTCCTCGCGGCGTCGCCGTGGACCTTGCCGCACGTCGCCCTTCAGGATCACCCGCAAACGAAGCATTCGCGCGGCAACCGCTGGCGCACGCCCGCGCTTTGGGCGCTCGGCATCGTCGCCTTGATCGCGCTCGTCGCCGAAGGGGCGATGTACGACTGGGCCACCGTCTACATGCGCGATGTCGTAGGCGCGACGCCGGCCTCGGCCAGCGCGGGCTACGCGGCGTTTTCAGGGGCGATGGCGGCGGGCCGGTTCGCGGGCGACGCCGTCAGAGCCCGATTCGGCGCGGTGCAGCTCGTGCTCGTGAGCGCGTCGGTCGCCTGTGCCGGCATGATCGGCGCACTCGTGCTGCCGTTCACCGTGACCGCGCTCGCGGGATTCGCATTGATGGGGCTCGGCCTGGCGAACATGATGCCGGTGCTCTTTGCCGCGGCGATGCGCGTCAAAGGCATTCATTCGGCCGAAGGACTCGCCCATGTCGCGGGCATCGCCTACGTGGGATTGCTCGTCGGTCCCGTGCTGATCGGCGGCGTGGCGCAGGCGACGAACCTGTCTATCGGTCTCGCGGTCGTCGCCGTCTGTGCCGCGCTCGTGGCCTTGATCGGACCGAAGGTGTTGAAACGGCTGGGAATCTAAGCGCGAGATCGCGGTAATGCGCTACAGCGCCAACTGTGGTCGTTGCTCTGCATTGGGCCTCAGTAAGCGCTGAAGCGCTAACTGGGGCCGTTGCTCTGCATTGGGCCCCAGTAAGCGCTGAAGCGCTAACTGGGGCCGTAAAAAAAAAGCGCGTGGCCGCGAGAGCGGCACGCGCTTTCTTGTAGCTACTGCCCGGGCCGCCTGGAGCGGCCCGTCAGCGCACGGCAATGGCGTCGATTACATCGCCACTTCGTTCAGCAGCGTCTTCTTGCCATCCTTGTAGTGATACAGCGAGATCACGCCATGCTTGAGGTCGCCATGCGAATCGAACGTCGTTTCGCCGATCACACCCTTGTAGTCGGTGGACGGCATCGCGGCGAGGATCTTCGCCGGATCGGTCGAGTTCGCACGCTTCATCGCATCGACGATGATGTACACGGCGTCATACGTGAACGGCGCGTAAATCTGGATCGGCACACCGAAGCGCTTCTGGAACTTGGCCTGGAACTCTTCGCCGGCCTTGCCCATCTTCTCGAGCGAACGGCCTGCTTCCGAGCACACGACGTTGCTCGTCGCGTCGCCGGCGAGTTGCGCGAGCTGGTCGGTACAGACACCGTCGCCCGCCAGAATCTTCGCGCGCAGACCGAGCTGCTTCGCCTGCTTGGCGAACGGGCCGCCGGTAGCGTCCATGCCGCCGTACATGATCGCGTCGGGGTTCTCACCCTTGATCTTCGTCAGAATGGCGCGGAAGTCGGTCGCCTTGTCGTTCGTCGCATCGTGCGAAACGACGGTCATGCCGAGCGCCTTCGCCTTCTTCTCGAACTCGTTCGCGAGACCCTGGCCGTATGCCGTGGCGTCGTCGACGACGGCAACCTTCTTCAGCTTGAGCTGGTCATGCGCGTAGTTGGCCAATGCCGGACCTTGCTGAGCGTCCGTCGCCACCACACGGTACGTCGTCTTGAAGCCCTGCAGCGTGTACTGCGGGTTCGTCGCCGACGGCGAAATCTGCACGATGCCCGCGTCGCTGTAGATCTTCGACGCCGGGATCGAGGTGCCCGAGTTCAAGTGGCCCACGACCGCGACAACCTTGTCGTCGACGAGCTTTTGCGCCACTTGGGTGGCCTGACGCGGGTCGGCCGCATCGTCTTGCGCATCGAGCTGGAGCGTGATCTTCTGGCCGCCGATCGTGAGGCCCTTGGCGTTGATCTCTTCGACGGCAAGGCGCGCGCCATTCTCATTGTCCTTGCCGAGGTGGGCGATCTGGCCCGTCAGCGGAGCGACGTGACCGATCTTGACGACCTCGTCCGCCACTGCGCCCGTTGCCATCGCGGCGAACAACATCGCCGCCGCGCTGATCGGCAACACCTTTTGCATCTTGCTTTTCATGTAAGTCTCCAGTTTCGGTCCCAAAAACGGCATCCCCGCCCGTACCCCGCCTTCGTCTTATATCGTGTCGATCGATCCGAGGAGCGAGAACACCGGAATGCATCGTCATGCACTTGGTCTGGCACGCGAGCCGGCCAGTTCGTGACAAGCCACGCCTCGTGCTGCGCGCAAGTGTAGGGCAACAAATTAAAGTTGGGGATTTTTTTGAGAATCGGGACGACTACTAATAGTCGGTCGCCGGACTATGCGTGCGCTATCGGTATACACCCGCCGCTAACGCAGCGCCAGTGCGGGTTTTACGCGTATAGACTCTCGATGGCAATCGTTTTCTTTCAAAGCCAATATGCCGTATGTGCGATGCGGATAACCCGAATGCGGCAATCCGATGACATCCGCCGATGCGATGCTCAACGCATCCTTTCACTATCGG
>NZ_DASXWY010000098.1:0-13506 GCF_036503415.1 Trinickia sp. | reverse complement strand
CTTGCGCGCAATCTGCGCGATCGCTTCGAGTCATGGTCGCGCGGCTATTTCAGGGCGGGCCTTGCCGACGATCACCTCGGCATCCTCGTCTACACGGTCGTGCAAATTGCATGGTCGCGCGTGACGGGTTGGCCAGTGCTCGGCGAAACGGAGGATCTCATCGAGGCCACGCGCGCCGGAATCGTCACACAGATCGGCACGGACCTGGCGGGGTTGCGCCGCCATCGTTTCGATCAACGCGCCTACGCACGGCATGCGCGCGAGTTGGCGCACCGGATCGCATCGATGCTCGCGCACGCGCGCGCCAGGTTCGGCGATAGCGGCGATGACGAGCGAAAACCCGACGACGCGTTGAGCGCGTTCTCGCTCTGGGTGGACTTCGACGAATCGCACGAGGCCGGTGCTGAAAGCGCGGCGCCGGGCGCAAGTCGAAGCCTGGATCGGTCCGCGCCGGGTTACCGGGCATACACGACGCAGTTCGACCGCGAGGTGCGCGCAGCGGCGCTGGCCCGGCGGCCGCTGCTGCGCGACTACCGCGCGAAGCTGGACGAGCGCATTGCCGAAAGCGGCATCAACAGCGCGCGCATTGCGCGCGAGTTGCAGGCAGCGCTTGCCGTCCCGCGCAGGGACGGGTGGTCGTTCGGCGAGGAAGACGGACGCATCGACGGACGTCGTTTGGCACAGATCGTCAGCTCGCCCGCCGAGCGGCGCGTGTTCATGCAAGAACGGATGCGTCCACACGGCGATTGTGCAATCGCTTTTCTGATCGACTGCTCGGCGTCGATGAAGGCGCAGATCGAAACGATTGCGGTGCTGGTCGATAGCCTCGCGCGCGCGAGCGAGCAAGCGGGGCTTCCAACCGAAGTGCTCGGTTTCACGACGGGCGCGTGGAATGGCGGGCGCGCGCGGCTTCGGTGGCTCGCGTCTGCACGGCCGTCGCATCCGGGGCGCCTGAACGAGCTTTGCCATATGGTGTTCAAGCGCGCGAACGATAGTTGGCGGCGTGCGCGCACCGACATCGCCGCACTGTTCAAGGCCGATCTGTTTCGCGAGGGCGTGGACGGCGAGGCCGTCGAGTGGGCATGCTCGAGGCTGGCCGCGCTGCCGGTCACGCGGCGGATCCTCGTCGTCATCTCGGACGGCAGCCCGATGGATGCGGCGACTGCGCAGGCCAACGACGCGACCTATCTCGATGCGCATCTTAAGGAGGTCGTTTTGCACCATGAAACGCTGCGTGACGTGGACGTGGTCGGGCTGGGCATCGGGCGCGACTTGAGCGCTTACTACCGGCATTGCGCAACGTTGGACCCGGCCGAGCCGCTCGATACGAAGCGGCTCGTCGGGGTGGCTCGCTGGATCGGAGCGAGGCACTAGCCGTCATAGACATAGCCGCAGCCGACGTCACCGTCATCGTCGGCGACGCGGCGACTCCCTCACGCGGCGTGGGGTTCCTGAGAGGGATGGGCGCGGCGTGCGTGCGCGGCTTGCGCTTGCACGGCGGTGACGGCGATGACGTAATAGATGTCCTCGCTGCTGCACCCGCGCGACAGATCGTTGGCGGGATAATTCAACCCCTGTAGCAGCGGGCCGATCGCCTTGGCGCCGCCGATGCGTTCGGCGAGCTTGTAGCCGATATTGCCGGCGTCGAGATTGGGGAAAACGAGCACGTTTGCGTGACCGCCCACCTGCGAGTGCTCGATCTTGCGCTCGGCGATTTCGGCGACGATCGCCGCGTCGAGCTGGACGTCGCCGTCGATGGCCAGGCCCGGACGCACCGATTTCACGCGTTGCGTCGCCTCGATCACCTTGTCCACGTGCGCGTGATGCGCACTGCCGCTCGTTGAGAACGACAGCATCGCCACGCGCGGCTCCTCCATCAGCAAGCTGCGCGCGCTATCGGCGGCGGCCATGGCGATCTGCGCGAGTTGCTCGGCGTCGGGATCGACGACGAGCGCGCAATCGGAGAACACGAGCCCGCCCTTGTAGCGATGAAACGGCTCGCACAGCATCATCAGGAAGAAACTCGACACGAGCTTGAACGACGGCTCGAGGCCGATCAATTGAATCGCCGTGCGCACGACGTCGGCCGTCGTGTTGACCGCGCCCGCCACCGAACCGTCGGCGTAACCGTGCCGCACCATCAGCGCCGAGAAGACGAGCGGCTTGAGCACTTCCCGTTGCGCCAGCTCCGGCGTCATGCCTTTGCCGCCGCGGAGCGCGACGAGGGTGTCGACGAATGGCGTGTGCCATTCAGAAGCGGCCGGATCGATAAGTGCGATGTCGCCGAGCGCGAGCGATTCGCGCTCGGCGGTCGCGCGGATGCGGCCGGGATCGCCGACCAGCGTAACGCGCGCGATGCCTTCGCGGCTGGCGCGCACCGCTGCGGCCAGCACGCGTGGATCATCGGCCTCGCACAGCACGATGCGCATGGGCGACGCGCGCGCCGCTTCGATGATGCGGTTGAGGGCTTTCATGGTCGTGGCGGATCAGACGTAGTCCTTGTACTTGTCGAGCAGGCGAACCGGCTTGGACAAGGCATCGCGACGGAAGGGATCGCCCAGTTCGCGCGTGCACATGATCTCGATGATCGTCGTCTTGCCTTCGTTCATCTGCATGTCGATCGCGCGTTTGAGCGCAGGCCCAACATCCTCCAACTGATCGACGACGATGCCTTCCGCCCCCATTGCACGTGCAATGGCGGCGAAGCTTTGATTGTCGAGCTCGCCCGCCACGAAGCGGCGGTTATAGAAATCGACTTGGTTCTTTTTCTCCGCGCCCCATTGCCGGTTGTGGAAAACCACGGCCGTCACGGGAATGCCATGGCGCACGCAGGTCATCGTCTCCATCAGGCTCATGCCCCACGCGCCGTCTCCCGCATACGACACGGCAGGGCGGTGCGGCGCCGCCACTTTGGCGCCGATGATCGTCGGGAAGGCATAGCCGCAATTGCCCCAGCTCATCGCCGCAAAGAAGCTGCGCGGCTTGTTGAAGCGCAGGTAGCTGTTCGCGACCGAATTGATGTTGCCGATGTCGGTCGACACCATGACGTCCTCGGGCATCGCTTTCTCGAGCTCGCGCAGCACTTGCCTCGGGTGCAGATAGTGCCCGCCGTTGAACGTGCGCTCGTGCTTTTGCTCCTCGATCATGTCGAGGCTGTAGGCGTCGAGCTCGTGCGTCCAGCCGTCGAGTTCTTTTTCCCACGCCGCTTTCTCGGCGGCGATTTGATCGGCGCGTTCGCTGCGCGTGGCATCGCACGCGAGTTCGCGATTGGCCAGCCTTTGCGTGAGTGCGAGCGCCGAGGCCTTCGCGTCGCCGCAGATGCCTACCGAAATCTTCTTCACGAGGCCGAGCATCTTGTGGTCTGCGTCGATCTGAATGATCTTCGCCTCTTTCGGCCAATAGTCCATGCCGTGCTGGGGCAGGGTGCCGAACGGGCCGAGGCGCGAGCCGAGGGCGATCACCACATCCGCGCGCGCCAGCAGCTTCATGGCCGCTTTCGAGCCCTGATAACCAAGCGGACCGCACCAGAGCGGATGGTTCGCCGGGAACGAGTCGTTGTGCAGATAGCTGTTGACGACCGGCGCGCCCAAGCGCTCGGCCAGCGCCTTGCAAGCCTCGACCGCATCGGCCATGACCACGCCGCCGCCTGAGATGATGACCGGAAACTTGGCTTGCGCGATCAGATCGGCCGCCTCGTTCAAGCTTTCGTCGCCGCCGGGGCCGCGATCGAGCTTGCGCGGCTGCGGGATCTCGACCTTGACCTTGCCGTAGAAGTAGTCGCGCGGGATGTTGAGCTGGGTCGGTCCCATCTCGGCCTGAGCGCGATCGAAGCAGCGCGCGGTGAATTCGGCCATGCGCGCCGGATGCGTGACATGGCCCTGGTACTTCGTGAATTCCTGAAACATCGGCAACTGATTCGCTTCCTGGAAGCCGCCCAGGCCAATGCCCATCGTTCCCGCTTCGGGCGTGACGATCACGACGGGACTGTGCGCCCAATAGGCGGCCGCGATCGCGGTCACGCAATTGCTGATGCCGGGGCCGTTTTGGCCGATCACGACGCCGTGGCGGCCCGATACGCGCGCATAGCCGTCGGCCATATGGCCTGCGCCCTGCTCGTGCACGACGGGGATCAGGCGGATGCCGGCCGGCGCGAAGATATCCATCGCGTCCATGAACGCCGAGCCCATGATGCCGAACATGTCGGTCACGCCATTGGCCGCGAGCGTTTCGACGAACGCTTCGGAAGGGGTCATCTCTTGCGGGCCGCTGGCCGTCGCGCGTTGGGAAGTGGATTGGTCGCTCATCAGTGTCTCCGGTCCTCGGTTAACAAAACGCTTGGTTTCGATGCTATTCAGCGTTCCAGTCGGGTCAAGCCGTTCCGTCTACCGACGACGAATTTGGAATGGAATGAAATGATTCGTTTCAAAAGGCCCGCGATGCATGCGGCAACGCGCGCCCTGCGGCTCATGCGGGCTGCTTCGGGCGTTCTTTACGGAAGGCCCGTTTGACCGCGATCAGCCCATCGCGGAATTCGAACAAGTCGCACCCTTCGGCTTCGATGCGCCAGCCGTCCTTGTGCGTACCGGTAAACACCCATTCGGACACGCCGCGCTCGCCGGCCATGTAATGCCGGCCGTGGCCCCAATGCGCATCGGGGAAAGCACTGAATACCGCTTCGAATGCGGCGCGCACGGCGTCGCGGCCGACGAAGCGGGTCCCATGCACGTCGGGGCCTGCCGCGGCGTCGAAGACGCAGTCCTCGGTCATGAATCCCATGAGCGCGTCGGCGTCGTGGCGGTTAAAGGCGTCCGAAAACGCGGCGAGCGTGTCGGCCGTCACGGCGCAAGGGGCGAGAGGCGTGGCTGTCATGCATGTCTCCTGAACAATGAGCGGGCCGCGCCTCGCTGGAAGGCAAGCCGCGGCATGGTTTATCGACACGTTAATGGGCGCGCGCAGGGGCCGGTAGCGCCAGATTTCCAGTTTCGCTTGGGCCAGAGTAGAGCGATCATGGACAGGCGGCGCGCTCGTGCGCTGGACCCATCGGATCCCTTCGCCTGGCACTACCGGCGCGCTTATTGTTTGACAATGCTTGACTAAACGGGCGAGCGATCTCCTGTTTGGTCGTACGCGCATCGAGACGCCGATGCGCTTGCTGCAGCGAGGTTGCGTGCCGGATTGCTGCGCGCACCGTGGGCGCCCGATGTAGAACCGAAGGAGACGGCAGTGAGAGCGAGAGCACTACCCGAACACGGCAAGACGATCAAACGGCCCGCCGGGCCGCCGCGCGAGCCGCGCATCAAGCTTCGCCTCGCTCATGCGAGCATGAAATCGTATGGGCTGACGGCCGTCGTGCTGGCGATAGCGGTCCTGCTGTGGCAGGTGGTGTCGATGGCGGGTGTGTTTCCCGCCTTCGCCCTGCCTTCGCCGGTGGCGGTGTGGCGCGCTTTCGTCGACATCGTGCGCGACGGTTACGGCGGGCAGTCGCTCGTCAGCGACATTTTGATCAGTTGCTTTCGCATCGTCATCGGTTTCGTCGGCGCGGTGGCGATCGGCGTGCCCGTGGGCCTCTTGATGTCGCGCAACAAGATCGTGAACGACATCATCGATCCGTTGCTGCAATTCGTGCGGCCCGTGCCGCCGCTCGCCTACATCCCGCTGCTCGTCGTCTGGTTCGGCATCGGCGAGTTGCCCAAGGCCATTCTGATCCTCGTCGGCACGATTCCCGTCATCATCATCGGCACCATGTCCGGCGTCAAAAGCACGCCGCCGCTGCGCATCGCGGTCGCGCGCACGCTCGGGGCGACCAACGCGCAAATCTTCCGAAGAATCGTGCTGCCTTCGGCGTTGCCGGAGATTTTCACGGCCATGCGCGTCGGGATCGGCGTCGCCTGGACCTGTCTCGTCGCGGCCGAACTGATCGCCGCCAGCAGTGGCTTGGGCTGGCTCGTGCAGTTCGCGGGGCAAGCGTTGCAAGTCAGTGTGGTCATCGTCGGCATCGTCATCATCGGGCTGATCGGCTACGCCATGGAATTGGTCATACGCAAAGCCGAGAACTGGGTCGTGCCTTGGCGCGGGCATGACTGATTCCACTCATCGAGGAGACGAAACATGAAAACGAAACACGGGATGGGAGCGGTTGCCGCGGTGTTGCTGGCCGCCGGTAGTTTGGCGGGTGGCATGGCGTACGCGCAGAGCAAGCCCGAGGTCATCATCGGCTATGAAGACAACGGCGCCGATCCGTACATGGTGTCGATGGCCGAGCATTTGTTCGAACGGCACATGAACGCCGACGTGCAGTACAAGCTCTTCAGTTCCGGCCCGGCGGCCATGAGCGCGCTGGCGTCCAACAGCTTGACGTTCATGTGCGGCCTCGGCGTTCCGCCGCTCGTGACGGCGATCGCGCAAGGCTTGCCGATGACGATCGTCTATAACCAGGAGCGCTACACCAACGCGGCCGGCATCGTCGTCAAGCCCGAGAGCGGGATTCGCGATGTGGCGGGCCTGCAGGGCAAGAAAATCGCGATCGTTGCCGGCTCGCAAGCGTCGTTCGAATTGGCGACGTTTCTCGCCCAAGCGCACGTGCCGTATGCGGCCGTGACGCAAATCAACATGGCGCCGCCGCAAATGCGCACGTCCTGGGTGACGGGAGCGATCGATGCGGCCATTGTTTGGGACCCGGTATTTAGCGCACTGCGCGCGGCGGGCGGTAAGGCGATCAAGACCGACGGCGATCTACCGCGCGAGGCGTCGAGCTACAACGTGTGCATCGCGAACGCTGATTGGGCCAAGGCCCATCCCGAGTTGACGGCCGGCTTCGTCGCGGCGCTCGACGAAGGCTATCAAGTGACGCAGGCGCATCGCGATCGCGCGCTGGCAGAGATGGCGCGGCAAACGGGTGTGACGGTCCCGGTGGCACAAAGCGAATTGGCCGGCTACGAGTTGTTTTCCGGTGCGGATCAGACCACGGCAAAGGTGATGGGCTCCGGCGCGGGTGTGAAGACATCGGCCACCTACCAAACCTTGGTCAACACCGCAAAGGTGCTCAACACGATCGGCCGCATTCAGTCGGTACCGGCCAGTTTCGATGCGAACGTTGCACCGCAGTATTCGCAATCGCTTGCCCATTGAGCGCGTCGCAGCGCCGTAGGAGACGGATTTGAACATCGTCATCGATTCGCTATACAAGACGTTCGGCGCCACTTCGGCGCTCGAGAACATCAACCTGCAGTTCCAAGGCGGCGAATTCGTCACCGTGCTCGGCGCATCGGGCTGCGGCAAGACCACCTTGCTGCACCTGCTCGCCGGGCTCACGTCTCCTTCGCGCGGCAACATCTACATCGACGGCGAGGCCAAGAGCGCGCCGGGGGCCGATCGCGTCGTCGTCTTTCAGCAGGCCGGGTTGCTGCCCTGGCTGAGCGTGGAGGAGAACATCGAGTTCGGTCTTTCACTGCACGGCGTGCCGAAGGCGAAACGGCGGCAGGCGTCGGCCGAGATCCTGCGCACGATCGGCCTCGAAGCGTTCGCGCACGCCAAGACCTACGAGCTATCGGGCGGTATGCAGCAGCGCGTGGCGATCGCGCGTGCGCTCGTGATGAAGCCCAAGGTCTTGCTGATGGATGAGCCCTTCGGCGCGTTGGACGCGCAAACGCGCACGGCCATGCAGCGGTTCCTGACGGAGCTATGGGAGCAATTGCATTGCACGATCGTGTTCATCACGCACGACATCGACGAAGCGGTCTTTCTCGGCACGCGCCTCGTGGTGTTGTCGTCGCGGCCGGGGCGCGTCGCGCTCGATGTGCCGATCGAGTTGGATCGGCCGCGCACGCCGCAAACCGAGTTCGAGCCGCATTTTCTAGCGCTCAAAAAGCGGGCGATGGACATCTTGGCGCATTGACCCGCATAGACCCGCATAGACCCGCCTTGACACCTGCATTGACCCGCAACGCGGGGGGCGGAGGGCGTGGGCTGGACGCCGACGCGAGCCACGCGCTGTCTGCGCGTGCGCCCGCGTCGGCATGGGCGCTGTTAAACGCGGCTGGCGTGGAGCAGCGGCGCGAGCCCGCTGGCAGCTTCTTTCATCTGCGGCACGGCTTTGAGTAGATCGTCGAGCGTCGCGCGCGCGGTCGGCGCATGAACGGCCAGCGACGCCAGCACATGGCCGTCGTCCGCGTCTTTCACGGGCACCGCGACCGCCACCATGCCGCGTACGAACTCCTCGTTATCGATGCCGACGCCGCGCGGGCCGAGGCGGTCGAGTTCGGCGGCGAGCGTTTTCGGGTCGGTGAGCGTGCGGTGCGTCATCTTCTTGAGCGTCATGCGCGCGAGCATGGCGTTGCGCTCGAGCAGTGTCATTTGCGAAAGAAACAGCTTGCCGCTCGCCGTGCAATGCAACGGCACGCGCATGCCGGGGCGCATTTCGAGCCGTAGCGGTTCGGTGGTCTCGACGCGCTCGACGTACAGCACCGCGTCGTTATCGAGCGCGGTCAGATTGCAGGTCTCGCCGAGCACCTCGACGAGCGCACGCAGCACCGAGCGGCAGCCACGCGTGAAGGTGTTGTTCGATAGGGTGGCCAGCGCGAACTGCGCCGAGCGCGGACCGAGCGCGATCGCGCGATCGTGGCCGCGCGAATCGGGCATATGCATGACGTAGCCGCGCGATTCCAAGGCTTCGATCATCCGCAGCAGCGTGGCCTTCGGGATGCGCAGCCGCGCGGACAGCTGCGACAGCGTATAGGGCTGTCCCGCAGCCGCTAGCGCTTCGAGCACGGCAAGCGCGCGCAGCACGCGCGCTTCGTCGGCAGGTGTGGCGTCGGGTGATGTAGAGGCGGTGTCGGACATACGTATCGGTTCGTCGCGGACGACGAGATAAATGAACCGTTTTGTACCACTTCATAGCGTGCGGCATGAAATTGCGGCTGCCTATGCTGGTTTATGCCGATACGGCACGCGGCTCGTTCGACGCGACGACGATCCATGCGTCGGCTTGCCGGCATGGCATGGCGTCCGCGCTCGGTGCCCTGGTCCAAGCGAATCTGCGCCACTGGTTCTACCTGCGCGAAATTGGCCTACCTACACTTTCCTCGACGGATCGCCGCATCGAAAGCGTTGCGCGCGAACGACTGAAAAGAACGACCAGGAGATAGAGATGGGCAACAGGCATTGCGCGGGGCTCGAGGGCGCGGCAAGCGCGGCAGGCGCGAGCGGTCACGAAGGCGGCGGCCCGAGCGCGGCGGCCGCGCACGCCAAGCACGGCCCTGCGCGCGTCGCACCGGTCAATCATTAGGAGTCCTCATTATGGAATACAGCTCAGTCGAGCGGGCGGCGAGCGGCTTTGCGCCGGACCCGGCGACCGACCGGCGCTACGATCCGAAGTACGATCCGCTCGTCTCTCCGGGGCCCGGGCACGGCAAGGACTACGCGCCGACGTATTGGGTCGCGACCGCCGGCACGCCGCCGGCCGACGATGGTCCGATCGTCAAGGACATCGACGTCGATGTCGCGATCATCGGTGGCGGCTATACCGGGCTGGCGACGGCGTTGTGCCTGGCGCGCGAGCATGGCATCAAGGCGGTCGTGCTCGAAGCCAATCGCACGAGCTGGGGCTGCAGCAGCCGCAATGGCGGTCAGGCACAAAATGCATCGGGTCGCCTCTCGCGCTCGCAGTGGATCGAGCGCTGGGGCAAAGGCGTCGCGCTCAAGATGCATGAAGAGATCCTCGAAGGCTTCGAGCACTTCAAGTCGTTTGTTGCCGAGATCGATTGCGATCCGCAACCGGGCGGGCACTTTCTCATCGCGCATCGTCCCCGCATGATGGACAAGCTCGCCGCCGAAGCGAAAGTCTGGAAGGACGTGTTCGGTTACCCGTCTGAATTACTGAGCGCGCAAACCTTCCGCCGGGAATTCATCGACGATCACGAGGCGGCCGGCGCACTGCACGAGCCCGAAGGGATCGGCATTCACGCGCTCAAGCTCGCCTTCGGGTACCTGCGACTTGCGCGAGCGGCGGGCGCGCGCGTGCACACGAGCAGCCCCGTGACCGGTTGGGAGACGATTGGCGGCGTGCATCATCTGCATACGCCGGGCGGCGTGGTGCGCGCCCGCTCGGTAGGCATCGCAACGGGCGCGTATACGGCCCAGACGTTGCACCCGGCGCTGCGCAGCAAGGTGATGCCGATTCTGTCGAATTCGATGGTCACGCGCGTGCTGACCGACGCCGAAATCGCCGCGTGCAACTTTCGTACGACGCAGGTGCTGACCGATACGCGCACGCTGCGGTTCTACTACCGCTTTCTGCCCGATCGGCGCTTGCAGATCGGCAGTCGCAGCGCGATCACGGGCGCGGACGCGCCGAACCCGCGCCATCTGGATCTGCTCAAGGAAGGCATGGCGCGCAAGTTTCCGGCATTGAGCGGCGTGGATATCGACTATTCGTGGTGGGGCTGGGTAGACGTGAGCCATGACATGATGCCGCGCGTGTGCCAGCCCGATCCGAAGCAGTCGGTCTACTATGCGCTCGGCTACGGCGGCAACGGCGTGTCGTATTCGCAGCAAGCCGGACGAAGGCTGGCCGAGCGCATCGCGGGCAAGAGCGCGCACCAGACGCTGCCGATTTTCACGAGCCCGCTGCCGGGCCACCCGTTCGCGCCGTTCCGCAGAATCGGCCAACGCATGCTCTATTTTCAATACTTCAGGCGCGACGAACGGCCGTAAGCCACGCGCGGCGCTCGCCGCGATCGCCGTCATGCACGCCCGGCCGGTGGCAGGCCGGGCCTCGCATCGCCCATTACAACAGCAATAAAGCCCGTCCATGCGGCGGGGAGCGCGCACGCCTTTGCGTGCGCGTTCGAAGGCGCTCGCCATTGCCCAGGCAATTGCTAATTGGCAGTTTCGCCTCGACAGCGGTTATATCACTAGATATGGAGAAGACATGCAACCCTCGATGGATAACAGCACATTGAAATGCGGGCTCAAGCAGCGTCATATGACGATGATTGCGCTTGGCGGCGTGATTGGGGCAGGGCTCTTCGTGGGCAGCGGGGTCGTCATTCAGCAAACGGGCCCCGCCGCCATTCTGTCGTTTCTGATCACGGGCGTGCTCGTCGTGCTCGTGATGCGCATGCTCGGCGAGATGGCTTGCGCCATGCCCGCCGTCGGGTCCTTCTACGAATATGCGCGGCTCGCATTCGCGAACCGGCGGGGGCCCGGCAGGCTCGCCGGGTTTTTGACCGGGTGGATGTACTGGTACTTCTGGGTCATCGTGGTTGCGCTCGAGGCGGTGGCGGGCGCGAAGCTCGTGCAGTTCTGGCTGCCGGACACGCCCGCATGGCTCATCAGCCTCGTCCTGCTCGTGGTGCTCACGGCGACGAACCTGATTTCGGTCGGCAGCTACGGTGAGTTCGAGTTTTGGTTTTCGTCGATCAAAGTCGGGGCGATCATCGTTTTCCTGTTTCTCGGCGGCCTCTATGTGCTGGGTTTGTGGCCGGCATCGTTGCACACGAGCGCCGTGCTGCCGACGTTGCTCGGTCATGGAGGCTTCATGCCGCTCGGCATCGGACCGGTATTGAGCGGTGCGGTCGCGGCGACGGGTTTCTACTTCGGTGCGGAGATCGTGACCATCGCTGCGGCTGAGGCGCACGAGCCGGCGCGGGCGGTGGCCAAGGCCACCAACTCGGTGATCACGCGCGTGCTGGTGTTCTACGTGGGTTCGGTCGCGCTCGTCGTCGCGCTGGTGCCGTGGAATTCGGCGCGCATGGCAACGCCTTATGTCAGCGCGTTGCAGGTGATGGGATTGCCCGCCGCGGCGCACGTCATGAATGCGATCGTGCTGACCGCCGTGCTCTCGGCGCTCAACTCCGGGCTCTATGCCGCATCGCGCATGCTGTTTGCTTTGACGCGCAACGGCGACGCGCCGAGCTCGCTCGCGAAGGTCAATCGGCGCGGCGTGCCGGTGCGCGCGATTTTGCTGGGCACGCTGTTCGGGTACGTTTCGGTCGTCATGTCATACGTTTCGCCCGATACCGTGTTCGCATTTCTCGTCGATTCGTACGGCACCGTTGCAATCTTCGTCTACGTGTTGATCGCGTTTTCCCAATTGCGCTTGCGCAGCCGGCTCGATCGCGCGCAAGCGGACCGCCTTCGCGTGAAGATGTGGGGCTTCCCGTATCTCACCTGGCTCTCGATCGCCGGCATGATCGGCATCCTGGTTGCGATGGCGTTCATACCCGATCAGCGTAAGCCGCTCTGGCTCGGCGTCGCGAGCCTGGGGATGCTGCTGCTCGCCTATGCCCTGTTCGTGCGGCGGCGCCGCGAGCGCGCCGTCGACGAGCACGAGTTGGCTTCCTATCCCCCTCGCTGAATTATCGCTGCGGCCGATAGTTTCGATCACCGAATACAACTTTTAGCCGGCCGCGGACGCACCTACCATAGCCCTATCCCACTGCGGGCGCTGCTTCGTCGAGGCCGCGCGCCGCGTTGCGCAAACGAGAGAGCACGATGGACCATCACGCGCGTACGCAAAATGAGAAGCTCGAGTTCAAGACGACGACGTGCTACATGTGCGCCTGCCGTTGCGGCATTCGCGTGCATCTGCGCGACGGCGAAGTGCGTTACATCGACGGCAACCCCGAGCACCCGCTCAACCAGGGCGTGATTTGCGCCAAGGGCGCCTCGGGCATCATGAAGCAGTATTCGCCCGCGCGGCTCACGCAGCCATTGATGCGCAAGGCGGGCGCCGAGCGGGGCGAGGCCCGGTTCGAGCCGGTCTCGTGGGAGGTCGCGTTCGACGTGCTGGAGAAACGTCTTTCGCATTTGCGCGCGACCGACCCGAAGCAGTTCGCGCTCTTCACGGGCCGCGACCAGATGCAAGCGCTCACGGGCCTCTTCGCCAAGCAGTTCGGCACGCCCAATTACGCGGCCCATGGCGGCTTTTGTTCGGCCAACATGGCGGCCGGCATGATCTACACGATGGGCGGTTCGTTTTGGGAGTTCGGCGGCCCGGATTTGGATCACGCCAAGCTCTTCTTCATGATCGGCACCGCCGAAGATCATCATTCGAATCCGTTGAAGATCGCGTTGTCCAAGTTCAAGCGGGCAGGGGGGCGCTTCATTGCCATCAACCCCGTGCGCACCGGGTACGCGGCGATTGCAGACGAATGGGTCCCAATTCGGCCCGGCACCGACGGCGCGTTGTTCATGGCATTGATCCGCGAATTGATCGAACACGATGGCTACGATCGTGCATTCGTCGAGCGGTTTTCGAATGCAGCCGAGCTCGTCGATTTGCGCGAGGACCGCGATACCTTCGGGCTGTTCATGCGCGATCCAGGCGCGCCCGAAGTGAATGCGCTCTATCCCCAGAATCACCTATGGTGGGATACGCGCACCGATCGCGCCGTGCTGCATCACACGGACGGCGCGCAGCCCGCGCTCGAGGGCCGTTATGTGCTCGAGGACGATACGCCCGTCGCGCCGTCGTTCGCATTGCTGCGAGAGCAGGTTGCCCACTGC
>NZ_DASXWY010000097.1:0-9952 GCF_036503415.1 Trinickia sp. | reverse complement strand
GAAGGCGCCGCTTGCGATCGCTGCGGTCAAAGAGCAATTGCGCGTGTTGTCCGATATGCGTGCGCTGCCCGCGAGCGCGCTCGGGCGCATCAGCGAGATTCGCCGCCGCGCGTATCAAAGCGCCGATTTTCGGGAAGGTATTGAAGCGTTCAGGGAGAAGCGACCCGCGGTCTTCAGCGGTGCGCAGGGGTGAGCTCAGACGATTGGCTTGGTCCCCCACACCGGTTTTCCGCTCACGAGCTCGGCGCCGTTTTGCCCGGAGACCAGCAGGAGCTGAACGAAGCTCGTTGTCGGGACATAGTTGGCGAAGACGCTTTCGAGCACGCCGGCAAAGGCGCTCAACGTACAGTCATGGAGCGCTTGGTCATCGACCATGAGCCGTACGAGCAGTCCGAGGACGAACATCGGCTGCGGCTCGGTCTCGGTCCATCCCCTGACAGACTGGCGCCGTAGCCCCTGCAGGCTGGCGATATGTCTGTTCGACTCCGCAGCGTTCGGCCGGGCGTGCTGCGCCATCAGACCTTTGAGCGCGGGCAGGCCGGCTTGATCGAGTGTCACGGGATTGGCCGCCATCGTCGAGATCAACTCCCACAACCGCCAGCGCTCGATGGGGGGCGGCATGCTTTCCGTCGGGCAATGCAGCAGTACGATTCGTCCGGCCAGGGCGTTGTGCTGGAGGACGAGGTCGCCGTCCGGTTCGCCGATCGACAACGAAGCGGGCAAGTTCCCGTTCGTGCAATGCAGCTCGGCATCGACTTGCTGCTCCTGAGATTCGATCGGCTGCCCACTCTCGTCGACGAGCGAAATCAGCATGTCGTGTCCGGGAAGGAATTCGGCGAGCCGAGCATCGCGACTCGCAAGCCAATAGATCGATGAGCGAGGGTCGGTTCGATGGTGGAGCGTCGACCGATACGGCATGATGGGCGTGACCGTGTCGCCGATATCCCGAGTGTCCGTGAGGCGGACGCTATCGACCGAATAGACCGTAGCATGCGCTGCGGTGAGCGTATCGGGTACGACCGGGTAGACGGCGAACTGCATCGATTCGGGTGCAATCGGCGCCGCGGAGCGCTGGAACAGGTTGACGACCGGCGTGCAGAACAGCTTGAAGTGGCTGGCGCTCAACTGTTGCGCCGCGCGAGCGCGTGGCGAATCCGGATGAAGGCGGCTGACGGGCAGGTGCAACATCACGCGATGGCAGCGCCCGGCGCAGCGCAGTAGTGCCCGCAGATCGATATCGATGAAATCGAACTTCTGCGGGAACGCGAAGTATTCGCGGAGCAGGCGGAATTGCGACGGGCGAGCGCCGGGGAGTTCGATCAACGCCTCATGTGTGTCGAAACCGACGCGCGAGAGTGGTATTCGTTCGAACTGTGTCCAGGCGCCGAGGCCGTCGGCTTCGACAAATGCAGTGCTGGTATGCAGCAGCAGCGCATCGATGACTGCGGCGACAGTGGCGCGTTCGCCGTCCACGAACAAGCGGACCGTTTCGGGCGTGGCGGGCCCGAGTTCGGCTCCGGGAACGGAAGACGAGAATGTGATCGACAGCAGCCCGGTCGTTTCTTGGGGCAAGGTCATCGAACGCGGCGCCGCCGATGCATTGAGTGCGTACCGAGCGTCGACGATCCGCAGCGGTGCGAGCGCTACATCGTAAGTGGTCCTGAACAGATATTCCTTGCGCGGTACCTTGAGCTCGGCACCTCGCTCGATCACGACGGGCGCTTGCAAGCTCGCGACCGCATTGCTGCCGCAGAATTGGGCGATCGAGCACGACGGGAACGGGCGCAAGAACTCGGGATAAGTCATCTCGAGCAGTGCGTGCGTGAACTCGGGAAAATCGTCTTCGATCCGCATGCTCGCGCGGGCATTGAGCAACGCCGCGGACTGGATAAGCCGCTCGACGTGGGGGTCGTCCGAGTGTTCGCCCGAGATGGCTAGCCTGGCGGCTACCTTGGGATAGCGCTGCGCGAACTCGCCGAGGGACTGGCGCAGGATCGCGAGCTCTCGCTCATACTCGGGCAATAGATCGTCCATCCGTTCCTGTATCGCGATGATGGTTTGCGGGAAAGCAACGCGGCGCCCTTTCGATGCGTGTCGCTGTCCGTCACGCGGAGGTGCCTGACGTTGGCATCGTCGAAATCAGTGCGGCGCCGCAGGACGTGCGGTGTCCGTCGAAGGCGACGGGTTTGCCGCGGACCTTCACGTTGGCGTTGCCCTCGACGATCACGCATTCGTGGCGGTCCTTTTCGCCGCACAAGCATCGATCGCCGACGCGTGCTACGCCTTTGTCGGCCACTTTCGACGACTCGCTCGCGGTGATGACTCGACAGCCTCGGTCGGTATGGTCTCCCAGCCGGATCACACCCCGCATCGTTCGATCCTTATCTCAGACGGAAGGGATTCGCACCGTGATTCTGTTTCGACCACGCTTGCTTGATCGAGGGCTCGGGCGGGCTCACCATGACGATGCTGGCCATGCCGTTCGGGCGGCGGTTCACGGTAGCGCTGGCGCCGCCCTCGTTATAGCTGGCGATCAGACCCAGGCCGAGCTGGATGAGCGGTGAGCTCACGCCTGTGTTGCCGATGCGTGCTCCGATGTCATAGCCTTCTTTTACCTCGTCGAGGTTCGGGGCGCTGTGGCCGGTTTGTGACAGCGCCTGATTGAGGGGGATCACCCAACGGCGGTCATCGGTGGTGTCGTAGAAGACGCGCTTGGGCTCGCTCCCGCCTGGAAGCGCGGAGGCGGCCTTGGCCCAGCCTGCTTTGATCGCTTCGGCTTGTAGAGCGGTTTTCAGCGGCTTGCCGTGATCGTCCGTCAGGCGGATGTCGACGGGGCGATGCAGATAGCCGAGCAAGGGGGCATTGTCGAATTGTCGCAACTGCCAGGTGGTCCACCGGACGGGGATATAGGGCGTAGGCGTGAATTGCCCCGGGCCCTGATTGCCAAGTGTTCTCCATAGCTCGGGGAGTTGCGTTTGCCACCAGTCGGCTTTGGGGACGAGCGCGCTGACGTATTCACCGTCTTCTTTGTCTTTCAGCTCCTGGAAGACGCGATCCTGCGCCCAGTAGAAATTCCACAGTTTGATGATGTCGTATTCGGTATTCGTCTTGTTGACGTTCGCGGTTTGTTCGACGGCGAACGGCCGAATCAGCTTATCGACACGGTCGGACCGTGTGACGAGGAGTGCGCCGACACTGTCGGGCATTGCGGGGATGATGTGTCCCGCCTGGGACGGACCGCCGCTGCCGGGAGCTCCGAGCAACGAACGTAACATCGAGCCGTCAATGGAGTAGACGAGCGCGGCGGGCACGTCGGAGTGGGTGTCGAAGAATGCAAACAGCTTGTCGATCATTGCGGCGCCATCGTTCGTATTGGCGTCTTCCTCCCAGAGGAAAATGCTGACGCCTAAGCCGGCCCGCTGGCGCGCACCCGCGATGCTCGTGGCTGGGCGGAATTGATTCTTCGGATCCCTCGGAGGCTGCCAGACGATCACGGGCACAGGCCACTGCTGCACTGCGTGGCGAACGGCCCCCTTAAACCCGATCCCTTTCGCCAGCGACATATCGTCCAATCGGCTCGTATCGTTATCGGGATAGTCTTCCGGGTTTTGGGAAAGAAAGCTCGCGTGATTGTCGGTCTTGGCCTCGATCCGTTGCCAGATTTCGGTGTTGAAAAGCTCGCCAGTGAATACGCCGACACCGCGTACCTCCAGAACGAAGTTTTCCCCCGATAAGGACAGCATTGCTGGCGACCCGTTAAAGCCTTGTGCAAGCACCGCCGATTCGCTGCGCGGCTGAGGCGAGGCTTCGGCAGGCGAAGCACTGGCGGGTCGATGCACCCATGCAAACGTCGCCGCATATGCAGCGACCAACAATCCCAACGCCCCCAAAACACCATTTCGAATGCTGCTGCCCATATTCGGCATCTCCTGGCCAGTCGATTCCCAATAACGGTAGTGATTGGACATCACATAGAGTGTCCAGATGATCGCGATCGACACGAATGCGACAACGTAAGGCCAGATGCGCGGCTTCATCGGACGTTGCTCCAGTCGCCCCAATTACGGGACATCTGATCCTGATAGAAGCGCTGTTCCGCTTCCATTTGCAGCACCAATGCGCGTTGCCGTGCTTCGTGGGCCTTCGGTGTCGGTTCGCTCGTCACAAGCGCAGGTGGGGCGTTGCCGACCAATGCCGTCGGGAAGATGCCCTTCTGGTAGTAGTTGAGGCAGGCCTCCAGCAAGCTCTTTGTTTCTTCGCTCAACCGACTGTAGTTTGGATTTCGCTTGATCTGACCTGCGACGTCCTCTGTGATCTTCCAATCCGCGAGAAGAACCAGCAACTCCCGCCAAACGGGATCGTCGAGCGTGACGGCCTGACCGATTGCGACATCCATCGCCGTGACCCAGCGATGATTCTCCGTACTGCGCAGCACGGCGGAATGGTAGTTGTTCGCCTCGCGTGCATCCGGATCGTTCGCCATTCGCTCGCGGGCCTCCTTCGGCGTTTCCTCACGCAGCAGCGCAAAGCTGCCGACCCCGTCAATCCCGCCGACTTTCCAATTCCACGATTGCTCGTCGCGCGGTTTGCCTTCGTTGAACGCCTTCTTACGACGCTCAAGATCCGCCTTCGGATTCATCGTATGTGAATCCGTAATCCACTCGAGCTTGGCGTATTGATTACCGAGAACGACGTTTTTGGTCACATCGTCAGGCGCCATGAACCCGGCGACATCCGCATGCCCGGGCCGTGGCCCGCCCTTGACGACCTCGCCGCCATAAAGCTGCGGCTCGCATGGCGGCTTGAGTTCCTCGCCGTTGACGAACCGGATATCGTTGTGCGCAAAGCTGGCCTGCAACGCCGCGTTCGTGCCCATCGTCGCAACGGTGCCGAGCATCGATGCGCCGGCGTTCGGTCCTGGTGTCCGCCGCTCGAACGGCTCGCGCACCGGAACGCGAGCCGCCTTGGTGCCGACGAGTACCTTCCGGTAGTTGCCGTCCCCGTTGTGGTCGCGCTCCATGCGTGTCCACATGCGCTGGTAGAACCGCTTCGGTGCAAGCGCCGTCATCGCGGCCATGGTCTTCCTCTTCGCGTCGCCGAGCAGCGCCTCCCCATCGGCGGGCACTTCGTCGGGCACGCCGAACGTCCCGATGCCGCGGACTTTCCTGAGGCCGACGACCGTATCCTCCGGGCAGAAATACAGATACACCTTGCCGCGATTGTCGCGTTCGTCGAATGTGATCCAGTTCTTGCCCCCGCGGTCCAGACGCTTGCCTTGCGTGGGCGTCCAATGTTTGCCGGTGCGGCCGCCCGACTTCTCGTGACCGATGAGCAGCTCGGCGAGACCAGGTATGTCATAGGGCTTTTCGGTTACCGCATTGACGATGTCGATCAGCGTTTTGAGCTTGGCATGTCCGGTTTGATCGCAGTCTTCGGTCTGATACAGGCTGTAGGGCGTATCGACCATGATGATGCAATCGGCGCAGCGCTCGCCTTTCTGCTTCAAGATCGCTTGCGCGAGTAGCGTCAGGATCGTGCCCTGACTGTGGCCCATGACGGTGATGGTTTCGTGCTGCGGATCCATCCCGTGCGCCGCGGCTACGGATTTCGGCTTGATCGTGCGAATCGTGCTGATCAAGTTGGCGAGGCGAGTAGCCGCAAGAACGAAATAGCGTCTATCGGGCGCATCGGCCGCATAGAGCGAATTGCCGCCGAGCGCGTTACGCGTCACGCTCCGTGTGAGCCAATCCGCCTTGAAGCCCGGCCCATACATGTCAGGGATATTGTTCGTCGCATTGGCAAAAAAGCCGCCGCCCTTGGCGAAGTGCGCATCGAGCCGGTTGCCGCGAATATCCTGATACTGCCCACGGGTCATCAAGTTCCCGTCGGCATCCGCGATACGGCTGGTGACATCTCCAGGATTGCTGATGCGGGCGATCTCGTCGTCTTGCGCGCGATAGCCCCAGTAAAACGGAATGAATCCGCTATGCGTGACGTTCTGCGTCTCGCTGCGTCGGTACAGGAACATATCCGGGTCGCTTAAGGTCTCGGTATCTTTCTCCGTGACTTCCGATGCGGACTTGCATGAAGCGGCTCGATAGTCGGCTCCATAGCTGCCCGCCCTCAGATCGTCCCGCGACAGCCGCTCGTTCAAACCCTGACACAAGCCTTCCTCGACGAACGAGTACACGGCGCCAGGATCGTTGACACCATGAATAAAAATCACGATGCCGGGCAAATCGCGTGGCACCTGCGCGGGACGATCGCCGGCGCGGTTGGAATGCGTGATCGCCGCGGCCCGGTTGACCACGTAATAATCGCTATCCGTATGAGCCTCAGCCATGGTCTCCCCCTTTACGCTCAAAGCGTTGGCTTCAGCATGTGGATCTCGAGGATGCGCATCGCGGGGTCCTTGACGAGCTCCGCCAATCCATCCGCGTCGGTCTTGCCGGCGATCACGCGACCGTCATCCATCGTGATCCGATAAGGCCGATGCGCGGCGCACGCGGGCGCCTGTGCCGCATCGCCTGGATAGTGCAACCGAAAACGTTGATCGGTCGGCGCGTTCTCGAAAGCCGCCTTGTGAACCTGCTGCGTCGACGGACCCTCCCAAAGATGCGAGGCTGCAAGTATCTTCGCGTCGCCGTTCGTACCAAGCGTGATGCCGTCTCCGATCTTGATATAGCTGCCGTCCTCGGCGACAAGACGTATCGTCGGCGCAGTCACGAGCACTTCGTTTTCGTTCGCGCCGATCTTCACGCCCTTTTGCGCATTGGCCGTCAACGTGTCGGCCTGGGCCTGCAACATCACCGGCCCTTCGCCGGCAATCGCCTGGATGCCGGTCCCGCGCGCGAAGCAGTGCATGCCTTGCCCCGCGGTGACGCTGAATCGTTGGCCGCTCATCAACTGAAGATGCTGCTGCGCGATTTGATCGATGTTTTTGCCGGCGTAGGTGAGATGAACGTTCGGCGTCACGTTGACGGAACCGGCGGCCGCACCGAACGCCAGGATCGCGTCGGCGTCGCTGGCGGCGGCAGCGCGCTCCGAGCCCGTGACCGCGTTCCAGTTCCGCAGCGCCGCGATGAGCGTCGCCTGCGCCGCCGAGTCGATCGCCGCGCCGCCGTGTTGGGCAGCATATTCACGAAGCGCGTCGAACAACGCAGTGCAGTCGCTCAACAACTGCATCAACTCTTCTCGATCGAGCTGATGTCCGTTTGCCTTGTTGCGCGCGAACGTCGTCAGCAAGATGCCTTTTGCCGCCCGCAACGCGGCGGCCGCATCGGTGCGCAGCTCCGCGCCTTCGCCTCGGCCCGCACCGTGTCCACTCGCGCGCGGATGCGTCAGATAACCCAGATTGACTTCACTGGCCGCGTGTTCGCTGGCCAGTTGGACGCTGATTTGAGACGGCGTGTCGTCGAAGCGCAGCTGGTTATAGCGCTGGCCATTCACTTCTTTCGTCTTCGTTCCCGAGAGATACCGGTTGCCCGGCAAGCTGCCGGCATGACTGAACGTTGCGGGCATATTGAGGCCGTTGTGAAACACACCGGCCACGAACATCTTGTCGGGATCGCCGTTGAGGAAATCCAGCAGGACTTCCATGCCTTTGCGTGGCAGCATGTCTTCGCCGAAATGCTCGCCCGCCCACCCGGTGAGGACGCGCACCGCCGCACTGTCGTTTTCGGTGCCGCTCGTTCCGGCGCCTTGCGCATGAGCGTGATCGTCCGGGTCGAGCCCCTGAATCTGAACGTAAATCCGCCCGTATTCGTCGCAGAACACCTCTTCGTCTTTCGGCGCGACGACCTTGCCGACGATCGGATACACCGGAGGAAGATCGCGACGCGGATCGTAAGACGGCGTGAGCGGCATCTTGCGTGGGACCGCCGTGAACGTATTCTCGTAACGGCTTTGCGCCGAGTCGAAGAAGGCGGTTGGCCGCGCGCGCGTATCGACCGAGATCGGCGGCGCGTCGAAACGCCAGCGGCTCGCGGCGAAAAGCGCTTGTGCGCGCTGGTTCAGATCTTTGGGCAGATTGTTTTCGCCGCGGTGATGCAGGCGCGTAACGGTGACGCGCCGATCCTCGTCGGATAGCCGATCAAACTCGGCGTAGCCCCGGATCTCGACCCAGTGACCGATCGCAAGGTCACGCACGCCGCCAGCACCCTCCGTACGCGCCAGCCGCGCGCCATGCGACATGACACGCGCCAGGCCGAGCCTGTCGTAGTCGTCCCAGGAGTCCGCGAAATGGGGCGAATCGATTCGGGAATCGGTAAGAAGCCGTCCCAGATCGTTTCCCGCGCTACCCTGGTCGACGCGGGTACGTCCGGCTATCTGGTCCATTCGGCACGGCTTGTAGTCCCAGCTCGTGCGACGTATCGAGCCGGGCACGAGCCGACGCCCGTCGGAAAGCATCGTGATGGCGTCGCGATCGCCGATCGCGGCGTCGGGCCGATAGACCACCGTCCCAGCCGCGCACTGCGTCAGCTTCGCTGCGTTGTCGAACAGCACCAACGTGTGTGCGGTATCGGCGCTGCCGCTGCGCGTGCGAGATGGACGCGCGCTCCCGCTCCCGGCTCGAATGAACCACCCGATGCCTTCGCGGCGGCACAAACGCCGAACGAATCCGGCGTCCGATTCGTCGAACTGGACGATCTGTTCGCGGGCCGGATACTTCTCGATGTCGAGCTTCGACATATCGACATCGAATGCGCCTGCGAGCGTCGCGCTCTTTTTGCGCCACTCGTAGACGAGTATCGCGACGATGTCGGGAACGCTCGCCTGGCGAAAGATCCGCGTGTTGATGCGCTGCTCGAGTACGGTCAGCGCATCCCGGACGACGAGCCGATAGGTGGCGAGCGAGCCGTCCGATTCACCTTCGTGTGCGTCGGTCACGAGGCCGCAGATCGAATGGAGTGCACCTCGGTCGGTCACGAGCTGAATGGCCAGCGGCGCGCCGATGAACGTATTGAGCGGCATACCCGCTCGCGGGGAGATACATGTGATCTCTCCGCTTATTCCGTCGCAAAGTGCCTCGTGAATATCGAGACGTTGCGGCAGGAGCAGGTCATCCAATTCCCGTGCGGATTCAGACCAGTTCAAGCGGAATGCGCGATTCGACTGCGACGGGAATGGTCTTTGAAACGCGCTCGCGATGTAATGATCATTCATGGCTCATTCTCTCGAATCTCGATTGAAATGCGCGGAGGGTGCGCCGTTCGGCATACGGCCACATGCCCGCACAGCACGTCACCTGCTTGCGAGCGGGGGCACCTTATCAGTCGAGTATCGGCGCTGTCAAACGTATCGGCCGGAAAGTTAGGCTGGAAATTAATGAGATGACGGAGAGCTATGTGAATTCAATGGTCGGCGCTGACGGCGCATGCCATGATTGGAATCGATGAGCGACTGAAATTTAGCTGTTTTGCTTATCTCATCTCTTTAGAACAATTCCTCGATTGAGTCTCGCCGCATTCAGAATTTATGTAAAACAATTAACGCCTATCTTGTGAATCGGTTGATCATGCAGATCGCGCCTTTGTCCGATATTTCCCGCAATCGGCGTTCTCGCCTCGATCTTTCGCTAGCGTGGTCGCCCCTTTAGCCAGCGAATGCGGCACACGCAGACGTGTCCGCACCGATGCCGCCTATGAAAACGCTCCGGTTGCGGCGCAGCCTGACGGCCCTGCGCAAACGAGTCAGCCGTTCGTTGAGCTGCCAGGCCGGGCTGCCAGGCCGTTACGACCGCGCGCTCCTGTTCGGCGGCGGCCTCGTGCTGACCGTCTCGATTCTCGCCGCAGCCGCCACCGGCATCGCACATCGCTTCGAGCGCTGCCTCGACGACTGGCGCGCGGCGTTTCTCGCTCAGCGCGATTTCGTCAACGCGTCGGTCGAGCGCAATCAGGCGCGCCTGCGGCACATGGTCGAGACCTACGAAGCGTTGGCTCACGTGCATGCG
>NZ_DASXWY010000096.1:0-14700 GCF_036503415.1 Trinickia sp. | reverse complement strand
GCGGGGGCGGGGACCACTTGCGCCGGCACGCAAAAGATGGACTATGACGGCGCGCACTACAAGAATGTGCCGACGGGTACCTGCACGACGATGAAGACGCCGCACGGAATGGGCTCGCTCGCGCCCACCAAGTCGTAACGGCGAAGGGACGAAGGGACGAAGGGACGAAGGGACGAAGCACTCACCCGTGGCGGCGACAGTCCTGCCGCTCGGCTGACGCAGCCTCCTGCCTCGAGTATCCAACCGCGTTTGCGCCGATCGGCGCAAACGCATCGCGTTGTGCTCGGGGCGTCACGCGATGGCGGACATAGCAAACTACGTTTCCGCCAAAACCTCTTTGATCGCTTGCTCGAATGCTTCTACCGGCTGTCCGCCCGTGACCAGGTAACGTCGATTGAAAATGATCGACGGAACCGACTGGATGCCGAGTGCCTGGAAATCCCGTACTTCGGCTCGGACTTCATCGGCATACCGGCCGCTGTCCAGAACATCGCGCGCTTGGTCGGCATCGAGTCCGACCGTTTGCGCCGCTTCGACGAGCACGTCGCGATTGCTCGGATCCTTGCCGTCGGAATGATAGGCCTGCATGAGCGCGAGCTTCAGCGGCAACTGCTTGCCTTCGATGCCGGCCCAGTGCAAGAGCCGATGCGCATCGAATGTGTTGTAGACCCGGTTGCGCGCGCCGAACGTAAAGCCGACGCTCGCGCCGCGTTCGCGAATCATGGCCTGGGTTTGCGCGATCTCTTCCGGCGTGCGTCCGTATTTCTTGCCGAGATAATCGACGATCGCCTCGCCCTCGGGCCTCATTTGCGGATTGAGCTCGAACGGATGGATGACGATCTGTGCGTCGACGGCTTGTCCCAGCCGGGAAAGTGCCTGTTGTAGCGAGGATAGGCCGATCGCGCACCAGGGGCATGCGATATCGGAAACGAAGTCGATTCGAAGGGGCTGCGTCATTGCTTCGCCAGTAAGAAGTTGGCCACTTTCAGCCGAGCGCTGCACAGGTTAGCGCAATTCGGGGGCGCGTGCAGGAAGGTGCGAGCGGCCTGTTCGTTCCGGTCCGTTTATAGGGACGACCGCCGGCCGGAACGATCAACCCGCTAATGGCGATTGAGACCGGTTCCGGCGTCGCCCAAAGCGGCAGATTCACGATCGATCAATTGCAGCGTGATCGCCTCGTCGGCGCGCAGTGCCAATTCCCTTTGCAATTCGAGCGCGGACGAGAACGCGTCGCGAGCCTGCCTGTGCCGCTCCGTGCGCGACAAAAGCGTGCCCATGGCTATGAACGTGGAGATGAGGCGAGGCCGGTCGTTCAGCCGCAAGAAATGCGATTGTGCCGCCTCGAACCAGGCCAGCGCTTCGGACATACGGCCCGCTGCCGCGAGCGTGCTGCCACGCCCGTATTGCGCCATGGCCACGCCGGTCGTCATGCCTGTTTCGTTGAAGAGCCTTTCGGCGTCACCCAGTAGCGCGAGCGCGCGCTCGATGTTGCCTTGATTCGAATGGACATCCGCGAGATTGAGCAGTGCAGCGGCTTCGTCGTCCTTGCTTTGCACGTCCGCTCGCCGGGCCAATGTCAGGGCACGCTCGTAGGCCGCGATAGCGGCCGGGAAATCTCCATGCTTCTCGTGAAGCATGCCGAGCCGAAGCGTCGTTTGCCCGACTCCTTGCATGTCGTCCATCGTTTCCCGTAGGCCGCGGGCTTCCTCGAGCAGCTTGCGGGCGTGATCGTCATGCGACTGATCGGAATACAGGACGCCGAGGTTATGAAGCGTTGCCGCGAGTCCCTCGATGTCGCCGGTCTGTCTGCGATTCTCGAGCGATCGCTCATAGCATCGCATCGCCTTGTCCCATTCGCCCAGTTCCCGGTAGGAGACGGCGATGTTGTTCAGCGCGGTCCCGATGTCTTCGCTCGTGCCGGCCCGTGAGAGGAGGTCTAGCGACTGTTCGAGCAGTTGAACGGCTTGCCCGTGCCGGCCGATATGCTGATACACCTCGGCCATCCGCGCCAATGTCACGGCTTGCCCGCGAAAGTCGTCCGTGCTCGTACGCGATTCCAACGCCTCCGAGTAAGCGCGTATCGCATCTTCGTGATGGCCCAGAAGAAAATAGAGAAGGCCCGCGTTTTGTGCGCCGTTTCCCGCGCCTGTCACGTCATTGGCGCGCTGACGGATGGCAACGGCTTGTAACTGACACGCCAGCGCATCGCGGAATTCGCGCTTCGTGAAGTGCCAATCCGCCCGCGCCTCGAGTTCAGCCGCTTCGATGCCAAGCGACTCGTTCATGGCGATCGAGGCGACATCGCTATCGGGCGGCAATGATTGTCTGTCCATGGAGGTTTTATCTGACCGGTCAGGCGACACTTGACGGCAATCTCGGAAACGTTGAATGCGGCGACGTGAATCGCCGGTGTTTTGCAAGCGCGTTGCCTCGAGCGCAACGTTAAGCGCTCGACGATGGTTTGTTCGATCGATCGCGAAAGGTTGATCTTCGAAGCGAAGCCGTCGATTCGATGCGCTGTGTCGATCTTTTTCGCCTATTTCCGCTTTCTTTGGCAGTTTTTACGATTTCACGTAATAAGCGCGCGATAGGCTTGCGCCGACCGAAGTCGGTTTTTCCCAGGTGGCTTATAGCAGGGCATTCGTCTCAGGTACGCGGACCGTGCCTGTTCACGACTGCGTGCCTTCGGGATAGATGATGGTGCCATCCGGTTGAGGTCGAGCGCTCGGCGTCATGGTGGCGGCGTCCACATGACGATCCCCCAGTATGTGTCTGACCGCTTCGCCGCGCGATAGCAGGTAGTCGGTAATGATGCGGCGATGACAGCGCCACCAGACGGCCTCCGAACACATGATGGCGCAGCGCTTGCGCGCGCCCAATTCGAGCAGCGCGGCCAGGCCTTCGGCGAACGTCGCGGTGCATGCGTAGTCGGCATAGTTGCGAAACGCGGGATGCGTCCAGTATCCGTTCGCCGAAGGCTCCGTGCGCTGCGATTTGCCTCGCCGTCCGCCGAGCTCCCGCAGATGACAGTACTCGATTCCGTGCGCCGCCAGCGCATCCGGCAACGTGTCCACGTTGAACTGCGGGTTCGTTCGCGAGCGCGGAAAGCTGCGCACGTCGACGAGCAGTTCGATATCGGAGGCCTCGAGCAGGCCCATGAACTCGTCGAGAGAGCGTGTCGAATGACCGATCGTGAAAAACGGGTGTCGCATTGCAGAAAGTGTGGACGAGGGCGGCCTGAGTCGGTGCGCAAGTCTTGCGCCATGTCAATCGAGGCAGGCCCTGGGCGGCGCATTCACTGCGCCGCAGCTTCATGTTGCTTGCGATGTTCCGCGGCGAGCCGCTCCTGCTGATTGGGCGGGACCGCATCGTAGTGACTGAACTCGATGCTATAGCTGCCATGCCCGCCGGCTATGGCGTTGAGGCGGGATTGATAATCGGTCAGCTCCGATAGCGGCACCTTTCCTGTTACCACGACGGCGTGTCCCGCGAGTGCGCGCGTGCCCTGTACCTGGGCGCGGCGCGTGGACAGATCGCCGATGATGTCGCCGATGGCCGCCTCGGGCGTCATCACTTCGATATTGACGATCGGCTCGAGCACGAGAGGCTGCGCCTTCAGCGCGGCGTCGATGAACGCCTTGCGTCCCGCCGTGACGAACGCCACTTCCTTCGAATCGACGGGGTGGCTCTTGCCGTCGAAAACCGTCACACGCACGTCCTGCATCGGGAAGCCGGCCAGTGGCCCGCTTTCCATCGCCTGCAGTATCCCTTTCTCGACGGCCGGCATGAATTGAGCCGGAATGGCGCCGCCTTTGACCGCATCGACGAATTCGTAGCCGGTGCCGCGCGGCAAGGGTTCGACGCGCAACATGACTTCGCCGAATTGTCCGGCGCCGCCTGTCTGTTTCTTGTGCCGATGATGTCCTTCCGCTTGCGCGACGATCGTTTCCCGATAGGCGATCCTGGGAGGCCGGGTGAGCACGGAGACCTTGTATTGATCGGCGAGCCGCTCGAGCATGTGCCGCAGATGCAGCTCGCCAAGACCGCGTACGACCGTTTCGTTGTTGCCCGAATGCTCGATTCGCAAGCAAGGATCTTCCGCCGTCAGCTTCTGGAGGATTTCCCACAGGCGCTGTTCGTTGCCGCGGCGCTCGGGCTCGATCGCGAGGCCGTAAATCGGTGTCGGAAACGCGAGGGGCGCGAGATGAATGTTGCCGTCGTCGGGCGAATCGTGCAGAACGGCATCGAAGCCGATCTCGTCCACCTTGGCCGTCGCGCAGATATCGCCCGGTCCCGCGCGCGCGATCTCGACGTGTTCCTTGCCCTGGAGTGTCATCAAATGGGCGACCTTGAACGGTTGGCGTGCGTCGCCGATATAGAGCTGGCTGTCGCGCCGAACCGTGCCTTGATGAATTCGAAACACGGCCATTTTGCCGATGTACGGATCCACCACGATCTTGAATACGTGCGCGAGGACGTGTTTGTCGGCGAGCGGTTGCGCTTGAACGGCCTCGCGACGGCCATCGACGTCGCGATAAAAAAGAGGCGGGTTGCCTTCGAGCGGACTCGGCAACAGCTTCACGAAGATATCGAGGAGTTCGGGAATGCCGGCGCCCGTGGCCGCGGAGGTGAAGCAAATCGGCACCAGATGCCCTTCACGCAACGCGCGCTCGAACGGCTCATGCAGTTGTTCGGGGCTGATCGCTTCGCCTTGTTCGAGATAGAGCTCCATCAGATTCGCGTCGAGCTCGATCACCTGATCGATGAGCGCATCGTGCGCCGCGGCTACCGTCAGAAAGTCCGATTCGCCCGAAGGATTGAAGAAGCAGTCGACCACCGCTTGCGCGCCCTGGGCGGGCAGATTGATCGGCAGGCACGCTTTGCCGAACGTATCCTGAATCTGAGCGACGATGCCGGGCAGATCGACCTTCTCGCCGTCGATGCCATTGACGACGATGATTCGGCACAGCTTGCGTGCCTGAGCCCAGGCCATCATGCGCCGCGTCGTCATTTCGATGCCGGCGCGCGCATTGATGACGATGGCCGCTGTCTCCACGGCGGGCAGCGCACTGATCGACAGGCCCGAGAAGTCGGGGTAACCCGGTGTATCGGCCAGATAAATGCGGGTGTCGCGGTAATCGACGTGCGCGATCGCGGAGCTCAGCGAATGGTGATATTTGCGCTCGAGCGGATCGAAATCGCAGACCGTCGTACCGCGCTCGACGCTGCCCGGCGCGTGGATCGTGCCGCTCTCGTGCAGGAGCGCCTCGACGAGCGAGGTCTTGCCGCAACCGGTGTGACCGACCACCGCGACGGTACGAATGGCTTCGGGGGAATAGTCCATGGCGCCTCCGTCCTGCGATTGTTATCGACGCATTATTGGCGAAAACGGCGAACGTCGCCAGCAATCGGCTGTCGACGGCGTTCGATGCCCCGCGTTGCGCGGGGGAAGACGCCTCGCCCGGCCAGCCCGGTCGCTTTCGGTTTTGTAATATGAAAGATCCTAAGCCGGTCCGGGACTACGCGCGCCGCTCGCCCATGGCTGCACGTTGCTGCGGCTCGTTTCCAGCGGGATGCGGACTTCGACGGTCGTGCCGTTGCCGGGAGAAGCTTCGATCTCGAAGGTGCCTCCCAGCAGATAGGCGCGCTCGCGCAGTCCAATGAGTCCGTACGATCCGCTCTTGCGCGGGCGGGTCAGATCGAATCCGGTCCCATCGTCGCTGATCCGCAATAGGATGTGGCTGTCGGTGAGGGCGACAGTAATGTCGGCGTGCGACGCATGCGCGTGGCGTGCGATGTTGGTGAGCGCCTCCTGAACGATTCGAAAAACCGCAGTGGCGTAAGGCTCGACGAGCGCAGGATCGGCGGGGTGGAAAGTCAGTTTGCAATGAATGCCGTATCGTTGCTCGACGTTCGTCACGAGCCAGTGCGTGGCGGCCACGAATCCGAGATCGTCGAGTACCAGCGGACGGAGGTCCGAGGCGATGCGCCGAGCGGACTTGATCGTCCCGCTCAAGAGCATATGCATCGAGGCAATCTTTCGGGCGACGTGAGCGTCGTCTTGCGGGACGTTGTCCATGAGCCAATCGAGGTCGACCTTCAGCATGCCGAGCGTTTGTCCGAGTTCGTCGTGGAGCTCGCGTGCGATGCGGCGCCGTTCGGCCTCCCGCGCGCTGGCGCAGGTGGCCGACAGCTCCCGAACTTCCTCGCGCGACGTTTTCAAGGCTCGCTCGGCGCGCTCGCGCTCTTCGATCTCGCGACGCAATTCCGCGTTCGACGCTGTCAGTTCGCGCGTGCGCGCAGCCACACGGTGCTCGAGCCGCGCGTTCGCCTCGTTGAGCTGCGCTGTTTTCTCCTGTACGAGCAGGTGTTCGGTCCGTTCTGCCGCCAGGGCGTTGACGACGTGCGCATAGAGCTTGGCATGCTCGAAGAGCAGCGCGAAGAGCACGGTCGACGAGGCGAGCAGCCCATAGATGCGCCCGGCGTAGAAGCCCAAATCGAATCGGCCTCGATTGAATATCGACGAGAGGGCGATGTCGAGAAGCCATGCGCCCAGGGCGACCATCAACCAGATATCGAGAATGGCGTGTGGCCGCCGTTGCCACAAGATGACGAGCGCAGCGAGATTGAGCCCCCATACCGTCCACACGACGACCAGCAGCGAGGGTGTCATGAAGTGACCCGCCATGATGTGCGGCAGTAGAGCGTGGCCCGTCGTAGTCAGTACCACGAGGGCGCTCGTCGCCAGCAACGCTGCGGCGATGCAGGCTCCGATCCAGACTGCGCGGGTGCCGCTGCGCACCTGGGCCGTAGGCTTCCAAAGGGCGTAGGCCGCGATTGCCACGGGAAAGGCGCCGTGCCAGAACATATAAAGCCATGCAGTCGTTTGTTCTCCTGCGCCAAGCAACCCCGTTGCCGTAAAGAGACCCGGAAAGGTGAGCGCGTGAGCGCCGCCCATGAAACCCGTGAACAGGTAACCGAACGCGAGAACGAGCAGGGCCGTTGAACGCAGAATGGCGAACTGCCCGACTAAAAGCGCCGCTGTGACGAAATCATTGACGATCAAAGCCGATTGATAGAGCGGGATGAATGCCCATATCTGCGGTAGCGGGCGATCGGCGAACGGAACCAGTGCGATGAAGACTGCAGCGGAGACGCTCATCACTCCCGCAGCGAGCCGCCTGTCGCGATGTCCGGGCGGCGATGTCGACATGAACATCTGGGATGGGTCGGGCAACTCGTTCATTTGCGTCACCGCGCGGCGGATGGCCGATGTTTGCCTATTCTTCTTCCTCGGCATCGATCAGATGATGGCGAACCGCGTAGCGAATCAGCGCAGCCTCATGCGGCAGCTCCAGCTTTTCGAGGATACGCTGCTTGTATGTGCTGACCGTCTTTACGCTGCGCTCGAGTTCGGTGGCGATTTCAGTGACCGACTTGCCCCGGGCGAGGCGACGGAGTATGTCGAGTTCACGCCGGGAAAGCCGCTGATGAGCCGACGCGTGCCCAGGCTCGCGCAACTTGCCCGCGAGCCGTTCGGCGATCGGCACGCTGATATAGACGCCGCCGGTTGCAATCTTTTTGAGCGCCGAGATGAGTTCGAGCCCGGCGCTTTCCTTCGTCATGTATCCCGCGGCACCCGCACTGAAAGCGCGGGCGACGTATTGTTGCTCGGCATGCATCGTCACGATGAGGATGCGCAATTGCGGCGCTGCCTCCCGGATATGACCGATCAAGTCCAGCCCCGTGCATTCCGGCATCGACAAATCGAGGAGCAGCACGTCGGCGTCGACGCGATTAGCCAGATCGAGCGCCGCCGCGCCATCGCCCGCCTCACCGACGACCTCGAAATCCCCGGCCGTCTCGAGAATATGGCGCAGCCCCTGCCGCACGACGGTGTGGTCGTCCGCGAGTAGGACCTTGATCATCAGGCGCCTCTCATACGCATTCTCGTGCGTGTTCAAAGTGTGGTTCTTTTCATGAGAGGGCGCAAATGAAAGGCTGGAAAAAGCTAGGGAAGGTGCGTTTGCCGCTACCAGAGCTCTTGTCCGACGAATAAGAATATCCCTACATGAGAGTAAGGAAGTCTTACCCGAGATTCCGCCCGAGTCCGGTTTCGGAAGCCGCCCGCTTGAGCCAAACTGCCTGCACTTTCGACGATCGATCCGACATGGAGAGCGCAATGCTGACGCCGCATGAGGTCGCTTTGCTATTTGTCGCCACGGACGCGCCGGAGCGCATCGATATCGACGACTCGAACGTCGCATCGCTCGTTGAGCGCGAGTTGATCGATATCGAACACACCGGCGGCGGGCGCAGCCGGCCCGTGTTGACGCGTTTGGGCGCGAGGACCGTGGCGCGCCTGAGGGAGACCGGATGTTCCGCCGCGCGGGGGCCTGGCTCCGGCCGATAACGGAGCAAAGCCATCGCGCCCGGCGCGGGCCGCGCTACCTGGATTTCAGCGATACGAACGTACGCGTGTTATCGCGAACGATCAGCAGCGCAGCTACCTTCGGGCTCGAGGCGACGAGTGCGGCCAACGCTTCGCGGGACGCAACGGGCTTTCCGTTCACCGACACCACGATATCGCCGGGCTCGATCCCGGCATCCGCCGCGAGATCCGAGGCCGCATCGACGAGCAAACCAGCTTCGACCCCGCTTGTGCGCCGTTCGGCTTCGCTGAGCGGATGGACGACTAGACCGATCCTGTCGAGATCGTCGCCGCTGGGTGCCGCGGCGTCAGTGGACGCCGCTACCGTTGCACTCAACGTCATCGGCTTGTTGTTGCGGACGATTTTGAGCGTGACCTTCGAGCCTGACGTCAGCCCCGCGACGGCATCGCGCAGGTCGGCGGCGTGATCGACGCTCTTTCCGTTGACGTGCGTGATGACGTCGCCGGCCCTCAGGCCGTTGGCAGCGGTGCCGTGCGCCGTCGGGGCGACGAGCGTCACGAGTACGCCCTGCGGTCGCGATAGGCCGAACGCCGTGGCCAGACCGGGATCGAGATCCTGCGTTGTAATGCCGAGACTGCCGCCGCTGGCCTTCGCCTGACCCAGCAAATGCGTACGCAGTTCGATTGCCGCCGCGATCGGGATGGCGAACGTCATCGTTTGATAGCGGGGTGCGTCCACGTAAAGCTGCACGTCCACGCCGATTACCGCGCCGTCTCGATTCAGCAGGGGGCCGCCCGAGTTATCGGGGTTCACGGCAATCTCGGTCTGAAAGAACGGGAACGTGGTGCCGTCGGGCAACGCATGTGGCGCGACGCTGACGATCCCCGCAGTGACCGTGTTTTGCGCGCCCTCGAGAGCGCCGATCGTCAACACGGTCTCCCCGGTGTTTACCCTCGCAGCGTCGCCGAGCCGGACGACAGGAAGTTTCGACGCGCCTTGCATTTGAAGCAGCGCGACATCGGTTCGCGGGTCGACGCCGAGCACGCGTGCCTTGAACTGGCGCCGGTCGGTCAGCGTCACCGTGACCTCGTCCGCGCGGTTCACGGTGTGCGCCGTCGTCACGACGAGCCCATCCGGGCTGACGATGAACCCCGAACCACGCCCCCACATGACGCGAGCGGCCGGGGATTGATCCTGCTGCGAGGCGGTGGACTGAAGAAGGGCGCCGATCGGATCGTCGGGTGCGATCGCGTCGAGTTGCGCAGGTCGGTCCGCGTCGCCCGCTGCACGGATATTGACGACGGCGGGCCCGTACCGGTCGACGAATATCGCGTAGTTGGGTGCGCTTTCAATGCTGCCGTTGCGGCTGCCGCTGTCGGGCGACGTATGGACAGTCCTGGCGGGTGAGGAGGCGGGTGGCGCCGCGTACGTCGACAGCGGTAGCACGACGCAGAGGGTAACGCAGAACAATGACGCCGCAGCCATGCTGCGTAAGGCCGGATGGGGGGTTCCCGAGGTTCTGATGCTCACGGCTCGCTCCATTGGGTTGGCGTTGAGCGCAAATGGGAACGCTACCGGTCGAAAGCGGAAGACCGGTCTCGCGTGTCCGTCCATTCATGTTGCTCGCTCGACGTTTCGCCGCCTGTGAGAGAGCGCACCAAACCGCTCAAGATGATCGCCGCGTCGTATTCCGCGGCGGGTCGCGCAAGCGTTGCGCTACATTGCTGATCCGGGGAGACGCGACTTCCGATGTGGGGTGGCAAGCGTGTGTTGGACGAAAAAGCGTTGCATCGTCTGCGCGCCGCGAGAGATGTCGCGGCGCAAAACATTAAACCGAGAGAAATAGCACGTTAGCCGACGCCGGCGCGATACCGATACGAAGCGCGGGCGCGGCGAACGCAATCACGTCTTCTCCGATCGAGAAGCCCGGATACGAGTATGCGGACACGCTTGATCGTCATCGTTGAATAAAAAATATGCGTTGCGGCTCGCAGGAATTTTTCAACAAATTCTGGTTGCTATTATCGAAATTTGCTGCAAGCTCTGGACAAAAATCGGTGCTCACAAACAAAATAATTCGTATGGCGCTTTTCGGCGTCATGGTCGCGGCGGTTGCGCCGTCCTGTCCCGCGCGATACACCACGGACTGGCTCGCGAACTCCTACGGTTCGCTTGCCGAGCATGTCGGCAACGCGGCCCGCTCGATGTGGGTCGCGCCTGATGGCACGGTCTACACGGCATCGATGTGGGACGAGAACGCGGGCGGTATCGGAATCTATCGCAACGGTAAAACGATCGGCTCCATCGGCCGGCACAACGACGTTCAAGGCGGCGCCATCGCCGGAAATGCCACCTCGATCTTTGCCGAGTTGCAGTCGAGCGCGCGCGGCGGCAGCGGGGCGGTCGGACGTTTCGATCGAACGACTGGCTTGCGCGACCGGGTATTCCAGGTCAGCAATGCGAGTGTCGGCGTTCATGCCGATCGAATCACCGGTCTTGCGGCATCGAAATCGTTGGTCTACGCGAGCGACCTTCCCGGCAGCCGGGTCCGCATTTATACCGTCGATGGCATCTGGCAGCGCGATATCGCCTTTCAGAAACCCGGCGCGCTGACGGCGGACGATGCCGGAAACGTCTGGGTTGCCCGACAAGACGAGGGCGAAATCGTCGAGTTCAGCGCGGCCGGGCGTCAATTGACGGCTATTCGTATGCCGGAGGGGTCGCGGCCATCCGCACTTTCCTGGGATTCGACCTCGAAGCAGTTGCTGGTGGGCGACGAAGGCCCTGATTTGAACATCAAGCTATATTCGTTTTCGAATGGGCTTCCCAGGCTCGCCGGCACGTTCGGCGTGCGCGGCGGTTACCTCGACACCTCGACCGGCATCAAAGGGCAAACGGGCGAGAAACGCTTCAATCGCGTGGTAGGGATCGGACGCGACGGCAGCGGCAATCTCTATGTCCTCAACAATCCGTGGGGTAGGGGATGGGACCTCGCCCGGACCGGCGGCACCGATATCCGTGCGTATGACAGGGCCGGCCGAATGCAGTGGGAATTGCATTCGCTGAATTTCGAAGCGATTGCCGCACCCGATCCCGGTAACGATGGCACCGATTTCTACAGCGGTACGAACATCTATCGTGGAAAGTCGGGCGGCGTCTTTTTCGCCAATACCGTCGATCCGTTCGAGTTTCCCTCGGACCCGCGCCTCGACAGCACCCAGCGCGGTGAGCATTTCGGACAACTGGCCCGCGTGGGAGGGAATCTCATTCTGGTCGCGGCAAGCCAAAACCCCAGAACGTTTCATTTCTTTCACTTCAATGCCGCGCATGGATATATCGCCATACCGGACGGCTCGTTGCCCGGCGATTTGTTCGATACGGTGCGGGAAGTGACAGGAGGCTTTTGCCTGGACAGCAAGGGCGACGTCTGGGCAGCGCTCGACAAGACCGACGCGATCTACCACTACCGGCTTCTCGGCTTCGGCGCCGATGGGAAACCGAGGTGGAGCCCGCCCGAAACGATCCCGGTCCCGGCCAGCGTCCGTCCGCTCGTGCGAATCGTTTACTTGCCCGAGAGCGACACGATGATCCTTGCGCAGGGGAGCGGCAGTACGCTCGACTGGACGCAGATGAGCGAGCGCATCGAGGTCTATCACGGTTGGCTTGCCGGCAACACAAATAGGCCGAATCCGGTCGTGGTGCTGGAGAACGCGAGCGCGAAGTCGCTCGCAGCCGCCGGAGACTATCTTTTCGTGGGGTATGTCCATACCGTGCCGAACATCGACGTATTCAGCCTGAGCGGCGGCCAGCGAGTGGCGACGCTGACCAACAGCAGTGAAGGCCGGATCGACGTCGGCAACGACGTGGATTCGATGTATGGACTGCGGGCTTATCTGAGTACGAACGGCGAGTACCTGGTTGCGAAGGACAACTACAACGGATCCAGTGTCGTCGTGTATAGATGGCGCCCTTGAAATCGGTCGATTTCCGCGCTCGAGCTTGGTGCGGAAAGCGACGCGACCATTTCGCTTGCGGGAGCGGTTTTACGCTTTGGCTTGAAACATTACAACGGCCTGGACTCGATACTCCGACGATAAACAGCGACAACGGAGGGGGCGAATGCATGGCAGAGGAGTGGGCCGCGCCGCGAGAGCGCTTAGCCAGACGGGCAGCACCGCTGGAAAAAGGACGAACAACCGCACGGCCGAACAAGAGCCTTCCCAAGGCGACTCACGGACTCGGAACGTCTCGCCCATGTTGTCGGCGCTGCCGGGCAGGCGCGTCAGTACCGTCGTGAGCGACACGAAGATCAACGAAGCAGGCGACGTCACGGATCCCGGACACATCCAATATCAAACATCGGAGGCCGAGCGCGCGAGAGAGCCGGAGTTGGCGCTCGCCATCGGACATTCGCGACGCACCGATCCGCATGCACCGAAGGTCCATCGCTTCAAGGTGAGCGGCTCGCTGCCCGATGGCACGCCGTTTCGCGTCAATGCACTGAAGGGCGCGGCAATCAACGCGGGTGACGACAAGCTCATCGAGCCGCAATCGGCGTCGCGCGTAATCGACCACGGCGAGATGACGGATGAGCAGCTCGCGCGTATGAAGGAAATTCAGCAGCAGCCGATTTTTCCCGAATACGAGACGAGCGGCGCTGACGAGAGCAATTGCGTTCACGGCCACGCCGAAGTGGCGCGCACGGTGTTCGACTGGGACGTGCGCCCCGAACGGCACGCGCGGCCGCAGGACCTGGCGCAGCAGATGACCGGTTTCAGGACGGACGGCACCGGGGAAAAACCCTCGGATGTGGATTGATCGGCAACGGCGACGCCTGCTGCTGCAGCGCAAAATACAACCTACTCCCACGACATCCCATTAAGTGACGAGCCCTCTCACTTCTTGACAGGGCAATCGCCACTCTCCACACTTGCCCGCATTGCGGCGATACCTTTCTATGGGGGTAGGTCAATGAAAGCTTGGCATAAAGCTCTGCATCCCATGATCGTTGGCGCACTGATGGCGGTCGCGTTATCGACTCCGGCATTTGCGCAAGGCCCGAAGGCGGTTGGCGGGCCCGGCGCCGATCCGGGCTGTTTCAAGCCACAGGCGTCCGACACGAAGTACTTCCAGTGGCCGGCCAAACCGGGCCCCTATCGAATTGCGCTCGTTAACGGTTTTATTGCCAATGACTGGCGCGTGCAGATGATCCGCGTTGCCAAAGCCTATGTTTCCCAGCCGGCGGTCAAAAAGGACATCAAGGAATTCAAGGTTGTCTCGGTTGGCCAGGACATCTCCGCGCAGATTGCCGCCGCCAACAATTTCATCGACCAAGGCTTCGATGCCATCATCGTCGATGCCAACAATTCCGCGGCTTTCAAGGGCGTGGTGCGCAAGGCCAATGCGAAGGGTGTCGTCGTCGTATCGTTCGATAACGTGATCGACAGCCCCGATCAAGTCTCGGTCAATGTCAACCAGGTCGGGCTCGGCGAAATGGCGGCGACGTTCTTGCTGAAGGAAGCCAAAAAGAAGAGCGGCGATCTGACGTTCCTGCACGTACGCGGACCGTCGGGCCAACCGGTGGATCTCGCCCGCGACAAGGGCTTTCATGAAGTGCTCGACAAGTCCGGCCGCAAGGTCAAGGTAGTCGATGTGATCGGCAACTGGGCACCGGGCGATGCGCAGAAGGCAACCGCGGATGCGATCGCCGCGGGCGGCATTTTCGACGGTATCTACGTACAGGGCGGCTCCCAGGGCACGGTGCAGGCCATGCTCGACGCGGGCAAGTTCAAGGCGCCGATTTCCGGCGAGACGGAGAACGCTTTTCGGATGCTATGCGACAAGGCAGACCTGACCTGCCAGTCGGGCGGTACCGGGCCGGCGCAAAGCGCGGTGGCGGTCAAAACCGCGATTGCGGCGCTGCAAGGCAAAGTGGTGCCGCAAAGCATCGCGCTGCCTACGTCGGTCGACTATTCGCCATTTACGCCGGACAAGAATGTCTTCCCCAAACTGCCGGGCAGCTTCTTCGCCGGCAACAACTTCCCCAGTTGCAATATCGGGTTCTCCGCCGAGGAAATTGCGAAGCAGAGCAGCCAGAACAACTGAACGCTTGAGCGCGGCCGCGCATCGTTGCCGCGGCCGACAAGGGGAGCACGACGATGGGGGAGGGAGCATCGGATCCACTGCTGCGCGTGGAGGGTGTGTCGAAGCATTACGGCGGCGTCCGGGCGCTCGAGGATGTGCGGTTTTCGTGTCGCGCGGGCTCGATTCATGCGCTTCTCGGCGAAAACGGCGCGGGCAAATCCAC
>NZ_DASXWY010000095.1:0-3279 GCF_036503415.1 Trinickia sp. | reverse complement strand
CGGGCCGCTTATCGACCAGACCGTTGTGGACCCTCCTCGCATCCTCATAGCCGGCGTCCATGGGTTGCAGGAGCTCCCCGCGGAAGGTGCCGGCAAGCTCGGCCGCAGCGTCGGCCAACGATCTGATCGGCAGCATGGTGTTGTCTCCTCGAATTCATTCCAAGTCTCCACTCGAATCGGCCCAAGAACAAACTCGAAGAATTCAGCTAAGGGTGAACTGGTTTCACCTACACTGCTTGCATGCATAGGCTGCCGCCCCTCGTAGAACTCCGCGCGTTCGACGCGGTCGCTCGGCACATGAGCTTCAAGAAGGCCGCGCTGGAGCTTTGTGTCACGCCTACAGCAATCAGTCATCAGATCCGATTGCTCGAGCGCTATTGTGGTTGCGCCCTGTTCCGTCGCAGGCCGCGGCCCTTGACGCTGACCGATGCAGGAGCGCGGCTGTTCCCGGCCATTCGTGGAGGACTCGAAATATTTGCCACCGCCATCGCGGCCGTCAAGCACGATAGCGACCAGCAGCCCCTTCGCGTGACGACAACGAACGCTTTTGCCAGCCGTTGGCTCGTGCCCCGCCTGTCCGCATGGCGGAACTTGCATCCCGATGTCCCGCTGGAGGTGATCGGCACGGATACCGTGCTCGATCTGAAGGCCGGCGAGGGTGACGTCGCCATTCGTTATGCGACCAGCCGAGTAGTGCCGACGGAAGGCATCGTCGATGATCTCTTGAGAGATACATTCTGGCCCGTCTACAATCCGCACTTGCTTTCAACCGGACAATTGAAGAGACCCGCCGATCTCGCACAGCATGTGCTGATCCACTCCTATTGGTCGCCGGTCGACCGCGAGCCGCCCACCTGGCAGAGATGGCTGGCCGCGGCCCAGCGCAGGTGGCGTGAAGTGCCCGATTTCAAGGACATGCAGCACCTGAGCTTCCGGGAGGAGTTGCATGCCATCGAGGCGGTAATCGCCGGCCAGGGAATCGGGATTTTCAGTGATGCACTCGTCGCACCCGAACTCGCCGCCGGTACCCTCGTAAAAGCATTCAAGCTAAGCTTGCCCGGGTATGGCTTCTATGTGATTCGCCGGCCAGGCCATCCGCGCGAAACGACCATCCGAGCCTTCTCGGAGTGGTTGCGCTCAATTACCTGATCCGGTCGTCTTGTTCGTCCAAATGCGCCTGTGTACCAGCGGCGGTCCTGCGCAATGCGCAAGAAAATCACCTGTCGTCCTCCCAATCATGCCATTCGATCCGCTGCTCCCGCAGATACTCGTTGACCGCACTACCTACCGTCGGCACGAAGTAACGCTCGCCGATACGCTCGTAAATCCCGTATCGCTTCAGGCTGTCCTTGACGGGTCCCTTCAATTCCGCAAAGCAGAGTTGTACCTGCATGGCGTTGAGTTCTTCACCGAGCCCGACGAGCATATCGGCGGCGGTGATGTCGATGTCCGTCACCGGCTCCGCAGCAATGACGATCCAATGCGGCGATGTCGGTGCATCATCGAGTGCGCGCCGCACGCGTTCTTTAAAGATCTGGGCGTTGGCGAAAAATAGCGGGGCATCCCAGCGCAGCAGCACAAGGCCGGGAATGCGTCGGGCATCGGGATGGCGCGAAATGTCGTGGTAGCCCTTGACGCCATCCACGCGGCCGAGCACGGCCGTATAGGGCCACCACGCTCGCCAGAGAAACATCAACAAGGCCAGCGCAAGTGCGATGCCGACGCCCGCCACGACGCCGGATAGCACAACGCCCGCGAAACAGACGAGCGCCTGAACGAATTCCGCACGCCGCAGCCGATAGAGCCGCAGCACGCCGCGGGTTTCAAGTAACGCCAGTGAAGCCGCGACGACCACTGCCGCGAGTGCGGCTTGCGGCGTATCGCGTAGCGCCTGCGGCAGGAAGACCAGGAGAATTGCAACGACTGCGGCCGCCACGAGTCCGGTCACCTGAGTTTTTGCACCGGCCGCCTCGGCGACCGGCGTCCTCGATCCGCTTGCGCTCGTAGGAAAGCCTTCGAACAGGGCGGCAGCGATATTCGCGACGCCGAGCGCGAAGCACTCCTGGTTGCGATCGATGCGGCCTCCACTGCGTGATCCGTAAGTCTGCGACAACATGCTGACGTCGGTGAGCGAGACGAGCGCGATGGCGGCCGCAGACGGACACAGCGCAAGCCACTCGTTCGACGTGAGCAGCGGAATCTGAAACGCGGGCAGACCACGCGGCAAACTTCCGACGACCGCGATACCGGCGCGCGAAGCGAGATCGCCCAACGACGTGGCAAGCGTTGCGGCGGCAACCGCAATCAGCACACCGGGCACCTTGGGCGCCCACCGTCGGCACGCCACAATTATGCCGAGCGAACCGGCGCCGACGGCGAGCGCTGCGCTGTTGGTCCGGCCAGCCAATATGCCGGCCATTAGCTCGCGAGCCTGAGAGAGAAAGGTCTCGCCGGTCACCGAGAATCCGAGCAGCTTGGGCAACTGACCGACGATGATCGTCAACATGATGCCGTTCAGATAGCCGTGACGGATAGGCGTCGAAAGCAGATCCGCCACGAAGCCGAGCTTGAGCACACCCACAGCTGCACAAACGCCACCGGAAAGGAGCGCAAGTGCGCCGGCAAGCATCACCGCTTGCGTGCCGCCACGATGCGCCAACGGCGTGACAGCGGCGACAATCAGCGCGACAAGCGCAGAATCGGGCCCCAGCACGAGGATACGGCTCGGCCCGAACAAGGCATACGCGATCAAAGCTGCCAGCGACGCGTACAACCCCGTCACGGAAGGCATGCCTGCCGCCTGCGCATAAGCCATCCCCGCCGGCACGAGGACAGCGCTCAGCGTGATGCCGGCGATGATGTCGTGCGGCAACCAGGCAAGCCGGTAGGCGCGCAGCCAAGCCAGCGCCGGAAGCCAATGCGCTAGTCGACTTGCAACAGTCTCTTGGCGCGCTGGTGGATCGGTTTCGCGGGATTCACGGGTATGCATGTCGCGCGACCTCGCCACGCCTCATAGCCACGGCTCACCGCATCTGCAGACCGGTGTCAACGTGAGCACCGGAGTCGCTCAGAACCCTCTGCTGCGAAAAAGAACGAGCGGCCTGTGGGCCAATTCAAGCCGCTCGGGTCTGGCCGCGTTAGCTGCCCTTGCCGTGCTCGGAGTCTTCGCGCGGCTGGTGCGCCTCATCTCCGTGGCCGGGGAAGAAAACATTCATCACGGCCCGGACCCCTTCGGCGAGCATCGCCTCGGCGCCGATGCTTTCGGTTTCGCCAGACTTG
>NZ_DASXWY010000094.1:0-3173 GCF_036503415.1 Trinickia sp. | reverse complement strand
GCTGGCATTGGCACACGCGGGGCGCGGGCCGGGCTCGGCGTAGCGGCCGGGACGTCCGCTCTCCACCAAGCTTCGCTTCAGCTTGCTGACGGCCGCTTGTGGCGTGCGCCGCGCAAAGGCGGCGCCTTCCAGCATGCATCCGGTCCGGCAACCGCCAGCTTGCGACGGTCACAGTCCGGGGCGACGGCGAGCGGCTTTGCCGTTTCATCATCGGACCGGACTCGGCCAAGAGCGGACGTTCACGAAAGGCAGTTTTCGGGGCAGTTCAACAGGCCGCGGAAGAGTTCGCGGCAAATGGGAATTAACTTACGCTAATCAGCTCCCGTTTTTCGGCTCGCGCACCGGGTACTCAATTAGAATTTCGCGGCACTGCCGGATGATTGCCGGCAAGTACGTTTGGTCAAACGATTCCTTGAACTCGTGCCTCTCCGACATCTGATCGGGCGTGATGTCAATCTGCACGTCGATGCGTCCGCCTGTCTTCGCGGTCAAGGTAACGCCGAGGTTTGGCTCAATGCAATCAAGCTTTGCAACCCCCGATAGAGACTCGTAGAGACGTTCACATTCATCAAGGAGCCTCACCAACTCGCCTAAGTGAATGATGGGGCCGACTGTCGCAACCGATGAACTTGCGGAGTCGCATCGCGCGGTCACATGCAACCAGTTTCCATCCCAGTAATCTTGAGCCAACGGAAATTGGCGGTGGTGGACCCAGAGCTTCAAGTTCGCAATTTGCAAGCTAGGTTCGCCCAGATTCACGTGAGGTTGCCCGGACATTTCATCGGATTCGGTTGATGCGGCTTTGCACGATAGATCTGCTCGGTTAGAAGTATATCGGCCATATCGGCTAACCGCGGGCGTTTTCGGACGTCCGGTTTCTGCCACTCGATCTAACGTACGCGAGCGGCAGCAACGGGTCGGCATCTGTCGTCCGCCTCGCGTTTGCCAGCGGTGCGGTGCACGCCTCGTCGTCGCCCGGATTCGGCCATGAGACGCCATCCGCCCGCCTCATCGCCCGGACGTTCGGACGTCGGATCCACTCCGCAAACGGCCATTCGATTGGCCGAAACGGTCATTGATCAACAGCGTTATACGACTCCCGTCATATATCGTCAGCCACGCAGGCCCGCGCAAATCGCGTTTGATATTCGCGCGACGAGAAACCGCGCTTGCAATGGGAGCAGCAAAAGGGAGAAGGCGTGAACTGGACGTTGGGCGATGACGTTGGGTTGCTGTTGCGCCGAATCCGCAAAGACTACCCACAGCAGCAACGCCCCGACGACGGCGACAACGGGTCCAGTTACGTGCCCCGGGATCTGCCGAACAAGGTGAGGTTCAATGCGCGAGCGGACGGGCGTACCGTCCCGTCCGCAATTGAATTCGTATCCAGCCGAGTGGCGGTGAAACGTCTCGCGAGCACCTGAATCCGCGCTAACCGCCGCCTGCCAGCGTCATCAAGCCCGGGGCGAACACGTAGAAACCCACCCCGATGATGATGAGGTAGAGAAGCATGATGAATGTCCATCCCATGTTGTGCCGGATTACTTCTCCTTCGTTACGCACGAAACGGCTGGTCGACACGCCCACACTCGCGGTCTGCGGCGCAACCGGCTTTCCAACCTCGGCGCCCACCGAGTTGAGCGACGGCAGGAGCAGCGTGGGGAAGCCGAGCAAGCGCCCGACCGTTACCTGAAAGAAGCCGAACATTGCGTTGGTGGACGTATTGCTGCCAGACAGCGCCACACCGATCCAGCCGAGAATCGGCGCAACGACGATGAAGGCGACACCGATCTTTGAGAATCCCTCGGCAAGGGAGGCCGCCATGCCCGAGAAATTGAAGATGTACGCGAGGCCGAAGATGAAGACGCCTACCAACAAGGCGCCCCACATCTGATGCCAGGTGCGGCGGAAGGCTTCCGCATATTGCGCGGGCTTCATGCCGATCAGCAGGGTGGTGATGAGCCATGCGGCGAAGATCGCCGTGCCGCCGATGAAAGGCGCGAAAGCGAAGACGGCGCTCACTTGAGTGCCCGGGCGAATCGAGGAGCCTGCCGTGACCGCGAGCTTGAGCCAGACTATCTTGGGCAGCGGCGACCATGGGCCGGTCCACAGGACCACCACCACGATCAGCACAATAAAGGGCAGCCAGGCGCGGAACACCTGCGCCCTCGAAAGTCCGTGCGGCGCGTTGCTAAGTGCCGCCGCCGCCGCATCGACCGGCTTGCCGCCATAGCCGAGCACGGTTTTCGGGCGCCAGAATTTGAGCAGCACGAGCAGGGCGGCAAAGCAAACGATCGAACCGGTCACATCGGGCAGATAGGGTCCCAGATAAACCGCGACCGGATATTGTCCGGCGATGTAGCCGAGCGAGCCAACCACCGCGAGCGGCCAGCCGTCACGCAAGCCGGTTCGTCCGGAGACCAGATAGATCAACACCCAGGGCGGCAGCAACGCGAGCACCACCACGATATGCGCGACCGAGGCGGAAAGCGCGAGTATTGGCAGGCCCGTCACGGCTGCCAGGGCAATGATCGGCACACCGAGCGCGCCGTAGGAGACCGGGGCATTATTGGCGATCGCGGCAACGCGGATCGCGTCGAGATCGGGAATGCCAAGCGCGATCAGAATCGGCGCCACGAACGCCCAAGGGTAGCCGAACCCGACAAGCCCCTCGAGCAAGGCGCCGAAAGCCCAGGCAAACAGCATGGTCTGTGCCCTGACGTCCGCCGTGCCCTGGGCGGTGAGCCAGCGCCGGAAATGGTCGAACACACCGGTGAGCGTCAGCGAATTGAAAAGCATGACACCCCAGAACGTAATCCAGTCGACCGCCCAGATGCCCGTCAGCGAGCCATAGATATAGGCCCGGATCCCCGTGCTCAGCGGCATCCCCCATACCGCGACGGCGAGGATAAAGGTGACAATCGCGCCGAGCAGCACGGAAATCCAGGCAGAAAGCTTGAAGACCGCGAGTAGTACCAGCAGAATGATCACCGGTACCAGCGCCAGCAGCCACGACGCGAACAAGCTGCCGGTCGGATTGAGAATTTGCTGGAACATAGATGAGACTCCGGTTTGTTTTTAAATATCGCCGGGAGACGCGTGACCGCGGTGCGGTACCTTTCGCAGTGTAGGTAAGATATTTGATATCGCAATAAGCGCTTGTGTGGATGCGT
>NZ_DASXWY010000093.1:0-8465 GCF_036503415.1 Trinickia sp. | reverse complement strand
TAGCTGCCCTTGCCGTGCTCGGAGTCTTCGCGCGGCTGGTGCGCCTCATCTCCGTGGCCGGGGAAGAAAACATTCATCACGGCCCGGACCCCTTCGGCGAGCATCGCCTCGGCGCCGATGCTTTCGGTTTCGCCAGACTTGGCCGGGTCGGCGCTCAAGCCGCGCCAATGCGTAAAAACGAGCAAAGGCTTTTCGGTCCATTCACCGTCGCCATACTTTGCGAAGGCGGTATCGCCACTTACAAGTTGAACCTCGTACCATCCATCGCGGACCGGAGCGTACTTGTCCAGCGCAAACCAGTCGGTTGGTTGGATTTCCATGAGTTCCTCACTGAGCTATCGCTGTCTGTCGATCGAAGGGCCGCGCCGGCCAGACTGGCCACTGCCGATGTCATCGCTCTGCGCCGGCGTTGGGCAGGCCATGGGGACGTGGCAAACGGTTAATTATAGAACTCGCCAACTTTGGGGCCACATGTGGCGAACCCCAAGTTCTCGATGCTGTGGGTCGGCTTCCTCTCGCCCGCTTATAATCCGGCATGACTCTTTCCATTCCCGATGTAAACCCTAAGATGGCCACCGGCTGCGCGACTCATCGTCCGCTGACCGCGTACGCCTTCGTGAGCCATTCGCCCTCCACGCATTTCGAACGCACACGCCATGAGCGGCACGGGACGACCGGATGAAAATACCCAAAAGGCTCGCGCCGCTTCTCGACGAAGGACTCATCGACGAGGTTATAGGCCAGTTGATGAGCGGCAAGGAAGCCACAGTCTACGTCGTGCGCAGCGGCGCCTCGACACGTTGCGCAAAGGTCTACAAGGACGCGAAGCAGCGCAGTTTCCGGCAAGCCGCGTCGTATCGTGACGGCCGCAAGGTCCAGAACAGCCGGCAGGCGCGTGCAATGGAAAAAGGTACGCGGTATGGCCGTCAGATGCAGGAAGAGTTGTGGCAGAACGCTGAAGTCGACGCGCTGTTCCGGCTCGCCAATGCGGGCGTACGAGTCCCGCAACCCTATATCTGTACCGATGGCGTTTTACTGATGGAACTGGTGGTCGATGCAACGGGTGGCGTCGCGCCTCGCCTCAACGACGTCGATCTGACTGAAGCGCGTGCCATCGAACTCCACGCGCTGCTGCTCAACCAGGTCGTCCGCATGCTCTGCGCGGGCGTGGTTCACGGCGACCTGTCCGAATACAACATCCTGCTGGCGGCGGATGGGCCAGTGATCATCGATCTGCCTCAGGCCGTCGACGCCGCTGCCAATAATGAAGCCGCCTCGATGCTCAAGCGCGATGTCGACAATCTGGCCGCGTACTTCGGACGCTTCGCACCGCAAATTCTCGCCACCGGTTACGGGACGGAAATTTGGGCATTGTTCGAAGCAGGCCAGTTACACGCGGATATCGAATTGAGCGGCCGCATCGAAGTCGATACGCGACCGGTGGACCTCGATAGCGTGCTGCAGGAACTCGAAGACACACGTCTCGAGGAAGACGCGCGCATGCGACGACAGCAAGAACTGAGCGCCGGGTGATAATCCCGGCGTCCCGTACAAGCGCTGCGTAGAATTTACCCGCCACCAGGAAAACCTAGCGCGGTCGCCTTCGCCCGCAACTCGGCGAAGCGTCCCCCGGATGGCGCGGCCCCTGTATCCGATGCCGATGTGGGAGCGCTCTGCTGGCTATGATCGACTCCGCCGAGCCCCGGTACGATGCCTGCCGTCGAGCACGCAACGCCGAACGTTCCCTGCGTGACCGCAATGGCAGGCGAGTCCGTTCGCGCAGCGTCGGTGAAGTCGAGCGCAAAAGCCATGTTGAAGGTGTTCGGGTCGGTTGCGCGCACACCCAACGGGTCGAGACCGAAACGCCATGCAAGCAGTTGATGAATCGAGCTGGGATCGAACGGGTAGCGCGATACGAGGTTCGCGCGCACGCGCGGCCCCAACAGCATGCACGGCACGCGAAATCCTAGCCGACCATCGTTGCCGAGGCTCCTTTCCGCCGTCGACACCGGCTTGACGGGCGGCACCGCATGCTCCATGAAGCCGCCCCATTCGTCATACACGAGAATCATCAGGGTCGTGCTCCATTGCGGTCCGGTGCGCAGCGCCTCGTAGATCTGGCCGAGCAGCACCTGCCCATTGCGCACGTCGGCATGGGGGTGATCGTCGTTGGATGTACCCTGCGGTTCCCCCGAGAAGCTCGGATCCACCATGCAGAACGACGGCAGGTTGCCGGACGCCGCGTCCGACAGGAAATCCGAGAACAACTTCGAGCGGCCGACATAGCGCGTGCCGTACAGCGCAGTGAACGGGACATCGTGGAAGTAGTATGTCGATGAGACGTTCTTTGCGTCGAGCCGATCCCAGATGGTCGCCAGCGACGACGTATCACTGCTGTCGTCGAGACGATCGGTCTCGCCGCTATGCAGATAGAGACGATTCGGAAACGTGGCCGACAAGACCCCGCTCATGAAGTAGTCGCACACTGTGTATTGCGTCACGGCTCCTCGGTAAAAATCGAGATCGGCCTCGCCGAAGTAGCCAATGGGCAGCAGGTCGCCGCGCATGAGACTCGTGCCGGGCGTGAGCAGGAAGCCGTTCATCGCGCCGTTGGCCAATTGGACGCGCCCGCCTTCGTACGTATGGTTCGGGTCGGAGAACGAGCATGCCTGGAATCCGTACGCCGGGTTCGACGTCAATGCGAACGACGATTGCACCTGACCGAACGCGTCGGTGAACTGACGAATCTGCAGATGCTCGGCGTTCGGTACCCAGCCGAACATGTGATCGAACGAGCGGTTCTCCATCGTGACCAGAACGATGTGATCGACGCCCGACGTCGCCGGGTTAGGCAATGCAGGCCGCGGAAGATTCGCGCGATCGGGCGGAATGCCGCTCGTCGCACCGGTGCTGCCGGACGACCCGCCGCCCCCTCCGCCGCAAGCCGACAACGCGACGGTACCCGCGAGCGCGGCGACTATCTTGCGGCGCACGGGATCGGGTGTATTCGAAGGTTGATGATCGTCCATGGCCTTATCTCCGTTGTTGTCAAGACCGACCGGGTCGCCGACGCTTGCTGGGTAGCACTTCACGTACCCGCATCCAACCCAAGCGCTCGTGCTGCAGCGCAACGCGCGCGCCGGACAATGGCTGCTGTCGTTGACTGTGATGGACGGCCGTATGAGTTAACGCAAGATCAAGGGACTTCCCTTCTTGCCACATAGTGCTCGACGAAGCGGAGGATCGCCTTGGACCGGTAATCCCTCGCCAACCGGCAAAGGTGGTCGGCGAAAGGACGATAGCGCTCATCGAGCTCGCTCAGGTGCATGGCGTGTTGCACGATGGCACGCATGTCGCCCATTCGCGCCAAGTGGTGCAGCGCTTCCATTTGCTCCCGCGGCGGTATGACCAAAGTCCCCATGGAGAGATCGGTTGCGCGTACAGCCGTTCGGCCCGCGTCGGCCGGTTGCGTCTCCGGCATCTCGTCGTTCCACTCGATGTTCAGCAGAGCCGCGATCTGTGACAACAGCTCACTGAAATCGATCGGTTTCGATAGAAACGCGTTTGCACCGGCCGCCAGGCTGTTTTTCGCATTACTCCCCGACGCGCCGGCGGAGACCGCAACGATGGGCAGATCCCCGAACGCCGGCATTTCGCGCAGCCGCCGCGTGGCTTCGAGCCCATCCATCCCCGGCATGACGACGTCCATCAGGATGAGTTCCGGCCGCTGCGCTTTGGCCTTCTCGAGCGCTTCCAGTCCATCGCCGGCCTCGATGGTGTCGAATCCGAGCTGACCGAGCAGATCGACCACCAAAGAACGGTTTGCCGCCACGTCATCCACTACGAGAATGGTCCTGCGTGGTCCCTGATAGCCAGTCACCGTCCATTCGGGCGCGGCGACAGGTGGCTGAGGCGCCACCACCGGGACGCTCAGCTCGAACGAAAATGTGCTCCCAACGCCGAGGCGGCTGTCGACGTGGATCTCGCCCCCCATCAAGCGCACCAGCTGCCGGCTGATCGCCAGGCCCAGCCCTGTGCCGCCAAACCGGTGCTGAGCATCGCTCACCTGTTCGAATGGCCGGAAGAGCGCCTCCAGACGCGCTTCGTCTATGCCAATGCCGGTGTCCTCGACTTCGAACCGCAGCCGCTCCGGCGCCAGGCAACTGACGCGTAGGCGCACGGTCCCCTCTTCGGTGAATTTGATTGCGTTGGAGAGCAGGTTGAGCAGCACCTGGCGCAGCCGCTTTTCGTCGACCCGCACGCCCGCGGGCAGATCGGGGGCCATCTCGCACACGAAGCCCAGGCCCTTTTCCGTTGCCTTCACCTGAATCGTTTCGGCGATGAAGTCGATGAAGCCGTCGAGCCGAATGTCGGACGGAATGAGTTCCGCCCTTCCGGCTTCGATTTTGGCCATATCCAGGAGGTCGTTGATGATCGCAAGCAGGTGTTCGCCGCTGTGCTGGATCACCGCGACCCGCTCGATCTGGCGTTGACCGAGGCTCTTATCGCGCTTGAGGATCTGCGCGTAGCCTAAAATTCCGTTCAACGGCGTGCGCAACTCGTGGCTCATGTGCGCGAGAAAGCCGCTCTTGGCCTGGTTGGCCGCGTCGGCGCGTTCCTTGGCGATGGCCAGTTCGGCCGTTCGCTCGCGGATCATATCTTCGAGGTGCTCTCGGTAGCGCCGCAGTTCCTCTTCGGCACGCCTTTGCTCTGTGATGTCACGTGAGATGCCGAGCAGAAACTGCGGCTCGCCGCGCGCGTCGAGAATCGGGATCTTCATCGTATGCACGAGGCGCAGCCCGTAACGCGTGTGGGCCGGCTCCTCGGGCACGTCGACCATCTGCTGTGACTCCAGTACCTCACGATCCTTCAGCGCGAAGAAAGCTGCCTCCTCCGCCGGAAACAGATCGTGGACGGACTTGCCGATCAGTTCCTCTCGCCGATACCCGAGCAGTCGCTCTCCAGCCTTGTTGAATCGCACGAAGCGCAGCGTCGCCGCATCCTTGACGAAGATCACGTCGGGAATGTTCTCGATGATGCTGTCGAGGAAATGTTCGCTTGCACGTGCAGCCGCTTCGGCGTGCTGTCGTTCGACGATCTCGGCCGTCTGGCCCGCAAGCGCCTTGCTGAGTTCAGCAGTGCGCTGTGCGACGCGCGCTTCGAGCTCGGCATTGAGATTCTTCAGCGCATTCTCGGCCTGCCTGCGCTGTCGCCGGTCTTCGAGGAACTGCTCGACAGCGCGCGCCATATCGGCAATCTCATCGCCGCCGTAAACGGGGACACCGGCTGACGCACCGTCGACCTCGCCGTGGCGCAGAAAGTGGCTGACCCGGCGCAGCCGTTCCACGACGTGGCGACCGAGGAACGTCCGGGCAATCAGCCACGCAAGCAGCAGGCTCACCGCAACTTCGCCGCCCACCCACCTGCGCGTGCGGTCCAGGTCTGCAGCCAGATCTTGAACCGCTTTCCGGTAATCGCGCGTGAAGTACTCGGACTGCTCGTGCGCCGCCGCGGCCAGAGCGTCGGCCTGGCGGCGCAGATCGTCATCGAGGCTGGCCAATGACGCCCCGGGCCGCGGCGCAGCGGCCGGCGCGACTGCGGCGACCAGCGCGGTCTCGCGGACCTGCGCCTCGATGTTGACCGTATTGCGGAAGCGCTGACTCGATCGATGTAGCGCCAACGCGTCGATACCGACGTTCTCACCCGTGGGAGTGATCGCGGAAGCGAGGCGGTCCACCAGGCGGTCGAAGGATGCCAACTGCTCCATGATATGCCGATGTGTCTCGCGCACCGAGTCCACGGCATCGTCATTCGACAACTCCAATGCGAGGCGTTCGATCATCAGAGTGCGCTGTGCCAGGTCCTGTGCATCTTCCTGGCGAGCCAGCCGCTGTTCTGCCAACTGGCGGATGGCGTAAACCGAACCGGCCAACGAGTAGATGGTCGTGGCACCGACCGCCACCACCAGGGTGGCGAGGCAAGAAACCACGAGCGTGAACTGCGCGGTGAGGGACCGTGGGAGCTGAAGTTTCACGGGCGTTGCCAGATGCGGCGATAGACGTCGCGATAGCCGTTGTTCGGGTCGTAGAGCAGACGATCGCCGCCGTCCGCTGCGACGTTGTCCGCCGTCACGAGATGCACCGGAAACACGTATCCGGTGACGCGCTGCCCGGCGAAGAGACGGTTCAACTCGTCGATCAACTGCCAGCCGTGCAAATTCACGGGTTCCGCCACGGTGCCCGTCTGGAAGCTGCCCGTTCGGATGCGCAGGAAGGCGGACTCGCTACCGTCGCCGGCCGACAGCATGGCCATGGCAGTGCTCGGCATTTCAGCCTGGGTCAGCACCGGGGCGGCGTAGTCGAAGTAGATGTCGTTGACGGCGAGCGCATATGTCCAGCGCTTGCCATACCGCTCGAGCAAGGCGCGTGTCGTACCCGCCATCAATTCCTGGCTGCGCGCAATCGCCACGTCGCGCACTTCGAGCAAGGTGCAACCGCTGCACGCGCGCACGACGGCGGCCATTTCATTCGCCTTGCTTTGCGCGATTTGGAAATTGGAGTCCGTGAAGATGACGACTCCCGCATGCCCGCCGGACTGAACGATGGCCGCCAGCGCGGTCACGCGCGCGACCTCGAGCGGGTCCGTCGTCACGTTCATCGCCACGGGCGTGCCGGACACCGGTCCCGCCTGGGCCGCGACATGCCAGCCGACGATTGGAATCTTCCGCTCGCCAAACGGCTGCAACCCGGGCAGCAGGGCGCGTGCGTCGCCACCGACAATGATAAGCCCGTCCGGACGACTTGCCAGCGCGCTTGCAAGCGTCTTCAGCCGCTGATCCGGCATGCCGGCGGAGTCGAATATCTGCACACTCCAGCCGATGACCTTGGCCGCCTCCAGCACACCGTCGATCACGCCGACGATGCCGCCGTTGCGCAAATCCTCGGCGACGATGGCGATCCGTTTCCCAGGTTGCGCCCGCGGCCCGGTGCGCGGCCCGCTCCAGGGTGCGGCCGGTTGCGCCGCGGCATCGACGACGCGTTTCGCCGCGGCCAGGTAGTTCTCCCCGGCGACCGACGTCCCCGGTACGGAGGCAGCCGGCGTACCTTGCGCCGCAGCAACCGAAAGCATGCATGCGCATACCCACGCAACGAGCCAGCCCCTCATCGTTTTCCCCAAGGCCCCGACGCGATTCGCCGACCGCGTTCTCAATGTACCGAAATGCCGCGCAGGGTCACCCTGCGAATCAGATACTACACCGCGCCCGCCGCGTGCCATTGGAGATGCGTGCGCCGCCTCGCATGAGAGTCACGACGGTTGGCCGGTTTCGATTTATGAAGAGAGAACTATTGCGATGAACCGAAAAACGCCGCAACAGCGTCTTCGCTTCGCGGGCGTCAGCATGCAATCGCGATGCGTCATTCAAGGTGCCGTGGATGCGCGAGAAAGAATCGCATCATCTCGGCGCTGGCATCGGGGCCAGCGGCATCCGTGTACGTCCCGCGGACACTGCCACCGGCCCACGCATGCGGGGCACCATGGATGATCCAATACTCCGCATCGATGCCGTTGACAGCCGTCAGGCGACGCCGCGTGCATGCGCGCCCCGGGCGGTCCAGCGGCTCGGTGACGGGGGACGTGCTGGCGCTGAATGCCCGCACGAGCTCGCTGCCGTTGGAGGGATGAACCGTCGTGTCCGCGTCGCCATGAAAGACGATCAACGGTCGCTTCGGCATTGTCGACCCATCGTGACCGTCGGCGCCTTGCGCACGCCGCGCCCCTACGGCCCCTTTCATCGCGGCAAGCGCCGACGGCACGTCGTGAGCGCAGCGATATGGCAGACCCGAGTGGATTCCCGCTGCGGCATACAGTTCCGGATAGGTGTGAATCATCACCGCGGCCATCGCGCCGCCCGCCGACAGACCGGCAACATACACGCGAGCCGGATCGACGCTGTGATTGGCTATCACCTCGCGCGTGATTCCCGCGATCAACGAAGGTTCGCCCCGCTCCCGCTGCTGGTGGCCCGGCTTGAACCAGCTCCAGCAGCCGGACGGATTTGCCCGCTTCGATTGAATCGGATAGGCAACGAGGCAGTGGTGACGTTCGGCGAACGTGTTCATCCTGGTGCCAGCCGCGAAATCGTCCGCGTCTTGCGTGCAGCCGTGCAACATCACGATCAGCGGCAATGGCGCCCCTCGGTACCCGCTTGGCACGTAGAGCTTATAGTTCCGCTGCCCGGCGTCGTTGACATACGTGAGCGAACTGAAATGCCCACGGTCCTCCACCTCGGCCTGCCTGGCGACATGCGGGCGGACGAACGCCTCCGTTGCTCCCGCGCGTGCGGATGGGTTCGCGTCGAGCGCGTCGACAGGTGGCTCAGGCACCGCGCGCTCGGCGCTGCCATCGCCCCCGCGCAGCGCTCGTTGAATCGCCGCGGTAGCTTCCAGCGGCCCGGCGGTACGCAA
>NZ_DASXWY010000092.1:0-10184 GCF_036503415.1 Trinickia sp. | reverse complement strand
GCGCGCGCCGTGCGCGGATTGATGATGCGCCCCGCGCTATAGCTGCCGACCGCGCGCCGCAGCCGCAGCAAGCCCAGTTCGGGATCGACGGCCACCTCGACGAAGATTGCGCCGAACGTCGAAATGGCTACGTCGCTGCCCTCGCCGTTCGCATTGAACGGCGCGCCGCCCGGCAAGCTGAACTCGCCGTCGGCCCTGAGCTCCGCCCGTCCGGCCTGACGCATGAGCTCGAAAATCGATTGCCCGCGCTCGTCGCTGCCGCTACGCCGGATCCGGCCATCGGCCAGCTCGGCTTGCGAATCCGGAACGCCCGCAAGTTCCGCTAGCTGAGCCCGCACGGAACGCGCCGCGTAGAGAACCGAGGCACCGACACCCATCGTCGAAGACGATCCGTAAGTCGGCCCGCCTTTCGGCAATGCCGTATCGCCCATCGACAGCGATACCTGATCGAGCGACACGCCGAGAACATCCGCCGCGATCTGCGGAAAAATCGTCAACGTGCCGGTGCCGATATCGTGGCAGCCCGTTTCGATCGTCGCTCGGCCACTCGCGTTGAGCCGTACGCGCGCCACGGACGGAAATCGAAAGCATCCCATCGAGCTCGTCGCCATGCCGCTGCCGAGCAGCCACGGTCCATCGCGTACCGGCTCCCGGGGACGTTCGTACCAGCCAAAGAGGCGCGCGCCTTCGGCGTAGGCCTCGCGCAGTTTTTTCGATGACCACGGCTTGCCTGTCGCCGGGTCCGTTTCCGCATAGTTGGCGAGACGAAAATCAAGCGGGTCCATACCCACGAGATGGGCCATTTCATCGATCGCCGAATCCAGCCCCCACAAGCCCGGTCCCTCCCACGGGGCGCGCATGGCGGTCGGATGATTCACGTTCGCATGCCGCACCTTCTGTTTCGTCTGAATCGCGGGGCTCGCATAGACGCCCTGCGACGCGGACGTCGCATGCTCGACGAATTGCTCCGCAATCGACGTCACGTTTTCGACGTCATGGCTCAACGCACTCAGGCGCCCGTCAGCTTCGGCCCCAAGCACCATGTGGTGACGCATGTCCGGTTGATAGCCGACCATCGAATACATCTGAGCCCGGCTCAACACCAGCTTGATCGGGCGTTGCAGCACACGGGCAGCCGCGGCGGCAAGCAGCTCATGCGGCCAGACGAAACCTTTACAGCCGAAACCTCCACCGGTGTGGTGGCAAATGACACGCACCTGCTCGGGCCTGACGCCGAACGCGCTCGAGAGCACGGCCTGCACGTTGTAGCCGTGCTGGGTCGTATCGAATATCGTCAGCTCGTCGCCGTCCCAGACCGCCTGGACGGCTGACGGCTCCATCGGGTTGTGATGCCGCGAAGGTTGCAGGTAATCGGCCTCGTGCCGATGCGCGGCGCTCGATAACCCCCGAGCGATGTCACCCTTCGAAAACTCGGCGGGTGCGTAGAGATTTTCCGTTGCGATGACCGCCGCGCCTTCACTTTGCGCAACGAAGGGCGAGACTTCGATGTCGGCTCGCACGAGTCGCGCGGCCTGCTCCGCTTGTTCGAGGCGCTCGGCGGCGACGATGGCAATCGCTTGGCCGTGATGGCGAATCGTCGTGTCCTGCATCGGCAGCAAGGTGATGGCCGAGGGTGCCGTCACGTTCGCAAAGTGCGGCATGTCGTCAACCGTCAATACGCGAACCACACCCGGCACCGACCCGGCCTCGTGTGTGTCGATCTGCCGAATCGTACCCGCAGGCACAGGCGAGCCGACCAGGACCACAAAAAGCGCCCCATCGAGCCGTTGATCGGCGGTGTACTTCGCCTGGCCTGTTACCTTGATGGGCCCATCCGGACGGGGCAACGCTTCGCCGATGCTCATGCGGCACCTCCTTCGGCGCGTTGCGCCGCCAACTGAAGCGCGCGCCATGCGGCGTTACGCGCGATCACGATCTTGTGTGCATTGTGCGAAAGCGCGCGGGCGGCAGCAAATTCCTGCTCGATCGCTCGACGCGCATCGGGCGATGCAACGGCCAGCCCTTGCAGATTGCGTTCGGCCCCGCTCAAGCGCCACGGCCGCATCGCCACGGACCCGAGGGCAATCCGCGCCTGGCGGATCACACCGCCATGGAGTTCGAGCCCTACCGCCGCAGAGGCAATCGCAAACTCGTAAGATTCTCGTTCGCGGACCTTCAGATAGGCTGAATTCGGCATCGCGCAGGGCAGCTCGATCGACGTAATCAGTTCGTCGTCGTCCATGACGTTGTGCTTTCGAATGCCGCGGTCGTCGGCGGGCAACGTATGAAAGTCCGCCGCCGAGACCCGACGCGTGCCGCGCGGAGATTCGATGACGATATCGGCCTCGAGCGCCGATAACGCGACTGCGGGGTCGGACGGTTGAACTGCGACGCAATCGTCGGTCCAGCCGAAGATCGCGTGCTTCTCGTTGATGCCGTGCCGTGCCGCACACCCTGAACCCGGCACACGCCGGTTGCAGGGAAGCACTTCGTCCGAACGAAAGTAAGGGCAGCGCGTGCGCTGCAACAGGTTGCCGCCGATCGAAGCGAGGTTGCGCAACTGAGCCGAGGCGGCCTTGAGGCACGCTTCGGACAGCGCGGGAAAGTCGTTCGCGACACGCGGATTGAGTGCAACCTCGTTGAGCGTGGCGAGCGCACCGATACGCAGTCCGCTCCCGCCCGGGATGCTTTCGATTCCCTTCAAGTCCTGCAGACGCGAAATGTCCACTATGTGAGCAGGGTGCTCGATACCGAGGCGCATCCAGTTCAGCAGCTCGGTGCCGCCGGCCAACAGCGCGGTCCGTTCGCCGAACCGCTTCAGCGCATCCTGGACATCGCCGGCGCGCGCGTAGGTAAATGGCTCCATCATTGCCCTCCGTTCGGCGCGCTTGCCCCAGCCTTGACGGCTTCGACGATCTGCGGGTATGACGAGCATCGACACAAGTTGCCGCTCATCCACTCTCGAATGTCGGCATCGCTTTTCGTATGACCTTCCCGCACGCAACAGACGGCGGACATGATCTGCCCCGGCGTGCAAAAGCCGCATTGAAAAGCGTCGCAGTCGATGAAAGCCTGCTGCATGGGATGCAGCGTTTCGCCTTGCGAAAGCCCTTCGATCGTCGTGACCGCGCGTCCGTCGGCCTGCGCCGCGAGCACCATGCACGCGTTCACGCGCTGCCCGTCGAGATGCACCGTGCACGCGCCGCATTCGCCGAAATTGCAGCCCTTTTTCGTGCCGGTGAGATGGAGATGCTCGCGCAAGGCATCGAGCAATGTGGTGCGCGTATCGAGCACGCAACGATGTGCGGAGCCGTTGACGTTCAACGTCAGTTCGATCACGTGCGCAATGTCTGTAGTCGGTGGGATAGCCACTTCGATCGTCTCCGTTCATCGCATTCTTGTGAACCCGCCTACCGTCGGGCAGCGGGTCTTAAAGATTAGGCGGTGACGGTAGGCGATTCAAGCGGTGCGTCCGGGGAACCTCGCCTGTGGCGAGCCCTCTTTCTACGAACTTCTGTGCGGGGCGCCAGTCCGTCGCGTCGCGCTCGCATGCATCCTTCCCGTAAAAGCTCACCATGGGCCGCCTGGTTGGCAGCCATTGCGGGCTCGGGCCGATAACGCGGGATGAACGCGAAGACGCGGTTACCGCTGAGTGCTCGACGGTTGCCGACGAAGCGCAGGCCAAACGTACAGCGTGGCAGTGCCTGGCAACCCCGATACCTTTCGCGCCGCGGCCGCTTGCCGGTCCCGAAAGCCGAACGCGAGGGACACCACCGGGGTGCCTTGCTTCAGCATGGCGTCCAGAAAGGCGGCGAGCTTCGGCATCGGCTTGATCATCAGATAGCAGGCAACGGCATCGGCGTCGCGCAGATCGCAATGGAAGAAGTTGCCTCTTTGCAGGCGAACGTTGGGTAAATGCCGCGTTCGCAAACGTGCGATCCAGTAGGGGAATGGCGATATTTCGATTCCGTGAATGCGTGCTTCGGGGAAAGCGCGAGCCAACGCGCTCACGAGCATGCCCCAGCCACAGCCGAGTTCGTATAGAACCGCCTGCTCCGGCACGCCGGCCTCTTTCAGCAAGGCAATCACTTCGGCCGCCTCCGCGCGGCTCGACGACATAGGAACGACGCCGGTCACGAAGTAATAGATCAGCACCGAGAGCGCGACGGCGATGCTGGTCGCCAATATGAACATCGCAAAGATGTCGGACATTGAAGGCATGCAGGCTCGCCTGAAATCGCTACGTCGATCTATATCCGTAGGGGCCGCGCAATTGCCTAAAACCCCAACTTCAATTGAAACCCGATCGTGAAAGGCAGATTGTCGGAAGGAATCGGTGGCACGAGAATGAAATTCATGCCAACGCGCTTATACGTCACCATGACGAGCGGTGCGGCCACCGGCCCGATCGAATGATCGTGGCCGATGCCCCATCTGCCGTAGTTGTAGCCCGAGATGATGCCGCCCATGACGGCGAGCCGAACGAATCCCCAGTGAGCGAATTCGGGCGCCCACACGCCCCCGCCGTACCACGACGGACGAGCAAGCGAATTCCGGAACCCGCCTGCGGTCAACGCCCATTGCCCGTTGAGCCAGCACTCCACGCCGAGCCCGGGATTCACGTCTTCGAAAGACTGCTCGGGATGAATGTGATGTGACGCAATCATCGCGTCGATCCAGAGTCCGCTGCCGCACCAGTTGGCCGCATGCGCCGGCACTGATGACGACAGGACACCCGAGGCAATAGTCGCCGTCGACAAGGCCGCGCGCGCGATCGATTTCCGCGCGTAGCGCGCCACCACTTTCCAACGATGCATGTCCGCTCCGTTCGCCGGTCTGGCGCCGGCCATGAGTTCTCGTTCGTACGGCTCGAGGCCGCTAGCCGCGCACTGTACCGCAATACGCCGGCAAACCGCGCACGAGGAACCGAAGACACGCTCGGTTGGAACAGATCGAACCGGCGCCATTTACGCGTGGACGGACAACCAACCTCAGAGCCCGAGATCGGACAACCCTGGATGATCGTCCGGCCGGCGCCCCAGCGGCCAGCGATAAAGCCGATCGCTTTCGCGTATCGGCAGATCGTTGATGCACGCGAACCGGCGCGCCATCAAACCATTTGCATCGAATTCCCAATTCTCGTTGCCGTAGGAGCGAAACCAATTGCCCGAATCGTCGTGCCACTCGTAAGCGAATCGCACGGCAATCCGGTTGCCGTCGTGCGCCCAAAGCTCCTTGATGAGCCGGTAATCGAGCTCCTTGGCCCATTTGCGCCGCAAGAACGCAACGATTTCCGGACGCCCATTGACGAATTCCGCGCGGTTGCGCCAGACGCTTTGCGGCGTGTAAGCGAGCGCGACGCGCTCCGGTTCGCGCGTATTCCATCCATCCTCGGCGGCGCGCACTTTCTGAATGGCGGTTTCGCGAGTGAAGGGCGGAAATGGCGGCCGCGATTCGTTCGATTGATTCGGATCTGACATGGTCTCTCCTTTACGTTCGGGCTAGTGAGAAAGTCTTTGTTCGCAAGAGCGCGCCGCTATACCGATGCGCGAGCATCGAGCAACGTCATGGCCGCGGCGCGCGCATCCCGCGCCGCGCTGGCACTGCCGCTCACGAGTGCAACGCCAATGGCCCCGTCGATCAGAATCAGCCATTGCCTGGCAAGCGATGCGGCCGCTTTTGTGTCTCGGCCTGTGTCCGCGACATAGGCGTCGCACGTCACGCGAATGAATTGCAGCAACTGCGCCTTGTGCTCGCGTGCGACCACACGAATCGGGTCTTCGGCGCAGCCGATCTCGCCCGACGCATTCAAGAACGCGCACCCATGGAAGTCCGGCGACGCAAACCATTCGCGCAGCACCTCGAACATCCCCAGCAATTGCTCGCGGGCCGTCTTCCCGCTGCGCCGCGTGCCGTCGACGAACCAGCTCATCCAGCGCTCATGACGCCGCCGCAACGCAGCGGCCACCAGCGCATCTTTCGATTCGAAGTACGTATAAAAGCTTTTGCGCGTGGTCGCGGACTGCCGGACGATGGCGTCCACGCCGGTCGCGTGAATACCCCCCGCATAAACGAGCGCCTCCGCGGCGTCGAGCAGCTTGTCGCGCACACTGCTCCCCGCCGAGCCGCGTTCGTGCGCGTGCTCGCCGGTGCCATGTCGATCCGTATTTGCCATGGCGCTATGGTGGAACGATCGTTCTACCTTGTCAATCGAGGTTTCGCATATAAGCTATAAGCCCGACCGATCGCTCAACCACTCCAATGAAAGAACTCAAGACAGCGAGCGTTAAAGCCGCGTACGCCGTGCTGTTCGCGTTGATCGCCACGAGCACCGTTTTACTGCCCGCATGCACCCCATTGCGGGTGGTGACGCATACCGTCGGCACGGACGAAGCGCGCGTTCCCGCGGGCAGCTACGCGCTCGACGCGCATCATTGGAGCATTACGTTCGATGTCGACCATCTGAAATACTCGCGCTTTACGATGCGTTTCGATAAAGCGCAGGGGACGCTCGATTGGAAGCCGGGCGGCATGGAAGCGAGCACCGTGGACGTCTCGATCGACGCATCGAGCGTCGACACCAACGTAGCGCTGCTGGACAAGCTCGTGAAAGGACCGGATATGTTCGACGCAGCGAACCATCCAACGATTCGCTTCGTCAGCACGCGCGTCATGCGCACGGGCAACGCCGAGGGCAAGCTCGAAGGGAATCTGACGATCCGCGGCGTCACGCGGCCAGTGGTGCTCGATCTGAAATTCAACGGCTACGGCGTCGATCCGCTGACCAAGGAAAACAAGCTCGGCTTTTCCGCGCAAGGACACTTCAGCCGTTCGCAGTTTGGACTGGGCACGTGGTACCCGGCGGTGGGCGACGACGTGCGCGTGAGAATCGAAGCCGAATTCGCACGGCACGCGGACGCCGAAGCCCGATAGGGGCCGACGGTCGTCGACGGCCTCAACCTCTCAAGCGTCGGTCCAGTCGAGAATCACCTTGCCGCTTTCGCCCGACAACATCGCGGCGAATGCCTGTTCGTAGTCCGCGACCGCAAAGCGGTGCGTCAGAATCGGCGACAAGTCGAGCCCGCTTTGGAGCATCGCGACCATCTTGTACCAGGTCTCGAACATTTCCCGGCCGTAGATCCCCTTGATCTCGAGGCCCTTGAAGATGACCTGATTCCAGTCGATCGCCGTCTGCGCCGGGGGAATGCCGAGCAACGCAACTTTGCCGCCGTGATTCATCGCTTCGAGCAAGCTCGTGAACGCGCTCGGGACACCCGACATTTCGAGGCCCACATCGAAGCCCTCCGTCATATGCAGTTCGGCCATGACATCGCGCAGCGATTCGCGCGCGACATTCACGGCACGGGTCGCCCCCATCTTGCGCGCGAGTGCCAGACGATAGTCGTTGACATCGGTGATCACCACGTTGCGCGCGCCCACATGCTTCGCTATCGCGGCCGCCATGATGCCGATGGGGCCCGCACCGGTGATCAAGACATCCTCTCCGACGAGGTTGAACGACAGGGCCGTATGCGTCGCGTTGCCGAAGGGATCGAAGATGGCGGCGAGATCGTCGGAGATCTCATCGGGAATCTTGAAGGCGTTGAATGCGGGAATGACGAGAAATTCGGCGAATGCACCCGCGCGGTTGACGCCGACACCCACCGTATTGCGGCACAGATGCCGGCGTCCGGCTCGGCAGTTGCGGCAAAAGCCGCAGGTGATGTGGCCTTCGCCCGATACGCGATCGCCGATTGAAAAACCGCGCACCTCCTGCCCCATAGCCACGATTTCGCCAACGTACTCGTGGCCGACATGCATCGGCACGGGAATCGTCTTTTGCGCCCAGTCGTCCCATTTCCATATATGGATGTCGGTCCCGCAGATCGCGGTCCGCTTGATGCGGATCATGACATCGTTATGACCGACCTCGGGTTTGGCCACACGGGTCAGCGTCAAGCCAGGAGCACGCTCGAGTTTCGCCAGTGCTTTCATGATTTCGCTCCTTCTCTCAAACGATGCCGAGCGATTTGCCGACTCGCTTGAACGCATCGATCGCGCGATCGATCTGTTCGGGCGTGTGTGCCGCGCTCATCTGCGTGCGAATGCGCGCACGCCCTTTCGGCACGACCGGATAAGAAAACCCGATGACGTAGACGCCTTCTTGCAACAGCGCATCCGCCATGCGTGAAGCGATTTGGGCATCCCCCAGCATGACGGGAATGATCGGATGTTCGCCCGGTACGAGCGTGAAACCGGCTGCGCTCATCGCCTCCCGAAAACGCTCACCGTTGGCACGCACCCGGCGACGCAGTTCGGCACCTTCATCGCTTCGCAAGAGATCGAGCACCGCGAGCGATGCCGCTGCGATGCTGGGTGTGAGGGTATTGGAAAACAGGTACGGACGTGAGCGCTGCCGCAGGAGTTCGACGATTTCGCGGCGCGCCGCGACGTAGCCGCCCGACGCGCCGCCAAGCGCCTTGCCGAGCGTGCCCGTCAGAATGTCCACGCGGCCCTCGACGCCGCAGAATTCGGGCGTGCCCCGGCCGTGTTCGCCGATGAAGCCGACCGCGTGCGAATCGTCGACCATCACGAGCGCGCCATAACGATCTGCCAGGTCGCAAATGCCGGCCAGGTTCGCGATGATGCCATCCATCGAAAAGACGCCATCGGTCGCAATCAGCTTGAAGCGTGCCCCGGCCGCATCGGCTTCGCGCAACTTCGCTTCGAGGTCTGCCAGGTCATTGTTCTTGTAACGGTAACGCTTGGCTTTCGAAAGCCTCACGCCGTCGATGATGCTCGCGTGATTGAGCTCGTCGCTGATGATGGCGTCGTTCTCGTCCGTCAACGTCTCGAACAATCCGCCGTTTGCGTCGAAGCAGCTCGAATAGAGAATCGAATCGTCGGTGCCCAGAAATTCCGATACGGCATGTTCGAGCGTCTTATGCACCGTCTGCGTACCGCAAATGAACCGCACCGATGCCATCCCGAAACCGTCGTTGTCGAGCCCTTGCTTCGCCGCTGCAATCATGCGGGCGTCATTCGCAAGACCGAGATAGTTGTTCGCACAGAAGTTGAGCACGTCTTCGCCGTTTGCCAGCTGGATAGCCGCGGACTGAGGACTGGCAATGACGCGCTCGGATTTGTAAAAACCGTCGGCTCGGATCTGGTCGATCGTCTTGCGCAAATGGGCAAGATAAGTTTCGCGCATCGTTGCTGCTCCTGTGAGAGTCGGTTCGAATCGCGCGCTTCCCGGATCACGGGTCGATACGCGCATGTAGCTGTTATAGTCGGTCATCGCCGATAGCGGACGATTTCAATTTTTCGAACACAAGTTCGATATACCGAACAACTTTAAGCGATCGGAAACCAAATGGCAAGCACGGGCAACCGGCGCGGCCCGCACGCGTCTTCACCCGCGGTTGGAGCAGGCGCCCCCAGCGCCGCGCCACCGCGCGTCGGTGAGCAAATTCAGCGGCTCAGAATGGATCGCAAGATGACGCTCGACGACCTGTCTCGCGCAGCGGGTGTGTCGAAGTCGATGCTGTCGGAGATCGAGCGCGACAAAGCAAACCCCACTATCGCTGTCGCATGGCGGTTGACGAACGCGCTCGGCGTCAGCCTGGACCAGTTGTTCGCAACGCACAAAGCGCCGGAGACCGTCGTCGTGGCAGGTCCACACGATATTCCGACGCTCGACGGGCACGAAGCGAAGTATCAACTGCGCGTATGGGGCCCGATCGAGCTGGCCGGCAAATTCGAATGGTATGAATTGACGTTGCAAGCCGGCGGCGCTCTCGTCTCCAATGCCCACGAACCCGGTACGCGCGAACACCTCACCGTGCTGCAAGGATCGATCGAGGTCGAGGTCGATGGCGTGGTCAAGCGCCTGAAAACCGCGGATACCGCGCGTTACGTGGCGGATGTCGATCACGCGGTGCGCAACGCTGGCAAAGGTGAAGCCAAAGCGTTGCTCGTCGTCATCCACGGATAATTTCAACGCTCGACTGGCTGCAGTCTTTGGTCCGGATACTGTATATTTGTACAGGTTATCTCGATATTCAAACCGGCCATGAGAGAACAAGACCTCGCTGCAATACGCTTGCGGGCGGCAGCCCGCGACCTCGAACAAATCGTCCGCCACATTGCGGGGCGCTACATCGTCCAGGGCGTGCCGCTGACCT
>NZ_DASXWY010000091.1:0-2238 GCF_036503415.1 Trinickia sp. | reverse complement strand
GCAGCGCATCGCGATAAGGCGACATGCGCTTGGCGAGTGATGTCATTCAGGCTACCCACACAGATTGGCTCGTCCGTAAGAGTGACGTTTGGCAGGAAGCTGGCGAGTGTAGGGACTACCGCCAATCGTCAGCATTCTGTTTCGAAATTTCGGACGATTGGAGGTATAGCTCGCTCCCAACGCAATGCGCGTCCGAAGCAAGCATTCACGAGGCCGGTTATCCTACTGGCACGCGGCTGCCCGCTCGATCTTCATCCGCGTATATTGGCGCGTGGGCAATGCGCGCAGAGCCATTATTTCAAGGCTTCGATCGTGCTCGTGCCGCTGGGTAGCGACAGCTATGAGATCGGGTGCGCCGCAGTTTTGCCGATTACTTCTGCCGCATCATGCTCGATGCCGCGGCGCCGTTGTTATAACGCTGGCAGATCGGCCCTCCGTGGCTCGGCGCCGATGACTTGGATGTTGGAGCGATTGATCTGATGCCGCTGGTGCTGGGTCTGTCGGTCCGCGTCGTCTGATGGCCATTAAGAGCCGAGAGGTAATGCGCGGTGCCTAACATTGCCGGCGCAGATTCATTGGCGAGCGCCGAAATAGGTTGACCAGCGAAGCGGTGTGGGGGTAAAAAACCTAAAATCAGTTGCCATGTTCGCGGCGTTCTCGCCCACGGCGGCGCGGTCAGTATGCGTCGAATACGAGTGCGAGCGCACGGAGCGAAAATCGGGGGGAGTGCGAGATGCGCCCGGCTTGTTCGAGACTTTTGCCGATCAAAACGGGACGATGACTCAATGAACAAGAGCCTCGAAGGCCTACGCGGCGCGGCTGCGCTTATCATCGTCCTCTTTCACCTACAATTCAGCGTGCAAGCGCTGGATGCGGCGCAAGGCGGGTATTTGGCTGTCGACCTGTTCTTCGTGCTGTCCGGATTCGTCATTTGCCGTGCCTACGACGGGCGCATCACCCACCGCAGCGAGTGGTTCGCATTCATGCTTCGGCGCTTTGGCCGCTTGTATCCCGCAAACATTGTCACAACCCTTGCTTATTTTGCGCTGCTGTATTTTGGGCCTCTTTACAGCGCAATGCCGCAAGCCAACGGACATACCCACATTACGTCGCTCGCGGATCTGGTTCCGGCTCTGACCATGACGAATGGGCTGCCGATATCGGGTGAGGTAGTCGGTTTGCCGGTCACATGGTCGACGAGCAACGAATTTTACGTATATATGCTGTTCGGCTTGCTATGTCTCGTATTACGTGCCCGGGCGCGTGTCGCGGCATTCGCAACGCTCGCGTTCGTGGGGTATGCCGCCGCCGTATATGCGTCGCTCGTCACTCACGCCTGCGTGACGACGGGGTGGTGCTACGACATGGTAGGCGACTATGGATGGGCGCGTTGCTTTGCCGGTTTCTTCATCGGAGTCTTGATCGCCAAATACCGTGAGCGTCCGGTCATCGTCTCGTTTGGGCGTCCGCTTACGCAGGTGCTTGCACTCACGCTGGTTTTGGCCGTGATTTTGTCGGGCGCTCGGATTACTGCGCTCGCCGCTCCGATCGTGTTCGCCGTTCTCGTTGCATCGCTGTCGAGCGACAAGGGACCGGTGGCACGCCTCTTTTCTCTGCGTGTGTTCCAGTGGTTGGGTGCTCTGTCGTACTCGGTATATCTGGCGCACGATTTGTTCCGGCCCTACCTGAATATCGCAGCAGCAAGCGCGCATACGGCCGATGAACGTGTCCTGATCGGCATCGCATTCTTGCTTGCTTCATTTGCGTGTGCATACGTACTGCATAAGTACATCGAAAGCCCCTGGCGCGCCCGGTTTGCTAGATGGTCTAGGGGCCACCAAGAGTCGAGAGGCTCGCTAGTCCCGTCTAATACGGTCTCGGCGACCGACAATGGCTGATCGCTGTATTTGTTGTAATCGAAATGCCATTTACCGCGCGCCGCTGAGCAGCGACATCTATGAGATCAGGTCGATGACCGTAATATGCATCTAAGCGCGTCTTGCCCATGACCGCTATCCTTTGACCTTTGCCCCCTGAGGGCTCAACAGTCGGAGGAACCCCATGGAATACCGCAAGCTAGGCCGCACCGGACTGACTGTTTCGCGCCTGTGTCTCGGCACAATGACGTTCGGCTTTCAGACCGACGAAGCGACGTCGGGCCGCATCATGGCAACCGCCGCCGATGCCGGCATTACCTTTTTCGATACGGCCAACGTCTATCCCCTAGGCGGTGGCGAC
>NZ_DASXWY010000090.1:0-2578 GCF_036503415.1 Trinickia sp. | reverse complement strand
TCCGGTCATGCCGGCGGCGTTTGTATCGGTGTCGCGGTTACGTTGGTGTTGGATTCAGTATCGGCTTCACCGGATCTCTTTGAAATCAGGTCGGGCTGAATCTGGCGTAAGCGGCGAGCGCGCCGATTGTCGGGATTCGCCTACAACCTCAGCGGTGAGCGAGCTCGCGCACCGCGTCGCGTACACGCAGGGCTTCGGACGATTTGTCGAGGACCAGGCGTGCGCCGAGCTCCAAGCACGCGGCTTTCATTTGCGGGTAGATCGCGTTCGTCAACACGATGGCGGCAATGCCCGGGGCATGCTCGCGCAGCCACTCGAGTACGGCCAATCCGCTCGTTCCCGATTTGAGCTGCAAATCCAGCACGACCATGTCCGGTTGCGTGAGGCCGATGCCGGCGCAAGCGCCATCGGGCTCATCGGCCATGCCGACGACTTGCGTCCCGGCGACGGAGCGGACGAGCTCGGCGATGCGCTCGCGAATGGTGGGGTGATCCTCGACGAGAAACACCTTCAAGGCCGGTGGCGGCAGGTTCGAATCCATACACGCAGTCTGGCCGAAACCCGCGCGGTTGCAAATCGGTGCAGGATGCAATTGCTGTGCGCATTCGGGCGGCCGTGTCGGACACGGCTTACAGCTTCGGCCAGCGCGGCTGGTTGGCAAGCATTGTGCTGGAGATTAGACTGGCGACATCTCTGCCCGGGAGTCTCCGTGGATTCACGCCCGCACTTCACGCATGGCCGGCGCGCGGCTTCGTCGATCGACCGTGTGTCGGGCGACGAGCGTTATCGCTCGCTCGTGGAAGCGATCAACGATTACGCGATCTTCCTCCTCGACGCGGACGGATACGTTGCGACCTGGAACGGCGGTGCGCAGCGGATCAAGGGCTACCTCCCCGACGAAATCATCGGGCGCCATTTTTCCGTTTTTTATCCTCCCGAGAGCGTCGCGCGCGGCTATCCGGACGAAGAGCTCGCGCGCGCGGCCGCGCATGGGCGTTGGGAAGACGAGGGCTGGCGTTTGCGCAAGGACGGAAGCCGTTTTTGGGCCAACGTCGTCATTACGGCCTTGCGCGACAAGCAGGGCGTGCTGACGGGCTATGCCAAGATCACGCGCGACATGACCGAGCGCCGCCGCCACGAAGAGCGGACGCAGCAAAGCGAAGAGCGGCTCAGGCGGCTCATGGATGCCGTCGAAGACGGCATCTTCATGCTCGACCCCCAGGGACACGTCACGAGCTGGAACGCGGGTGCGACGCGTCTCAAGGGATTTGGCGCATCGGAAATCATAGGCCAGCATTTTTCCCGCTTTTACCCGATTGAAGACATCGTGGCCGGCAAGCCGCAGGCCGAACTCGCGGCCGCGGCCGCCCACGGGCGTACCGAGGACGAGAGCTGGCGCCTGCGCAAGGACGGTTCGCGGTTTTGGGCCAACGTCATCATCACCGCTGTCTACGGGCCGCGAGGCCAGTTGATCGGATTCGCGGCAGTCACGCGAGACATGACCGAGCGCAACGAGCTGCGGCAGTTGCAATACGCGAGCGAGCTCGCGGCCCGAATCGAGGCTGCGCGCGAGGAAGAAAAAAAACGTATCGCGCGAGAACTGCACGACGATCTCGGCCAGCAGTTGACGGCGCTCAAGATGGGGCTCGCCACCGTGCTTGCCGACGACACTGCCCGTGCCGCGCAACTACGCGATGCCGTCGATCGCGCCATCGTCTCGGTGCGGCGCCTCGCCGCGGGTTTGCGCCCCGCCGCGCTCGACGATTTCGGGCTAGTGCCCGCCCTCGAATGGCTTATCGACGATTGTCGGCAGCGCTCCGATTTGCATGTCTCGCTCGTGACCGAAACGCAGGACGTCACATTCAGCGAAGCGGCTTCGACAGCGTTGTTCCGGATCGTGCAGGAAAGCCTCAGCAATGCGATGCGCCATGCGTTGGGCGCGACGTCTGTCGAAGTGGCGCTGAGCTGCGCCGCCTCGATTTGCGATCTGAAGATCAGCGACAACGGGACGGCCGCGGCCGCGGGCGGCAGCGATGACACCGAGTTGCGCAAGGACCGGCCGCCGCCATCCGGCCTCGCCGGTATTCGCGACCGCGTGCGCCGCCTGGGCGGCACCGTGACGGCGGGTCCCGATGCCGCGGGCGGGTTCATCGTCCATATTTCGATTCCACGGTACGCGGTCGAATAGGAAGGGTTTCCGGCCTGCATGGGGCGTATCGCCGCAATCGACCTTGAAATTAACTAACGCATGAATTAAATTTGAAGCATGAACAGGACTGCATCCGGCGCGCCGAGACCCAGGACGCGGGGGCGGCGCCGCGCCGCGCCCGATCTCGACGGACGCGAACGTCTCCTCGATCGCGCGACCGAGCTTTTTGCCGCGCAAGGCATCGCCGCGACGACGATGGCACAGATCGCCTCGGCGGCGGACGTGACTTCGGCGATGGTCCACTATTACTTCAAGAATCGCGAAACGTTGCTCGATATCGTCGTCGAGGAGCGCATCGCACGCGCTATTCACTTCGTCTGGCAAGTCGGTGAGGCGGACTACGAGGAGGATGCGGCGCAACTCGCGCAT
>NZ_DASXWY010000089.1:0-142373 GCF_036503415.1 Trinickia sp. | reverse complement strand
TCGATATAGAAAAAGCGCCGGTCCCATCCGAGTATGCGGGTGCGCAACGCATAGCGCTCGAATGGACGAAGCTCGTGAACATACCGAATCATGACGCCGCTCAGCAACATTCGCCAACCTTTCGACATGGCGTTCTGCAGTACCCCATTGCGAAGCAGCAGATCGATGCGTCCCAGGTCCATGATCTGCAGGAAACGGCCGTTGTTCATATGCAGCTGCACGTCCAGGTCGGTCGGCAGCACGCGGAAATGACATTCCGAGGCATCGAGCGCCGCGAGGTTGGGACGTAGCATTGCGCGAATCGAAACGAATGCAAGGCGGGCGAGCAGTTTCAATTTATCCCTCGATGAAAGCGTCCCGTTTATTGGCCAATATATTGAGTCGTTATTTTTACAGGGAGCACGCGAGCCGCTTTCCGTTTTTCGGTTACGTCTCGTTACGCGGGCACAAGGCCAGTATAGAAGCACGGCTTTATCGGCCGTCATCCGAAACCTGTAGGTCCCGTATTCCAGACGAATCAAAATTTACGGGATCGTCGCGCGGCCTCGATGAGCGCGTTTGAAACGGGAATGCCGCTTGCGCGACATCGAGGTGCACGGCGAATATGCGTTGGGGCCGGATGCATGCCCACCGGTGGTACGATGCGTTCGACGGCCACGCATGCCCCGCACGGCGGTGGCGGTCGTCGTGTATCGAATTCATTGGAAGACGAAATGAGCAAGCAAAAGAAGACCGATCCGAAACTCGAACAAGCATTGACTCGCGGCGACCTCGCTATTCGTCAAGCGAACTCGGCGCGCGCAACTGCCGTACTTCGAGCCCTTGCGAAGATGGTGGTGGACGCCTGCGCGACGATCGGCGTCGAGGCGCATACCTCCATTCCCGACGGCGACCGCGTCTACGATCCCGTCAACGGCGTGTGGCCTCAAAAGCTGCTCGTTTCGCTCGACGGCCCCGTCGAGACGTCGGATCCCGAAGAACTGCGCACGGTCCGGCTGCTCGCGGACACGCCTGAGGTCAGATTCCGCGTCGAATGGCATCGAGCCGATGGCAAGATGGGGCGGCACGAGGCGCAGCCGTTTTCGATGGTCGCGTTCATCACGGATGTCGAAATCCCCTGGGACGACGATGAACAGTGAGGGTTGTTTGGGTCGCCCTAACGCATCATGCGGCGGGAAAACAGCGCCGAGCAGACCAGAAACGACGTAACGGCATACGCCGCGAGCACGGCCACGTGCAGCGGCGCATCGACCATGGGGCGCCCGAGCATGGCGGGCCGGATCAGCTCCACCGCGTGCGCAAGCGGCAGCGCGAGCGCGGCGTGCTGCACCGCAGGCGGAAGCTGACCGAGCGGAAAGAACACACCGGAAAGCAGCAGCATCGGCGTGATCACCAGCGTCTGGTAGAACATGAAGAAGTCGTATGACGGCGCCATCGCCGTCACGATCATCGCGAGGCTCGCGAAAGCGAGCCCGGCCAGCGCAACGACGGGCAGGGCGAGCAGCATCGATGGGAAGTGCGCATAGCCCAGCGCGCCGGCCACGAGCATGATCGCGGCGCCCGACAACACCGCCTTGCTGGCCGCCCACGCGATTTCGCCTACGACAATGTCGCCGAGCGTGAGCGGCGTGTGCATGATCGCCTCCCACGTACGCTGCACGTGCATCCGGGAAAATCCAGAGTACATCGCTTCGAACGTGGCGGACATCATGACGCTCGACGCAACCGTGCCCGCCGCCAGAAAGTCGATATACGGGACACCGGCGACGTGTCCCACCATCAGCCCGAGCCCGAAGCCCAGTCCGAAGAGATAGATCATCGGGTCGGCCAGATTGCCGAACATCGACGCCAACGCCAGCTTGCGCCAGACCAGGTAATTGCGCCGCCATACGGCAATCCAGTGCGTTGCATTGGACGGCCACGCGAATCGCACGCGCACGGCATGCCGCTCGCGCGTGCGGCGCTGCCCAGTTTCGGTGCGATGGGAAGAAGACGTATCCATCAAAGCTTTTCCGGTTGACGTTGCCCGTGGCTCATTCCTGCATTTCTCGCCCGGTCAGGCGCAGGAAGACGTCCTCGAGGTTCGCCGGTCGGTGAAGGTAGCGTAATCCCTGGCGGCCTGCGAGACGAGCATTGACGGGCCCCGGATCGTCGACATAGCAAAAAAGCGTTTCGCCGCTGATCTCGGTGCGCACCGCAAAAGGCGACAATTCCTCGCGCAGGGCTTCGGGCGCCGCGCCATAGACTTCAATGACATCGCAGCCGATCTCCTTGGCGATCAATGCGCGCGGTGCGCCTTCCGCGATCTTTCGGCCTTCCTCGATGATGCAAAGCCTGTCGCAGAGCCGCTCCGCTTCCTCCATGAAGTGTGTCGTGAGCATGATGGTCTTGCCGCGAGACAACAACGAGCGCAACCGTTCCCAAATCAGGTGCCTCGCTTGCGGATCGAGCCCGGTTGTGGGTTCGTCCATGACCAGCACGTCCGGGTCGTTGATCAGTGCCCGTGCAAGCGTCAAACGTCGCTTCATGCCGCCCGAAAGTTCGGCCACGCGAGCATCGGCCTTGTTTTCGAGGCGCGCGAATTCCAACAGCGGATCCACCTTGGCCCGGGTCTTGCTCGCAGACAGGCCGAAGTAACGGCCGAATATGAGCAGGTTCTCGCGCACGGTGAAATCGGGATCGAGATTGTCGAATTGGGGGACTACGCCGACGCGCTGCCGGGCGATGCGCGAGCGTGCTGGGATGGATTCGCCGGCAAGCATGATCGTCCCCGCGTCGGGGTTCGCGATGCCGAGCAGCATCTTCAGTGTCGTGGTCTTGCCGGCCCCGTTCGGCCCTAGCAGTCCAAAGCATTCACCCGTGCGGACATGAAAACTCAGTCCATCGACGACCGTCTTATCGCCGTAGTGTTTTTGCACGTCAGAAAATTCGATCGCGTTTTGCGGCATCGGGAGTCGAATGTGGCTGATACGAAAATAGGTCCGTCGGCGCTCCATTCTATTGCATCGTCTGAAAGCGTCGTGCAAGGGAGCATAAAAGGACGCGTGGGCGGCAGCGAACTAGGCGTTTTCCATCTCTTGCAAGCGCGGGTGCGCCGCACCATGATTGAACCAAACGTCTGCGGTTAACGCAGGAAGGGAGGCCACGATGGCAAGCTACAACAAAATTCTGCTCTGTTACGACGGCACGCGCGAAGGCCGCAAAGCATTGCGCTGCGGCGCCGATCTCGCGCTCGACCTGAAGGCGGAAACGCATCTATTGTCGGTTGTCGACATGCGCACGAGCATCGCCCAAAGCGCTGGGCTATTGACCGACGTCGCGTGCGGCCGCTTCGAGGACGCCGCCCGGGAAATCCTGCAGGAAGGCGTCGATTGGCTCACAGAGCGGGGTGTCAAATCACAGGGGCATTTCGCGTTCGGTCATCCGATCGATGAAATCGCCCGGCTCGCCGCCGATTTGAAAGTGGACCTCGTCGTGGTCGGGCATCGCGCACGGAGCGGTTTGTCCCGCTGGTGGATGGGGGCAGGTAACACGCTATTGCTCGATCGCGTGTCGTGCAGCATTCTCGTGGCCGTCTCGACGGCGCATGAGCAAGAGCCCGTGACTGCAGCGCCCGCCAAGGCTGGCGCGGGAACGGAAAGCTGAGCGCCGACAGGCAGCGCGCGCACGCTACTGATTCAGGTTGACCGCGAAGAGCTTCCACGAGAACCAGCCGTCGCGCCGCAGCAGCACGCTGTAGGGCCGGCTTTGCGCATCGCGCCGATAGGTGACGACGAATTGATCGATGCCGTCATATCCCGCGCTCGCTCGCGGCGGTTGAGTAGGCGCAGGCGCAGGCGCGGGCGCGTTGGATTGCCCCTGGCCCGACGCGGCAGAGTCCTCGTCGGGTTGTGCGCCCGGCTGCGGCGGCGTTTCGCCCGGTTCGCCGCGGGGCGGCAAGCCGTTCAATAGCGCCGCGACGCCGTCCGGCGTGGCATAAGCGTCAACGAGCGGGCCAATCAGCGCCATACCGACCAGCGCACCGAGCGCCGCGAACGGATGCTCCCGTTTTTGCTCATCGATGCGGCGAGCCAGCATCTCGGTCACCTGCTGCTTCAGGCTCGTGCGCAGCGCCGGATAGTCGACGTAGCGATTGACGATTTCGGCATTCCGAGCGTCCGCCGCGCGCTTGAGCCGATCCAGCACAAGATACGGCGAGGCGTACGCCAAGGCGACCACCCCGAGGACGATAACGGCAACGAGGACGGCGACAGCGGTGACGAGCCGATGGCGGCGGCCGGGACTCCTTTGATCGTTCATCATTCGATAGTCAGCTCATTCGGATGGAATTCATGATGGACTGCTTCCGACGCGAAACGATCCCGGCCGTCATCACCAGCGGTAACAACCTGTTTCAGCGGGCAGTGGGACCCATGCGCCCCGGCGTTGCCCCCTCGGATTCAACCCAAACTGGCTGAGCGCAGCCCGGCGCGCTCCTCGTCGATGCACCGATCGATCATGCGGCACACAGCGTCGATCGTGCCGACAAGGATTACGCGCGACGCGCCGTGATAAACCCGGACAGGAGCGCGGCGCGCGGGCTCCGCGTGCAGGCCGCTGTTGAGTGACACACGGGCAAACGCGGGCTGTGTCGACGGCTGGAGGCCGGAAGACGACGCAAACGTCGATTCGCGCCCCGCGGTGCGCAATGGAGTTGCCTCGAGTGGCGGGCAGGGAATGAGGCCGCGCAAACGACGCAGGCGGCCGAAGGCGCGAAACGGAATAAGGCGGGCAAGGCGGTCCATGGCGTCTCCGTGATGTTCGTAATTCAGAATTCGGTGGGACGAATCAAGCCGACGGCAATCCCCTCGAGCGCGAACTCCGCGCTGCCGGCGTGCACGAAGATGTTCTCGTAATCGGGGTTTTCGGCGATCAGTTCGAGACCGTCGGGGCGGCGCTTCAAGCGCTTGACCGTGACGTCGTCCCCAAGACGCGCCACGATGATTTGACCGTCATTCGCTTCCGTGCGCTTTTGCACCGCCAGCAGGTCGCCATCGAGAATGCCGGCGTCGCGCATCGACAGGCCCCGCACCTTGAGCAGGTAATCCGGTTTGCTCGAAAAGAGCGCCGGGTCACAGGCGTAGTGCTGCGAGATATGCTCCTGCGCCAGGATGGGGCTGCCCGCTGCGACTCGTCCGACCAGCGGCAGCGACAACTGCATGAGCGCCGCATGGGGCAGCGAAAGCTGACGCGGCGCATCGTCCAGACCGAGCAGCCGGATGCCGCGCGACGCACCCGCGGCCAGTTCGATGACACCCTTTCGCGCCAGCGCGCGCAAGTGCTCTTCAGCCGAGTTTGCCGAGCTGAAACCCAGCGCCGCGGCAATTTCGGCGCGGGTGGGCGGAAAACCACTGTGCTCGATCGATTGCCGGATCAGATCGAATACCTGCTGCTGCCGTGCGGTGAGTTTGGTCATAGGGTCACTGTATGTATGAACAGGTTGCTGTATTTTTATACAGTATCGTGCGGATTTCAAGCAAAACGTTGCGACCCCGCTGCGAAGGCTCCCGGTGCCGCCTTTAGCATTTTTTCGTATAAAAAAATGAAAATCCATTCGTTCCGCTCATAAGGGCGACCGTCTAGACTGGCCCGACTTCATACAAACGCCGGCAGGCAGAGGGGAAACGCATGAGCACACGGGGAACGGCGCGTTCCGGCGCGCGCAGACGCTGGTTGGCGGGGATGGCCGCCGGCACGGCGGCGCTGATTCTTGGATCGCCGAGCGCATTCGCGCAAACGACGCTGCTCAATGTTTCCTACGACCCGACGCGCGAGCTCTATCAAGACGTCGACAAGGCTTTCGCCGCGCAATGGAAAGCCCAGACGGGCGAGACGCTTTCGATCCGTCAGTCGCACGGCGGCTCCGGTGCGCAGGCGCGCTCGGTGCTCGACGGCCTGCAGGCCGACGTCGTGACACTCGCGCTGGCCTACGACATCCAGGCGCTGGCCGACCGGGGCCTCGTGGCGCAGGACTGGCAAAAGCGGTTGCCGGACAACGCCTCGCCCTATACGTCGACGATCGTGTTCCTCGTGCGCAGCGGCAACCCCAAGCACATCAAGGATTGGGACGATCTGGTGAAACCGGGGGTTTCGATCGTGACGCCGAACCCCAAGACTTCGGGCGGGGCGCGCTGGAATTACCTGGCGGCCTGGGCCTATGCGCTCAACCGGCCGGGTGGCGACGCCGCCAAGGCCCGCGCGTTCGTCACTGCGCTCTATCGCAATGCGGGCGTGCTCGATTCCGGAGCGCGCGGCGCGACGACGAGCTTCGTGCAACGCGGTCTCGGCGATGTGCTGATCGCGTGGGAGAACGAGGCGTTTCTCGCACGCAAGGAATTCGGCGCGGACAAGTTCGAGATCGTGGTGCCGTCGGCCAGCATCCTGGCGGAGCCCCCGGTGGCGGTCGTGGACCGCGTCGTCGAGCGGCGCGGCACGCGCAAGCTCGCCGAAGCGTATCTGCGGTTTCTCTATACCGACGAAGGACAGCGGATCGCGGCGCGCAACTACTATCGGCCGCGCGCCACCAATTTGCCGGCCGATCTGACCGCGCAGTTCCCGAAGCTCAAGCTCTACACGGTCGATGCCACATTCGGCGGCTGGACCAACGCGCAAAAGACGCACTTTGCCGACGGTGGAGTGTTCGATTCGATTTATCAGCCGCATTGAGCGGTGCCCGCCTATCGGTCGACAGCATGACGAAATTCGCTTTTCGCAAACCCGGCGCCTTGCCCGGCTTCGGTCTGACACTCGGTCTCACGCTGACCTACCTGGGTCTCGTCGTGCTCATACCGCTCGCCATGGCCTTTTTGAAGGCGGCGACGCTCGGACCCGCGTCGTTCTTCGCGGCTGTCGCTTCGCCACGCGTCGTTGCCTCGTATCGTTTGACGATCGGCGCCGCGGCGGTTGGGGCACTCATCAACGGCGCGTTCGGCCTGCTCGTCGCGTGGGTGCTCGTGCGCTATCGGTTTCCCGGCAAACGGTTCGTCGATGCCATCGTCGATCTGCCGTTCGCGCTGCCGACCGCGGTGGCCGGTATCGCACTCGCGACGGTCTACTCCGAGCACGGATGGATCGGCCGGTGGCTCGCGCCGCTCGGCCTCAAAGTGGCATTTACGCCGCTTGGCGTGCTGGTCGCGTTGACCTTCATCGGCCTGCCGTTCGTCGTGCGAACAGTGGAGCCGGTCCTTGCCGATTTCGAGCGCGCGCAGGAAGAAGCCGCCGCCTGCCTTGGCGCCTCGCGCGCCCAGACGTTCGTGCGCGTCGTGCTGCCCGCGCTCGTGCCCGCCTGGTCCACGGGGGTCGCGCTCGCGTTCGCGCGCGCACTCGGCGAATACGGTTCGGTCATCTTCATCGCCGGCAACATTCCGATGAAGTCCGAAGTCACCTCGCTCATCATCATCACCAAACTGGAACAGTACGACTATGCCGGTGCAACTGCGCTCGCCACCGCGATGCTCGTCGCTTCGTTCCTGATGCTTTTCGCGATCAACGCGCTGCAATGGCATTGGCAGCGGCGCACGAGTCCGCGTGGGCGCCGCCGGTCGGGTCCGACGAGCGGTACGACGATCTCGGGAGCGCTCACATGAACCAACTTGCTGCGACCGCCCGTTCGGCTCGCGCGCCGGCAGCGGATGGCGTGCGGGCGCGAGCCGATACGCATGAAAATCGGGAGCGTGCTCAGACCGCCGGCGTCCGCCGACCGGCCGCATCGGCGCGCCGGTTCGCGCCTGCGGCCCAGTGGGTGCCGCGCTGGACGCTCATCGGCATCGCGCTCGTTTTTCTCTCGCTGTTTCTCGTCGTGCCGTTGGCCGCCGTCTTCACCGAGGCGTTCAGCAAAGGTGTGCGCTTTTATTTCGAGTCGCTCGTCGAGCCCGATGCACGCGCGGCGATCGCGCTGACGCTCGGTGTCGCCGCGATTGCCGTGCCGCTCAATCTCGTGTTCGGGCTCGCCGCTTCGTGGGCGATCGCGAAGTTCGAGTTTCGAGGCCGCGCACTGCTCACGACGCTGATCGATCTGCCGTTCTCGGTGTCCCCCGTGATTTCGGGCGTCATATACGTGCTGCTGTTCGGCGCCCAAGGCTGGCTCGGTCCGTGGCTCGAGCGGCACGACCTTCAGATCGTGTTCGCGGTGCCGGGCATCGTGCTCGCGACGCTATTCGTGACGTTTCCGTTCGTCGCGCGCGAGCTGATTCCGCTCATGCAGGCGCAGGGTAAGGAGCAGGAGGAAGCGGCGCGGGTGCTCGGCGCGTCGGGCTGGCAAATCTGGCGCCGGGTCACGCTGCCGAACGTGAAGTGGGGCTTGCTCTACGGCGTGATCCTCTGCAACGCACGGGCAATGGGCGAGTTCGGTGCGGTATCGGTGGTCTCGGGCCATATCCGCGGTCTGACCGACACCATGCCGCTGCACGTCGAGATTCTCTACAACGACTACAACTTCGCGGCCGCCTTCGCAGTCGCGTCGCTGCTCGCGTTGATCGCGCTCGCGACGCTGGTGGCGAAGCTCGTCGCGGAGCGCCGGATGGCCGCCGCCGGCGTGGGCCGCACGCATCATCGATGAAAGGATCGTCATGAGCATCACCGTTCGCAATCTGGAAAAACATTTCGGCGACTTCAAGGCGCTCGACGACGTATCGCTCGAGTTCGGCCGCGGCGAGCTGGCGGCCTTGATCGGACCGTCGGGCTGCGGCAAGACGACTCTTTTGCGCGTGGTGGCCGGGCTCGAGTCGGCCGATGCCGGCGAAATCGTATTGAACGGCCGCGACGTCACCATCCTCGACCCGCGCGATCGGCGTGTCGGGTTCGTGTTCCAGCATTACGCGCTCTTTCGTCATATGACGGTCTTCGAGAACGTTGCGTTCGGACTGCGCGTCAAGCCGCGTCGCGAGCGACCCGCGGCCGCGGCGATCGACGCCAAAGTGCGGGAGCTGCTCGAACGCGTGCAGCTCGCGCAGCTCGGCCAGCGCTATCCCGCCGAACTCTCGGGCGGGCAGCGGCAGCGCGTGGCACTGGCGCGCGCGTTGGCCGTCGACCCGTCCGTGCTGTTGCTAGACGAGCCGTTCGGCGCGCTCGACGCCAAGGTGCGTAAAGAGCTGCGCAATTGGCTGCGACGGCTGCACGACGAGCTTGCGATCACGACGCTCTTCGTCACACATGATCAGGAGGAAGCGCGCGATGTGGCGGATCGTATCGTCGTGCTCAATCATGGGCGCGTCGAGCAGCAGGGCACCCCGGAGGAAGTCTATGAGCGTCCGGGCACACCGTTCGTCAGCGAGTTTCTCGATGTCGCCGCATACTGAGTGCATCGCGCCTTACCGAATCGACCGCCGTACTCCCGAACCAGCGAGACTTGCATGAACTTCCCACAACTGCGATACGTACGCGAAGCGGTGCGCCGCAATCTGAACCTCACCGAGGTCGCGAATGTGCTGTTCGCCTCGCAATCGGGCGTCTCCAAGCAGATCAAGGATCTCGAGGACGAGCTCGGCGTCGACATCTTCGTGCGGCGCGGCAAACGCCTCACCGGCCTGACGGAGCCGGGCAAGGCGGTGCATCGCCTGATCGAGCGAATGCTGCTCGATGCCGAGAACCTGCGCCGCGTCGCGCGCCAGTACGCGGACGAGGACACGGGCCATCTCGTCGTGGCCACGACGCATACGCAGGCGCGCTATGCGCTGCCGCCCGTCATTCGCCAGTTCAAAGAGGCGTTTCCGAAGGTCCATCTCGCCTTGCGCCAGGGTAGTCCACGTCAGATCGGGCAGATGCTCGTCGACGGCGAGGCCGATATCGCGATTGCGACGGAAGGCCTCGACAGCTATGCCGACATCCTCACGTTCCCGTGCTACACGTGGCATCACGTGATCGTGGTGCCGAAAGACCATCCGCTGGCCACGCGGACCAACGTGACGCTCGAGGAGGTCGCCGATTTCCCGATCATTACGTATGAGCGCGATATCACCGGCCGCTCGCATATCGATGAAGCATTCGAGAAAACGGGCCAATTGCCCGACGTCGTGCTGACGGCCATCGACGCGGACGTGATCAAGACCTACGTCGAGCTTGGCATGGGCGTCGGCATCGTGGCCGCGATGGCGTACGACTCCAAGCGCGACACCGGCCTCGTTGCACTCGATTCGCAGCATCTGTTCGCGGCGAGCACGACGCGCGTCGGGGTCCGCAAGGGCGCCATTTTGCGGGCCTATGCGTATCGGCTCATCGAAATGTTCGCCCCTGAGCTCGCCGGCACGGACATCACCGGCAAGCTGCGTGAAGCGGCCTGAGCCGCAAGTCGCGGCGCCCCGTGCCCACCGATTGCGAAGCACCCGCCCGCCGCAGCGGCAACAGGCTCGGCGAGCGGCTTTCGCGCGTATAGAATGGCGGCCATGAACACGACCGCTACCTCCGCATCCTCCTTGCCGTTGCCCCGTGTCGCCGTGCTGGCGACGGGCGGCACGATTGCCGGCTCCGCGCCCGACGCGGCGCAAACGGCCGGCTATCAGGCCGGCGTCGTCGGCGTCGACAAGCTGCTGGCCGCCGTGCCCGCGCTCGCCGGCGTCGCAGCCGTCCAGGCCGAACAGGTCGCCAGCATCGACAGCAAGGATCTCGATTTTCCGCTCTGGAATACGCTGCTCGAGCGCATTCACACGCTCGCCGCACGCGAAGACATCGACGGTATCGTCATCACGCACGGCACGGATACGCTCGAAGAAACCGCCTATCTGCTGCATCTGACCGTCAAAACGGCCAAGCCCGTCGTGCTCACGGCCGCGATGCGGCCGTCCTCGTCGCTTTCCGCCGATGGGCCGCTGAACCTGCTGGGTGCGGTGACGGTGGCGGCCGCGCGTGCCGCCCATGGCCAAGGGGTGCTCGTCGCATTCAACAACCGGATTCACAGCGCGCGCGATATCGTCAAGACGAGCACTTACGCCGTCGATGCGTTCCAATCGCATGAAGTCGGCGTGCTCGGGTGGGTACAGGATGGGCGCGTCGAGTTTCAGCGCACCGTCGTGCGGCCGCATACGGCGGCGACACCGTTCGACGCAGCGAACGGGTGGCCCGCCGTCGAGATCGTCGCGAGCTACGCCGGGGCGTCGCGTACGGCCGTCGATGCGTTGGTTGCTGCCGGGGTGCGCGGCATCGTCGTGGCCGGGACCGGCAACGGTTCGATCCACGCCACGTTGCAAGCGGCGCTCGCGCAAGCCGCGGAGCAGGGCGTCGCGGTCGTGCGCGCGTCGCGGGTCGGCTCCGGCCATGTCATGCACAACGGCGCGGCGCCCGACGATGCGCTGGGATTCGTGAGCGCCGGCTCGCTCAACCCGTACAAGGCGCGCGTACTGCTGATGCTCGCGCTGGCAGCGGGTATGAAGGAGCGCACAGTGCTGCAGCTCGCCTTCGATACTTACTGAATCCGGGCGCCACGCCCGGTAGGACGCCGGCGTTGCGCCGTATGCTCGACATCCGGCAGGCGGACACCCGACGACGACGTCTGACCGACCAAGGCTTCCCCGACGTCGCCGGGTGCCGCTGACGGACCCCGCTCGCCGCTCTCAGCCCGAAAGCGGCGTTTTGCCCGCCACGGCGCGCGACGCCGGCCGCAAACGGCACGACGAACGCAAACGCCGGGCGTAGCGCCCCACAAGCCGGCCGCCCCCGCACGCGAGGCGCGGCCGATATCCCGCTTTGCCGTGACTTGCGCAGCATCCGGGCGGCGCGACGGCCGCACGCGGCGTGTCTTGGCGTGCGTCTCCCGTTTTCAGGCCGCGGGCGCGGTGCCGTCGTCGGCCTGGGCGATCTCGAAGCCCGCCATGATCTCGAGCGCGCGCAGCATGGCGGAGTGGTCCCAGGCATTGCCGCCGTGCGCTGCGCATACGCTGAACAGCTGTTGCGCGCTGGCCGTATGCGGCAGCGAAATGCCGAGCTTGCGCGCGCCGTCGAGCGCGAGGTTCAGATCCTTGCGATGGAGTTCGATGCGAAAGCCCGGCTTGAACGTACGCTTCGTCATCCGTTCGCCATGCACTTCGAGAATGCGCGACGAGGCGAAGCCGCCCATCAGTGCACGGCGCACGCGCTCGGGATCGGCACCCGAGCGTGCGGCGAACAGCAGCGCTTCGGCCACCGCTTCGATATTGAGCGCCACGATGATCTGGTTCGCGACCTTGCAAGTCTGCCCGGCACCGTTGTCCCCGATGAGCGAAATGTTCTTGCCCATCAGCTCGAACAGCGGCTTGGCGCGCTCGAAAGCGGCGTCGGGGCCGCCGACCATGATCGTCAGCGTGGCGTCGCGGGCTCCGACCTCGCCGCCCGAGACAGGCGCGTCGAGATAGTCGCAGCCGAGTGCGTTGATGCGTTTGGCGAAGGCTTGCGTGTCGAGCGGCGAAATCGAGCTCATGTCGATGACGAGCTTGCCGGGGGCCAGGCCGGCTGCGACGCCGTCATCGGCGAAGAGCACATTTTCGACGTCGGGCGTGTCCGGGACCATCGAGATGACGATGTCCGATGCGCGGGCGACCGCGGTGGAATCCTCGACCACGGTCGTGTTGCCGCGTAGATCCTCAGGTACCGGGTACTTGCCGTTGACGACGAGCGTATGCCCGCCCTTGAGCAGGTTGCGCGCCATGTGCGCGCCCATGATGCCGAGTCCGATGAAACCGATCTTTGCCATTTCCGTAGTTCCGTTGATCTGATGTTGCGGGGCGGATGGGGTATGCCGTTTCCCGAGCCGTTGCCGTCGATTGGCAGTGCGTGCCGGCCTGCAGCCGGCCTACTCGCGTATCGCGCGTTCGAGCCAGCCGAGTCCGGCTTGCGTCGTCGTGAGCGGCTTGTACTCGCAGCCGATGTAGCCGTCGTAGCCCAGTTTGTCGAGCCACGCGAACAGGAACGGGTAGTTGATCTCGCCCGTGCCCGGTTCATGCCGGCCCGGGTTGTCGGCAAGCTGGATGTGCGCGATGCGCGGCAAATTGCGTTCGATGGTGGCCGCGAGCTCGCCCTCCATCCGCTGCATATGATAGATGTCGTATTGCAGGTAGAGGTTGTCGGAATCGACCGCCGCAATGACATCGAGCGCTTCCTTCGAACGGTTGAGCGCGAACCCGGGGATGTCGAACGCGTTGCAGGGCTCGACGAGCAGCCGGATGCCTTCGCGCTTGAGCGCCGCGGCGGCGAATCGTAGGTTTTCGACGAGGGTGTCGAAGCTGCGCCGGGCGTCCACCTGCTGCGGCCGGATGCCGACGAGGCAGTTCAACTGCGGCACGCCGAGCGCTTTGGCGTAGTCGATCGCGCGCCCGACACCGTCCTGAAACTCGGAGACGCGCTCGGGCAGGCAGGCGATGCCGCGCTCGCCCGCATCCCAGTTGCCGGCCGGCAGGTTATGCAGCACCAGCCGTAGCTGGTTGGAGGCAAGCCGCTCAGCCAGTTCGGCGGCGGGATACGGGTACGGGAACAGGAATTCGACGGCGGTGAAACCCGCCTTCGCGGCTGCCGCGAAGCGCTCGAGAAACGGCACTTCGTTGAACAGCATGGTCAGGTTGGCTGCGAATTTCGGCATGGTGGTGACTCGTCGGTCGGTCAGTCAGTCAGGTAAGTCAGGTCAGGATGCGAAAAGCGGTGTCATTCGAACGCGGCGATGGCCGTCGGCGCGTCTTCGAGCGTTTCGGCGAGCGGTTCGAATTCGTTGACCGCATCGATCTCCGCGCCCATGGCGATATTCGTCACCCGCTCGAGAATCACTTCCACGACGACCGGCACCTTGAACTCCGAGAGCATCGCCTGCGCTTTTTTCAGCGCGGGCTGGATGTCCTCGGGTTTGAATACGCGCAGTGCCTTGCAGCCGAGGCCCTCGGCCACGGCGACATGATCGACGCCATATCCGTTGAGCTCCGGAGCGTTGATGTTCTCGAAAGCGAGCTGCACGCAGTAGTCCATGTCGAAAGCGCGCTGCGCTTGCCGGATCAGGCCCAGATACGAGTTGTTGACCACCACGTGCACATAGGGCAGGTTGAACTGCGCGCCGACGGCGAGCTCCTCGATCATGAACTGGAAGTCGTAGTCGCCCGAGAGCGCGACGATCGGACGCTGCGGGTCCGCCGCGCGCACGCCGAGCGCCGCGGGAATCGTCCAGCCGAGCGGTCCGGCCTGACCGCAGTTGATCCAGTTGCGAGCCTGGTAGACATGGAGGAATTGCGCGGCGGCGATCTGCGAGAGTCCGATCGTGCTGACGTAGCAGGTGTCGCGGCCGAACGCCTTGTTCATCTCCTCGTAGACGCGCTGCGGCTTGATCGGCACGTTATCGAAATGCGTCTTGCGGTGCAGCGTGCGCTTGCGTTCGCGGCAGGCCTCGGCCCATTCGGCGCGATCCTTCAGGCGGCCTTCGGCACGCCACTCGCGCGCCACTTCCACGAAGAGTTCGAGCGCGGCTTTGGCGTCCGAAACGATGCCCAGATCCGGGCCGAATACGCGCCCGATCTGCGTGGGCTCGATGTCCACGTGCACGAACTTGCGGCCCTTCGTATAGACCTCCACACTGCCGGTATGCCGATTGGCCCACCGGTTGCCGATCCCGAGCACGAAATCCGAGGCGAGCAGGGTGGCATTGCCATAGCGGTGCGACGTTTGCAGACCCACCATGCCGGCCATGAGCGGATGGTCGTCGGCGATCGCGCCCCACGACATCAGCGTCGGGATGACGGGCACGCCGAGCGTCTCGGCGAATTCCACGAGCAAGGCCTCGGCTGCCGCGTTGATGACGCCGCCGCCGGACACGATGAGCGGGCGCTCGGCGTCATTGAGCATGGTGAGCGCGGCCTCGATCTGGCCGCGTGTGGCCCGCGGCTTGTAGACCGGCAGCGGCTCGTAGGTCGCGATGTCGAATTCGATTTCGGCCAGTTGCACGTCGATCGGCAAATCGACGAGCACGGGGCCCGGGCGGCCCGAGCGCATGAGGTGAAACGCCTGCTGAAACACGCGCGGCACGAGCGCCGGCTCGCGAACGGTCACGGCCCACTTCGTGACGGGCTTGGCGATCGATTCGATATCGACGGCCTGGAAGTCTTCCTTGTAAAGCCGCGAGCGCGGCGCCTGGCCCGTGATGGCGAGAATCGGAATCGAATCGGCCGACGCGGAGTAGAGCCCGGTGATCATGTCCGTGCCGGCCGGCCCCGAGGTGCCGATGCACACGCCGATGTTGCCCGGCGCGGCGCGCGTATATCCCTCGGCCATGTGCGAAGCGCCTTCGACGTGACGCGCCAGCACATGACTGATGCCGCCGGCCTTTTTCAGTGCCGAATAAAGCGGATTGATCGCGGCGCCGGGCACACCGAAGGCGGTATCGATGCCTTCTTTCTCCAGCACGAGCACGGCGGCGTCGATAGCTCTCATTTTCGGCATGAGTGTCTCCTGGTTCCTGTTCCTGATAGTTGAGTACTTCGTTGCAATCACTGTAAGTGGCCGAGAAAGGTTTGATAAGATCGCTTCGTGTCGATTGATCCGATACAAAAAGTATTGAATTAAGGTGGGGGATCGCTGGCTGGCTGCTCGGCCAGCCCGGCGTGACAGGGAGACTGAAAATGGATCGCTTCAAGCAGATCGAGACGTTCGTACGCGTGGCCGACGCGGGCAGCCTCGCGGCGGCGGCGCTGGAAGAGGGCGTATCGCCGGTCATTCTCGGCCGACGCATCGATGCGCTCGAAAAACGGCTCGGCGTGAAGCTGATGTACCGTTCCACGCGCCGGCTCGTCGTGAGCGAGGAAGGGGCATCGTTCCTCGAACGGTGCAGAGGGCTCCTGACGGAATGGGAGCAGGCCGAAAACGAGCTGGCCGCGGGGCTGCGCGCCGTCGGCGGCCATCTGATCGTCTCCGCGCCGGCGGCTTTCGGGCGCAAGCATGTCGCGCCGCTCGCGCCGGCGTTCCTCGCGGACAAGCCCGAGCTGAAAATCTCCTTCAACCTGACCGACAGAGTCGTCGATCTCGTGCGCGAGGGCTACGACTTGTCGATCCGGATCGGCGGGGCGGTCGATCCGTCTTTCGTGGCCATCAAGCTCGCCTCGAATCGCCGCGTGGTCTGCGGCACGCCCGCCTATTTCGAGAAACATGGCCGGCCGAAGACACTCGAGGACCTGCTTCAGCACAATTGCCTGGCGTTCAACCTTCAAGGGGGGCAAAACCGCGGCTGGAACTTTCGGCGCGCCGGCAAGCTCGTGACGATGCGCGTCACCGGCACGCTCGACTGCAACGACGGCGAACTGCTGCACCGTTGGGCGCGCGAGGGGCTCGGGCTCGGCTGGCGCTCGACGTGGGAGATCGCGGAAGACCTCGAACGCGGCGAGCTCGAAACCGTCCTCGACGAGTTTGCGCTACCGGATTACGACATCCTGGCGGTCTACCCGCAGCAGCGATACGTGCCGGCGAAGGTCCGGTACTTCATGGATTACCTGAAGGCCGTCTACGCACGGCCCGGCTACTGGATGGGCGGCGCAGGCGATGACCGGCTAGGCTGAGCGCCAAGTCATTGAAATATCACGGCAATCGCCGGCCGAAGGGCGAATGCAATTGCGTCTCCCACACAATTGGGTTACACTTTCGGGCTTCTCACTTGCCACACCGGTTGGGTTTTTTACCATCGACGCCCGGGTGGCTTCAATCCACAAGGAGTGTGTATGCGTCATTACGAAATCGTATTCGTCGTGCACCCCGATCAGAGCGAGCAGGTGCCCGCCATGATCGAGCGGTACAAGTCCACGATCACCACGCGTGGCGGTCAGATCCACCGCATCGAAGACTGGGGCCGTCGCCAACTGGCCTACATGATCGAGAAACTCGCGAAGGCTCACTACGTCTGCATGAACATCGAATGCGATCAGGCAACGCTCGAAGAGCTCGAGCACGCATTCAAGTTCAACGACGCCGTGCTGCGCCACCTCATCGTCAAGATGAAGAAGGCCGAAACCGGCCCGTCGCCGATGATGAAGGAAGTGCAGCGCGAAGAAGCCAAGAAGGCGGCCGTCTCGTCGCAGCCGTCCGAAGCGCAGGCTTAACGGATTCACGTTAGAAGCCGCCAAGGTTTTTCAGGCTCTTTACCGCTTTCGTGAACAGGCTGCAACTCACGGCCAGTGTGATCGAGCGCGAACCGCTGCGCTACACGCCGGCTGGCGTGCCGATCGCAAGCTGCACATTGCAGCACCACGCGGAAGTCGTCGAAGCCGGTATCGCCCGGCAAGTCGAATTGACGATGCCCGCGGTGGCCGCAGGCGCCGCGAGCGGACAGCTCGAAAGCTGCGAGATGGGCGTAGAGGCGCTCTTCACGGGCTTTCTGGCCAAGAAAAGCCGTAACGCGAGAACCTTGGTGTTTCACATCACAGAATTGCAGGACATTGGAAAGGACTGAACATGCCCCGCCCTACTGGTAAGAAGTTCGACAAGCGCCGTCAGCAACAAAACCCGCTCTTCAAGCGCAAGAAGTTCTGCCGCTTCACGGCTGCTGGCGTCGAGTACATCGACTACAAAGACATCGAAACGCTGAAAGACTTCATCGGCGAAAACGGCAAGATCACGCCGGCTCGTCTGACGGGTACGAAGGCCCACTATCAACGCCAGCTCGATACGGCAATCAAGCGCGCGCGCTTTCTCGCGCTGCTGCCGTACACCGATCTGCACAAGGCCTAAGCGGACGACGGCACAAGGAGAATTCGAATGCAAATCATTCTTTTGGAAAAAGTCGTCAACGTGGGCAACCTCGGCGACATCGTCAAGGTGAAGGACGGTTACGCCCGTAACTTCCTGATCCCGCAGAAATTGGCCCGCCGTGCCACGAAGGACGCGATCGCCGAGTTCGAAGTCCGTCGCGCCGAGCTCGAAAAAATCGCCGGTGAAAAGCTTGTCGCCGCGCAAGCACTCGGTGAAAAGATGTCGGGCCTGACGGTCCAGATCGCACAGAAGGCCGGCGTCGACGGTCGCCTGTTCGGTTCGGTCACGAACGCGGACATCGCCGCAACGCTGACGAAGCAAGGCTTCGCTGTCGAGAAGGCGCAAGTGCGCATGCCGACGGGGCCGCTGAAGATGGTGGGCGACCACCCGGTGCAGGTTTCGCTGCATACGGACGTCGTTGTCGACGTCAACGTCTCGGTGCTCGGCGAGCACGCCTGACGCATGCTTGAACGCCGCACATGCTGCGGCGCCAAGCGAACGAGGGCAGGAGCCGGTTTTCGGCTACTGCCCTTTTTCGTTTCTGTGGCGGACGGCTCGCCATTTCGCGATAATTCCTCCCCATGAACGCACCGTCCAAAGACCCCCAGCTCGAGTCGCTCAAAGTCCCGCCGCATTCGATCGAGGCCGAGCAGTCCGTATTGGGCGGGTTGCTGCTCGACAACGCGGCGTGGGACCGCATCGCGGATTTCCTCTCCCAGAGCGATTTTTACCGCTACGACCACCGCCTCATTTACGAGCACATCGGCCGGCTCATCGCGTCCACGCGTCCCGCCGACGTCGTGACCGTCTACGAAGCGCTGACGAGCGCGGGCAAAGCGGACGAGGTTGGCGGGCTGTCCTATCTGAACGCACTGGCGCAGAACACGCCGAGCGCGGCGAATATTCGCCGTTACGCGGAGATCGTGCGGGACCGCGCCGTGTTGCGCCGCCTCGTCTCGGTGGCGGATGAAATTTCGGCGGACGCCTTCAATCCACAGGGCAAGGAGGTTCGGCAGCTGCTCGACGAAGCCGAATCGAAAGTTTTTTCGATTGCGGAAGACGGCGCGCGCGGCACGCAGGGCTTCCTCGAAATCGGTCCGCTGCTGACGCAGGTCGTCGAGCGTATCGACACGCTCTATCACACGGCCAATCCGAGCGACGTCACGGGCACACCGACGGGCTTCGTCGATCTCGATCGCATGACATCGGGCATGCATGGCGGCGAGTTGATCATCGTCGCAGGCAGACCGTCGATGGGTAAGACCGCGCTCTCGATGAACATCGGCGAGTACGTGGCGGTGGAATACGGTTTGCCGGTAGCGGTCTTTTCGATGGAAATGCCGGGCACGCAGCTCGTCATGCGGATGCTGGGCTCGGTCGGGCGGCTCGATCAGCACCGCATGCGCACCGGGCGGCTTAGCGACGAAGATTGGCCCAAGCTCACGCATGCCGTGCAAAAGATGAGCGAGGCGCAACTGTTCATCGACGAGACGGGCGGCCTCAATCCGATGGAGCTGCGCTCGCGGGCGCGGCGGCTCGCGCGTCAATGCGGCAAGCTCGGGCTCATCATCGTCGATTATCTGCAACTGATGTCGGGCAGTTCGCCCGGCGAAAACCGTGCGACCGAAATCTCCGAAATATCGCGTTCGCTCAAGGGCCTGGCGAAGGAACTCGATGTACCGGTGATTGCGCTGTCGCAGTTGAACCGAAGCCTCGAACAGCGGCCGAACAAACGGCCCGTGATGTCCGACCTGCGCGAATCCGGTGCAATCGAACAAGACGCGGACGTCATTCTGTTCATTTACCGGGACGAAGTTTACAACCCCGACAGTCCCGACAAAGGTACGGCCGAGGTCATCATCGGCAAGCAGCGTAACGGCCCGATCGGGCCCGTCAGACTGACATTCCTGGGCCAATACACGAAGTTCGACAACTTCGCCGGCGCACAGACTTTCCACGGCGGCGAGTGAGGGCAGCCAAGTGCGGCCCGACGACGACGAATTGCCTGTCATAAACGGTTGCAACCATTGGGGGAAGCGGCGCTACCCGGTACAATGTTGCGATTTTGTGTCAGTCACAGACGTCTCTCTCCCGGGATAGCCATGTTCGGTCGTTTCATGCCCACCGAGGGCAAATTCTTTGAAATCTTCAATGAGCACGCGAAGTGCATCGTTGCTGCGAGCGAAGAGCTCGAACGCCTGATCGATAACCTCGGCGAAGCCGAAGTGCACAAGCAGCGCGTACAGGTCAACGAAAAAGCGGCGGACAAGCTCACGCACGAAACCATCGACCTGCTGCACAAGACCTTCATTACGCCGCTCGATCGCGACGAAATCCATAAGTTGATCACGACGATGGATGACATCCTCGATCTCATGGAGGACGTCGCCACGGCCATCTCGCTCTACGATGTCCAGGCGCTGAGCTCCGAGGCGCGTGAACTCGCGCACATCTGCACGGGCACGTCCAAACATGTACAGCAGGCTGTCAACATGCTGTCGGACATGAGTCAGGCGCGTGCCATTCTGACGGCCTGCGAAGAGATCGATCGTCTGGAGTCGGAGGCTGACAGGGTCCTGCGCTCGGCTATGTCGAAGCTCTTTCGCGAGGAGGACGACGTCAAGACGCTGATCAAGGTGAAGGCGGTCTACGAACTGCTCGAAGCGGTCACCGACAAGTGCGAGGACGTCGCGAACATCATCGAAGGCATCGTGCTGGAAAACGCCTGAACGAGCCGACCGGACCTGACCGATGCATTCGATACAGATTGCGCTGTGGGCGCTTGCGACGCTGATCGCCGTTGCCCTTGTTTTCGATTTCATGAACGGCTTTCACGATGCGGCGAACTCGATCGCCACCGTCGTGTCGACCGGGGTGCTCAAGCCTCAACAAGCGGTGGCATTCGCGGCGGCCTGCAACGTCATTGCCTATTTCATCTTCCACCTGAAGGTCGCCCAAACAGTCGGTAAAGGAACGATCGATCCACAGATCGTCGACCATTACGTCGTCTTCGGCGCTCTCGTCGGCGCCATCATCTGGAACATTTTGACCTGGCGTTTCGGCATTCCGTCGAGTTCGTCGCATGCATTGATCGGCGGCCTCGTCGGTGCGGCGCTGGCGAAGTCGGGGTGGTGGGCGCTGAACCTCAACGGACTCATCAAGACGGTCGCCTTCATTTTCATTTCGCCGCTGCTCGGCTTCGTGCTTGGCTCGTTTTTCATGCTCGCGGTTTCGTGGATCTACTTTCGCACCCCGCCGAGCAAGGTGGACCGTCGTTTCCGGCGCCTGCAATTCATTTCCGCGGGACTCTACAGCCTGGGCCACGGCGGCAACGACGCGCAGAAAACGATCGGCATCATCTGGATGCTGCTGATCGCGACCGGCTTTGCCTCGGCCACAGCCGATGCGCCACCGGTCTGGGTGATCGGCCTGTGCTACCTGTCGATGGGCCTCGGTACGCTTTTCGGGGGCTGGCGGATCGTGCGCACGATGGGGCAAAAGATCACCAAGCTCAAGCCGGTCGGAGGCTTCTGTGCCGAAGCAGGCGGTGCGATTACGCTGTTCACCGCCTCGGCGCTCGGCGTGCCCGTTTCGACGACACACACGATCACGGGCGCAATCGTCGGTGTGGGCGCGACGCAAAAGCTTTCGGCCGTGCGGTGGGGCGTGGCGGGCAATATCGTGTGGGCATGGGTGCTGACGATTCCCGCCTCAGCGGTCCTGGCCGCGGCGGCCTGGTGGGTCGGGCAGCGTCTGCTCTAGACTGCGGCGCGTCGGCGCAGGTTACTTGCTGGTCGCGAAACGGGCGATAGGGTCGTCGTTCGCCGACGCCGAGGCCGCGTCCGCATCTGCGGCGGTGGGCGCGCTAGTATCGGCCCATGGATCGTCGCGTTCGGAAAGCGGCTTGTAATGCTGCATCCTCGCCAGTGCCTGCGCCGGCGTCTCGACGTCCTCCGCGGGTCCGGCTTCGGTTCGGGCGGTGGAAACGGGAGCCGTCGGCTGCCGGGGCGCGGCAAGATAAGTCGGCGCATCGAAGGGAGCCGGCTGACCCACCGGCGGCGCCATGCGCCGGATGCCGTCGAAGCGCTTCGCCCAGTAGGGATTCGTCAAATAATCGATCCGCACCGTGCCGCCCGTCGAAGGGGCATTGACGAAACGCAGCTTGCCGACATAGATGCCCACGTGCGAGTGGGGCCTGCCCGACGTATTGAAAAAAACCAGATCGCCGGCTGCGATTTCGTCGGGGTCGATCGGCTCGCCGCGCTCGCTCATCGCCGCTGTCGTGCGCGGCAGTTTGACGTCCGCGGCACGGCCGAACACATATTGCACGAGCCCGCTGCAGTCGAACCCGCTCGCCGGCGTATTGCCGGCCCAGCGATAGGGCACGCCTACGAGGCTCATCGCCTGGACGGAAATTTCCTCGCGGCCGATCGAATGATCGACGAAATTCGGCAAGCCGCGCGGCTTCGTGCGCCACGCCTCTCCAGGCGCGTTGGAGCGCGCGGTATTCGTCGGGACGCTCGAACACGCGGCCAGAAGCAGTGAGACGGAAGCGAGAAGGGCAAGTCGTCGCATGGCGCAGCGGCTAAGCGGCGTCGATTTCTCGGACGCTAGGCAGAGGAATGGACTGGTGCGACCGATAGTAGCCCGTTGGACGGGCGTGCGGCAAGATTTCCTGAGAAATCACTTGAAGTTTGCATGAGAAGCGTTGCAATCGATGGACGTTTGCGCTTCGATCCACGGATTTTCGTAGGCGGTGCAGCCAGTGACGGCCCGGTCGGGGCAGCCCCCAAAAAAAAGCCCGGCCGGGGCCGGGCTTTGACGCGATGTCTGCCGCGAGCGCTCGCGTGTCGCGTGCCTGTCAGAGAATGTCGGACGCGTAGTCGGCGAGCCGCGAACGTTCGCCACGCGCGAGCGTGACGTGGCCGCTATGAGCCCAGCCCTTGAAGCGGTCGACCACATAGGTGAGGCCTGAGCTGCCTTCGGTCAGATAGGGCGTATCGATCTGCGCGATGTTACCGAGGCAGACGATCTTCGTGCCGGGGCCCGCGCGCGTGACCAGCGTCTTCATCTGTTTCGGCGTCAGGTTCTGCGCTTCGTCGATGATCAGGTACTTGTCGACGAAGGTGCGCCCACGCATGAAGTTCATGCTCTTCACTTTCAGCCGCGAGCGGATCAGCTCTTGCGTAGCGGCGCGTCCCCATTCGCCCGCGTTGTCGTCCGTTTTTTGCAGAACTTCGAGGTTATCGTCGAAAGCGCCCATCCACGGCTGCATCTTCTCTTCCTCGGTACCGGGCAGAAAGCCGATGTCCTCGCCGACGGGCACCGTGGCGCGCGTGACGATGATCTCGTTGTAGCGCTTCTCGTCCAGCACCTGTGCGAGCCCCGCTGCCAGCGCGACGAGCGTCTTGCCGGTACCGGCCTGACCAAGCAGCGTCACGAAGTCGATATCGGGATTCATCAGCAGATTGAGCGCGAAGTTCTGCTCGCGGTTGCGCGCCGTGATACCCCACACGTTGTTCTTGTGGTGGCTGTAGTCGCGCAAGGTCTGCAAAAGCGCCGTCTTGCCGTTGATCTCGCGCACGATGGCGTGGAATGCCGGCTCCCCGTTGGTGGGTTCCAGATAGACGAATTCGTTGACGAGCAACGAGGAACAGGCCGGGCCGGTCACGCGGTAGTAGGTCGTGCCGGTCTTGTTGTCCTGCCAGCTTTCCATGCCCTTGGCATGCTTCGTCCAGAAATCCTGCGGAAGCGAACGAATGCCGGAGAAGAGCAGGTCCTTGTCTTCGAGGACTTGATCGTTGAAGTAATCTTCGGCGGGCAAACCCAGGGCGTGCGCCTTGATCCGCATGTTGATGTCTTTCGACACCAGGACGACTTGCCGATCCGGGCGATCGCGCTGAAGCGCGCGAACCACGCCGAGAATCTGGTTGTCGGCCTTGCCCTGCGGGAGCCCTTCCACGGGCGCGATATCGTTGAGCGTCGTCTGGAAATAGAGCTGGCCCAACGCCTCGCGGCTGCCTAGCCTTGCAAGCGGCAGCCCTTCCGCGATCGGCCCGGCATTCGCGACGAGCGCGTCGAGCGTACGGCTGACCTGGCGTGCGTTGCGCGCGACCTCCGACATCCCTTTCTTGTGGTTGTCGAGCTCCTCGAGCGTCATCATCGGCAGATAGACGTCGTGTTCCTCGAACCGGAAGAGGCAGGTCGGGTCGTGCATCAGCACGTTCGTGTCGAGCACGAAGAGCTTTCGCACTTCCGTCTCCGCATCGCTCTTGCGAGAACGTGTCGGGCTGGGCTTGGCGTTGGCGCCGCGCGCAATATTGGCGGCCGAGCGCGCATCGCTGGCGGGTTCCTCTTGCCGGGCGACAGGTTGCGGCTGGGGCACCGGCTGCAGCAAAGCTGCCGTCTGCTTCGATTTTCGGGTACGCCCAGCCGGTGCGCCGGCATCGTCGTTGGACGAAGCGGCCACGGGCGTTTGTACCGGTCGCAGCGTGGTGGCCGAGTTGGCCGCGCGCGCCAGCGGCTCGGCGACGTCCGTCGAGCCGCTGATCGTGTCGAATTCGGCCGCTTCTGCTTGCTCCCCTGCAATGCCCTGTTTCTTCGCGTTTTTTGCAGGCCGGGCTTTGGCCTTGAATTCATCCGGCGGCAACAGATTGCCGAGTTTGCTGGGCGGGGTAGGCAAAGGCATGGTTTCCCTCAATGAATCGGGTCGCATATCGTACGCTGCCCCGCCGCGGCTCGATCGGGCTGCAAATGGGGGCCATTCGAGCCGCGGCGGGGTAGCGCGCTGTCAGTTTCGAAACGCCGGTTCGCCTAGATTTCGATCGACTCCTTCAGAGCAAAATAAAAAAGCCGCCGCCCCGGCTGAAACGGAGCAAGCGGCTCGACTTCGAGCGTCGTGCGGCGCCTTGCGAGTGAAACCTCTGCGGCGTTCGACAACGCCAGCGCGGCAACGGCGGAAACTGGGTGAATGCGGACTCATTGCAACGCAATATAACGCGCGTCAAAGTCCTTGTACAGCTTCGAGGATTTCGTCGACATGCCCCGGTACCTTGACGCCGCGCCATTCGCGCCGTAGCACGCCTTCGGCGTCGATGAGAAAGGTCGAGCGTTCGATGCCGCGCACCTCTTTGCCGTACATCTTTTTCATCTTGATGACGTCAAAGAGCTTGCAAAGCGTTTCGTCAGCGTCCGAGATCAGCGGAAACGGCAATTCCAGCTTCGCCTTGAAGTTGTCGTGCGAGCGAAGGCTGTCGCGCGAAACGCCGACGATCTCCGCGCCGGCTTTCTTGAATTTGGGATACAGATCGCGGAACTGCAGACCCTCGGTCGTGCAACCCGGGGTGTTGTCCTTGGGATAGAAATACAAGACCAGCTTCTTGCCCCTCAGCGCGGACAGCGCGAAGTCGCCGCCGGTCGCGGCGGCCGTGAAATCAGGGACGGGTTGGTCGACTGCAATGGGCACCTGGTTCTCCTTTCTTACTGCGCGAGGCATTCTCATTCTTCTATCGGGCATCGACAACGAGGCGCGCTTGCCTGAAGGCGCGCTGCGCCGCACGCGCGCCTCAGTCGGGCTGGACGATCAGCTCGCCCGAGCGTCCCGGAATTTCGCCCCACGTCACAGGGTACGATGGCAGCGATTCGCGGTCCAGCGTCGCATGGTAGTCGCCCATTGTCGCAAACGTGTGACCCTGTGCGCGCCACCCCGCGAGCAATTGCTCGAATACCGGCGCGAGCTTTTGCCCTTCCAGTTCCGCATGCAGCGTAAAGACCTGATCGTGGGGATTATGCTCGGTCGAAGCGAGCAGCCGCGCGGCGACGCTGGTTTCGTCGAGCCCATCGACGCCGATCAATTCGTCGAGCGTCGAAAGCGTCGTCGGCAGCTGGACATGGGCGAGGGCGCGCCCGCCAACGACCGGGCGATACGGCCCGTGGCCACGCCCGTCGGATGCATACCGCATGCCCCAGGCATCGATCTGTTCGAACGCATGCTCGTTCATCTGCCAGCCTGCGGCGCCGTGCGTGGCGGGCGCCGCGCCGAAGATCGTCACGAATCGTTCGTGGCACTTGTTCATTTCCCGCAGCGTCCACTCGCGCGACTGGTTGCGGACGTTGTCCTGCCAGTAGACGTGGTCCCAGGTGTGGATGCCGCATTCGAAGCCGGACTCATGAATGGCCCGCATCTCGGCCGCCGCCCGCACGCCGATGTCCGGCCCGGGCAGCAGCACGCCATACATGAGTTGCCGCACGCCGTAGTGCTCGACCACCGACGTGCGCGACACCTTTTTCAGAAACCCGGGGCGGAAGACGCGCCGCAATGCCCAGCCCGTGTGATCGGGACCAAGGCTGAAGAGAAAGGTCGCGCGGGCCTTGTAGCGATCGAACAGGCGCGCGAGATTCGGCACGCCCTCACGCGTGCCGCGCAGCGTATCGACGTCGATCTTGAGGACGATGCGAGCCAACGGAGCGCCCGCGCGTTATTGCTGTTCGACGAGCGCGCGTGCCAGCTCGACATGGCCGCGATAGGCTTCGAAGATCTTGCGCAAGGCGTCGTCGAACGTGGCCAGCGGTGCCCAGCCGAGATCGGCCATCGTGTTCTCGATCTTGGGCACACGGTTCTGAACGTCCTGGTAGCCCTCGCCGTAGTAGGCGCCCGACGAAGTCTCGACGAGCTTCACCGCTTTTGCCGATTCGGCGTACTCCGGATACTCCGCCGCCAGTGCGAGCATCTTGTGCGCCAATTCGCGCACCGAGAAGTTGTTCTTCGGGTTGCCGATGTTGTAGATCTTGCCCGATGCGATGCCGGCCGGATTATCGATGATCTTCATGAGGGCGCTGATGCCGTCGTCGATATCGGTGAAGGCCCGCTTCTGCGAGCCTCCATCGACGAGGCTGATATTCTCGCCGCGCACGATGTGCCCGAGGAACTGCGTGACCACGCGCGAGCTGCCTTCCTTCGGCGTGTAGATCGAATCGAGGCCCGGCCCGATCCAGTTGAACGGCCTGAAGAGCGTGAAATTGAGCCCCTCCTGCATGCCGTAACCCCAGATCACGCGGTCCATCAACTGCTTCGAGCAGGCGTAGATCCAGCGCGGCTTGTTGATCGGGCCATAGGTGAGCGGCGAGGCGGCCGGATCGAACTCTTCATCGGCGCACATGCCGTAGACCTCGGATGTCGACGGGAAAACGAGGTGCTTGCGGTACTTCACCGCCGAGCGGACGATCGGAAGATTCGCTTCGAAGTCGAGCTCGAACACGCGCAGCGGCTGCTGCACGTAGGTGGCCGGCGTGGCGATCGCAACGAGCGGCAGGATCACGTCGCACTTTTTGACGTGATACTCGACCCACTCCTTGTTGATCGTGATGTCGCCTTCGAAGAAGTGCATCCTCTCATGGTTCGCGAGCTCGCCGAGCCGGTCCGTCTGCATATCCATGCCGAAGACTTCCCAGTCGGTCGTTTCGAGGATTCGCTTGGACAGGTGATGGCCGATGAAGCCATTGACGCCGAGAATCAGGACTTTTTTAGCGGAACCTTCGGTTTTCATGAATGACGGATGCGGTGAGTGAGCTCAGTGAGCTGGGTGAATTGGGCAGGGGTGACCACGACCGTTTTGCCGTCGTGCGCGTGCCACAACTCCGAGATGGCGATGGCGCGTGCATTGCCGCACAGGCCGAAAAGCGCATTATCGCTTACGTGCAGACCCGGGGGCAAATTCGCGAGGGCGGCAACACGTGCGTCCCCGATCGGCGCGAGCCGGGCCCGGGCCACGATGAAGCGTTCGCCACCGATATCGGTGAATGCGCCCGGGTAGGGCGGCGCGACGGCGCGCACGAGGTTGTAGACACGCTCGGCCGGCAACGACCAATCGATGCGGCCGTCTTCGGGCTTGCGCCCGCCGTAGTAGCTGCCGTTTGCGATGTCGTTCGGCAGATGCGGGGCCTCGCCGGCAAGCAGCGCGGGAAGCACGCGCCAAAGCGTCTGCTCGGCTGCGACCGTCACCTTGTCGAACACCTGCTGCGCCGTGTCGTCGGGCAAGATCGGCACGCTCGTCTGGCCGACGATGGCGCCTGCATCGGGCTTGACGCTCATTTCGTGCAGCGTTGCGCCGGTTTCCGTCTCTCCGTTCAGCACCGCCCAGTTCGTCGGCACTCGCCCGCGATATTTGGGCAGCAGCGATCCGTGCATGTTGTAGGCGCCGCGCGGCGCGAGCGCGAGCACATCGATCGGCAGCATGTGCCGGTAGTAGAACGAGAAAATGAACTCAGGCTGAGCGCGGCGTACCGCGTCGCGCAAGATGTCGCCGGCCGGCTCGCGCGGCGTGATCGTCTCGATTCCGTACTCGGCGGCCACGGCCGCCACGCTTTCGAACCAGATGTTTTCGAGCGGGTTGTCCTCGTGCGTCACGACGAGTGCGACATCGACCCCGCGCGCCAGCAGCACCCGCAGGCAGCGGGCACCGACGTTGTGGTAGGCGAAAACGACGGCGCGTGGTTTCATCGATGCGAGTCTCCCTGCGCGATGTGTTCGCCCGAGGGAGCGGGCGTCGTGACCGCTGCGAAGGGCGTCGGCAGTGCCTCTCGTGCCTCGAGCACGGTCTGGATCAGATAGCGCGGGCGGTCGCGCACCTGCTGGTAGATCCGGCCGATATACTCGCCGAGCAGCCCTAGCGCGAAGATGATGACGCCGAGCATGAAGAACGTGATGGCGAACAGCGTGAACACACCCTGGACTTCCGCACCGATGACGAAGCGGCGAATGACGAGCAGCAGGAACAGCCCGGCCGAACCCATCGAAAGGATCACACCGATGAACGACAGCCACTGCAGCGGGACGACCGAAAAGCCCGTTACAAGGTCGAAATTCAGCCGGATGAGGCTGTAAAACGAGTACTTCGATTCGCCCGCAAAGCGTTCCTCGTGAGCGACTTCGATTTCGATCGGGTTTTGCGCGAATGTATAGGCGAGCGCGGGAATGAACGTGTTGACCTCGCCGCAGCGGTTGATCGTATCGATGATCTGCCGGCTGTAGGCGCGCAGCATGCAGCCTTGGTCGGTCATGCGGATGTGCGTGATCCGTTCGCGCAGGCGGTTCATCGCACGAGAAGCCTTGCGCCGCCAGAGCGTATCTTGCCGCTCGCGCCGGATCGAGCCGACGTAGTCATAGCCCTCGCGCATCTTCTCCACGAGCTTGCCGATCTCCTCGGGCGGATTTTGCAAATCGGCATCGAGCGTCAGCACGATCGCCCCGCGCGATTGCTCGAAACCCGCGAGAATCGCCATGTGCTGCCCGTAATTGCCGTTCAACAGAACGACGCGCGTGGTATCGGGGCGCGCACGAAACTGCTCGGCGAGCATTGCCGCCGATTTGTCGCGGCTGCCGTCATTGACGAAGATGACTTCATAGGTTGTGCGCAGCGCGTCGAGCGCGGGATACAGACGCGCGAAAAGCGCCTTGAGGCCGGCTTCTTCGTTGTAGACCGGGATGATCACCGACACTTCAGGATGCGTCGAACGATATTCCGTATAAGTCATGTCCGCTTATTTCCCGTGATGTTCGCAGATTTCATTGACGGCGGCGGTGACGCGAGCCACATCGGCTTCGGTCATTTGCGTGAAAAGCGGCAGCGTGAGCGTAGACGCGCCGTAGCGCTCGGCGTGCGGGAACATGCCCGGTGCGAAGCCGCGCGCGCGATAAAGCGTGAACAGATGGATGGCGGGGTAATGCACGCCTGTGCCAATGCCATAGGTGTCATGCATCTTCTGCATGAAGCCGGCGCGATCGATCGTGAGCCGCGCGAGCGGTAGGGCGATCTGGAACATGTGCCAATTGCCGTTTTCGAAGTCGCGCACGGGCAGCCCGGTACCGAGCGCGCTCGCGGCGCCGTTTTCGAACCCTTCGAAATATGCCCGCGCCAGCGTCTTGCGTTGCGCGACGAAGCGCTCGAGCCGCGCCAATTGCCCGAGCCCCACGCGCGCCGCCACGTCGGTCAGGTTGTACTTGCCGCCAAGCAGATCGCAGTCCATGCCGTCGTAGCCCGTGCGGGTGATGCCTTGCAACCGGTACTTGCGCGCGAGTTCGGCTTCGTGTTCGTCGTTGAGCACGAGCGCGCCCCCTTCGATGGAGGTCAGATTCTTGTTCGCGTGAAAGCTGAACGAGACGAGGTCACCGAGCTTGCCGATGCGCTCGCCGCCCCAGGTGGCGCCGATCGCCTGCGCTGCGTCCTCGACGACACGCAGCTTGTAGGCGCGCGCGATCTCGTAGAGCCGGTCCATGTCGACGGGCAGCCCCGCAAGATAGACCGGAATGATCGCCTTCGTGCGCGGCGTGATGGCCTGTTCGATGAGATTCAGATCGAGATTGCGGGTGAGCGGATCGATATCGACGAAAACCGGTGTCGCCCCGACCTCGAGGATGACGTTCGCTGTCGCGACCCATGAAATGGGCGACGTGATGACCTCGTCGCCGGGGCCGACCCCCGCGATGCGCAAGCCGATTTCGAGCGTGGCCGTGCCCGAATTGAACGTGCGCACGGGACGGCCCCCACAGAACTCGGACAATTGTTTCTCGAAAGCCGTGTTCTGAGGGCCGGTGGTGATCCAGCCGGAGCGCAGCACGTCGGCTACGCCCTGAATCGTGTCCTCGTCGATCTCGGGCCGCACGAACGGCAAAAAGGGGAGGGCTTGCTGGGTCATGAATGATGAATGCTGTGCATGGATAAAAAGAACGGGGCAGCCGGTGAGGCTCAGCTGCGCGCGAGGACCACGACGCCGACCAGAATAATGGCAATGCCTGCCAGCCGGTGTACCGACAGCGCTTCGCCGAACAAATACCAGGCTGCAAATGCGTTGACGACGTAGCCGAGCGAAAGCATCGGATAGGCAACCGACACGTCGACGCGCGATAGCCCGACGACCCAGACAGCCACGCTGACGACGTAGCAGGCCAGACCGCCGACGATCGGCACCTGGGTGGCGAGTTTCAGGCCAATGGGCACAATGTTCGCACGGGTGAATTCGAAGTGTCCAACGGCGTTCACGCCGGCCTTGAGCAGCAACTGCGCGCCGGCGTTCAGTGTCACGCCAGCCAGAATGCAAAATAGCGAAATTGGGTTCATTGGAAATCGCGGAGGCGCCGCACGCGCGGCGCCGACAGGTTCGGGTTCGGATTCAGATGCAGCTTCATGGGGCGCCGGGTTTCTCCACGACCACGCGGCGCGTGTCACGAGCAATGACGCGCATCGGCACATGGGCGGCCGCCAGTTCGTCGTAGCGCGAGAGGGTCATGACCGCCAGCCCGTACGGCGCGGCCTTCCAGCGCTCGATCCATTCGGCGATGGTCGGGACCCATTTTTGCGGTTCCTGGTGGACGCCGAACGTCAGTTCGTTCGCGTCCTGGACCATGATCGTCGTATGGCCGACGTAAAACGGCAACGTGTGATCGAGCAGGCCGACGGAGTAGAACGGTGCGTCGGCCGGCAGCCGCGCAAGTGCCGCTTTGACGGCCGGTGCGAGAAGCGCACCGGAACTATACCGGCCGAATGCTTCGTGGCCCGTGCCCGCGATGGTCGCCAGCATCAGCCACGCCGCGGCGAATGCGGTTGCCGAAGGCAGCACCGAAGCCTGCGCGCGCCGGTTGATCCAGAGCGCCAGCAGCGTGAGCGCGGCGGCGACGCCCACCGCCGCGAACACCCAGTTGCGAAATTCCAGATAAAGCGCGTTCGGCGTGCGGGCATCGCCGAAGCGGCCGATGAAGATGGCCCCGACGGCGACGATCGCCAGCAGGGCGAGATAGCCGAGCAGATGGCGGCGCCATGCATCGCGCGAAACATGCGGCAAATAGGCGCCGATGACGAGGGCCAGCGCAGGGGCGATCGGCAGCACATACGAAACGAGCTTCGAATGCGATACGCTGAAAAAGACGAAGATGAAGGCCGTCCAGACGAACAGCAGCATCGCGGGCCTGAAGCCGTTCGCCTCGCGCGGCGCGCGTGCCGCGTGACGCAGGCTTTGCGCCGCGATCGACAGCCACGGCAGGAAACCGACGAGGACGACCCAGACGAAATAATGGATTGGCCCAGGGCGGTGCTGGTCGGGCGTGAGGTAGCGCTCGAATTGCTGGACGACGAAGAAAAAATTGAAGAATTCCGGGTTGCGCAGTTGAACGAGCACGAACCAGGGCGCGGCGATGGCGAAGAAGACGACGAGCCCGCTCGCGAGATGAAGGCGCTTCCAGATGGCCCAGTCGCGCTCGATCAGCGTGTAAAAGACGAGCGTGGCGCCGGGCAGGATGAGCCCGACGAGCCCTTTCGAGAGTACCGCCAGCGCCATGGCCGCCCAGCATGCCCACATCCACGCGCGGCGCTCGCGCTTGGCGGCGTCGGCGCGCTGGGCGAGCAGCAACGTGCACAGCGCGCATTCCATCCAGAACGAGAGGCCCATGTCGAGCGTGTCGAAGTGCCCCATCAGGTTCCAGTAGGGCGCGCTCGCCAGCACCAGCGCCGTGGCGAAACCCGCGGCGGGGCTCACGAGCCGCCGGGCCGTGAAGCCGGCCAGCAATACGCCGGCGAAGCCTGTCAATGCCGTGTAGAGCCGGGCTTGCCACTCGCCGATGCCGAACCAGGCGAACGTCAGGGCGTTGGCCCAGGTCTGCAGCGGCGGCTTTTCGAAGTATTTGTAGCCGTTGTAGCGCGGCGTGATCCAGTCGCCCGTGACGAGCATCTCGCGGGCCATTTCGGCGTAGCGGCCTTCGTCGCTCGGCACGAGATGCCGCAAGCCGAGCGGCGCGAACCAGATGATGGCCAGCGCAAGGACGAGCAAGGCGATGGCGACGCGGCCCGCCGGCAACTGCTGCGCGAGGCCCGCGCCGTACGGGGCATGGCCGTCTGCCGGACTGGCGCCGGCGGAGCGGGAGTAACGTTGAAGCGGCATGAGTCGGAATCCGTTTAGCGAAGCCGCGGAAGCGGCCAATGGGTATGGACGGCACGGCGCGCCGCCGGCGCACGGCCGGCTCCTCGTACCGCTGAGAGCGCCGCCGCTACGACTGCGCTCCCGGACGCGGCACGGCACGCGCGGCGAACCGTCATCGCTCGATGAGCAGCGCCGCGGCGACCCGGCGGCCTTCGGCCATCAGAATGTTGTAAGTCCGGCAGGCGGCCATGAAATCCATCGATTCGACGCCAATGCGTCGCGCCGTGAGCGCGGCCGTCAGACGCGGATGTGCAAACCGCAGGCGTGCGCCCGTGCCGAAGACGACCACCTCCGGCTCGGTGGCCAGCACGATCTCGAAGTGTTCCACGCTCAGCATGTCGAACGACGAGACGGGCCAGTCGACGACGGGCGCGTCCGGCACCACGACGACGCTGCTTTCGTGGCGCTGGAGATTGATCTCCACATAGTGGGCGCCGTAACCGGTGACCGTGTTCAGGGCGCCGCTCGAATCCTGGTGTAATTTCAAATCCGTTTTTTCCGTAGTTTCCCGGCTGGCTTTCGGCTCCTAGCGATTGTGCATTGCGAAAGTTGGCCGAAATCCGCTAAATTATAACTTTTTAGCCGCCTGGCGGCGCCCTTTGCATCGCGATTGCCGCGCGGGGAGTCTGGCAACGAGCGCCAAAAGCGCTGACGCGTTGGCCCGCCTCGCGTGCTCCCCCACCCGGTGAATTCGCCGCCGCGCCCGGCACCGTCCTGGCGCGTCCGGCGCCTCGGCTGCCAGCGCTTTCGCCCCTTCAGGCCTTTCCCGAGGAACAGTGTCGCCGTGAAACCGATTCTCAAATCGAACAAGCTGTTGAATGTCTGCTACGACATCCGCGGGCCCGTGCTCGAGCACGCCAAGCGCCTCGAGGACGAAGGCCACAAGATCATCAAGCTCAACATCGGCAATCTCGCCCCGTTCGGCTTCGATGCGCCCGAGGAAATCGTCCAGGACATGATCCGCAATCTGCCCGCTTCGTCGGGTTATTCGGATTCGAAGGGCGTGTTCGCGGCGCGCAAGGCGATCATGCACTACACGCAGCAAAAGGGCGTGGCGGGGGTCGAGCTCGACGACATTTACATCGGCAACGGCGCGTCCGAACTGATCGTGATGGCCATGCAGGGCTTGCTCAACGACGGCGATGAAGTCCTGCTGCCGGCGCCCGACTATCCGTTGTGGACGGCCGCGGTGAGTCTGTCCGGCGGCACGCCCGTGCACTATCTGTGCGACGAATCGAACGGCTGGATGCCCGATCTCGACGATGTGCGCGCGAAAATCACGCCGAACACGCGTGCGCTCATCATCATCAACCCGAACAATCCGACGGGTGCGCTCTACTCGGACGAATTGCTGCTCGATTTGCTTGAGATCGCGCGCCAGCACGGCCTCGTCATTTTCGCCGACGAGGTCTACGACAAGATCGTCTACGACGGCAAGAAGCACACGTCGGTCGCCGCATTGTCCGAGGACGTGCTGACGGTTACCTTCAACAGCCTCTCGAAGAGCTACCGTTCGTGCGGCTACCGCGCCGGCTGGATGTACGTCTCGGGGTTGACAGGCGAGAACCGCCGGCGTGCAAAAGACTACTTCGAGGGGCTCGGCATCCTCGCCTCGATGCGCCTTTGCCCCAATGTGCCGGGACAGTACGCCATTCAGACCGCGCTGGGCGGCTATCAGAGCATCGACGATCTCATCATGCCGGGCGGGCGGCTGCACAAGCAGCGCCAGATTGCCTACGAGATGCTCAATGCGATCCCGGGCGTCAGCTGCGTGAAGCCCGAGGCCGCGCTGTACATGTTTCCGCGGCTCGACCCGAAGGTCTATCCGATCCAGGACGATCAGCAGTTCGTGCTCGATCTGCTGCTCGAAGAGCGTGTGTTGCTCGTGCAAGGCACGGGTTTCAACTGGCCGAGTCCCGATCACTTCCGGGTCGTGTTCCTGCCGAACGCCGACGATCTGACCGATTCGATCAACCGCATCGCGCGGTTTCTCGAGGGCTACCGCAAACGTCACAGCATGTGACGCTACGCGAGGCGCGGGCGCAGGACACACTCATCAACGCATTATCCAATCGACTCAGACGCTGCATGGAACCGATCAAAGTTGGCCTGTTGGGCTTCGGCACGGTAGGAAGCGGCACCTTCACGGTGCTGCGGCGCAATCAGGAAGAAATCAAACGCCGCGCCGGACGCGGCATCGAAATCGCTCGCATCGCCGTGCGCAACCCGGCCAAGGCGCTTGCCGCCCTGGGCGAGGCCGCGAGCGATGTGCAAGTCGGTGCCGATTTCAACGCCGTCGTGGACGATCCGGCGATCGGCATCGTGGCCGAGATGATCGGCGGCAGCGGTATCGCACGCGAACTCGTGCTGCGTGCCATCGCCAACGGCAAACATGTCGTCACTGCGAACAAGGCGCTCCTGGCCGTGCATGGCACCGAGATTTTCGCGGCGGCGCGCGAGAAAGGCGTCATGGTGGCGTTCGAGGCGGCGGTGGCGGGCGGTATTCCGATCATCAAGGCACTGCGCGAGGGCCTGACGGCCAATCGCATTCAGTACATTGCGGGCATCATCAACGGAACGACGAATTACATTCTTTCGGAGATGCGCGAACGCGGGGTCGACTTCGCGACAGCGCTTGCGGGCGCGCAGGCACTCGGCTATGCCGAAGCGGACCCGACCTTCGATGTGGAAGGCATCGACGCCGCGCATAAACTCACGATCATGAGCGCCATCGCGTTCGGCGTGCCGATGCAATTCGATCGCGCCTACGTCGAAGGCATCTCGAAGCTCGATGCCACCGATCTCAAGTACGCCGAAGACCTCGGTTATCGCATCAAGCTGCTTGGCATCACGCGGCGCACGGCGCGCGGCATCGAGTTGCGCGTGCACCCTACGCTCATTCCGGCCAAGCGCCTCATCGCGAGCGTCGAAGGCGCCATGAACGCGGTCGAAGTGCATGGCGATGCTGTCGGCGCGACGCTTTACTACGGCAAGGGCGCGGGCGCGGAACCGACGGCATCGGCCGTCGTCGCCGATCTCGTCGATGTGACCCGCCTGCATACGGCGGATCCCGAGCATCGCGTGCCGCACCTCGCGTTCCAGCCGCAAAGCCTGTCGGACACGCCGGTGCTGCCGATCGAAGAGGTCACGAGCGGCTATTACCTGCGCCTGCGCGTGGCGGATGTGACAGGCGTGCTTGCCGATGTCACGCGCCTGCTTGCCGACGCGGGCATCTCCATCGATGCCATGCTGCAACGCGAAGCGGAGCAGGTCGCCGGGGACGGGCAGACGGACGTCGTCATCATCACGCACGAGACGCTCGAGAAAAACGTCAATGCGGCCATCGCTCGGATCGAGGCGCTCGCGACCGTCGTCTCGAACGTCACGAAACTGCGCATCGAAGCGCTTGCCTGAGCCGAAGAGAGATTCCTTATGAACTACATTTCGACGCGTGGCGCCGGCATCGGCGAGCGCCATACGTTCTCCGACATCTTGCTGGGTGGTCTCGCGAAGGACGGCGGTCTGTACCTGCCGGCTGAATACCCTCGTGTCTCGACCGAGGAACTCGCGCGCTGGCGCGCTCTGCCTTATGCCGACCTCGCCTTCGAAGTCCTGTCGAAGTTCACCGACGACATCCCGGCCGACGATCTGCGCGCGCTGACGCGGCGCACCTACCGCGCCGACGTCTATTGCAACGCGCGCTCGGGCGACGACGCCGAGGCGATCACGCCAGTGAGGCAGCTCGGGGTGGAGAACGGCGCGCCGCTCGCACTCGTCGAGCTGTCGAACGGTCCGACGCTTGCGTTCAAGGACATGGCGATGCAACTGCTCGGCAATCTGTTCGAGTATGCGCTCGCGAAGCATGGGCAGACGCTGAACATCCTCGGCGCCACATCGGGCGACACGGGCAGCGCGGCTGAATATGCGATGCGAGGCAAGGCCGGCGTGCGCGTTTTCATGCTTTCGCCGCATCGCAAGATGAGTGCGTTCCAGACGGCGCAGATGTACAGCCTGCAAGAGCCGAACATCTTCAACATTGCCGTCGAAGGCGTCTTCGACGACTGTCAGGACATCGTGAAGGCGGTGTCGAACGATCACGCGTTCAAATCGCGGCAGCATATCGGCACGGTCAATTCGATCAACTGGGCGCGCGTGGTGGCTCAGGTCGTCTATTACTTCAAGGGTTATTTCGCGGCGACACGCTCGAACGACGAGCGCGTGTCGTTCACGGTGCCCTCCGGCAACTTCGGCAATGTCTGCGCGGGGCACATCGCACGCATGATGGGGTTGCCGATCGCCAAACTCGTCGTCGCCACCAACGAAAACGACGTACTCGACGAATTCTTCCGCACCGGCGTCTATCGCGTGCGCGGCGCGGCTCAGACGTTCCATACGAGCAGCCCGAGCATGGACATCTCGAAGGCGTCGAATTTCGAGCGTTTCGTCTTCGATCTGCTGGGCCGCGATCCGTCGCGTGTACTGCAGCTCTTTCGCGACGTCGAGGAAAAGGGCGGCTTCGATCTGGCCGCGAGCGGCGATTTTGCCCGCGTGCGCGAATTCGGCTTCGTTTCGGGACGCAGCACGCATGCGGACCGTGTCGCGACGATCCGCGATGTCTTCTCCCGCTACGGCACGATGATCGACACGCATACCGCCGACGGCGTCAAGGTGGCCCGAGAGCATCTCGAGCCCGGCGTGCCGATGGTCGTGCTGGAGACGGCGCAGCCCATCAAGTTCGGCGAAACGATTCGCGAGGCGCTCGGACGCGACCCCGAACGGCCGGCCGGGTTCGAGGGGATCGAGTCGCTGCCGCAGCGCTTCGAGGTGCTGCCGGCCGATGCGGGCCGCGTGAAGGAGTTCATCACGACCCATACCGGGCTTTGAGGCCGGCGTCCCGGCGAGCTGTCGGCAACGGCGGCGCACCGTACGCGGCGCACGTCGCTACAATGAGAGTCTCGCCTTCAGACTCGCCCGTCAGACCGATGTCCACGCCAAGCGCAACATCAACCCGCCCACCGCTCATGTCGACGGCCGACGCGCTCGCCGCGCTGCTCGCGGCCGCACGGCCCGTCTCCGGCACCGAAACAGTGCCGACCGTCGAGGCGCTCGGGCGCGTCCTGGCCGCCGACGTGGTGTCCGCCATCGACGTTCCGCCCATGAACACGAGCGCAATGGACGGCTACGCCGTTCGCAGCGCGGAGTTGCTCCATGGAGAACGGGCGCTGCCGGTTTCGCAGCGGATTGCCGCCGGTCAACAGGCTGCTCCGCTTGCGGCCGGGACCGCGGCGCGCATCTTCACGGGCGCCCCGGTTCCGCCGGGCGCCGATGCGGTGGTTATGCAGGAGCAGACCGAGGCGTCGGGCGATAGCGTGCAAATTTTGCATACCCCGCGGCCGGGCGAGTGGATCACGATGCAGGGCGCCGATATCCGGCGCGGCGCGGTGATATTGCCGGCCGGCACCCGCTTGACACCGCAGGCGCTGGGCCTCGCGGCCTCCATCGGGTGCGCCGCGCTGACGGTGACGCGCCGGGTGAAGGTCGCGGTGTTTTTCACGGGCGACGAGTTGACGATGCCGGGCGAGCCGCTCGCGCCCGGGCGAATCTACAACTCGAACCGGTTCACGTTGCGCGGGCTGCTGGAGCGGCTCGGTTGCACCGTCACCGACTATGGCATCGTACCGGATCGGCTCGACGCCACCCGCGAGGCGCTGGCCACGGCCGCGCGGGAGCATGATCTGATTCTGACGTCCGGCGGCGTATCCGTCGGCGAAGAAGATCACGTCAGACCTGCGCTCGAAGCGCTGGGCCGCCTTTCCCTCTGGCAGATCGCGATGAAGCCCGGCAAGCCGCTCGCGTTCGGTGCGGTGCGCAGCCAGGCGGCGAGCCGCGCTCAGGCGTCCGCTCCGAGCGAAGGTTCGTCCGCGATGGAGGCTGAGACCTTTTTCGTCGGTCTGCCCGGCAACCCGGTTTCCAGCTTCGTGACCTTTTTGCTGTTCGTCCGTCCGTTCCTGCTGCGGCTCGGGGGCGCTCACGACGTGGCGCCGCGCGCCATATCGCTGCGCGCGGACTTTACGCAAGCAAAGGCCGATCGTCGCAACGAGTTCCTGCGCGCGCGCATCAATGCGGCAGGCGGGCTCGAGCTCTTCCCGAATCAGAGTTCGGCCGTGCTGACCTCGACCGTATGGGGGGATGGCCTCATCGACAATCCGCCCAATCACGCGATCAGCGCGGGGGAGACCGTACGTTTTCTTCCTTTTTCGGAGCTGCTCGGCTGACGGGCGGTACCGAACGGCGAATTGGCATCGAATGAAAATCGAACTGAGGTATTTCGCAAGCGTGCGGGAATCGCTGGGCCTCGCGCACGAGTCGGTCGAATTGCCCGAGGGCATCAGCACCATCGGCGACCTGCGAGCGTGGCTGCGCGCGCGCGGCGGCGCCTGGAGCGAGGCGCTCGCCGAGGGGCGCGCCTTGCGCATGGCCTGCAATCAGACGATGACCGATGCGGCCGCGCGGCTGACCGACGGCTGCGAAGTCGCGTTTTTTCCGCCTGTGACGGGTGGGTGAGCGCGAGCCGCGAACGAGGAGGGGCTTATGACTGTGCGTGTTCAGACCGCCGACTTCGATTTGAGCACCGAGGTGGCTGCGCTGCGTGCGCATAACCCCAAAGTGGGCGCGGTGGCGTGCTTCGTCGGAACGGTACGCGATATGAACGACGGCGACGACGTCGTCGCCATGGAGCTCGAGCATTACCCGGGCATGACCGAAAAAGCGCTGGAGTCGATCGTCGACGAAGCCCGGCGGCGTTGGCCCGGCTCGGACGTGCTCATCGTGCACCGCGTGGGCAAGCTGTATCCGCTCGATCAGATCGTACTGGCGGCCGCCACGGCGGCTCACCGTGGCGACGCGTTCTCGGCGTGCGAGTTCGTGATGGACTACCTCAAGACTCAGGCGCCATTCTGGAAGAAGGAGACGACGCCGGCCGGTTCGCGTTGGGTGGATGCGCGCGTGACCGACGACGCCGCACTGGCGCGCTGGGGTATCGAGGCCACCAATGCCACCAACGCCCCCAATGCCACCATTGCGTCGAGCGACGCAGGCACGGAGCCCGGAGACCGCTAGGAAACCTCGTCGTTGCCGCGGCCGATGATTTTGGCCGGAAATGGCTCCGCCGGTGCGCGCCGTCTGCCGTTGGGCGAAACCGCCGATGTATCTTCGGCGGGCCGCCTCGGCGCGATGCGCTCGAGCAGAGCTTGCTGTTCCGGCGGGACCTCGTAGTCCCAACCGAAGCGCGAGAGCTGCAAGCTTTGCGCAATGCGCAGCGCGGGCTCCATGAATCGTACGGCCGCCGCGGGCTCGTAGCGATCGCAGACGGTATCGAGAAAAAGGTGCAGCCAGCGGCTGAAATGCCCGGGTTCGAGCCCCTCGATCGGTTGGTGCGCCGACTGGACGTTGCCGCGGTAGCGCTTGTCGCCAAGCACCAGCGCGCCCCAGAAGAGGCACATCTTCGGCAGGTGCTCGTCCCAGCGGCCGTGCAGTACGGCATCGAAAACCGGCCCGAGCAGCGCATCGGCCCGTACGCGGTCGTAAAACGCGTAGACGAGCTCGCGGATGTTCGCTTCGGTCGGTGCGCTCTCGCGAGCGGGGGCTGCGGGGCAGGCGCCGGGCGTCTGTCCGCCGGGACGGGGTGGGGTAGTCATCGCAATTTCCGAGGGAGCGCGCTGGCATGCGGCGAAACGGCGCGCCATACTTCATTCCTTATCGAGATGGGCAATTCCGATGCCGCACTGCGTGAACCCATCCCGGCAACGCATGTTATGGTCAACACGCCGTGTAGACAACCCTTCGCTGGACACGGTTTTTGCCCGCCCGGGCGCTCGTACCCCCAAATGCCGATGCGAACCAAGCCATGAGATTGACCGACTACACCGACTACGCGTTGCGCGTGATGCTGTATCTGGCCGTCCGCCGCGACGGCCTGTCGACGATTCAGGACATCTCGGATGCCTATGGAATCTCGAAGAACCATTTGATGAAGGTCGTGCAGCAGCTCGGCGAGCGCGGGTGGATCGACACGATACGGGGCCGCCATGGCGGCCTGCGGCTCAATGACCGGTCGCTTGCGCTGACGATCGGCGAGGTGGTCCGGGCGACCGAGACCGATTTTGCGCTCGTCGGTTGTTTCGAACGCGGCGGCGGCGAGGCCCGACAGTGCGTCATCGAGCCGCAATGCCGGCTCAGACACATTTTCGAGGCAGCGCGTGGCGCATTCCTTGCGGAGCTGGACCGGCACACGCTCGCCGATCTCGTCGGACAGGGGGCGCCGCTTGCCGCACTGCTCGGCGTGCCGCTCGTCGCGGCACCCGATGCCGGCGGAAGGACGATCGTACCAATCGCCGTCGCCGATGGCGGCGACACCTGATTTGATCGGGCACGCTTGAAACGCGCGGCTCGCCCCTCATGTTGGTGGTAGTCAAAATTGGAGGTCTCTTCATGAGAATCGACAAGTTCACCACCAAATTTCAGGAAGCGCTGGCCGACGCGCAAAGCATTGCCGTCGGCCGAGGCAACCAGTATCTCGAGCCCGTACACGTCCTGGCGGCCCTGATCGCGCAGGAAGACGGCTCCTCGCGCTCGCTGCTCTCCCGTGCCGGCGTGCATATCCAGGCTTTGCAAACGGCTGTCAACGAAGCGATTGCGCGCCTGCCGCAGGTGCAGGGAACCGATGGCAACATCCAGCTGAGCCGCGAGCTCAACGGTCTTTTGAATCAGGCCGACAAGGAAGCGCAGCAACTGAGCGATACGTTCATCGCGAGCGAGATGTTCCTGCTTGCCGTGGCCGACGACAAGGGCGAGGCCGGCAAGCTGCTGCGCGAGCATGGTCTGACGCGCCGCGCGCTCGAGACGGCGATCGCCGCTGTGCGCGGTGGAGCCCAGGTGCATAGCGCCGAGGCCGAGAGCCAGCGCGAGGCGCTCAAAAAGTACACGATCGACCTGACCGAGCGCGCGCGCGCCGGCAAGCTCGACCCGGTGATCGGGCGCGACGACGAAATTCGCCGTTCCATCCAGATTCTTCAGCGCCGCACCAAGAACAACCCGGTACTGATCGGCGAGCCCGGCGTCGGGAAGACCGCGATCGTCGAAGGGCTTGCGCAGCGCATCGTCAACGGCGAGGTGCCGGAATCGCTCAAGAACAAGCGCGTTCTATCGCTCGACATGGCCGGCCTGCTTGCCGGCGCCAAATACCGAGGCGAGTTCGAGGAGCGCCTAAAGGCGGTGTTGCACGATATCGCGCGCGATGAAGGGCAGACGATCGTCTTCATCGACGAAATCCATACGATGGTGGGCGCCGGCAAGGCGGAAGGTGCGATCGACGCGGGCAACATGCTCAAGCCGGCGCTCTCGCGAGGCGAGTTGCACTGCATCGGCGCGACGACGCTCGACGAGTATCGCAAGTACATCGAAAAAGATGCCGCGCTCGAGCGGCGCTTTCAGAAAGTGCTCGTCGAGGAACCCTCCGTCGAGGCGACGATCGCGATATTGCGGGGTCTGCAGGAACGCTACGAGCTCCACCACGGCGTGGAGATCACGGATCCCGCGATCGTGGCCGCGGCCGAGTTGTCGCACCGCTATATCACCGATCGCTTCCTGCCTGACAAGGCCATCGACCTCATCGACGAAGCCGCTTCGAAGATCAAGATGGAAATCGATTCGAAGCCCGAAGCGATGGACCGTCTCGACCGGCGGCTGATTCAGCTCAAGATCGAGCGCGAGGCAGTGAAAAAGGAAAAGGACGAGGCATCGCAAAAGCGGCTGCAATTGATCGAGGAGGAGATCGAGCGGCTCAACCGCGAGTACTCGGACCTCGAGCAGATCTGGACGGCCGAAAAGGCGGCCGTTCAAGGTAGCGCGCAGCTGAAGGAAGAGATCGAGAAAACGCGCGCCGAAATCACGCGATTGCAGCGCGAGGGCAAGCTCGAAAAGGTCGCGGAGCTGCAATACGGCAAGCTGCCGGAGCTCGAGGCGCGCTTGAAGCAAGTCACGCAGGCCGAGGCGAAGGAGCAGCACAATCCCGAGCGTCCGCGTCTGTTGCGCACGCAAGTGGGCGCCGAGGAAATCGCCGAAGTGGTATCGCGTGCAACGGGCATTCCGGTGTCGCGCATGATGCAAGGCGAGCGGGAAAAACTGTTGCAGATCGAGGGCAAGCTGCACGAGCGTGTCGTGGGTCAGGACGAGGCAATCAGCGCCGTGGCGGACGCGATTCGCCGCTCGCGCGCGGGGCTCGCGGATCCGAACCGGCCATACGGCTCGTTCCTGTTCCTGGGCCCGACGGGGGTCGGCAAGACCGAACTGTGCAAGGCGCTCGCGTCGTTCTTGTTCGATTCGGAGGAGCACCTCATTCGCATCGATATGAGCGAGTTCATGGAAAAGCACAGCGTCGCCCGTCTCATCGGCGCGCCGCCCGGCTATATAGGCTATGAAGAGGGCGGCTATCTGACCGAGGCCGTGCGTCGCAAGCCGTACAGTGTCATCTTGCTCGATGAAATCGAAAAGGCGCACCCCGATGTCTTCAATGTGCTGTTGCAGGTGCTCGACGACGGCCGCATGACCGACGGTCAGGGACGTACCGTGGACTTCAAGAATACGGTGATCGTCATGACGTCGAATCTCGGCTCGCAAATGATTCAAGCGATGTCGGGCGAGCCGCAGGAAGCGATCAAGGATGCGGTGTGGACCGAGGTCAAGCAGCACTTCCGTCCCGAGTTCCTGAATCGGATCGACGAGGTCGTCGTGTTCCATGCGCTCGATCGCAAGAACATCGAATCGATCGCGAAGATCCAGCTGGAGCGGTTGCACGACCGGCTCGCGAAGCTCGAAATGCAGCTCGTCGTTTCCGATGAAGCGCTGGAGCAGATCGGGAAGGTTGGATACGACCCGCTCTTCGGGGCGCGGCCATTGAAGCGCGCGATCCAGCAGGAGATCGAGAACCCGGTCGCCAAGCTGATTCTCGCGGGCAGGTTCGGCCCGAAGGACGTGATTCCTGTGGACCTGCAAGACGGCAAGTTCGTGTTCGAGCGTGTCGTTCACTGATTCGCCGCAGATCATGCGGCGCAGCGGCGGCCGAGCCCATGATGCTCGGCCGTTTTTTTTATTGTGTTTCGGTGTAACGGGTGCTTGACTTCGTGTGCACTCGAAGTCTTAACGTTGAGGATGTCATGTCAGAAGCGCTCACGATCGGACGCATGGCCGCCGAGCTCGGCGTATCGACGCATACGCTGCGCTACTACGAGCAGGCCGGCCTGCTGTTGCCGGTCTCGCGTACCGACGCGGGTCACAGGCTTTATGCGCGCACCGATATGGACTGGCTGCGATTCGTGATGCGACTGAAGGCGACCGGCATGTCGATTGCCGGCATGCAGGCTTTTGCGGCATTGCGTGCCCGCGGCGACGAAACGGCGCAAGAGCGGCTCGCGCTGCTGATCGAGCATCGCCAGAGCGTGCTCGATCAGCTTGCACAGTTGCAGACGAACCTCACGGCGATCGACGAGAAGATTCGCCACTACGAGGTACTCGCGCACGACATGACGCGGATCCGGTCGGCCGACGATGCCAGCCGGGCCATGACGACTCAACGACGAAAGGACTTGCCATGCAAAACACCGAAACGAACGCCCCGGCCGCCGAACAACGCTACGCGCGGGGATGGAACAAGCTGAGGGAAATCGACGGGCAAGCCGGTGAGCGCGTGATTGCCGCGCTGGCGCCGATCGCGCCTGACTTCGCGCGTCTCTTGATCGAATTCCCGTTCGGCGATATCTATAGCCGCCCGGGGCTCGATCTGAAGTCGCGGGAGATTGCGACCATCGCGGCGCTTGCGGCGCTCGGCAATGCGACGGCGCAATTGAAAGTACACATCGAAGGCGCGCTCAATGTCGGTGTGACCCAGACCGAGATCGTCGAAGTCTTCATGCAGATGGCGGTCTATGCCGGTTTTCCAGCGGCGCTCAACGCGCTCTTCGCGGCCCGGGAGGTGTTCGAGGGCCGTCAGGACCCGGTCGATGCGCCTGAGGTGGCCTGAGCATTACGCGCGAGGCGCGCGCTGACCGAGCGCCAATGGACGAAGAGGCCCGCGCCGGCCGCCGCGAGACTCGCGGCATTGGCCGCCCAGAATCCGCGCGCGCCTCTCAGCCATTCGGGTACGGCGCCGCCGATATCGAAGCCGAGCAGATAACCGCCGCCGAGTCCAACCCCCCAAAGCGCCACGGCGTAGATCACGGTTGGTACAACGGCAACCTTATAGGCTCGCAGCACGAACGCCGTGGCCGTCTGAAAGGTATCGAAGATGTGGTAGACGAGCATGATCGGCAAAAGCGGCATGGCCGCAGCGATGACGGCCGCGTCGGGCGTGTAGCCCGCGAGGATCAACGGGCGGAGCAGCCAGGAGACAGCGGCGTAGCCGCATCCGATCGCGCAGGCCAGGGCGATGCCGTGCCGTGCGAGCGCCCGCGCGGCATCATGGCGCCCGCCGCCGAGTGCATGGGCCACGAGCGTGGAGGTGGCGATGCCGATCGACATCGGTGTCATGTAGAGCACCGCGCCGAAGTTGCCGACGATCTGATGCCCGGCGAGGGTGGTCGTGCCGAAGCGCGCGATAAAAAGCGCCATGAACGTGTATGAGGTGACCTCGATCAGATACGAGAGCCCCATGGGCAGCCCCAGCTTGAGGAGCGCCGCGAGCCGCTGGACGCTGGGCCAGCAAAAGCGCGCGAAGATTCCGAACGGGGCGAAAAGCTCCAGCCTGGCGAGCAAGGTCAGAGCAATGCCCGCGAGCGCGAAGTTGATCAGTGTGCTGGCGAGTGCGCAGCCCGGGCCGCCCAACGGCGGGAGCCCCAAGCCGCCGAAGATGAACCAGAGGTTCAACGCGACTTTCGCCAGGAGCGCTGCGACTTGCAGCATCATGACGAGCCGTGGCTTGCCCACCGCGTTGGCGAGTGCCGAATAGACGCGAAAGGCGAGGCTGGCTGGCAGACCGAACGCGGCGATGCGCAGGTAAAGCTCGGTTCGTTCGTAGAGCGCCGCGGGAACGCGCGCAATGGCGAGCAACGGCGCGGGGAAGTACATGACCGCGAAGCCGAGCACGGCAAGTCCCGCCGCAAGCCAGAGTGCCTGGCGAACCTCCTCGCCGATTTCGGCGTGACGGCGCGCGCCGAAAAGCTGACCGGCGATGGGCTGCAGCGCGAGCACGACGCCCGTCAGACCGACGTAGACCGACACATAGATGGATGAGCCGAGTCCGAGCGCGGCAAGATCGACCGCGGAGAAGCGGCCCACCATGGCGGTATCGATGACTCCGAATGCGATGATGGCGAGTTGCCCGACGAGCACCGGCCATGCGAGCCCCGCGATATTGCGGATGTCCGCGAACATGGCTACCGCCGGTGAATCGGATGCTTGCGCCGCGGTGCGGGCGGCGTCGGACGATCGACGCGCACATAGAGGCGGAAGCGTTCGTCACGGTCCGCTGCGCGGCGGCCTTCCCATACGAGCTTCCAAACGTAGCTCGGCATCGGGCTCGGCGCGATGAAGTCTTGCGCATCCTGGCGCAGCAACACGTCGCAGTCCCCGCTGAACGAGAATTGCATGTCGCCAAAGTAAGCGAACGATGCGAGCTGTGCGTCGCCGAGGCGAACCGGCGAAATGCAGCGGTAGTCGTCGGGCAGATGCTCGGCGATCTGCATCGCGACATCGCGATAGGTCCGGCTGTAGTTGACGATCGGCAGCCACAGCGTCATCAGCAGCACCCACATCAACGTCGTGCCGGCGCTAGAGAGCACCACACTGCGCCAGAGCACGTTCGGATGCCGTGCCAGACGCCAGCGCGCGAGCGCAAGCCAGCACGCGGTGACGCCGATGGCGCAGACGAAGGAGAGCACATCGAAATGCGGCACGAAGCCCGGCACGAGCCGCGCGAGGTTGCGCGCGAGCGGGGCGGGGAAACCCGTTTGCGACGCCAGCCAGACCAGCCAGACGAATGTGCCGAGAATCGTGAAGCTGAGCAGCGCGAACCAGTCGATCGCGTTGATGGCGCCACGTTTGAGCGTCGGTAAGGCGAACGTTGCCAGCACGGCGAGCGGCGGCAACAGCAGCATGTAAAGCCGGTTCGTTTGGTGGCTTTGCAACACGACGAGGACCAGCACAGGAGCGACGACCGAAAGCGGCACTGCAATATGCGGCTTGCGGCGCAGACCGCCCCAACTGAGCCAGGCCCACACCGCCAGGGGCCACGCGGGCCAAGTGAAAAGCGGCAGGTTCTTGAAGGCGTAACGCACGACGTGCCCCGGCGGCGCCGAAAAACGATTGATGCTGCCGTTGACCCACTGTTGGATGAACCACCGCGCGTCGTCGCCGTAGAGTTTGAGCACCGCGAGCGGCCACGCCACCGACAACGCCGCCGCGATCGGCATGCCGACGACGAGCAGCCAGATCGAGCGCGCTTCCGGTACCAGCGCCAGCAGAACGAGCGTACCGGCGAAGAGGGCGGCAACCAGCAGCGGATTGCCGCTCAGCGCGACGAGTCCGAGCCCGAGGCCCCAACAGACGGCCCCTTGCAATGGCTTGTCGAGCGTGCGCACGAGTCCGTACACGATGAGCGCGATGCTCATCAACTGGCCGAGCTGGGGTGTCGTTTCGTGGCCTCGCTCGGCGAGTCCGAACGACGCGAGCAAAATCAGCAAGGCGCCGTCGCCGAGCACGCGTCCGTAGTCGCGCGGCGCGGGTTCGCCGCCGAAGGCATACTTGAACGGTTGAACTTCGGCACGGCGCCCGAGCAGATAGGCCGTATACCAGACCAACGCACAGGTCACGCAAAAGAGTATGCCGGTCGACAGCCGCGACGCATCGGCCGCATCGACCCATGGTGCGAGCAGCCGGATGCACCCCGCGCCGAGCCAGTAGCCGAGCGGGCCGGTGTCAGTGACGTACTTGCCGACGAGGTTCGGCAGCAGCCAATCCCGGGCGTCGCCACCAGCCATCGTCCACATGACGCCGAATCCAGCCGCATCTTCGTTCTTCCACGGGTCGCGGCCGAACAGGCCGAACGCCGCATAGACGATGCAGATCGTCAGCAGCAGCCAGCGGGGCAGCGCACGCGTGGCGGAGGCGGTGAGTCGGACGACGGGTCTCATGCGGATGAACGGCGATCGTTATCGTTATTCGGCTAATGGCGGGGGCGATCGCCATCGCAGCGATTCGGCATTGTAGCCGCGCTCATGCGGCGCGTGACGCCACGCCGCTGGCCGATCGGCATGACGATGAAAAAAGGGCAGCGCGGGCTGCCCTTTTTCTTGCAGTACCTTTGCACGCTCGTACAAAGGCGCGGCGACTTACTTTGCGGCGGCCTTGCCGGCTGCGCGTGCACCGAACTTCTTGTTGAACTTCTCGACACGACCCGCCGTGTCCATGATCTTTTGCTGACCCGTATAGAACGGGTGCGACTCCGACGACACTTCGATCTTGGCGAGCGGGTACGACTTGCCCTCGAAATCGATGGTTTCGCGCGTCTGGATCGTCGAGCGCGTTACAAATGTGAAGCCGTTCGACACGTCTTGAAAAACGACTTCGCGGTAATTGGGGTGAGTATTTTCCTTCATGGTGCTTCCTTTAATGTGGCGGTAGCCAGCCCGCTGCGATGCCGATACGGCCGCCGCCGTAGTCGCGACGCCATCGAACCGCGAGCCACTTGCCCAAGGTCGAAAGACGGCGATTATGCCAGAAAATCATGCTGTTGGCGAAAAGATTTGCTCGTCGTCGGGCCGCGCCAATCGCCAATCGCCAATCAATCGGGCCCGCCGCTCTGCGTTTCGAGGAGTACGCCCGTGCGCGCAGGATCCTGGCGGTAATAACGCGCGAGCAGACGATAGAGTTCCGGATATTCGGCCTCGAATGCACGCGGCTGGACGAAGAGCGCCTCGCTGCAGACCGCGAAAAATTCGGATGGATGGTCTGCCGCATAGGGATCGATCAGCGATTCGCGTTCGAAACGCGCCCAGCGCCGCGTCGGCACGGCATCGACCTGCGCACAGAACCGGTCGTAGGCGGAATCGAAGACGCTGGCCCATTCGTCGGCGGTGAGCGGCGCGTGCCAGCGCTTGAAGAGCGGCGGGTGGCCATCGGTTTCGCCGCTCAGCATGTCGATCTTGTGGGCGAATTCGTGGATGACGACGTTGTAGGCGTCACGCGCATCGGTCATCTGCGCATCTTCCCACGAGAGGATGACGGGGCCGCCCTCCCAGGCTTCGCCGCTCGCGTCGTGCTCCACTTCGTGCACTACGCCGTCTTCATCCTCGACGGTTTTGCGAATGACGAATTCGCCGGGGTAGACGACGATGCCGACCCATCCGCGATACAGCTCGAGGCCCAAATTGAGCACCGGCAGCGAGGCTTGCACGGCGATGCCGGCGATCATCCCATCGGTCAACTCGAGGCCGTGGGCCGTGGAGAACGATTTTTGAGCGATGAAGAGGCTAGCGGTTTCTCGCAGGCGAGCGAGATCCGCCGCATCGAGATAACCGAGGAACGGCAGGCCGTCGAGCGTCGCCTGCCAGACATCGTCGGCAATACCGTACTCACGCAGTGCGCGTTCGCGGCGGCGCGTGTCGAGCCAGCGGGAGAGCTTCGTGAGCATGATGCAGTGCCCGGTTGGGCGGGGGCGGGACGGATTGGCGCCGGGACCGATCCGCGCCGGCATCGGCTGCCGGCGCGCCCTGTCGGCGCGCTTTGCGCAACGTTATACCAACCTGAGCTCAGCCGCCGCGTCGCATCATATCGAAGAACTCGGAATTGCTCTTCGTCTGGCGGACCTTGTCGAGCAGGAATTCCATCGCTTCGACTTCATCCATATCGTGGATGAACTTGCGCAGTACCCAGACTTTCTGAAGGATCTCGGGCTTGATGAGCAACTCTTCGCGCCGGGTACCCGACTTGTTCAGATTGAGGGACGGATAGACCCGCTTTTCAGCCAGACGGCGTTCCAGGTGCACTTCCATATTGCCGGTGCCCTTGAACTCTTCGTAGATCACGTCGTCCATGCGGCTACCCGTTTCGATCAGGGCTGTGCCGATGATCGTAAGCGAGCCACCTTCCTCGATATTGCGCGCCGCGCCGAAAAAGCGCTTCGGACGTTGCAGCGCATTGGCGTCCACGCCGCCCGTCAACACCTTGCCCGACGCGGGAATGACGGTGTTGTAAGCGCGCGCGAGACGCGTGATCGAATCGAGCAGGATGACGACGTCGTGCTTCATCTCCACGAGGCGTTTGGCCTTTTCGATCACCATCTCGGCCACCTGCACGTGGCGCGTGGCCGGCTCGTCGAACGTCGAGGCGACGACTTCGCCTGCGACCGAGCGCTGCATTTCCGTCACTTCTTCGGGACGCTCGTCGATGAGCAGCACGAAGAGGACGACATCGGGATGGTTCTGCTTGATCGCATGCGCGATGTGTTGAAGCATCACCGTTTTGCCCGACTTCGGCGATGCGACGAGCAGGCCCCGCTGGCCCTTGCCGATCGGCGCGATCATGTCGATGATGCGGCCCGTGACGTTTTCCTCGCCGCGCATTTCACGTTCGAGCAACAGCGGCTTGTTCGGGTGCAGCGGCGTGAGGTTCTCGAACATGATCTTGTGTTTCGAGGCCTCGGGCGGCTGCCCGTTGACTTTGTCGACCTTCACGAGTGCGAAGTACCGCTCCCCGTCTTTCGGCGTGCGGACTTCGCCTTCGATCGTGTCGCCCGTGTGCAGATTGAAACGCCGGATCTGCGAGGGGCTGATGTAAATGTCATCCGTGCTCGCGAGATACGACATTTCCGGCGAGCGCAGGAAGCCGAATCCGTCGGGCAGGACTTCGAGCGTGCCGTCGCCGAAAATGGTCTCGCCGGTTTTGGCGCGCTTCTTGAGGATGGCGAACATCAGTTCCTGCTTGCGCAGGCGGTTCGCGCTTTCGATCTCGAGGCCGTTGGCCATTTCGATCAATTGAGAAACGTGCAGAGACTTGAGCTCGGATAAATGCATACGGAAATCCCGCCGGGGAAGAGAAGGTGCGACGAAAGAATCTGGGAGGAGGATGAGCGGAACCGCTCAAGGACTTATACGTTTTCTTGACGTCTTGTCATTCTAGCATAGCACACGCCAGCTACCGTTCAGCGGACGCTCGCGCGGCTGAAAGGCCTGTTGCACGAGGACAACAGGCCTGGTATGACGATCACAGGTTGCTGTCGAGGAATGCGGTCAGTTGCGACTTCGACAGTGCGCCGACCTTCTGCGCGGACACAGCGCCATTCTTGAACAGGATCAGCGTGGGAATGCCGCGCACGCCGAACTTCGTCGGGGTAGCCTGGTTTTCATCGACGTTGATCTTCGCGATCTGCAGACGGTCGCCGTAATCCTTGGCCACTTCGTCGAGGATGGGGGCAATCATCTTGCAGGGGCCGCACCATTCGGCCCAGAAATCGAGCAATACGGGCTTGTCGGACTTCACGACATCCTGCTCGAACGATGCGTCACTGATGTGCTTGATTTGTTCGCTCATTTAGATTTACCTCATCGGGTTCCGGGACCCGAGCCTCAATTGCCCGCCACGATACACCAAAACGGGGAAACGCACTGTTGGTGCCGATGCGCAAATGCGGCTGGCGCGATGCGCTGCGTCCACTGCATGCAACTAGTCGAGCGAGCCGCACGGATCGCATGAGCCAGGTGCGGCAGCGCTTTCGGCGGCGAGTCGTCCGAATGCCATATTAGCCCAAATCGCTATCTGTCGTACGAGGCCGATAGCCAAGCGGTCACGGGCGTTCGGCCCGGCACCGCGGCCCCCGTTCGATCGCCGCGGCGGGACAAGAAGAAGAGTGGGGCGCAAGAAGGGTCGCGCCGTGCGCGCGACGATGATAGAATGCGCCGTGACGGGCCTCCTCGCATGGAGGGGCGGTCAACCTGGTCAGGTCGGGAACGAAGCAGCCACAGCCGTTTTCCGCCAGTGCCGAGGGTCAGGCTCGTCACCTTCCTTTTGTTCTCGTTGTTCTCGTTGTTCTCTTTCTCTCCCCCGCCAAGCGGTTTCGTGTAGTCGCTCCGCGCCGCTACTCGCCTCGTCTTGCGCCGCATCGTTGCTGATACAATTTGGCGATGACCTATCAAGTTCTCGCACGCAAGTGGCGGCCGAAGGATTTCGCTTCGCTCGTCGGCCAGGAGCACGTCGTGCGTGCTCTCACGCACGCGCTCGACGGCGCACGTCTGCACCACGCCTACCTGTTCACCGGTACGCGCGGGGTCGGCAAGACCACGCTTTCGCGCATCTTCGCCAAGGCCCTGAACTGCGAGACCGGCATCACGGCGACGCCTTGCGGCGTGTGCCGTGCATGCCGCGAAATCGATGAGGGGCGCTTCATCGACTATGTCGAAATGGATGCCGCGAGCAACCGCGGCGTCGACGAAATGGCGGCGTTGCTCGAACGCGCCGTCTATGCGCCGGTCGACGCCCGCTTCAAGGTGTACATGATCGACGAAGTGCACATGCTCACGAACCATGCGTTCAACGCGATGTTGAAAACGCTGGAAGAGCCGCCGCCACACGTCAAGTTCATCCTCGCGACGACCGATCCTCAGAAAATCCCGGTGACGGTGCTCTCGCGCTGTCTCCAATTCAATCTGAAGCAGATGCCGGCGGGCCACATCGTCGGGCACCTCGAGCGCATTCTCGGCGCGGAAGGCGTTGCGTTCGAGCCGCAGGCATTGCGGCTTTTGGCGCGCGCGGCGGACGGCAGCATGCGCGATGCGCTGTCGCTGACCGATCAGGCGATCGCCTATTCGGCCAATCAGGTGTCCGAGGAGGCGGTGCGCGGCATGCTGGGCGCGCTCGACCAGAGCTATCTGATCCGGCTCGTCGATGCGCTCGTTGCCGGTGACGGCGCGCAAGTGCTCGAAATCGCCGACGAAATGGCGCTGCGCAGTCTCTCGTTCTCGACGGCGCTGCAAGACCTGGCGAGCCTCATGCACCGCATCGCCTGGGCGCAGTTCGCGCCGGCCTCGGTGCTCGACGATTGGCCCGAAGCGAACGACGTGCGGCGTTTCGCCGATGCCCTCACGCCGGAAGAAGTCCAGCTTTTCTATCAGATCGCAACGATCGGACGCAACGAACTCGGCCTCGCGCCGGACGAGTATGCCGGCTTCACGATGACGCTGCTTCGCATGCTGGCATTCGAGCCGACGGTTCGGGGCGCCGGCGGTGCGCCCGGCCCCGGCGAGCGTTCGGCTGCGCCCCCCGCATCGGCGGGGAGCCGGCGCGCAACGGCCGGCATTCTGGCTCGCACCGACGCGACTGCGCAGGACAGCGCGGTGATGAAAGAGGCGCCGCCCGAACGTGAAACGCAAGCTATTAGCGGCGAGCCGGCACCGCATCGCGAAGCATTTGCGGCGCCCGCCCGCCCGCCCGCCCCGTTGGAGGCTTCGCCGCCAGACCGTTCTCCGCCCGTCGCGCGCGAGAGCGCTGCGTCGGCGCGTGGCGCGCCACCACGATCGGCGCCCGAGCCGGCTGCCCAGTCTCGCGCCACGGGCGCGAGCGCCGCGCTCGAAGTGCTGCGCGGCGCGGGGTTGCGCGTATCGGCGGATCGCAATCGCCCGGCCGGGGCGGCAAAGTCTTCGACGCCCACGCCGGCGGCGAAACCGGCCGCACCACGCACACCGGTCGTCGTCCCGGTGCCGCGTGCCCGCGGTGCGGTCGCCAGCGCGGCAAGCGCGCCGGCGACCGAATCGCCGCCCTGGGATGACGCACCGCTTGCCGACGCACCGTTCGACGATGGCGCGCCCTTTTGCGCCGAAGACGCGTATTTCGCCGCGGAGCGTTTCGACGATGCGCAAGCCGATACCCGCAATGGGAGCCAAGCGGCGCCGGAAGCTGCGCCCGCCATCGATCTCGCCTCGCTGCCGCCGCCCGTCATGCTCGACGCGCTCGGTTATGCCGGCGATTGGCCGGCGCTTGCCGCCGAGCTTCCGCTCAAAGGCGTGGCGCACCAGCTCGCATTCAATAGCGAATTGACGATGCTCGACGGCGAGACCCTGAAGCTGGTCGTGCCGGTGCCGCAATATGCCGACACCGCGCAGGTCGCGAAGCTGAAGTCCGCCCTGCACGAGCGGTTGGGCAGGCCTGTCGACGTGCGCGTCGAGGTCGGCCCCGCGCGGCGTACCGCTGCGGCAATCGAAGCGGCCGCACGCGCGCAACGTCAGCGCGACGCGGAACGGGAAATTGGCGCCGATCCGTTCGTGCGCTCGCTGATTCGCGATTTCGGCGCGAGCATCGTACCCGGCTCGATCAGGCCCATCGCGCCCGACGCGGGGGCGACGGTCCACTGAGCGCATCCCGGGCAGCCACGCACATCGACGACGCCCGGCTGAGCCGCACGTCGTCCACCTATCCACACGATCAAGGAGCATGTCCATGATGAAAGGCCAACTCGCCGGGCTGATGAAGCAAGCCCAGCAGATGCAGGAAAACATGAAGAAGATGCAGGAGCAACTCGCCCAGATGGAAGTGGAAGGGCAGTCCGGCGCCGGTCTCGTCAAGGTCACGATGACTTGCAAGAACGAGGTCCGTCGCGTGGCGATCGACCCGAGCCTGCTCGCCGACGACAAGGACATGCTCGAGGACCTCGTTGCCGCCGCATTCAACGATGCGGTCCGCAAGGCGGAGGCCACGGCGCAGGAGAAAATGAGTGGTATGACATCCGGCTTGCCGTTGCCGCCGGGTTTCAAGCTGCCGTTCTGAGGCCGGAGCCGTTCATGCACATGCCGAGCGCACGACTCGCGCTATCGCCATGAAACAGCCTTCCGCGCTCGTCGCGCTCGTGGAGGCGCTGCGCGCGTTGCCCGGCATCGGTCCGAAGTCGGCGCAGCGCATGGCGTACCACCTGATGCAGCACGATCGGCAGGGCGCCGAGCGGCTCGGACGCTCGCTGCTGTTCGCGGTGGAGCATCTGCAACACTGCGAAAAGTGCAATACATTCACCGAGGCTCGCATCTGCGACGTATGCAGCGACGAAGCGCGCGACCCGACGCTGCTGTGCGTCGTCGAAACGCCCGCCGATCAGATCATGCTCGAGCAGACGATGACGTATCGCGGTCTTTACTTCGTCCTCATGGGGCGCTTGAGTCCGCTCGACGGAATCGGTCCGAAAGAGATCCATTTCGACCGTCTCGTGAAACGCGCCTCGGATGGGGTCGTCAAGGAGGTCGTGCTGGCCACGAACTTCACGAACGAGGGAGAAGCCACGGCACACTACCTTGCGCAAATGCTCAAGGCGCGCCAGCTTGCGGTCACGCGGCTCGCGCGCGGCGTGCCGGTCGGCGGCGAACTCGAATATGTCGATGCCGGAACGATCGCCCGTGCCATGCTCGACCGGCGCTCGCTTTGACCGGGCGGCGCTCGCCGCCTTTCTGAAAGGAACGCTATGACCGCAACTCCTGGCCCGCTTGCGGGCATCAAGGTGCTCGAACTCGGCACCCTGATCGCTGGCCCGTTTGCCGCCCGGTTTCTCGGCGAATTCGGCGCCGAGGTCATCAAAGTGGAAGACCCGAACGGGGGCGATCCGCTGCGCAAGTGGCGCATGCTCTACCCCGAAGCGGGCGGTACCTCGCTATGGTGGGCAGTGCAGGCGCGCAACAAGAAATCGGTGACGGTCAACCTGAAGGCACCGGAAGGCAAAAAAATCGTCTGCGAGCTTGCGCGCGAAGCCGATATCGTCGTCGAGAATTTTCGGCCCGGCCTGCTCGAGAAGCTCGGGCTCGGCTACGACGTGCTGAGCGCCGAGAACCCGGGCCTCGTCATGGTCCGCCTTTCCGGCTATGGGCAAACCGGTCCATACCGTGACCGGCCGGGCTTTGGCTCGATCGCCGAAGCCATGGGAGGCTTGCGGCACATCACGGGTTTTCCCGATCTTCCCCCACCACGGATCGGTATTTCGATCGGCGATTCCATCGCGGCGCTGCATGCGGTCATCGGTGCAATGATGGCGCTGCATCATCGGCAGGCATCGGGCGGTAAAGGGCAGGTCGTCGACGTCGCGCTTTACGAAGCGGTTTTCAACATGATGGAAAGCGTCGTGCCGGAGTATGGCGTATATGGCGCCGTGCGCGAGCGCACCGGGGCTGCGCTGCCGGGCATCGTGCCCTCGAACACCTATGCATGCAGGGACGGCCAGATCGTGATCGGCGGCAACAGCGATCCGATCTTCAAGCGCCTCATGACGGCCATCGGGCGCAGCGACTTGGCGAACGATCCCGCGCTTGCGCAAAACGACGGCCGGGTTCCGCGCACACAGGAAATCGACGAGGCGATCGGCGCGTGGCTGGCCGGGCGCACGATCGACGAAGCGCTCGAGGTGCTCAATGCGGCCGACGTGCCCGTCGGCCGGATATACAGCGTGGCCGACATGTTCGACGATCCGCAATACGCGGCGCGAGAGATGATTCAGCGTTTCAAGTGGCAAGGGGAGCTCGACATCGCTTTGCCGAACGTGACGCCCAAACTCTCGGTTACACCGGGCGGCACGCGCTGGCTCGGCCCCGAGCTCGGGGAACACACGGATGAAGTGCTGCACGGGCTCGGCTATGACGACGAAGCGATTGCGAGCCTGCGTGAGCGTAAGATCGTCTAACGGCGTGACGTGGGAATTGGGCGCGAATACGCCGGCCCAGGCGATCAGCGGCGCGGACTCCTCGGTTACAATCGCCGCATGCGAATCTTACTGAGCAACGACGACGGCTATCTGGCGCCGGGTCTCGCCGCGCTTTATGGCGCCCTGAAGCCGCTCGGCGACATCACCGTGATGGCACCCGAGCAAAATTGCAGCGGCGCATCAAATTCTCTTACGCTGGCGCGTCCGCTGTCCGTGCTGCGCTCGGCTAACGGTTTTTACTACGTGAACGGAACGCCGACCGATTCGGTGCATATCGCGCTCACCGGCATGCTCGACGACAAGCCCGACCTGGTGGTCTCGGGCATCAACAATGGCCAGAACGTGGGCGAAGACACGCTCTATTCGGGTACGGTGGCGGCCGCGACGGAGGGCGTGATGTTCGGGGTGCCGGCGATTGCGTTCTCGCTCGTCGACAAAGGCTGGGCTCACCTCGACGATGCCGCGCGTGTCGCGTTCGATATCGTCGAGCACTTCCTGTCGAATCCGCTTCCCGGCCATCCGCTGCTGAACGTGAACATTCCCAATCTGCCCTACGACGAGATGCGCGGATGGGAGGTGACCCGGCTCGGCAAGCGTCACCCGTCGCAGCCGGTGATTCGGCAAACGAATCCCCGAGGCGAGCCGATTTATTGGATCGGTCCGTCCGGCGAGGCGCTCGATGCGAGCGAGGGCACGGACTTTTACGCGCTTGCCAATGGGCGCGTCTCCATTACGCCGCTGCAACTCGATCTCACGCATACTCAGATGCTCGCCGCCACGCGCGAATGGTCGCTTGCGGGGCGCGGCGCCTCATGACGAGCGAGCGCGCCAGGCGTTTTCCGCTCGGGCTCGCCGATCTCGAGCGCAAGCCGCGCGCGCGCGCCGACGGCAAGGCGCCGCTGCGTTCGACCGAGCCGGGTGCCCGGCGCACTGACACGCAGCCGTCGCAAGGTGTCGACAAAATGGGCGCGCCCAATGTGCCGTTTTCGGGCGCGCACGCGCTGACTTCGGAACGGGTGCGCGAGCGCATGGTCGAACGCCTTCGAACGAACGGAATCCGCGATGCGCGCGTGCTCAATGCGATGGCGGCGGTTCCGCGCCACCTGTTCGTGGATCCGGGGCTGGCGCCTCAGGCTTACGAAGATGCGGCGCTGCCGATCGGTCATCAGCAGACGATTTCGAAACCATCGGTGGTGGCTCGCATGCTCGAGCTCGCCGCGGCCGGGCGAACGCTCGACCGGGTGCTCGAGATTGGAACGGGGTGCGGTTACCAGGCAACGGTGCTGAGCCAGATCGCGCGCGACGTCTATTCGATCGAACGGGTCAAGCCGCTTTATGAGCGCGCCAAGCAGAATCTACGGCCGCTACGGGTACCGAATATCCGCCTGCATTATGGCGACGGCCGACTCGGCTTGCCGGCGGCCGCGCCTTTCGATGCGATCGTGATCGCCGCGGCCGGCTTCGACGTGCCGCAGGCGCTCGCCGAGCAACTTGCGGTCGGCGGACGCCTCGTCGCGCCTGTCGCCGCGCTGGGCGGGCACTCGCAGGTGCTCACGCTCGTCGAGCGGGTCGGTCCGAGCCAATGGCGGGAGTCGCAGCTTGATAGCGTTTTCTTTGTCCCCTTAAAATCCGGAGTGATTTGACACCGATGTTTACGTTGAGCGCGATGCGAACAATCAACAGAAACGGCGGGCTGGTTGCCGCCCAACGCGTGATGTGTGCGGTGGCCCTTGCGTCGCTTGCAGCCTGCGCGACAAGGATGGATCAGGCACCGGTCGTCGACCGTTCCGGCACGCTCGCTACTCAATCATCGGCGCAGGCAGCGCAACCGGCCGTGCCGCTCGGGCCGCCGCCGCCCGGCTACTACCGCGTGAAGCCGGGCGATACGCTTTACCGTATCGCGCTCGAAAACGGCCAAAACTACCGCGATATAGCGGCCTGGAACAATCTCGCGAATCCGAGCCAGATCGAAGTCGATCAACTGCTGCGTGTCGTGCCGCCGGGCGCCAATGCCGCGGCCGTCACGCCGGGCGTCGCGACGGCACCGATCACGGGCGGGGCGGTTCAGGCCGCACCGCTTTCGAGCAATCCGCCGTCGCCGGCCAACCCGAACACGCCGAGCGGAGGCAATGGCGCAAGTGCCGGCGGCGCGATGCCGCCGATGGTCGGAGGCGCCTCGGCGGCCACGACGATCCCGCCGCAGCCGGCCGCGCCGAGTTCTTCGAGCGTTCCCGCACCCGCCGGCGGTGCAATCAGTTTCGCATGGCCCGTGAAGGGGCCCGTCATCGCGTCGTTCAACGATTCGACCAACAAGGGCATCAATATCAGCGGTGCCGCGGGCGATCCGGTCAGGGCCGCTGCCGACGGTCGCGTGGTTTATGCAGGAAATGGGCTGCGCGGATACGGCAATCTCATTATCATCAAGCACGACGCAACGTATTTGACCGCATATGCACACAACCGCGCTTTGATGGTAAAAGAGGGGGACTCGGTGACCAGAGGCCAGAAGATCGCCGAGATGGGCTCGACCGATGCACCCCGAGTCATGCTTCACTTCGAAGTCCGCCAGCAAGGCAAACCTGTTGACCCGATGAAATACTTGCCGCCGCAATAAGCGATACGACCATGCCGAAATCGAAGCGCCGCAAGCAACAAGCCGAGACGGAAACGCTTACCCGTATCGCGGAGGAAGTAGCACCGGAGACGGGCGCTTCGACGAGCGAGCCGGATGACGACACCCCCGAAGCCGAAGCGGAATTCGAGGCGCAGGGAGCGGCGGGCGAGGGCGAGGCGGACGATGCCGAACCCGAGGCGCGGGAGGGGGCGGCCGCCCCCGACCCCGATGATTTCCGTGCGTTGCTGCAGGCCGAGCTGACGGCCGATACCATTCAGCATTACCTGAATCGCATCAGCGTCAAGCCGCTTCTCACGGTGGAGGAGGAGCAGCGCTACTCGAGGCTCGCGAAGGCGGGGGAGTTCGAAGCGCGGCAGGTCATGATCGAGCGCAATTTGCGGCTCGTCGTCAGCATTGCCAAGGGCTATCTGAATCGCGGCGTGCCGCTGCTGGATCTGATCGAGGAAGGCAATCTGGGCTTGATGCATGCGATCGAGAAATTCGATCCCACGCGCGGGTTCCGTTTCTCCACCTACGCGACGTGGTGGATCAGGCAAAGCATCGAACGCGCGATCATGAATCAAGCGCGCACGGTGCGCTTACCGGTGCACGTGATCCGCGAATTGAATCAGGTGCTGCGCGCGAAGCGCCATCTGGAAAAAAATTCGATGAATTCGGGCGACGCGAGCGAGCGGCGCGACGCGAGCATCGACGATATCGCCTATCTGACCGGAAAGACGACCGACGAAGTCACCGACATTCTGGCGTTGAACGAGCATACGGCATCCCTCGATGCTCCGCTCGACCTCGACCCCGCCAGCAGCTTGCTCGATCTGCTCTCGGACGAACAGAGCCAGTCTCCCGACGCGGAAGTTCAGCACCGGGAACTCGAAACGCTGACCCGCGCCTGGCTTTCTCGTCTGTCCGACAAGCACCGGCACGTCATCGAGCGCCGTTTCGGACTCAACCACATCGAACCCGCCACGCTCGAAGAACTGGCCGACGAAATGGGACTCACGCGGGAACGCGTCCGACAGATCCAGCAAGAGGCGCTCGTCAGGCTCAAACGCTTTTTCGCTTCCAACGGCGTGCGCAAGGACGCCGTGCTCTAGACAAGACTCAGACCTGGATGACACCGATTCTCGTTTTCGACATCGAGACCATTCCCGATGTCGCCGGCATTCGCCGGCTCGATGGCCTTCCCGAGTCGATGAGCGACGTCGAGGTGGCGGAGCACGCCTTTGCAGCCCGCCGCGAAAAAACCGGCACCGATTTCCTCCCGCACTACCTCCAGCGTGTCGCGGCGATCTCCTGCGTGTTTCGCGACCGCGGCGGTTTTCGGGTGCGCTCGCTCGGTACGCCCGAGGACGGCGAAGCCGCGTTGGTTCAGTCCTTCTATCGCGTCATCGAAAAGTACACGCCGCAACTCGTTTCATGGAACGGCGGAGGCTTCGATCTGCCGGTCCTGCACTATCGCGCACTCGTGCACGGCGTCTCGGCTCCGCGCTATTGGGATCTGGGCGAAGACGATCGCGAGTTCAAATGGAATAACTACATCAGCCGCTACCACGCGCGTCACACCGATTTGATGGACGTGCTCGCAATGTATCAGGCCCGCGCGAATGCACCGCTCGACGCGCTCGCCAAGCTGTGCGGATTCCCGGGCAAGCTCGGGATGGACGGTGCTCAGGTCTGGACGGCCTTCCGTGACGGGCGTATCGAGGAGATCCGCCAATATTGCGAGACGGATGTGGTCAACACCTACCTGCTTTATTGCCGCTTTCAATTGATGCGCGGCGCATTTTCGGCTGACGAGTACGCCGACGAGATCGCATTCGTCAAGAATGCGCTCGCGCAGGAACCGGGCGCGCAGTGGCCCGAGTACCTGGCGGCATTCGAAAGCACCTAGTCCGCGGTTTGGCCGTTCATGGCGCGGCGCCTAGCGCAGCTCGAGAACGATCGGCTGATGATCCGAAGCCTGCGTAGCGCCATCGATCTCGCATCGCACGAGGCGATCGCACAGATCGGCGGTCACGAATACGAAGTCGCAGGGAATCGCGCCCGAAGACCACTGCGCTTTGTCATAGACACCCGCCGTGGGCGGCGGCGTACGGCCGGGATGAAGAAACGTCCATGCATCGACGAAGCCCGGTCCGTCATCGATCGGTTCGATGAAGCGCCGATACGCGGGCGATCCGAATTCGCTGTTGAAGTCGCCGCAGACGATCGCGCTGACTGGCCGGCCTGAGGGAGCGAACGGACCGGTGGCATTTTCGGCCGGTGCCGGATGGCGTGCATGGTCGGCCGCTTCGCGCTGCAGGCGTCGCAGTTCGTCGACTTGGGCGAGGCGTTGACTGAGCGAATAGAATTCAAGATGCGTGACGATAACGCGCAACGGGCCGCGCGGTGCCTGCAACACGGCCTCGAGCGCGACGCGCTGCATCGACGGTGCGCTCGCGTCGGCCGGCCACGGCAAGCTGTGGCGAATGACCTTTTCGACGGGCAAGCGGGTGGCCAGCGCGTTTCCGAATTGACGACGGGGAAGGCCCTCGGCGGTGGGCGGCAGGTCTGCGCCGATCGCATCGAGCACGGTAAAACCGGGCAGTGCGGCCGCGAGTTCGGCGAATTGATCGTCCGAAGGGCCGCCTGGTAAGGCGCGAAAGCCGCGCGTGACCTCCTGGAGGGCAAGGATGTCGAAATCCGCGAGCTTGCGGGCTTCATCGACGGTGCGCGCAAGATCGACCACGCCGTGTGCGTCGCGTCCCCATTGAATGTTCCAGCTGAGTAACCGCATCATGGACTCCTTCGGTGTGCCGTTCGCCCCCGTCGTTCGTCTACAATCTCGCCTTTCATTCGATTTCCGCCAGGAAAAAGCCGGTGTCTGAATCTTCCCGCCCCATCGTGCCGCGCATCAAGTCTGCCAGACCGGATACTGTTTCTGCTCCCGCCCCAATGATCGAGATCGACTCGCTCGACATGGATGCGCGAGGCGTCGGACGCCTCGTCGATGAGAACGGCGAGCCCGGGAAAGTTATTTTTGTCGAAGGGGCCTTGCCTGGCGAGCGTGTCACCTACTCGAGCTATCGGAGAAAGCCGAGCTACGAGCAGGCCCAGGTCGTCGACGTTCTGCGCGAAAGCGTGATGCGTACCTCGCCGCGCTGCGCGTTTTTCGGCACCTGCGGTGGCTGCTCGATGCAGCACCTCGATGCCCGCGCGCAGGTGGCCGTGAAGCAACGCGTACTCGAGGACAATCTATGGCATCTGGCGAAGCTTCGCCCGGAAACGGTGTTCCGGCCGATCCACGGGCCGACGTGGGGCTACCGCTACCGGGCGCGCCTCACGGTGCGCCATGTGGTGAAAAAGGGCGGGGTGCTCGTCGGTTTCCATGAAAGAAAAAGCAGCTATGTCGCCGATATGACGAGCTGCGAAGTGCTGCCCCCGCACGTCTCGGCGCTGCTCGTGCCGCTGCGTCGGCTCGTCGAAAGCCTGTCGATTCGCGAGCGGCTGCCGCAGATCGAAGTGGCCGTGGGCTCGAGCGTGACCGCACTCGTGCTACGCGTGCTCGAACCGATGAATGCCGAGGACGAAGCGCAGGTGCGGCAGTTCGCGGATCAGCATGGTGTCCAGTTCTGGGTGCAGCCGAAAGGTCCGGACACCGCCGTGCCGTTTTACCCGCTCGACGTCGCGCTCGATTACACGCTCCCCGAGTTCGGCATCCGCATGCCGTTCAAGCCGACGGACTTCACTCAGGTCAATCATGCGATCAATCGCGTGCTCGTCGGTCGTGCGGTACGTTTGCTCGCGCCGTCACCGAGCGATCGCGTGCTCGATCTCTTTTGCGGACTCGGCAATTTCACGCTGCCGCTGGCACGTCGCGCACGCGAAGTCGTGGGCATCGAGGGCAGCGAGACGCTGACGGCCCGAGCGCTCGAGAACGCGCGCTCGAACGGCGTCGATGCCCATACGTCATTCGCCTGCCGTAACCTCTTCGAGATCACTGCCGATGATCTGCGCGTGCTCGGGCCATTCGACAAATTCCTCGTCGACCCGCCGCGCGAGGGCGCGCTGGCTGTTGCGAAGGGGCTCGCCGAGATTGCGCAAAGCGGACAAGGACCGCTGCCGAGCCGGATCGTCTACGTGTCCTGCAACCCGGCGACGCTCGCGCGCGATGCGGGGCTCCTCGTGCATGAAGCAGGGTATCGGCTCAAGGGCGCCGGCGTCGTCAACATGTTTCCGCACACTTCGCACGTCGAATCGATCGCGCTTTTCGAGCGGGACTGAGCCCGAATAGACCAGGCGAAAAAAAACCGGCCGAGGGCCGGTTTTTTTGTGGCTGGCAGCGCTCGATCAGTTGCGGTTACCGCCGAAAATTCCGAGCAGCGAGAGCAGGTTGACGAACACGTTGTAAAGATCCAGGTAGATCGCCAGCGTGGCCGTGATGTAATTCGTCTCGCCGCCGTTCACGACGCGCTGCACATCGAACAGCATGTAGGCCGAAAAGATCGCGATGGCGAGCACCGAGACGGTCAGCATCAGTGCGGGCAGGTGCAGGAACATGTTCGCGACCATTGCGAGCAACAAGACGATCACGCCCATGAAGAGCCACTTGCCCAGGCCGGAGAAATCGCGCTTGCTGACCGTGGCGATCGTTGCCATGGCCGTAAAGATGATGCCGGTACCGCCGAAGGCCAGCATGATCAGCGAAGGGCCGTTCGAGAAGCCGAGGATGAAGCTCAGCAGCCGCGACAGCATGAGGCCCATGAAAAACGTGAAGCCGAGCAGCACGACAACGCCGACGCCGCTGTTTTTCGTCCGCTCGATCGCGAACATGAAGCCGAATGCGATCGCGAAAAACGCGAGCAGGCTCATGGCGGGGCTCGTCGCGGCAAAGAGCGAGAAGCCCGACACGACGCCGACCCAAGCCCCGAGCACCGTCGGCACCATCGACAGCGCGAGCAGCCAATAAGTGTTCCGTAGCACGCGGTTGCGGGTTTCCGCCGTGGCGATGGCGCCGCCGCGGCCGAAGTTGTACGGATAGTCGTTCATGCTTTCTCCTTGCGTAAGACGCAGTGACGTTGGGCAGGCTCGAACACGCGACAGGGCGTTTTTCCAGGCCATCCCGACACTAAGATAGGTACGGGCGCCGCGAGTTTCAACGGCCGCGCATGCGCCCCGCATCCTATTCATTCGAACCTTTCACCCTCGTAAGGGTTCAATCGCAATCATACACCGGAACATGCTACAATTGCAGATTCGTTAGAAATCGTAACCCCTTAATTTTTTGGAGTTTTTATGGCGATCGAGCGTACCCTGTCGATTATCAAGCCTGACGCAGTGGCAAAAAACGTGATCGGGCAGATCTACAGCCGCTTTGAGAATGCGGGCCTCAAGATCGTGGCGGCCCGGATGGCGCAGCTTTCGCGCGCCGATGCTGAGAAATTCTACGCCGTGCACGCCGCGCGTCCCTTTTTCAAGGATCTCGTGGAATTCATGATTTCGGGCCCCGTCATGGTGCAAGTGCTCGAAGGCGAAGACGCGATTCTCAAGAACCGCGATCTGATGGGCGCAACGGATCCGAAGAAGGCCGACAAGGGAACGATTCGCGCGGACTTCGCCGACAGCATCGACGCCAATGCGGTGCACGGCTCGGATGCGGCGGAAACCGCTCGCGTGGAAATCGGTTTCTTCTTCCCCGAGATCAACGTTTATTCGCGCTGACGAGCGCGCTCGGGCGCAATGCCCGATAGGGCGCGAACGGCACCGGTCGGCTTCGCACGCGATGCGGGCGCTGGCACGACCGGTGCTGACGCAGTGAAACAGCAGGATTCGATATGACGAGCAGTTCATCCGTCAACCTTCTCGATCTCGACGCCGAGGGTCTCGTCGCCTATTGCGGCAGCCTGGGCGAGAAGGCGTTTCGCGCCAAGCAGTTGCAGCGTTGGATCCATCAATACAACGCCGCCGACTTCGACGGCATGACCGACCTCGCGAAGTCGCTGCGCGAAAAGCTCAAGGGCCGTGCGACGATTACGATGCCGGCCGTCGTCAGCGATCACGTCTCGGCCGACGGCACGCGCAAATGGCTCGTCGACGTCGGCAACGGGAACGCGGTAGAGACCGTTTTCATTCCGGAGGAAACGCGCGGCACGCTGTGCGTGTCGTCACAGGCGGGGTGCGCCGTCAACTGCCGTTTTTGTTCCACAGGGAAACAGGGCTTTTCGCGTAATCTGACGACAGGCGAGATCATCGGGCAGTTGCGCATGGCCGAGTTCGCGTTGCGCGCGGCTTCGGGCGGCGCGGAAACGGGCAAGGGCGAGCGCGTCATCACCAATGTGGTCATGATGGGCATGGGCGAGCCGCTGCTCAATTACGATGCGCTCGTGCCGGCGCTGCGGCTGATGCTCGACGATAACGCCTACGGGTTGTCGCGCCGGCGCGTCACGGTCTCCACTTCGGGAGTCGTGCCGATGATGGACCGGCTCGGCGCCGATGTGCCGGTGGCGCTCGCTGTGTCGTTGCACGCACCGAACGACGCATTGCGCGACGAACTGGTGCCGCTGAACAAGAAATACCCGCTCGCCGAGTTGATGGCTGCGTGCCGGCGCTATCTGACCGTGGCGCCGCGCGATTTCATCACATTCGAGTACTGCATGCTGGACGGCGTCAACGACAGCGAGACCCACGCAAGGGAGCTCCTCGCGCTGACCGCCGACGTGCCGTGCAAGTTCAACCTCATTCCGTTCAATCCGTTTCCGGAGTCGGGGCTCCTGCGCTCGAAAGCCGAGCGCATCAAACGGTTCGCTCAGATTCTCATCGATGCGGGGGTCGTGACGACCGTGCGCAAGACGCGCGGAGACGACATCGATGCCGCCTGCGGTCAGCTCGCGGGGGCCGTCAAGGATCGCACGCGCGTAGCCGAGCGGATGGGGCGGTCAAGCCGGGTCATCGAGCTGCGGCGCGCTCAGTGAATGCCCGTATCGGGCGCATGCGAGCGGAGGGGGGAGCGGCGGCGATACGGGGCGGCAATACGAAGCGGCAACACCCCTGTCGGCACGACGGGCCACGAAGTGTCAAGAAGCGGCAGAAAGCAGCAAGAAGCACGGAAGCGATACGTGGTGCAGCGCATTTTGTTATAAACGGTCTGCGAATCCGGCGGACGAAAAGTCGAACCGGGGCGCACAGGTGAAAAAGAATCGACGCGAGGATCAAGGATGAGTGAGCCGCAGCATCCGCATACAGAGGGCACTCAGACGGGCGAGGGACAATCGGGGCCGGTTTCGACCGGGCATCGTGCCGCGTCACAATCGGGGCACGCGGCAATCGCGGCCTCGTTCGGCTCGCTTGCAGCGGCGGGGGCATGCCTCGCGCAACTGCGCGAGGCGAAGGGATGGTCGATCGACGATGTGTCGGCACGGTTGAAGGTACCGCCGGCCAAGATGCGGGCGCTCGAGTCGGGCGACGTCAGCCATTTTCCGGGCACGACGTTCGCGCTCGGGGTCGTGCGCAGCTACGCCAAGATGCTGGGCGTAGACGCGGCGCCGTTCGTGCAGGCGTTGCGCCGCGAGAAAGGCGAGCCGGAGCCCGATCTTTCGATGCCGGCATCGACGGGCACCGATTTGCCGCGCGGTCGCGTCTCGGTTTCGTTGGGCGGCACGCCGAGGCACCGCTCGTGGTGGTGGGGTGTTGCCGCTGTCGTCGTCGGGCTCGTTGCGCTCGTCATGTGGCATAGCGGCGGTCAACCGCCGGCCTGGCTCGCGCGCCTGAAAGCGAGCGCGAACGGTGCGGCGGCGAATTCGAGCGGTCCGTCGACGACGACCGCGCAAGGACAGACGATCGCTTCGGGTACCGCGGCCGCCGCGGATACGGGATTCGCGCCGGCCAGCGCGCCGGCCGCGGTTGCCGGCGCGGCAAGCGAAGGACAGGCGCTCACGCCCACCCCGCTTGCATCGCTTTCCGCCGCCACTCCGGCTTCGGCGCAGCAGCAGCCCTTGCCGCCGGGGGAGGCGCCGGCTTCGGCTGCCGCGGTAACACCGGCACCGGCCGCGCAAGCGCCAGCGCTCGCCGCGGCGAGCGCGGCAACGCCGGCCGAGGCGTCGGCCGTTCCGGCGGGTGCCACGACGCTTTCGTTCGCCGTGACGCAGGACAGCTGGTTCAGCGTACGCGACAAGGCAGGCAAGGAAGTGTTCTCGGGTATCGTGCACGCTGGCGATACCAAACAAGTGACGGGCCAAGCGCCTTTGAAGGTGATCGCGGGCAATCGGGCGGGCCTTCAGTCCGTCACGGTTGACGGCAAGCCCGTCGAGGCCGCGAAGTACGGTCCGATTAAAGGCAATGTCGCGCGCTTCACGCTGCCGTGAGTATGAGCGTGGGCGCCGGCGCCGCCGCCACTGTGGCGCCTCTTACATGGGTGAACCGCCGCTCATGAGCGCGCGGAGCACGTAGCGTAATCAGCAACAATGGGTCTTTCGATGCAATCCGACAGCAGCAGCCAGATTTGTTCGTCCGAGCCGATTTTCGGCGGCCCCGCTCCGCGCCGCGTCTCGCATGCCGTGGACGTCCGGTGGGGCGGTCAGCTGGTGACGATCGGCGGGGATGCTCCCGTGCGCATTCAATCGATGACGAACACGGATACGGCCGACGCGATCGGCACGGCAATCCAGGTGAAAGAGCTGGCGCAGGCCGGCTCCGAACTCGTCCGTATCACCGTGAATACGCCGGAAGCCGCACGGGAGGTACCGGCCATTCGCGAGCAGCTCGATCGCATGGGTGTGTTCGTGCCGCTCGTCGGCGATTTCCATTACAACGGCCATTTGTTGCTGCGTGACTATCCGGGCTGCGCCCAGGCGCTGTCGAAATATCGGATCAACCCCGGCAACGTCGGGCAGGGCGCCAAGCGCGACACGCAGTTCGCGCAGATGATCGAGGCCGCGATCCGTTACGACAAGCCCGTGCGCATCGGCGTCAATTGGGGCAGCCTCGACCAGGATCTGCTCGCGCGGATGATGGATGAAAACGCGGCGCGCAGCTCACCCTGGGATGCGCAAAGCGTCATGTACGAGGCGCTGATCCAATCGGCCATCGGCTCCGCGGAGCGCGCCGTGGAACTTGGCCTCGCGCGCGAGAAAATCATTCTGTCGTGCAAAGTGAGCGGCGTGCAGGATCTGATCGCCGTCTATCGCGAGCTTGCGCGCCGCTGTCGTTTCGCGCTGCATCTCGGGCTGACGGAGGCCGGGATGGGTTCGAAAGGCATCGTCGCTTCGACAGCCGCGCTGGGCGTGCTGCTGCAGCAAGGCATCGGCGATACGATCCGCATCTCGCTCACGCCCGAGCCCGGTGCGTCGCGTACCGGCGAAGTCATCGTGGGCCAGGAGATTCTGCAGACCATGGGACTGCGTTCGTTCACGCCGATGGTCATCGCGTGCCCGGGGTGCGGACGTACAACGAGCACGCTGTTCCAGGAACTGGCCGCGCAAATCCAGTCCTATCTGCGCGCGCAGATGCCCGTTTGGCGCGAGCAGTACCCCGGCGTCGAGAAGATGCATGTCGCCGTGATGGGATGCATCGTCAACGGTCCGGGCGAATCGAAGCAGGCGAATATCGGCATCAGCCTGCCGGGCTCGGGCGAAAACCCCGCCGCGCCTGTCTTCATCGACGGGGAAAAGGTCAAGACGCTGCGCGGAGAGCGCATCGCCGAGGAATTCCAGCAAATCGTGAGCGACTACGTCGAGCGCCGGTATGGCCGCGCTGCCGTCGCGAACTGAGCGTCAATCGCCAACACAATACAGAATGACTGAACCGAAAAAGAAGCTCGAGAAACTGACCGGCGTGAAAGGCATGAACGACATCCTCCCGCAGGATGCCGCGCTCTGGGAGTTTTTCGAGTCCACCGTGAAGTCGATGCTGCGTGCGTACGGCTATCAGAACATCCGTACCCCCATCGTCGAGCACACGCAGCTGTTCACACGCGGTATCGGCGAGGTGACCGATATCGTCGAGAAGGAGATGTACAGCTTCGTCGACGCGCTGAACGGCGAAAATCTGACGCTGCGCCCGGAAAACACCGCGGCCGTCGTGCGCGCCTGCATCGAGCACAATCTGCTTTACGACGGTCCGAAGCGGCTTTGGTACGTCGGTCCGATGTTTCGTCACGAGCGGCCTCAGCGCGGGCGTTACCGGCAGTTTCACCAGGTCGGCGTGGAAGCGCTGGGCTTCGTGGGCCCCGACACCGATGCCGAGATCATCCTCATGTGCCAGCGCTTGTGGGATGACCTCGGCTTGACCGGCATCCGGCTGGAAATCAATTCGCTCGGCCTGGCCGAAGAGCGTGCCGCGCATCGCGTCGAACTGATCCGGTATCTCGAACAGCATGTCGATGCGCTCGATGAGGACGCGAAACGCCGCCTCTACACGAACCCGCTGCGCGTGCTCGATACGAAGAACCCCGCGCTGCAGGAAATCGCGCAAAATGCGCCGAAGCTCATCGACTTCCTCGGCGAGGGCTCGCGTGCGCACTTCGAAGGACTGCAGCGGCTCTTGAAGGCCAACAACCTGCCGTTCTCGATCAATCCGCGGCTCGTACGCGGGCTCGACTATTACAACCTGACCGTATTCGAGTGGGTCACCGACAAGCTCGGCGCGCAAGGCACCGTGGCCGCCGGTGGCCGCTACGATCCGCTCATCGAGCAACTGGGCGGCAAGCCGACGGCAGCGTGCGGATGGGCGATGGGCGTGGAGCGCATTCTCGAGCTGCTGAAAGAAGACGGACTCGTGCCGCAGGAAGAAGGTTGCGATGTCTATGTCGTCCACCAGGGCGACGCCGCGCGCGAGCAGGCGTTCGTGATCGCCGAGCGCTTGCGCGATACGGGCCTCGACGTAGTCTTGCACTGCAGCGCCGACGGCGCGTCGGCGAGCTTCAAATCGCAGATGAAACGCGCCGATGCGAGCGGAGCCGCGTTCGCCGTCATCCTCGGCGAGGACGAGGTCGCGAGCGGGACGGTGGCGGTCAAGCCGTTGCGCGAAACGGGCGCTGCGGGCGAGAAAAGCGAACAACGCAGCGTTCAGGTCGAAAACTTGACCGAATTTCTAATCAATGCGATGGTTGCAACCGCCGAAGACGGCGAGGATTGATGCACGCCCCGTGCGGCGCATGACGGCGACCCGACAATCACAAGACGCAGGAAAGAAGGAATCGCTTGGCGATGAGTTATCACGACGAACAAGAATCGATAGAGAGCTTCAAGGCCTGGTGGGCGCAGTGGGGTAACGCGGCGACCTGGATCGTCCTCGTTGCGCTCCTTGCCGCTGCCGCCTGGAACGGTTGGAATTTCTGGCAACGCCGCGAGGCGGCTCAAGCGGCCGTGTTGTACGAGCAAGTTCAGCAGGCGGTTTCCTCGAAGAACAAGGCGAACGTGGTGCGGGATGCCGCCGACATGGAATCGCGGTACGACGGCACGGCGTATGCCCAAATGACCGCGCTCGCCGCGGCCAAGGCGTTGTACGAGGCCGGCGATATCGCGGCGGCAAAAACCCAGCTGCAATGGGCGATCGACCACGCGAAGGACGACGAATACAAGGAAATCGCGAAGCTGCGGCTCGCGGGCGTCCTGCTCGACGAGAAGTCGTACGATGCGGGGCTTGCATTACTGGCCGGCACGCCACCCGAGGGGTTCAAGGGCGTCGTAGCCGACCGTCGCGGCGATCTGCTGGCCGCTGGCGGCAAACGCGACGACGCGCGTGCCGCCTATCAGGTCGCACTCGATTCACTGGCGAAGAGCGACACGTCCGCGCGTCAGCTGATTCAATTCAAGCTCGACGCGCTGGGCAGCTGAGCCGGCTCAGCGATGGCGCCGGTTCGCCGTCGGGCGGTTGCCGCATAGGCAGCGCCGCTCGCCTCGATTGATCAACCCTAGACGATGCTTCGCCCTCCAATGAATTTGCTGAAACGTTTCGCCGTGCCCGTTGCTTGTGCGATGACCGTCCTCGCGATGACAGCCTGTTCGTCTTCCAAGGACGAGCGTCGCGTGCCGACACCGCTCACGGAGTTCAAGCCCGCCCTCACGGTCGAGCGCGTCTGGCGCGCGAGCGTCGGCAAGGCGGGGCGCTACCTGTTTTCTCCGATTGCGGTCGGCGACGCGGTCTATGCGGCTGGCGCGGGCGGCGCCGTGGCGAAGATCGATGCCAAGACGGGCAAGGAAATCTGGCACACCAAGCTTCACACCGATCTGACGGCCGGCGTCGGCAGCGACGGCACCTTGACGGCGGTCGGCGCGGTGCGCGGCGGCGTCTATGTGCTCGATGCGAACGGCAAGCAACTCTGGAAATCCGATGTACCGGGCGAGGTCATCTCGCCGCCGCTCGTCGGCAACGGGCTCGTGCTCGTGCGCACGATCGACGGACAGATCAATGCGTTCAATGCGCAGACCGGCGAGCTCAAGTGGGTCTATCACAACCGGGCGGTGCCGCTCAATCTGCGCGTGTCGGCCGGAATGACCTTCGCGGGCGACGCGGCGGTGCTGGCCGGATTCCCGGGCGGCGGGCTGGCCGCGATCGACTTGAAGACGGGCGACGATTACTGGCAGGCGCCCGTGTCGTTCCCGAAGGGCGTCACCGAAGTCGAGCGGATCAACGACGTGACGGGCGCGCCGGTTCTCGTGGGCGCCGAAGCTTGCGCCGCGACGTTCCAGGGGCGCATCGGCTGCTTCGATGCGAATTCGGGACGGCCGATTTGGGAACAGCCGTTCTCGAGCACGACCGGGGTGGCGCAAGACGGCACCACGGTGATCTCGAGCGACGATTGGTCCGTCGCGGAGGCATTCGGCGCCAGCGACGGCCACGTGCTCTGGCGTAACGACAAGCTCAAGAATCGCGATCTGAGCGCACCGCTGTTGCTCGGGCCGTCGGCCGTCTTTGGCGATTACAAGGGCTTTGTGCATTTCCTCTCGCGCGACGACGGCTCGTTCGTGGCGCGCGTACCGACCGACGGCAGTCGTATCAGCGCGCCGCCCGTGGTAGCGGGCGATACGCTGGTCGTTCAGACGAAGGACGGCAACTTATTCGGTTTCCGCCCGCGCTGAGCGCAAAAGCGGGCGGCGCCTGGCTAGCCGCCCTGGGCCGCTCCGTGTCGGCCTTTCCCTATCGATGAGGCAGCCGCCGGTTTCGCACGGCGCGGCCCGTCGGTCGCGCCCCGCATGGGCGTCATGACGCGATCGTGATAACGTGCGGCAAGACGACAGGCCTTTTACGGCGCGCGCCGTGCGAAGCCGCGCTGCCCGGGCGCCGGCGCTTCAGGCAACGCGCGCGCCATCCGGTGCCGATCACGGCACCGGCGCTTTACTTTGATGACATCTCATGAAACCCGTTATTGCCCTCGTTGGGCGCCCCAATGTGGGGAAATCCACGCTGTTCAATCGGCTCACTCGCTCGCGGGACGCTCTCGTCGCCGACTTGCCGGGTCTCACGCGCGATCGCCATTACGGTGAAGGGCGCGCGGGCGACAGACCTTATCTCGTCGTCGACACCGGAGGCTTCGAGCCCGTGGCGAAGGACGGCATCCTTCACGAGATGGCTCGCCAGACGCGGCAAGCGGTCGAGGAATCCGACGTCGTGGTTTTCATCGTCGACGGCCGCAACGGCCTGGCACCGCAGGACAAGTCGATCGCCGAATACCTGCGCAAGACGGGGCGGCCGATCATGCTCGTCGTCAACAAGGCGGAAGGCATGAAGTACACCGCCGTCGCGGCGGATTTCTACGAGCTCGGACTCGGCGATCCGCGGGCGATTTCGTCCGCGCACGGCGACGGTGTCACCGAAATGATCAACGATGCGCTCGAGATCGCGTATTCGGGCCATCCTGACGAAGCGGAGGCGGACCAGGCTGCGCACGGCGTCAAGATCGCCATCGTCGGGCGCCCGAACGTGGGCAAGTCCACCCTGGTCAATGCACTGATCGGGGAGGATCGCGTCATTGCGTTCGACATGCCTGGCACGACGCGCGATTCGATCTATGTGGACTTCGAGCGACAGGGCCGCCACTACACGCTCATCGACACGGCTGGGTTACGCCGTCGGGGCAAGGTATTCGAGGCCGTCGAGAAGTTCTCGGTCGTCAAGACACTGCAATCGATTGCCGATGCAAACGTCGTCATTTTGCTGCTCGATGCGCGTCAGGATATCTCCGATCAGGACGCGCATATTGCGGGATTCGTCGTCGAGCAGGGGCGCGCGCTCGTGGTCGGTGTCAACAAATGGGACGGACTCGACGAACACGTGCGCGAACGCACGAAGGCCGATCTGAAGCGCAAGCTGAAGTTCCTGGAATTCGCCAAATTCCATTTCGTTTCCGCCACGGAGAAGTCCGGCATTGGCGCGTTGATGCGCTCCGTCGACGCGGCGTATGCCGCGGCCATGGCAAAACTGCCGACGCCGAAGCTCACGCGTGCGCTCATCGAAGCGGTCGAGTTCCAGCAGCCGCGGCGTCGCGGACCTGTGCGCCCGAAACTGCGTTACGCGCACCAGGGGGGGCAGAATCCCCCGATCATCGTGATTCACGGTAATGCGCTCGATGCGGTGACGGATACCTATAAACGGTACCTCGAGAACCGCTTCAGAGAAACTTTCTCGCTGACCGGAACTCCATTGCGCATAGAGTTTCGCTCATCGGCGAACCCCTACGCGGACAAGAGCTGACCGGCTCCGACGAAGGATCGGCCGGACGGCCGGGCACCGCGTGCGCCAACGAAAATCGGCTATAGTGTAGCGATTGACGCCGGATCTCTTTTTCTTCGGCGTCGATGTGGATCCAACCTGCAAAAAAACGACGGAGTTTGCTATGAGCAACAAAGGGCAATTGTTACAAGACCCGTTTTTGAACGCACTGCGCAAAGAGCACGTGCCTGTCTCGATTTATCTGGTCAACGGCATCAAGCTGCAAGGGAACATCGAATCGTTCGACCAGTACGTCGTGTTGCTCCGGAATACCGTTACTCAGATGGTTTACAAGCACGCTATTTCGACGGTCGTTCCCGCCCGTCCGGTCAATTTCCATCCGGACGCCGAGACGTCCTGAACCCATCATTTAGGCCGGCATGGCGGCGTTTGCACCGCGCCGCCGTGCCGGCCCCTCCAATTTGACGTCCACCAATTTGATCAACGCAGCGCTCGTCGGCATCGATTTCGGCAAGATCGACTTCGAAGCCAGTCTCGAAGAACTCAGCCTGCTCGCGCAAAGCGCGGGCGCCCATCCCGCCGTGATGTTGACGGGGCGCAGGTCCAGCCCCGATGCCGCGCTGTTCGTCGGCAGCGGCAAGGCCGAGGAGTTGCGCCTCGCCTGCGAGGCGAACGATATCGAAATCGTCATCTTCAACCATTCGCTCGCACCGGCACAGCAACGCAATCTGGAGCGGGCGCTTAATCGGCGCGTGATCGACCGGACAAGCCTGATTCTCGACATCTTCGCCCAGCGCGCCCGCAGCCACGAGGGCAAGCTCCAAGTGGAGCTTGCTCAGTTGCAGTACATCGCAACGCGGCTCGTGCGCGCCTGGACTCACCTCGAGCGGCAAAAAGGCGGTATCGGCCTGCGCGGGCCCGGCGAAACGCAGCTCGAGACGGACCGGCGGCTCATCGGCGACCGTATCAAGATGCTCAAGACGCGCCTCGCGAAGCTGCAGCGCCAGCATGGCACGCAGCGCCGCCAGCGCCAGCGTAACCGCACGCTGTCGGTCTCGCTCGTGGGCTACACGAACGCAGGCAAATCCACGCTCTTCAATGCGTTGACGAAGGCGCAAGCGTATGCGGCCGATCAGCTGTTCGCCACGCTCGATACGACATCGCGGCGCGTGTTCCTCGGCGACGAGGCCGGCCAGGTCGTGGTGTCCGATACGGTCGGCTTCATTCGCGAGTTGCCGCACCAACTCGTGGCTGCGTTTCGCGCGACGCTGGAGGAGACGATCCATGCGGATGTGCTGCTGCATGTCGTCGACGCGTCGAGCGGCGTGCGGCTCGATCAGATCGATCAAGTGAACGAGGTCTTGCGCGAGATCGGCGCGGATACCGTGCGGCAAGTCCTCGTCTTCAACAAGATCGATGCGGTGCCGGAACTCGAGGCTCGCAAGGACGCGGTCGAGCGCGACGAGTATGGTAATATCTCGCGCGTCTTTTTGAGCGCGCGCACTGGGCAAGGACTCGATTCGCTGCGCGCAGCCATCGCCGAGATCGCCACCTCAGAACATCTCCCAGACACCGGGCGGGCGCTGCCGGAACCCCAGGCAGCGGCGGACGAGCACAAAGATTTCGACGTACCGCGGCTGGACGGAATGGCGGTTGTGCGCCGTTCCGATCTGCATTGACCGGCTCTCCCAACTCGAGCGAACGAACACAGGTGAACGAATACAACGAGCGGAGTTTCTGGATGCGTGCGCGCGCCATTCTTTCCATCAACGATCCGCGTTGGGGGCGCAGCGACGGCAACGGCGACCGGCAGCGTCCGAACGAGCCGAACCGTGGGCGCGGCAACGGCGAAGGGCCGCCGGATCTCGACGAGATGTGGCGCGAATTCAATCGGCGTCTTTCGCGGCTTTTCGGTGGCAAGGGCGGCGGCCCCGGGCCGGGCGAACGCCGGCCCGATAATGGGCGTGCAGCGCGCGTGGGTGTCGGCATCGTCATCGGCGTACTGGTGGCGATCTACATCGGCAGTGGCGTTTTCGTCGTACAAGACGGCCAAACCGGCGTCGTGCTGCAGTTCGGGAAATTGCGCAGGACGGTGGGGCCTGGTGTCCATCTGCGCTCGCCGTATCCGTTCGAGACGAGCGAAATCGTCAACGTATCGGAGATCCGCTCGGTCGAAGTGGGCCGGCGCAATGCCGTGAACGACGGCAACCTGATGGATGCCTCGATGCTCACGCGGGATGGCGACATCCTCAACGTGCGCTTCAGTGTGCAATACCAGGTCAAATCGCCGACCGACTACCTCTTTCACGCGGTCGACCCCGATCGCAGCGTGACGCAGGCCGCTCAGGCGGCGGCGCGCGCGATTGTCGGCGCGAGCGGCACGCAGGCCCTGCTCGATCAGAATCGCGATCAGCTGAGCCAGCAATTGGCCACCGCGATTCAGCGCTCGCTCGACCTGTATCGCGCGGGGCTGACCGTTGCCGGCGTGACGATTCAGAGCATCGAGCCGCCACAGCAGGTGCAAGCGGCGTTCGACGACGCGATTCGGGCGAAAGACGACCGTGAGCGCATGAAGCGCGAAGCGCAGGCGTACGCGAACGAAATTCTGCCGCGCGCGCAAGCCGATGCCGCCCGCTCGATCGACGATGCGAAGGCTTATGCCGAGCGCGTGGTGACGCAGGCCCAAGGCGACGCGGATCGTTTCTCTCAGGTTTATGCCCAGTACGCCAAGGCGCCCGCCATCGTGCGCGAGCGAATGTATCTCGATACCATGCGTGACATCTATTCGAACACGACCAAGGTTTTCGTCGACACGAAAGCGGGGTCGAGCGTCGTCCAGTTGCAGCTCGACAAGCTGATCGAGGCGAAGGGACGTGGCGCGGGCGATGCTCAGGCAGCGCCGGGAGCGCCAGCCCCCGCATCGTCTGCCGCGGCGCCCACGCAGGGCGCTTCGGCGGCCGCCCCGGCCGTCGCCTCTCCCGCAAGCCGCGCGGCCGCCGCGAGCGACGCGGTACGTTCACGCGACGGGTTCCGAAGCCGCTCGCGCGAAGACGATTTGCAGCAATGAGGGGCGCCTGATCATGAACCGTATCGTTGCGCTCGTCATCGTCGTCGTCTTGCTGCTGTTCGCGGGCGCATCCACGCTCGTGGTCGTCGATCAGCGGCATGTCGCCATCGTCTATTCGCGCGGCCACGCGGACCCGACGGTCGTCGGCCCAGGCCTGCATTTCAAGCTGCCCACCCCCCTTCAAGCGGCGGCGCGCATGGATATGCGCATCCAGACTGTCGATGCCGGCAATCCCGATCGCTACACGACGTCGGACAAAAGCGATCTGCTCGTCAGCCCGCTCCTGAAGTATCGCGTCGTCGAACCGCTCAAGCTGTTTGCGGCGACCGGGGGCGACCTGCAAAGCGCACCCGAGCGTCTGAGCGCGCTCGCGCGCGAGGCGCTCGCTGATGCGCTCGGCAAGCGCACGCTGACCGATACCCTTTCGCATCAGACTCAGATTGCGGCGAGTGCCCGCGAGGCGATGGCGAACGGTGCCCGTTCGCTCGGTATCGATGTCGTCGATCTGCAACTCGTGCGCGTCGATTTCGCTGGGAACATGTCCGACACCGTCTACAAACGCATGGCGGCGGAGCGCGAGCAGGCGGCGAGCGCGGCACGCGCGGACGGTGCCGCGCAGGCGGAGGCGATCAAGGCGGACGCCGACCGGCAGCGCCAGACCGTGCTGGCCGACGCCTACAAACAGGCCCAGACGATCAAGGGTCAAGGCGATGCAAAAGCCGCGGAAATCGCTGCGGACGCGTTCAGCCGGGACCCGGGTTTCTATCAGTTTTATCAGAGCATGCAGGCCTACCGGGCGGTGTTCAAGCCGAACGACGTGATCGTCGTCGATCCGGACAGCCAGTTTTTCCGCTTCATGCGCAGCTCCGGCGGCAATGCCGATACGGCCACCCGCGCCGAGGCTGCGCCGAAAAAACACTGACAAGAGGGGACGCCGCGCTCATCGGGCCGCGGCTGAAAGCGTATGGACATGGCTGGCTCGTTACTGCTTGCGGTCGCGTTGATGCTCATTATCGAGGGCATGTTCCCCTTCGTATTCCCGACCGCGTGGCGGGAGACGTTCCGTAAAATTGCGGCACGCCCGACGCATCATATTCGCGTCGGCGGGCTCATCGTCATGGCGTTGGGTCTCGTGTTGCTTCTCGTGGCCACATGAGGCCGTGCGTTATCCATTAATGTCGTAGGACTCACCTGAATGTCGACCTGGCTGCTTCCCGAGAATATTGCCGATGTGCTGCCGTCGGAAGCGCGAAAGATCGAGGAGTTGCGCCGCGCGCTGCTCGATCGCTTTCGCGCCTACGGCTATGAGCTGGTGATGCCGCCGCTGCTGGAATATCTCGAATCGCTTCTCACGAGCGGCGGCGCGGACCTCAATCTGCGCACGTTCAAGCTTGTCGACCAGTTATCGGGTCGCACGCTGGGACTCAGAGCCGATACGACACCCCAGGTGGCGCGCATCGATGCGCATCTGCTGAATCGGCAGGGCGTTACGCGGCTTTGTTACGCGGGCAGTGTGTTGCATACCCGGCCGCGCGGACTCCACGCGACGCGCGAGCAGATTCAGGTCGGTGCCGAGCTCTACGGCCACGCGGGGTTGGAAGCCGATGTCGAAGTTCAGCAGTTGATGCTCGATGCCATGCGGCTGGCCGGGTTCGACAAGGTCCGGCTCGATCTTTGCCATGCCGGCGTACTCGCCGCGTTGTTCGCGCGCGAACCGGCCGCGGCGGCCATGGGCGAGACGCTTTACGAGGCGCTCGCGGGCAAGGACGTCGCGCGCCTCGACGAACTCACGCAAGGGCTCGACGCACCCATCCGCGACGCGCTGCGGCTGTTGCCTTCGCTCTATGGCGACGCATCGGTGCTCGAGCTAGCGCGGCAGCGTCTGCCGCAATGGCCCGATATCGCGCAGGCGCTCGACGACCTGACGTTCCTCGCGGCGCAAGTCGAGGGAGCCGAAGTGACGATCGATCTGGCCGATCTGCGTGGCTATGCCTATCACAGCGGTGTCATGTTTTCCGCCTACGTGGATGGCGTATCGAATGCCGTTGCGCGGGGCGGGCGCTACGACCATGTCGGTCAGGCGTATGGGCGCGCCCGCGCGGCCACCGGTTTTTCGCTCGATCTGCGCGAGCTTGCCCGGATTTTGCCGGCCCAGGCGCGCAGCAGTGCGATCCTGGCACCGTGGCGGCATGACGACGCGTTACGTGCCAGCGTCGCCGCTCTGCGCGATGCGGGAGAAATCGTCATTCAGGCGTTGCCGGGCCACGATCACGACCTCGACGAATTCGCCTGCGATCGCGTGCTCATCGAGCGCGACGGCGCGTGGGTAGTCGAGGTGCGACGGCCGTAAGTCGCGCGCACCGCGACCGGTGCCGCATCGTCCAGGAATCCCATGCCGTTGACGCGAAACGAAAAAGTCGGAACGCCCGGCGAACATGGGTAGAATACGTTTTTAACCAGCTCAAGAATCAACATGTCTGCCAGTGCAGTGAACGCAGCCCAGGGACGCAACGTCGTCGTCGTCGGGACTCAATGGGGTGATGAAGGCAAAGGCAAGATCGTCGACTGGCTGACGGACCACGCGCAAGGCGTCGTGCGTTTCCAGGGCGGTCACAACGCCGGCCATACGCTCATCATCGGTGGCAAAAAAACCATCCTGCGTCTGATCCCGTCGGGCATCATGCGTGCGGACGTGGCCTGCTATATCGGCAACGGTGTCGTGCTCTCGCCGGAGGCGCTCTTCAAGGAAATCGAAGAGCTCGAAGCAGTCGGCCTCGATGTGCGGCGGCGCCTCTTCATCTCCGAAGCCGCCACCCTGATCCTGCCGTACCACGTTGCCATCGACCAGGGGCGCGAAGCGCGCCGAGGCGCCGGCAAGATCGGCACGACGGGCCGTGGCATCGGCCCCGCGTACGAAGACAAGGTGGGCCGGCGCGCGTTGCGCGTTCAAGATTTGTTCGCCCCGGCGGCTTTCGCCGAACGTCTGCGGGACAACCTCGATTTCCATAATTTCGTGCTGACCCAGTATCTGGGTGCTCAGGCGGTCGATTTCCAGCAAACGCTCGATACGATGCTCGGCTACGCCGAACGCATCGGGCCCATGGTTACCGACGTATCGCGTCGCTTGTACGACGAAAACGCCGCGGGGCGCAACCTGCTGTTCGAGGGTGCGCAAGGCACGTTGCTCGACATCGATCACGGTACTTATCCGTTCGTGACATCGAGCAATTGCGTGGCCGGTGCCGCCGCCGCTGGCGCAGGTGTCGGGCCGCAAAAGCTTCATTACATCCTCGGGATCACGAAAGCGTACTGCACGCGCGTCGGCGCGGGGCCATTCCCGAGCGAACTCTACGATGCGGACAATCCGAATCGGCAGGAGACGGTCGGTCTGACGCTCGCGAACGTCGGCAAGGAATTCGGCTCGGTGACGGGACGGCCGCGTCGCACCGGCTGGCTGGACGCCGCCGCGCTGCGCCGCTCGATCCAGATCAACGGCGTGTCGGGGCTGTGCATGACGAAGCTCGATGTGCTCGACGGGCTTGACGAAGTGAAGTTGTGTGTCGGCTACAAGATCGACGGCAAGGATGTCGATCTGCTTCCGCGGGGTGCCGCCGAGGTGGCGCGCTGCGAGCCGGTCTACGAGACGTTCGGCGGCTGGAAGGAGAGCACGATCGGGATCACGCAGTGGAGCGAGCTGCCGGCGACCGCGCAGGCGTATCTGACGCGTGTTCAGGAAGTGGCGGGCGTGCCGATCGATATGGTCTCGACGGGTCCGGACCGCGACGAAACGATCCTGCTGCGTCATCCGTTCAAGGTGTAACGGGCGGTGCGGGACATGACGACATTCTCGATGGCGGATGCGCGCAACGACGAGAAGAACCTTTGGGTCAGCTGGGACGAATACCACCGGCTGATCGAGATGCTCGCGCTCGCGGTGCACGATTCAGGATGGACATTCGACAAGATTCTGTGTCTCGCGCGTGGCGGCTTGCGTGTGGGCGATCAGCTCTCCCGCATCTACGATTTGCCGCTGGCCATTCTTGCGACGAGCTCGTACCGCGAGGCAGCGGGTACGCAGCAAGGCGAACTCGACATCGCGCAGTACATCACGATGACGCGCGGCGAATTGTCGGGCAACGTGCTGCTCGTTGACGATCTCGTCGATTCGGGCGTGACGCTTGCCCGGGTTCAGCAACACCTGAAAGAGCGGTATCCCGCCGTGGCCGCCGTGCGCTCGGCTGTGCTCTGGTACAAGGGCTGCTCGCAGGTGAAGCCCGATTACTTCGTGCAGTACCTGCCAACGAACCCGTGGATCCATCAGCCGTTCGAGGAGTGGGACACCGTGCGCCCCCATAATCTTGCCGCGTGGATCAAACGCGGCACGGCCGGGTCGCCATCCGGCACATAACGTGCCCGGCGGCGAAAAATCGCGGATGCGGACGAGTCGCATGGCGGCGGAGTCGACCGACTCCGCTTTTTTGTATGTGCGCGCCGTGCAAGCACCGCTAGAATAGCGCTCGCTGCCCGCTGATCCGCTCTACATTTCTTCGCCTATGACTGATAACGGCCACGATCATATCCGCCAGCACTCCCTACCTGCGCTTGCTCTGGCCGCCATTGGCGTCGTATTTGGCGACATCGGCACGAGCCCGCTGTATGCGCTCAAAGAAGCATTCAGCGAGTCGCATGGCATTCCATTGACCGATGCGTCGATTCTTGGCGTTATTTCGCTGCTTTTCTGGGCGATAGTCGTTGTCGTCTCGATCAAATACGTCCTGTTCGTCATGCGGGCCGATAACAACGGCGAGGGCGGTGTGCTCGCGCTGATGGCGCTCTCGCTTCGCCCGTTTACGAGCAAGGGACGGACATCGTCCACCTTGTTGATGCTCGGCATCTTCGGCGCTTGCATGTTCTATGGCGATGCGGTCATCACGCCGGCTATTTCGGTCATGTCCGCGGTCGAAGGCCTCGAGGTTGCCACACCGCAGCTTTCGCATCTCGTCATACCGATCACGATCGTGATCCTCATCGCACTCTTCTGGATTCAGCGGCACGGCACCTCGCTGGTCGGCAAGCTCTTCGGGCCGATCATGATCGTTTGGTTCATCACGCTTGCCGTGCTCGGTGTGGCGCATGTGATTCGCGAACCCGGCATCATCGCCGCGCTCAATCCGTACTACGCGATGACATTCATGAGCCGCCATCTTCTGCAGGCCTATGTGGTGCTCGGCTCGGTGTTTCTCGTGCTGACGGGTGCCGAGGCACTGTATGCCGATATGGGCCATTTCGGCGCGAAGCCGATCCGCGTGGGCTGGTATTGCATCGTCATGCCTTCGCTCGTACTGAACTACTTTGGGCAGGGCGCGCTGCTCATGCACGATCATAGTGCGCTCGCGAATCCGTTCTTTCTCATGGCGCCCGACTGGGCCACGCTGCCGCTCGTCGTACTCTCCACCATCGCAACGGTCATTGCTTCGCAGGCAGTCATTTCAGGTGCTTATTCGCTCACGAGCCAGGCTATTCAGCTCGGCTACGTTCCTCGCATGAAGATCCTCCATACTTCGGATCTTGCGATCGGTCAGATTTATGTTCCCGTCGTGAACTGGATGCTGCTCTTCGTGATTCTGATGATCGTCATCGGGTTCAAGAGCTCCGATAATCTCGCGGCGGCATACGGTATCGCCGTCACGACGACGATGGTCATTACGACGGTGCTGGCTTGCGTCGTGATGGTCAAAGTGTGGAACTGGAACAAGCTGCTCGTTGCGCTCATCATCGCAACCTTCATCGTGGTCGACCTCGCGTTTTTCGGTGCGAACCTGCTGAAGGTGGCAGAGGGCGGCTGGCTGCCGCTCGGCATCGGCGCATTGCTCTTCTTCCTGCTGATGACCTGGCACAAGGGGCGGTTGCTCGTCAAGGAGCGTACCGCCGCGGACGGCATCCCGCTCGCGCCGTTCCTGCAGGGCTTGCTTGCGCACCCGCCGCATCGGGTCTCGGGCACGGCGATCTACTTGACGGGCAGCGATACGCTCGTGCCCGTCAGCCTGCTGCACAACCTCAAGCACAACAAGGTGCTGCATGAGCGCACGCTGTTTCTGACATTCGTCACGCGCGACATCCCATACGTCAAGGACGACGAGCGCGTCGCGATCAAAGACGAGGGCGGCGGCTTGTTCTTGGTGAAGGCCGCTTACGGGTTCAACGAAACGCCCGACGTGAAAGCGGTGCTGTCGGAAATCAGCAGGCTGTATGGAATGACGTTCGAACTCATGGATACGTCGTTTTTCCTCGCCCGTGAAACGGTTGTGCCGACACAGTTGCCCGGTATGTCGATTCTGCGCGAGCGCGTGTTCGCCTGGATGCACCAGAACGCGGCCAAGCCCACGGACTTCTTCAGTATTCCGGCCAATCGGGTCGTCGAATTGGGCACGAAGATCGAGATTTGAGCGGTGGCTTGCCCGACGCCGAAGGCGGTGCGGGCTCGTCATGCAAAAATGCCCGTGTCTGGCTTCGACACGGGCATTTTCCGTTAGGCGCCGCGCGGGACGCGGCGCTTTTCCTGAGCGCGTCAGCGCGGCTTCAATTTCGCGAATGCGGCCGCCATCGCGCCGGCCGGTTGCTCGTCGCGCGTACGCTGGCCACGCACGCCCGCGTTGCGTCCGTTGCCGTTCGCCTGGCCTGCGCCGCGCTCGCCGCTCGGGCCGCCGCTGCGCACGGGAGCCGCATTGTCGGCCAGCCGCATCGTCAGCGCGATGCGCTGACGCTTCACATCCACATCGAGGACCTTGACCTTCACGACCTGGCCGGCTTTTACGACTTCGTGCGGATCCTTCACGAATCTGGTCGACAGGGCCGAGACGTGCACGAGGCCGTCCTGATGCACGCCGATGTCGACGAACGCCCCAAACGCCGCGACGTTCGTCACGACGCCTTCGAGGACCATGCCCGGTGCGAGATCGGAGATCTTCTCGACGCCTTCGCGGAAGGTGGCGGTCTTGAATTCGGGACGCGGGTCGCGGCCGGGCTTCTCGAGCTCAGCGAGGATATCGCGTATGGTCGGCAAGCCGAAGCGCTCGTCGACGAACTCGGTCGGGCTTAGACCGGCGAGGGCCTCGCGATTGCCGAGCACCACGTCGATGTCCTTGCGAATCTTCGCCAAAATCCGTTCGACGACGGGGTAGGCCTCGGGGTGCACCGACGATCGATCGAGCGGATTTTCGCCACCGTTGATACGCAGAAAACCGGCTGCCAGCTCGTAGGTCTTGTCGCCAAGACGCGGAACCTTGCGCAGATGCTCTCGCGATGCAAAGGGACCGTTGGCATCGCGGAACTCGACGATGTTGCGAGCGAGCGTGGCATTCAGGCCCGAGACACGAGCGAGCAGGGCGATCGAGGCGGTATTCGCATCGACCCCGACCGCGTTCACGCAGTCTTCGACAACGGCATCGAGCGAGCGGGCGAGTTCGCGCTGATTGACGTCATGCTGGTATTGGCCGACTCCGATCGCTTTCGGCTCGATCTTGACGAGTTCGGCGAGCGGATCCTGCAGACGGCGGGCAATCGAGACGGCACCGCGCAGCGAGACGTCGAGATCGGGGAATTCCTTGGCCGCCAGCTCCGAGGCCGAGTAGACCGACGCACCCGCCTCGGATACGACGATTTTCTGAAGCTTCAGCTCGGGATGACGGCTGATGAGCTCGCTCGCCAATTTATCGGTCTCGCGCGACGCCGTGCCATTTCCGATGCTGATCAGCTCCGCTTGCGTTTGGGCGGCAAGGCGCGCAAGTTTCGCGAGCGAGCCGTCCCAGTCCCGGCGCGGCTCGTGCGGGTAGATCGTATCCGTTGCGAGCACCTTGCCGGTCCGGTCGACGACCGCGACTTTCACGCCCGTACGCAGACCCGGATCGAGCCCGATCACGGCCTTGGGGCCGGCCGGCGCGGCCAGCAACAGGTCTTTGAGATTGCGGGCGAAAACGCGAATGGCTTCATGCTCCGCGGTTTCGCGCAGCTGGGTCAGCAGTTCGTTCTCGAGATGGGGCTGGACTTTCACGCGCCAGCACCAGCGGCAGACATCGGCGAGCCATTTGTCGGCCGCACGCCCCTGGTTCGCGATGCCGACGTGACGCGCGATCATGGCTTCGCATGGATGTGGCACTTCGGCGTCGAGTTCAGCGCCGAGCCCGAGCTTGACCATCAGGATGCCGGCGTTGCGCCCGCGGAAAAGCGCCAGCGCGCGGTGCGACGGCACAGTTTTCAGCGTCTCGGAGTAGTCGTAGTAGTCGCGGAACTTCTCGCCTTCTTCGTTCTCCTTGCCGGCGACGACCGTCGACGAAACGATGCCGCGCTCTTGCAGGTATTCACGCAGCCTGCCGAGCAGCTCGGCGCGCTCTCCGAACTGCTCGGACAGAATGTCGCGCGCGCCGTCGAGTGCGGCCTTGACGTCCGCCACGCCTTTTTCGGCATCGACATACCGGGCGGCTTCCTGTTGCGGATCGAGCCGCGGGTCCTCGAGCAGCGCCTGCGCGAGCGGCTCCAGCCCGGCTTCGCGCGCAATTTGCGCGCGCGTGCGGCGCTTCGGCTTATAGGGCAGATACAGGTCTTCGAGCGCTTGCTTGCTGTCGGCCGCGACGATCGCGGTGTGCAACTCGTCGGTCAGCTTGCCTTGCTCTTCGATGCTCGCGAGGATGGTGGCGCGGCGCTCTTCCATCTCGCGCAGGTAAAGCAGCCGCTCTTCGAGGTGACGAAGCTGCGTATCGTCGAGATTGCCGGTGACTTCCTTGCGGTAGCGCGCGATGAACGGGACGGTTGCGCCTTCGTCGAGCAGTTGTACGGCAGCCGCGACCTGGCGCGGCTGAACAGTCAATTCGGTGGCGATGCGCTGTACGATCTTGAGTGCTACGGTGTCCGTCATAGAGGCGTTGGGCTGCAGGGCCGTGCGCGCCGCGCCGAGCCGCGTGAAACGGGGCCGAAATAGGTCCGAAGCAGCTGCGAGGCGGATGCGAAGCCGGGTTGCTGGAGCGGCGCATTTTGCCATAAATGATCGGCGGCGAATCCCCGAGTGTTAGAATTTCGCTCATGTTCCAGTCCCTGTCCAACACGTTGCAGACCTCCCGTTTTCCCGCCTTCGTGCGCGCTGCCGGATTGGCCGCGGCGATCGTCGTTTGTCCGCTGGCGCTGGCGGCGCAACCGTCGGTGGCCGAAGGGCCTTCCGCGGGTGCTTCGGCGCAACGCGTCGATGGGACGGCAGGCAAGCCCGAGGCGCAAGCCTCCGCGAATGCCGCGGCCACGAGCGATTTCGACGCGCGTCAGAAGGCGCTCGATGAACGCGGGGCTCAGAACGATTACGCGTACGGCGTGGCCGTGCACGATTGCTATTCGAAATTCTTCGTGAACGCGTGCCTCGGGCGCGCGCGCGACAAGATGCGTGCCGTGCAGGCCCGCATCCAGGCCGAGCAGCTCGCGCTCAACGGCGAGCGGCGCGCGGCGCACGCGCAGGAGCGGGATCAGCGCGAGGCCTTGAAGGCAGCGAGCGACGCCGCCGACGCGCCGCAACGGGCCGCGGCGGATGCGCGCAATGCGCAGGCGTTCGAGGAAAGGCAGCGCCAGCATGCGCTCGACGAGGCGCGCCGCGGAGCGCAGGCGCCGGAGCGCACCGCGAATCAGGCTGCCTACGATCGCAAACAGGCCGACTATCAGCGCAAGCTCGACGATGCGCGGCGTCAGGCGGCGCAAGATGCGCGCGAGCGCGCCGAGCGCGCGCAGCGCTTCGAACAGAAGCAGACGGATGCCGCGCAGCACAAGGCGGACGTCGAGGCGCGCCAGAAGCAGGCGGCGCAAAAAGCGCAGGAAAAACAGCAGGAGCAGTTGCAGCAGCAGGAGCAGCAAAAGCAGTTGCAAAAGGAGCAGCAGGAGAGCGACTGACGCGACGCGTTTTTGCTGGACGGCAACCTCAGGTGAAGACCGCCGCGAGGCGGGCGAGCGCCTATCGACCGAGGAGGCGGACCATGCGCGGCCATCACGCGATCACCACGAACGCTTTACGCGACCGCATCGTGCAGTTGGAGTGGGAGCATAGTGAACTCGATCGCATGATCGACAGACTGTCGGACTCATCGGATATTTCGGACCTCGAGCTGCGGCGCCTGAAAAAGCGCAAGCTCAAGGTCAAAGACAACATCATGCTGCTGCAATTGCAGCTTGAACCGGACAAGCACGCATGAGCGACCGTCGGGCGGGCGCCGGCGCTGCGACTTGACGCCGGACGGAGCAGGAATCGCTTGCCTTGAATTCATCGCCGGATCAATCTTCGAACGCCGCGGGGCGCACCGGTGCACCGCAGCGAGACACTTCCATCGCATTGAGCGCGAAGCGCGGGACCGAGCTGGACGCGATTTTCGCGGCCGACGGTGTGCTCGCCCGCGCCATCGACGGCTATAGGCCGCGAGCATCCCAGATCGAAATGGCGCGCGCCGTGGCGGCGACGATGGAAGCATCGGCTCGCGCGTTGCCCGAGCCGGCGATGTTCGAGTTGCAGCGCCGGCCGGCGAGGCGGCTCTCGGGCGAGGGCTACCAGCAAGGCCAAGACCCAGGCAAAGTCGACGAGACCGGCAGCGTTTCGCACGGAGAAGACAGCGGCGAGAATACGCTGATCGTCGAGGCGGGCACGGGTACGGGGAAGACCTTTGCCTACCTCGTCCCCGCGATGCTCTGGGGCGGCAAGGTCGTCATTTCGACCGGTACGAAGCACTTGCAAGACCAGCTCTTCGCGCGCGACATTCCGACCGTCCGCGACGCGCTCGCGGTACCGGTCAGCGTCGCCATGCTCAAGGGGCGCGCCAACTACCTGTGCCACTACTACCTGCAGCGTACCGCCGATAACGGGCGGCTGCCTTCGCGGCAGGAGACGACCTATTTGCAGGACATCGTCCGCTTCGCGAAGATCACGAAGTCCGGCGACAAGGCGGAGCTCGCGAGCGTGCCGGAGACGGCCCAGGTCTGGTCGATGGTGACTTCCACGCGCGAAAACTGCCTCGGGCAGGAGTGTCCGAATTACAAGGACTGCTTCGTCATGCAGGCGCGCCGCGAGGCGCAGCAGGCCGATATCGTCGTCGTGAACCACCATCTGTTTTTCGCCGACATCATGTTGCGCGATACCGGCATGGCCGAGCTGTTGCCGACAGCCAATACGATCGTCTTCGACGAAGCGCATCAATTGCCGGAGACGGCCACCTTGTTTTTCGGCGAAACGCTTTCCACGGCGCAATTGCTCGAGCTCGCGCGCGACACGGTCGCCGAAGGGCTCGTCCATGCGCGCGATGCCGTGGAATGGGTCAAGCTCGGCGCCGCACTCGAGCGCGCAGCGCGCGACGTCCGGCTAACCTTCAGGGAAGATTCGCTGCGAGTCTCGGCAGCCCAGCTCGGCGAGAGCCATCCGCTTTATGCGGCGCTCGATGCACTGGACGCGGCGCTCGAGACGCTGGCTCAGGCGCTGGCTGCACAGGCCGAGCGCGCCGAATCGCTCGGTGCCTGCCTGCGGCGCGCCCGTGAATTGCAGGATCAATTGGCGCGCTGGATCGCGGCGCCGAGGCCTGCAGCCGACGCCGAACGAGCCGCTTCGGCGAGCCCTGAGCCGAGAGCCGCGTCCGAGAATACCGACGATCGTATTCACTGGGTCGAGGTGTTCTCGCACAGCGTTCAATTGCACGAGACCCCGCTTTCGGTTGCGCCCATTTTCGCGAAGCAGCGCGCAGGGGTGCCGAGGGCATGGATCTTTACGTCGGCGACGCTTTCCGTACGCGGCGATTTCACCCACTATGCGGCGCAGATGGGTCTCGATGCCAAGCGCTCGATGACGTTGCCGAGTCCGTTCGACTACGGCACGCAAGGGCTGCTTTATGTGCCGCGCAATTTGCCGCAACCGTCGTCGCCGGCGTTTACCGATGCCGTCTTCGATGCGGCGCTGCCAGCCATCGAAGCGGCCGGCGGCGGCGTCTTCGTGCTTTGCACGACGCTGCGCGCCGTAGATCGCATCGCGGCGAAGCTGCGCGACGTCATCGAGACACGTGGCTGGTCGACGCCGCTATTGACTCAGGGGGATGCGAGCCGTACGGAACTGCTCGACCGTTTCCGTGCGTACGGCAATGCGATTCTCGTGGGAAGTCAAAGCTTCTGGGAGGGCGTCGATGTGCGCGGCGATGCGCTGTCGCTCGTCGTCATCGATAAGTTGCCTTTCGCGCCACCCGACGATCCGGTGTTGTCGGCGCGGCTCGATGTCCTGACGAAGAAAGGTTTGAGCCCGTTCGCGGTCCATCAGGTACCGCAGGCCGTGATTACCCTGAAGCAAGGGGCGGGGCGGCTCATTCGGGCGGAAACCGATCGGGGCGTGTTGATGATCTGCGACACGCGCCTCGTCGAGAAGCCCTATGGCAAACGCATCTGGCAGAGTCTTCCGCCGTTCAAGCGTACGCGTGAAATCGAAGTCGTGCGGGAGTTCTTTGCCGAGCGAACGCAGGATGCCGTACGCGACGCCGAAGCGTCATAGCTCTGCCGGCATTGCCGGATCGCTCGGTTGCATCCATCCGATATACGCAGGGGAGCGCGCCGCGTTGAGTCGGCGGGCGCGGCGGCGCTCGTTTCATCCCCGCGTGAATCTCACCAGATTTGCCACCAGGCCTTCTTCGTACCCGGACGCGGGCGACCCGTGATGTAGGGGCTGTCGGGGAACGTTGCCGCCAGCACCCGGCGCGAATCTTCGGCGAGCTGCGGCTCATTGAGCTTGGTGTACGACAGCATCATCAAATGCAGCGCATCTTCGATCGCCGGCGCGTTCTTGTATTCCTTGATCGCCCGCTGAGCACGGTTGATCGAAGCGACATAGGCGCCGCGCCGGTAGTAGTAGTCGGCCGCATGGACTTCGTACGAGGCGAGCGCATTGACGATATAACGCATGCGCGCCGCCGCATCGGGGGCGTATTTGCTATCCGGATATTTGTCGACGACGATCTTGAACGCGTCATACGACTCGCGCAGCGATTTCGGATCGCGCTCGCTCATGTCCTGCCCGGAGAATCGTCCGAAGAGGCCGAGATCGTCATTGAAGTGGATCATCCCTTTCAGGTAGTACGCGTAGGCGATATCGGGATGATCGGGGTGCAGCTTGATGAAGCGGTCGATGGCCTGATCGGCCGCCGCCGCTTCGTTGTCCTTCCAGTTGCAGTACGCAACGTTGATCTGAGCTTGTTGCGCGAAGTGGCCGAACGGATCGCGGCCTTGCAGCGCTTCGAAGTATTTCGCGCACTTGCCCCAGTCGCCACCCGTGAGGGCGTCTTGCGCCTCCGAGTATAATTTGTTGTTCGACCAGGTCACCGTCTCGTCGGTCTTTTGGGGCAGGCCGTGGCAACCTGTCACGATCAATGCGGCAGCCGCCAGCGAGAGGCTCGCTGCCGCGGGCCGGACGACGCGCCGGGCGGTGCTTTCGAGTGCGTGCCCGGCCGCGCGAATGGCCGATCGCATCATGGTGTTCGAGGCTTGCCGCATTTCTCCATGCTTCCTAGCTATCAGTCTCACTCAGTGACCCAGTTTTAATGACCCGCAAAAGTCCTTCAGGCGCCGAGCCCGGCTCCAAAGATCGAAGCGCCGATTATAGCCGAAGCATTGACCGCGCCGACGCCCTCGGCGGCGCGCTCACCGACGGCGAGCGCACGCAGCCGATGGCGAGCGTCGCCGCGCCGGCCCCGCGCAGCGCCTGTGTGCCGGCCGCGCTTGCCGGCGAACGGCTCGATAAAGTGCTCGCCCGGGTATTCCCCGAGTTTTCCCGCAGCCGGTTGCAAACGTGGGTGGAGGCCGGTCGCGTACGCGTGAACGGAATGCCGTCGAAGGTGCGCCAAGCGGTGCCGCTCGATGCGGTGATCGAGCTCGAGCCCGATCTGCTGCCCGAGCAACTGGCTTTTGCGCCCGAGCCGCTCGAACTCGATATCGTCTACGAGGACGATGCGCTCGTCGTCATCGACAAACCGGCTGGACTCGTCGTTCATCCGGCCGCCGGCAATTGGAGCGGCACGATCCTGAACGGATTGCTGCATCGCTACGGCGAGGCCGCGGCCGGGCTGCCCCGGGCGGGGATCGTGCACCGGCTCGACAAGGACACCTCGGGACTGATGGTCGTCGCGCGCACGCTCGAAGCGCAGACCGACCTCGTTCGCCAACTGCAGGCGCGCACGGTCAAGCGGCGTTACGTCGCGTTGGTCTGGGGCGCAACCCCGGACGAAGGTACGATCGACGCGCCGATCGGACGCGATCCGCGCGAGCGTACGCGTATGGCCGTGGTTGCGGGTGCGGCGGGCAAGCCCGCGCGCACGCATTTTCGCCGCATCGATGAAACGCTCTGGAACCGGCAGCCCATCTCCGCGGTGCATTGCGATCTCGAGACGGGGCGCACACATCAGATTCGCGTGCATTGCGCGCATATCGGGCATCCGCTGCTGGGCGATCCGATTTACGGCAACGCGCGCGGCAGGCGTTCGACCATTCCGTTGCCGGGTGGTTTTGCGCGCCAGGCGCTGCATGCGTGGCGTCTCGGGCTCATTCATCCGGCAACAGGGCGCGCAATGCAGTGGCGCGCCGAAGTGCCGGCCGATATGGCGGAGCTCGCACGGGAACTGGGATTCGGCGCCGAGGCCGAGGTGCCGCTCGATGCAACGGACGCCGGATTCGACGAGGCCTGGCAAGCGGGCGAGTCCGGCGCGTTCGAGTTCGATGACGCCGACGATGACCTCGAGTGAGGTCCCGCCATGCGCAATCGCTAACGAAAACGACAAGGGAAGGCTCACAATGAATCGCGCGGAATTGACGCAGGCCGATTGCGTGGTGCCCTCGTGGCAAGTATCTCCGCGTGTGCGGGCACTCGTGACGACGCGCGCGGGCGGCGTCAGTCTGCCGCCCTATGGACGCTTCGCCGAAGGCGTCGAGCAGCCTGGCGGCCTCAACCTTGGGTTGCATACCGGCGACGATCCGGCGCGGGTCGCGGAAAATCGCGCGCGGCTGGCGGCGCTGACCGGCGCGCGCGTGGCCTGGCTCGATCAGGTCCACGGCGATGCGGTGGCGAGCGCGCAGGACGCGGTGGCAGCGGCGCAGCCCTTGCGCGCCGATGCGTGCGTCACGGCTGCGACGGGGCTGGCGTGTACGGTGATGGTGGCCGATTGTCTGCCGGTGCTGCTTTGCGATCCGGCAGGCCGCGCGGTCGGTGCGGCACACGCGGGGTGGCGGGGTCTGGCGGCCGGTGTAGTCGAAAAGGCGGCTGAGCGCGTGGCCCAGCTGGCCGGGGTTCCCACGGCTTCGCTGCAGGCCTGGCTCGGTCCGGCCATCGGCCCGCGGGCTTTCGAGGTTGGCGCCGAGGTGCGCGACGCGTTCATGCAGGGTGCCGGCGATGCCCGAGACGCGGAGGCCACGGTGCGAGCGTTCGTACCCCGCGAGAACGCGCCGGGCAAGTATTGGGCGGATCTTTATGCGTTGGCGCGCTTACGGCTGGCCCGGCTCGGTCTGGCGCAAGTGGGCGGCGGCGGGGCGTGCACGGTCAACGAGCGCGAGCGGTTCTACTCGTTTCGCCGCGACGGCAGGACGGGGCGCATGGCCGCGTTGATCTGGCTTGCCGATTGAGCGGAACGGCTGCAGCAATGCGCTGCACAAAGATGTAGCGCACAAACGCCGCTGGCGGTCCGTGCGCTGGCGGACGCCCGGCGACGGCCGGGAGCGGCCGACGCATGCAACGCCAAGCCGGGCCGGAGGCTCGGCCCGATCAATCGATATCGGGAAAACGATAATAAAAAACTTATCGCGGTGCGGCAAAATCGGCCCAAGCATTGACATATTTTGCGCCTGGGAGACAGAATGGCCGCTCGCAAGGGTGAGCGCATGAAGGTCATGAGGGTTCGCCCCGACCGCGCTTCACACCCGCCTTTCAACCAGTCTTCCGAGACTCACCGGTCATAAGCGGGTATGTCTGCATCAAAACGTCCATCAGCTTCCTCTCATCCCGATACCTCCTCGACGAGCGAGCAGCAGGCCGGAACCGGCCCCGCCGAGGCCCAGCGAATGTTCGATGCATGGATGAACGCGTGGCGCGCGTTCGCCGAGAAGATGCCGCGGCCGGGCGCGGGCCCAGCGGGCGCGGCCATGAACGGCACCGCGATGCCGTTCCCGTTCATGATGCCGCCGATGCCTGGGGCGGCGCCCGGAATGGGCAGTGCGGCCGCGCCGGCATTCGATACGCTGAAGGTGCCTGTCGCTTCGGTGCCGCCGGAGCGATTGCAGCAACTGCAGGCCGACTATTCGCGCGAGTGCCTCGAACTCATGAAGCAATTCGGCGCGCCCGGTCTGGCCGCGCCCGAATTGCCCGATCGGCGCTTTTCGTCCGACGCATGGAAATCGTCGCCGGCGTTCGCGTACATGGCTGCCTGGTATTTGCTCAACGCACGCTATCTGCAGGAGCTTGCCGAGGCGCTCGATACCGATCCGAAGACCCGCGAGCGCATTCGCTTCGCAGTCCAGCAGTGGACCGCGGCCACCTCGCCGAGCAACTTTCTCGCGCTCAATCCCGAAGCACAAAAGACGCTGCTCGAAAGCCACGGCGAGAGCCTTCGCCAGGGCGTGATGAACCTGTTGTCCGATCTGCGGCGCGGGAAGATCTCGCAAAGCGACGAATCGCGCTTCGTGGTCGGCAAGAATCTCGCCTCGACGGAAGGTGCCGTCATCTTCGAAAACGAGCTGATGCAGCTCATCCAGTACAAGCCGCGTACCGAGAGCGTTTTCGAGCGGCCGCTCCTGATGGTGCCGCCTTGCATCAACAAGTACTACATCCTCGATCTGCAGCCCGAGAGTTCGCTCGTGGCTCATGCGCTGGAGTGTGGGCACCAGGTCTATATGATCTCGTGGCGCAATCCGGATACGACGCTCGCGGCAAAGACCTGGGACGACTACATGACGGACGGCGTGCTCGCCGCGATCGAGGTGGTGAAGGCCGTCAGCGGGCGCGAGCAGATCAATACGTTCGGTTTTTGCATCGGCGGGACGATGATTGCGTCCGCGCTCGCCGTGCTGGCGGCACGCGGCGAGCACCCCGCGGCGTCGATGACGCTGCTCACGGCGATGCTCGATTTCTGCGACACGGGCGTGCTCGACGTCTTCGTCGACGAAGCGCATGTGCGCATGCGCGAGCAGACGATCGGCGGGGCGAACGGCACGCCGCCGGGCCTGATGCGCGGCATCGAGTTTGCCAACGCATTCTCGTTTCTGCGGCCGAACGACCTGGTCTGGAACTATGTCGTCGATAACTATCTGAAGGGCCGCACGCCGACCTCGTTCGATCTGCTTTATTGGAACAGCGACTCGACGAATTTGCCGGGGCCGATGTATGTCTGGTACCTGCGCAACACGTATCTGGAAAACAAGATGCGCGAGCCCGGGGCGCTGACCGTATGCGGCGAGGCGCTCGATCTGTCGCGCATCGACGTACCCACGTTCATTTACGGTTCGCGAGACGACCATATCGTGCCGTGGCGGACCGCTTATGCGTCCGCGCCGCTGCTCACGGGTCCGAAGCGGTTCGTGCTCGGTGCGTCGGGCCACATCGCCGGTGTCATCAATCCGCCCGCGAAGGGCAAGCGCAGCTACTGGGCGCACGAGACGAAGGAGCGCGAGCTCGATGCCGATCCCGATGCATGGCTCGGTGCCGCCGTCGAAAAGCCCGGTAGTTGGTGGCCGGAATGGATCTCCTGGCTCGATCAATACGGCGGCAAGAAAGTGAAGCCCCGTGCGCAGCTCGGCTCGGCCGGTTATCCGGTCATCGAGCCGGCGCCGGGGCGCTATGTGCAACAGCGCGACTGACGCGCACTCGACGACGGGTATCGCGTCATGTTCGGCGCGATCGTTTTCAACTGGACGAGGTGCGGTTCTTGGAGCCGCCTCGCTCGAAGGAGCTTCAAATGACAGACGTAGTGATCGTATCGGCTGCCCGCACGGCGGTCGGCAAATTCGGCGGCTCGTTGGCGCGCATCGCGGCGCCGGAGCTCGGCGCAACGGTGATCCGCGCGGTGCTGGAGCGCGCGGGGGTGAAGCCGGAGCAGATCAGCGAAGTGATCATGGGGCAGGTACTGGCGGCTGGCTCGGGTCAAAACCCGGCGCGCCAGTCGCTCATCAAGGCGGGACTACCCTCCGCGGTGCCCGGCATGACGATCAACAAGGTCTGCGGCTCGGGACTCAAGGCGGTGATGCTCGCCGCCAACGCGGTCATCGCGGGCGACGCGGACATCGTTGTGGCCGGCGGCCAGGAAAACATGAGTGCCGCGCCGCATGTGCTGCCGGGCTCGCGCGACGGTTTTCGCATGGGCGATGCGAAGCTCGTGGATTCCATGATCGTCGACGGCCTCTGGGACGTGTATAACCAGTACCACATGGGTGTCACCGCGGAGAATGTCGCCAAGGAACACGGGATCACGCGTGAGGAGCAGGACAAGTTCGCGGCGCTCTCGCAAAACAAGGCCGAGGCGGCCCAGAAGGCGGGTCGGTTCGACGACGAGATCGTGCCGGTCGACATCCCTCAGCGTAAGGGCGAGCCCGTGCGTTTCGCGACCGACGAGTTCGTGCGTCACGGCGTCACGGCGGAGTCGCTCGCGGGCCTGAAGCCGGCGTTTTCGAAGGAAGGCACGGTGACGGCCGCGAATGCATCGGGCCTGAACGACGGCGCGGCCGCGGTGCTCGTCATGTCGGCCAAAAAAGCCGAGGCGCTCGGGCTCACGCCGCTTGCGCGCATCAAGGCCTATGCCAACGCGGGCGTGGATCCGAAGGTAATGGGCATGGGTCCGGTGCCGGCATCGCGTCGGTGCCTCGAGCGCGCCGGCTGGTCGGTCGGCGATCTCGACCTCATGGAGATCAACGAGGCATTCGCGGCTCAGGCGCTTGCGGTTCACAAGCAAATGGGCTGGGATACGTCGAAGATCAATGTGAACGGCGGTGCGATCGCGATCGGTCACCCGATCGGAGCGTCCGGCTGCCGAATTCTCGTCACGCTGCTGCACGAGATGAAAAAGCGTGACGCGAAGCGGGGCCTCGCGTCGCTGTGTATCGGTGGTGGAATGGGCGTCGCGCTGGCCGTCGAGCGAGTCTGACGCCGGGCGGCATGAGGGCCGCCGGCGCGCCGCGCCTGGGCGGGCGGCGAAGACGAGGGGCTCGCATGGGCCCCGCAGAAAACGAAAATGGAGCGTGATTCATGAGTCAGCGAATTGCATACGTAACCGGCGGAATGGGTGGCATCGGCACCGGTATTTGTCAGCGCCTTCACAAACAGGGCTTCAAGGTGGTCGCCGGCTGCGGGCCGAACTCGCCGCGCCGCGTGACATGGCTCGAGCAGCAAAAGGCGCTCGGCTTCGAGTTCGTCGCCTCGGAGGGCAATGTCGGCGATTGGGAATCGACCAAGGATGCGTTCGACAAGGTCAAGGCCGAAGTCGGCGAAGTCGACATCCTCGTCAACAATGCGGGCATTACGCGCGATGTCGTGTTTCGCAAGATGACGCATGAAGACTGGACCGCGGTCATCGACACGAACCTCACGAGCCTTTTCAACGTGACGAAGCAGGTCATCGACGGAATGGTCGAGCGCGGATTCGGGCGTGTCATCAACATTTCGTCGGTCAACGGCCAGAAAGGGCAGTTCGGCCAGACCAACTATTCGACGGCGAAGGCCGGCATCCACGGCTTTACGATGGCGCTCGCGCAGGAAGTGGCGACCAAGGGCGTGACTGTCAATACGGTTTCGCCGGGCTATATCGGAACGGATATGGTCAAGTCGATTCGCTCGGACGTGCTCGAGAAGATCATTGCGACGATTCCCGTGCGCCGGCTCGGCACGCCGGACGAGATCGCGTCGATCGTGGCGTGGCTCGCATCGGACGAGTCCGGCTTTGCCACGGGTGCCGACTTCTCGTTGAATGGCGGTTTGCACATGGGCTGACGCGGGGGCGGCTGGCAGGCTTTCATGCCCCGGCCGCTTTTCGCATCAGAGCGTTTCGGTTTCGGGGGTCCGGCCTGCCCGCGTTGCGCGGGCAGGCGCGCGGGCGCCATTACAGCGCTGCGTTTGCGTTTGCGTTCATAAAGAAGGCGTACATGTCGACTACAAAGAAAACAGCCGAGCGATTCATCAAAAAATATCCGAACCGCCGGCTCTATGACACGGAGACGAGCACCTACATCACGTTGAGTGACGTGAAGCAACTCGTGCTCGAGCAGGAGGAGTTCAAGGTCATCGACGCCAAGACCAACGAAGATCTGACGCGCAGCATTTTGCTGCAGATCATCCTCGAGGAGGAAAGCGGCGGCGTACCGATGTTCTCGTCATCGATGCTCTCGCAGATCATCCGTTTTTACGGGCACGCGATGCAGGGCATGATGGGGACCTACCTGGAAAAGAACATCCAGGCCTTCATCGACATTCAGAACAAGCTCACCGAGCAATCGAAAAACCTTTACGAAGGCAACGCGCTCAACCCCGAAGTCTGGTCCCAGTTCATGAACATGCAGGCGCCGATGATGCAGGGCATGATGACGAGCTATATCGAACAGTCGAAGAACATGTTCGTCCAGCTGCAAGAGCAGATGCAGAACCAGGCGAAGACCATGTTCAGCACCTTTCCGTTCAACAAGCCGGGCAGCGCCGGGCCCGAGCCCGAGAAAAAGTAACCCGCGCTCGACGCCCGAACGTCCGGCCAGCCTCAGCCCAGATGTCCCAGGAGTGCATCGGCGACGGCTTCGGGCGCTTCGCGCGGCGGAAAATGCCCGACTCCGTCGAGCACGAGGCGTCGGTAGCCCCCTGTGAAATGGCGCTCCTGGCCGGCGGAAAGCTCCGGTTCGTCGCACCCGTCCGCGCCGCCCTGGATCATCAGCGTAGGTGTCGACAGCGTTTCGATTGCATGCAGCCGCAACCGTAGCGGCTCGTAATCGGGGTCGGTCAGGTCGCCCGTGCACCAGCGCGTGCGGTAGCCGTTGAGCGTGATTTCCGCCCAGTCGGGATTGTCGAAGGCGCGTGCGGTCGCCTCGAATTCCGCATCGTCGAACCAGCCCGGCGGGGACCACGTTTCCCACTGGATCCGGGCGAAGCCTTTCGGGTCCCGTCGCACCGCGGCCGGGCCATCGTCGAGCGTCATGAACCATTGATACCAGAAGCGGCGCGCCTGAGCGAACGTGTCCGGCAGCTCGAAAGCGCCTTTCGGCTGAAAGGCCAGGGCGATTGCCGCGATACGCTTCACGCGTTCCGGAAGGAGCGCCGCGAGCGTGTAGGCCACGCGAGCGCCCCAATCGTGGCCGATCACATCGAAACGCGCGATACCGAGCGCGTCGGCCAGATCGATGGCGTCCTGTGCCAATGCGACGCCAGTGCCGTCGCGCATCGTGTCGTTGCGCAGGAAACGCGTCGCGCCGAACCCGCGTAATTCGGGCACGATGGTGCGCCATCCCGCGGCGTTGAGCCGCGGGGCGATGCCGAGCCAGGCGCGCGCGGAATCGGGCCAGCCGTGCAGCAGCAGAACCGGCGGACCGTCGGTCGGGCCCGTGTCCGTGTAGGCGATATCGAGTTTGGCGGTTCGAACGTGACGTGGATGATCGAGCATCGCTTTTCTCCGCGGAAAATCGTGCAGGATGGGGCGGGCCGGGGCCGCGCAGTTCAGAAAGGTTACCGCAGAGCGCGCATGAGTGCCTTGCGTCGGGCCGAGCCGGCGCCGGTGCGACGCGGTACAATACGCGGTTTTCCGTCATATCGGACAACGGGCCGGAACGCGCGTCGTTCGCAGCCTTTCCCCGCTACGCGCCATTCGTTCCTGTTATCGCTGGATCCATCACATGCCCCAGAGTTCTTCTCCCGTCGCGGCTATGCCTACGCCTGCGGCCCCCAAGGTCGGTTTCGTCTCGCTCGGCTGCCCGAAGGCCCTCGTCGACTCCGAGCAGATCATTACGCAGCTGCGGGCGGAGGGCTACGAGATTTCCGGCACCTACGACGGAGCCGATCTCGTAGTAGTCAACACCTGCGGTTTCATCGACGAGGCGGTGCAGGAAAGCCTCGACGCCATCGGCGAAGCGCTGACGGAAAACGGTAAGGTCATCGTGACCGGTTGCCTCGGCGCGAAAAAGAGCGCGAGCGGCTCCGGCCTCATCGAAGAGGTTCATCCGAAAGTCCTGGCCGTGACGGGACCGCACGCGCTGGGCGAGGTCATGCAGGCGGTGCACAGCCATTTGCCGAAACCGCACGATCCGTTCGTCGACCTCGTTCCGCCGGCCGGTATCAAGCTGACACCGCGGCACTATGCCTATCTGAAGATTTCCGAAGGCTGCAATCATCGCTGCAGCTTTTGCATCATCCCGTCGATGCGCGGCGACCTGGTATCGCGTCCGGTCGCCGAAGTCATGCTCGAGGCCGAAAATCTCTTCAAGTCGGGAGTGAAGGAGCTGCTTGTCATCTCGCAGGACACGAGCGCCTACGGGGTCGACGTCAAATTCCGCACGGGCTTCTGGAACGGCCGCCCCCTCAAGACGCGCATGACCGAGCTCGTCGGCGCCCTCGGCGAACTGGCCGCACAGTACGGCGCCTGGGTGCGTCTGCACTACGTCTACCCGTACCCGCATGTCGACGAGATCATTCCGATGATGGCCGAGGGGCCCTACCAGGGCCATTTGCTGCCCTACCTCGATGTGCCGTTCCAGCATGCCGATCCGCAGGTGCTCAAGCGCATGAAGCGCCCCGCCAACGCCGAGCGCACATTGGAGCGTGTGGCGGCCTGGCGACGCATGTGCCCCGATCTCACGATCCGCAGCACGTTCATCGCAGGATTCCCCGGCGAGACGGAAGCGCAATTCGAGACGCTCCTCGAATTCATTCGGGCCGCGGAGCTCGATCGCGTCGGCTGCTTCGCGTACTCTCCTGTCGAGGGTGCAAGTGCGAACGAGCTCGATGGCGCGCTGCCCGACGAAGTCCGCGAGGCGCGCCGCGCGCGTTTCATGGAAGTGGCCGAGGAAGTGTCGGCCAAGCGCATGACGCGCAAGGTCGGCAAGACGGTCAAGGTGCTCATCGACGAAGTTCATGCCGAAGGCGGGATCGGCCGTACGGCTGCCGACGCGCCGGAGATCGACGGCGTCGTCTACGTCGCGCCGGCTACGAAGGCGTCGAAGCGCTACAAGGTCGGCGAGTTCGTGTCGGTCCGGATCACGGGCGCCGACAGCCACGATCTATGGGGAGAGGTCTGAGCGGCGGCTCCCCGCCGATCCCCGACATTCGCCGCACTTCGCTGCCTTGATGTATCGGCATCGTACCGACAACCTCGACTACGGAGACAGCAATGCAACGTGAAGTGGTGATAGTGAGCGGTGTACGCACGGCGATCGGCGATTTCGGTGGCAGCCTCAAGGACTTTGCGCCGACCGAGCTCGGCGCGCGCGTCGTCAAGGAAGCGCTTCGCCGTGCGGGAGTATCGGGCGAGGACGTTGGACACGTCGTTTTCGGCAACGTGATTCAAACCGAGCCGAAGGACATGTATCTCGCGCGCGTGGCGGCGCTCAACGCCGGTGTGGCGCAGCATGCACCGGCCATGACGGTCAACCGGCTATGCGGTTCGGGCCTGCAGGCGATCGTATCCGCCGCGCAAAGCATCTTGCTCGGCGACGCCGAGATTGCCGTTGCAGGCGGCGCCGAAAGCATGAGCCGGGCGCCCTATATCGCGCCGGCTGCCCGCTTCGGACAGCGCATGGGCGACGCGCGCTTCGTCGACATGATGCTCGGCGCGCTGCACGATCCGTTCGAGTCGTTTCATATGGGTGTGACCGCCGAAAACGTGGCCCGCCGGTACGGCATCACGCGTGAAATGCAGGACGCGCTCGCGGTCGAATCGCACCGGCGCGCTTCGCGCGCCATCCGCGAAGGCTACTTCCGCGATCAAATCCTGCCCATCGCATCGCAGGGCAAGAAAGGCGAAACGATCTTCGATACGGACGAGCACGTCCGTCATGACACGTCGGCCGCCGATCTCGCGCGCCTGAAGCCCGTCTATCAGAAGGAGGGCGGAACGGTGACGGCCGGCAACGCATCGGGTATCAATGATGGCGCCGGCGCGCTCGTGCTGATGGAGCATGGTACAGCCAAGGCGCGCGGGATCGCGCCGCTCGCGCGGCTCGTCGCGTACGGGCACGCGGGTGTCGACCCCGCCTACATGGGCATCGGACCTGTGCCGGCCACACGCCAGGCGCTCGAGCGGGCCGGGCTGCAAGTGAGCGATCTCGATGTGATCGAAGCAAACGAGGCGTTCGCGGCACAGGCCTGCGCGGTGTCGGCCGAGCTCGGCTTCGATCCGACCAAGGTCAACCCGAACGGCTCGGGCATTTCGCTCGGGCATCCGATCGGCGCAACCGGTGCCATCATCGCGGTCAAGACGATCTACGAACTGGCTCGCAGCGGCGGGCGCTACGGCCTCGCGACGATGTGCATCGGCGGCGGCCAGGGTATCGCCGCGATCTTCGAGCGGATTTGAAGGGCGAGGGGCCGCTTCTTTACTCTTCCAACATCAACCGAACATGACCGATTCGAAATCTAAGCGCGCGCCGCAAACGCGCGTCGTCCATCCCGACATCGAGCTCGCACCCGGCTTTGCGTCGTTCGCCGCGCCGGTCATGCGGGCGTCGACCGTCGTTTTTCCCGATCTGGCGGCCGTGCGCGCGGCCGATTGGCGCGACGAATCGCAATGGCGTTACGGGCTGCATGCCACGCCGACCTCGGCGGCGCTCGCCCAGCGCATTGCCGCGATCGAGGGCGGGCAATACGCACTGCTGCAACCGTCGGGTCTGGCCGCCATTTCGAACGTCTACTTCGGGATCGTGAAGGCTGGAGACGACGTGCTCATTCCCGATAACGTCTATTCGCCCAATCGCGACCATGGACAATGGCTCGCGCGCGATTTCGGTGTGACGGTCCGCTACTACGATCCGCTCGTGGGCGCAGGGATTGCCGATCTGATTCAGCCCAATACACGGCTCATCTGGATCGAGGCGCCGGGTTCGGTGACGATGGAAGTACCGGACGTGCGGGCGATCGTGTCGGCCGCGCGCGAGCGTAACGTCGTGACCGCCATCGACAACACCTACTCGGCGGGCCTCGCCTTCCGTCCGTTGGAACTGGGCGTCGACATCTCGGTCCAGGCATTGACCAAGTATCAGTCGGGCGGCAGCGATGTGCTCATGGGGGCGACGATCACGATCGATCGCGACTTGCATTTGAAGCTCAAGCAAGCGCGCATGCGTCTCGGCGTCGGTGTCTCGGCCGACGACTGTTCGCTCGTTTTGCGCAGTCTGCCGAGCATGAAGGCGCGCTTCGAAACGCATGACCGCACGGCGCTTGCGCTAGCGCGCTGGCTCGAGACGCGAGGCGAGATTGCGGCAGTGCTGCACCCGGCCTTCGAGGATTGCCCGGGGCACGACGTGTTCATGCGCGAGTTCACGGGCGCGGGCGGGCTGTTCTCGGTCGTCTTCGATGCGCGCTACAGCCCGGCGCAAATCGACGCGTTCGTCGAGGCACTCGAACTCTTTGCAATCGGCTGGAGTTGGGGCGGGGCGCACAGCCTCGCCATGCCGTACGACGTGGCGAAGATGCGGACTGCCTCGCAATGGCCGCATCGCGGCACGCTGGTACGCTTTTATGCAGGTCTAGAAGACGAGTCGGACCTTCGAGCCGACATCGAGCGGGCGATGGCGTCGGCCCTCGGCTGACAGTGGTATCGATGACGGGCGTGCGCCGTCATCGTCGCATCAGGCCGTGGGTTCGAGCAGGCGCAAGAGCCCATCGAGTCCCACGTGATTGAACGCCACGTCCGCAGCGGCACGCACGACAGGCTTGGCGCGAAACGCGACGGACAACCCCGCCTCCGCCATCATCTCCAGGTCGTTCGAGCCGTCGCCGAGGACGATCGCCCGCGAGGTGGGAATGCCGAGTTTGTCGCAGGTTTCCCGAACGGTCCGTGCCTTGACGCTCGCGTTCACGATTTCCCCGATCACCTTGCCCGTCAGCTTGCCGTCCACGATTTCGAGCGAATTGGCTCGTGTGAAATCGAGGCTCAGGCGTGATTTCAATCGATCGGTAAAAAAGGTGAACCCGCCCGAGACCAGCAACGTACGCATGCCCGCGGCCTGCGCCGCTGCAAGCATCGTTTGCGCGCCAGGAGAAAGCTGTAACCGTTGCGCATAAACCTGGTCGAGCGCGCTGGCATCGAGCCCCTCGAGCAGCGCTACGCGGGCGATCAGGCTTTCGTTGAAGTTCTTGATCTCGCCGCGCATCGCTGCCTCCGTGATGGCGGACACCTCGGCCTTCAGGCCGCAGAAATCGGCGATTTCGTCGATGCATTCGATCGTGATCAGCGTCGAATCCATATCCATGGCGACGAGCCCGAAATCGCGCCAGCCCAGGCCCGGCCGAACGAACGCATAATCGAGAGCGTGCGTTTCGCAGTAAGCCTCGATATCGCCGCGTTGAGCTTCATCGGCCTCGACGATGCGCACGGCGCGGGCATCGATCGGCTCGGCGTGCTTGCCGTGGGCGAGAGCAACGAGCGGTTTGAGATGGGCGGCCGGGAGCGGCTCGGTGCTCTGGATGACGAGGTTCATGGCGATGCAAAGAGGGGAGTTGCCGGGCCGCGCGATGCGAGCCTTTCGAAAATCCGCCTATTGTAGCGGTAGCCGCGCGGCCGAGCATCACATTGCCGTCCAAGCTTAGCTGGGCGAGGAATACAAGCGGGACAAGCCCCGATCGCTTTCGTCCAACGATGTGCCGCGGTTGGCGTTAGACTGGCATCGCATCGTCCAGCGGTCACTGAAATCGCATCGTTGCATGACACGCCGTCGTGCGCAGCTCGAAAAGGAGGTGCCAGCATGAGTGTTCACCGCAGATCGTTTATTGAATCGTCTGCCGCTTGGGCTCGCGTCGCCGTATGCGCCGCGGCTCTCTCGAGTGTCGCCGCATACGCCGCGCCGCCCATCACGGTGACGTCGAAGGCACCCGCCGACGGGCCGACTAAATACACGGTCAAGGTTGCGTCGAAGGTCTTCGGCAACGTTCAGGAAACGCGCACGATCAGTTCGGGGCAGACCGACGACTACAACTGGAAGACGGCACCGCCCGGCGGCGCCGTTGCAGTCCCGGAGAATTGTCCGAATCGCTCCGAGATGACGCTCGATCCCAACGGCGCGGCGATGCGCTCGCTCAGCATCCGGCTCGCGCCAGTCGTGGCGGCTGACGGTACAGCCACCGTGCAGATGAGCGTGCAGGGCACGGCACCCAAAGGCAAGGCGGCGATGAAGGCGGGCGGTAAGACGTTGCAGTGTCCGCAACTCGCGACCCTCAGTCAGATCGTGCGCTTCACGATGCCGACCAACGGCAGCGCGAAGATGGTTGCTCTGAGCGACGGCTCGAAGGTGACCGTCTCGGCGCAACGCTGACCGGCCCGCATAGGCCCGCATAGGCCGCATCAGGCCGCCTCACGCTCGCTCAGATGTGCGGCAAGAAAGCGGTGCTCGGGGGAGAAAAGACGCCTGTACGTCAGCAGGACCGCGCCCAGGGTGCCGAGCGCGGATGAGGCCGCAATCAGAAACATGATGACGATCTGATACCGGACTGCCTGCAGCGGAGGTTGCCCCGCGAGCACTTGTCCGGTCATCATGCCGGGCAGGCTCACGACGCCGACCACGCTCATCTGGTTCAGCGTTGGGATCATGCCTGCGCGCACGGCCTCGCGGGCCGGCGCCCGCGCAGCCTCCCAGCGCGTCGCGCCGAGCGCCAGCGCCATTTCCACGCGATCGCGCCGCGCGGTCAATGCCTCCGTCATGCGCTCGATCGCGAGCGATACACCGGTCAGCGTATTGCCGAGAATCATGCCGAGGATCGGAATCGCATACTGCGGTGCATACCAGGGATGAATGCGGATCACGGCGAAAAGACCGATTGCCGCGACGAGCCAGGCGCTGAGCCAGATCGATACGACGCTGTCCACGCGCTGGCCGCGATAGCTGTGCGTGCCGCGGGATGCCCCCGCGAACCCGGCGACGAGCGTCATCAATGCCATGAGCGGCAAGACCACGTACCAGCGGTCGAATCGGAAGACCCAGCCGAGCACGTAACCGATCGCGAGCAACTGCACGACGGTCCGTATGGCCGCGAGCGCGAGCTTGCGACCCAAGCCGAGCGAGAGCGCGGCGGACACCGCGCCGTTGACGACGATGAGCAGCGTCGCGATGGCCACATCGGCGAGGCTCAACGCTTGAAGCGGGGCGTTCATCGATGGATCTCCTCACAGGCGTTCAAGCGCCCCGCCTGCATCGTGAGCCGGCTCGTGCCGACGCGGCCTGCCTGCGCCGGGTCGTGCGAGACCCACATCGACGCACGCGCGTGTTCGCCGGCCCAAAACCAGTCGTCGACGAGCGCCTCGACGGCCTGTGTCGTTTGGGGATCGAGCGAGGCGGTCGGTTCGTCGAGGAGCAGGACCTCGGGATCGAGCTGCAGGACACGGATCAATGCCGTGAGCTGGGCTTCGCCGCCGGAGAGTTCGCTCGCGCGTTTATCGAGAAAACCGACCGTGCGACCCGCGCGCTTGGCGAGGTATGCGGCTCGCGCGCGATCGAATCGCCGATCGCGGTACACGCCGAGCAGATACGGGTAGCGCAGGTTGTCTTCGACGGTGCCGTCGACAAGGGCGGGCCGTTGCTTCACATAGGCGATGCTCGAGCGATAGCGCGGGATGGCTTTTCGGTCGACATCGCGGCCATGCCAGCAGATGCGCCCGGCCTCGAGCGGATCGAGCAGCGCCAGTGCGCGCAGCAAGACGCTTTTTCCGGCTCCAGATGGGCCGCTTACGGCGATGCGCTCGCCGGCCGCCAATGCGAAGTCGGTCGAAAAGAGCAATGTCTCCGCGGTGCGCGCATCGCGGCGAACGATGCCGAACGCCTGCACGAGGGGAAGGGCGGACATCGGAGAAAATTCGTCAAGTGGGGATGAAATGCGATGCGGACCGGCGCCGGTGCCGCCTGACCGCCATGCTGCTGCGACATGATAGACGATCGGGGCGGCCTGCGCGGCCGCCATTTTCGCGCGGCACACTCCTTGCTGAATTTCGGGTCATGATGGTCGCGCATCGGGCGGCTGCCGAGTTCGTCGCCGTTCGCGTACGCCGGAGTCCTTATGCCGATTCGATCCGTTCCGCGTACTGCCGGCAAAGTGCTTGCCTGGACACTTGCCGTTATCGTCGTGCTGATCGCCGTGCTTGCGGTGGCGCTCGTCACATTCGACTGGAACCGCGCGCGGCCGTGGGTGGACGATAAGGTTTCGCAAGCCATCGGCCGCCCGTTCGCGATCAACGGCGATCTGCGCGTCTCCTGGCAGCGGCCTGCCGGCGAGCACGGATGGCGGGCGTGGGTGCCGTGGCCGCGATTTTCGGCCCATCGCGTGAGCATCGGCAATCCCGACTGGACACACGCGCCGCAGTTCGCGACGGCCGACGAGATTTCATTCACGGTCGAGATGCTGCCGCTTCTCGCTCATACGATCTCGGTGCCGACGATCGATCTCGTGAGCCCGTCGATCGACCTCGAGCGCCTGGCCGACGGGCGCGAGAACTGGACCTTCACGCTGCCCAAATCGAAGAATCCGACGCGCTGGACGGTACGCCTTGCCAATCTCGGCTTCTCGAAGGGCGAGATCGCGCTGAATGACGCGCTCAAGAAAATCGATCTCGCAATCGGTGTGGATACGCTGGGCAAACCGCTCGCGATAGGCGATGTGCTCAAGCAGCAAGAGGCGGCCTCGCGCGAAAGCGCAGCGCATACCGTTGGGCAGGGAGGCGCTCGCAAGCTGGCGGCGCAAAAGAAGGGCCCCGCGGTTGCGTCCGAAGCGTCGGCCGCGGCGGCGTCGGCAGCCTCCGCGGTGCCGACGAGCGAGGCGCAGGAAGTGTCGAAGCCCGCTCCCAATCCGCGCGATCTTTACGCGTTGGGATTTACGGCAAAGGGGCACTATCGGACGACCGCGGTCGAGGGCAGCGGCAAGCTGGGCAGCGTGCTGTCGCTGCGCGACGCGCATCGACCTTTCCCCTTGCAAGTCGATGTCAAGGTGGGCGACACGCGGCTCGCGCTCGTCGGAACGCTGACCGATCCGCTGCATCTGGCCGCGCTCGATGTGCGGCTGTGGTTGCAAGGTGCGAGTTTGTCGCACCTTTACCCAATCCTCGGAGTGACGCTACCGGACACGCCGCCTTACGCGACGGATGGGCGGCTCGCGGGGCACATCAGGACCGGCGACACGGTGCTGACCTATAGCGGCTTCACCGGACGCGTCGGCGAGAGCGATCTGGAGGGAACGCTGAGCTATAGCGGGCGCGACTCACGGCCGCTGTTGACCGGCAACGTGGAGTCGCGTCTGCTGCGTTTTGCAGACCTCGCGCCCGTCGTGGGCGCCGATACGAACGCCAGCAAGGCGCGCCGCGGGGCGGCCGTGAAACAGCCGGCCGATCGGGCTTTGCCGGTCGAGTCGTTCAAGACCGACCGGTGGCATGCGATCGATGCCAACGTGACGTTCACGGGCAAACGCATCATCAGGAATCCCGATCTTCCCGTGACCGATCTCTATACGCACGTGCTGCTGAAAGGCGGCGCGCTGACATTCGCTCCGCTGCGTTTCGGCGTGGCCGGCGGCACGCTGGCGTCGGAGCTGCATCTGGATGGCAGTGCGGTCCCGCTGAAGGCCCGCATGTCGCTGTCGGCGCGCCATTTGAAGCTCAAGCAGTTGTTCCCGAAGCAAAAGAGCATGGAGTCGGCCTTGGGCGAGGTGAATGGCGATGCGGCGCTGTCGGCCACCGGCAATTCCCCGGCGGCGCTGGCTGCGACGATCGACGGGGAAACGAAAGTGCTCGTCACGGATGGGACCGTGAGCCAGTTGCTGATGGAAGAGGCGGGACTCAACGTCGCCAATATCGTCTATGAAAAGCTTTTCGGACACCGTAACGTCAATATCCGCTGCGGCGCGGCGGATTTCACGGCAACCAACGGCGTGCTCGAATCGAAGACTTTCGCCATCGACACGGACGACGCGTTGATCTCCATGAACGGTCACATCGATTTGCGCAACGAAACGATGGATCTCACGATTCATCCGCATACGAAGGGGTTGCGGGTGGTTTCGCTGCGTTCGCCGCTCTACGTGAAGGGTACGTTCAAACATCCCGACGTCGGCGTGAGCAAGGGGGCGCTGATCTTGCGCGCAGGCGCCGCAGTGGGGCTGGGGCTCATCAATCCGTTCGCCGCGCTGATCCCGCTCATCGCGCCGAGCCACAACAAGGACGTGCCGTGTGCCGCGCTGATGGCGAACATGCGGGAGGCCCCGAGCGCGCCGCCGCCCGGCGCGAAAACGGCCAGCCCGGCGCCGCGTGCGGCCAGCGCACCCGGCGGCGCGGCGGTTCAACCGGAAGCGCAAGCGCAGCACGGTGGGTGATGTCGCCGAAACTTGTTAAAATTACGAGTTTTTCGTCGAACACCACTCTGAGGGCCTCGCCGTGCTGTCTACCGCCAATATCACCATGCAATTCGGGCCGAAGCCGCTCTTCGAGAACATCTCCGTCAAGTTCGGCGAAGGCAACCGGTATGGCCTCATTGGCGCGAACGGCTGCGGGAAATCGACGTTCATGAAGATATTGGGCAGCGATCTCGAGCCGAGCTCGGGCACCGTCATGCTCGAGCCGAACGTGCGGCTGGGCAAGCTGCGCCAGGATCAGTTCGCGTATGAGGAAATGCGCGTTCTCGATGTCGTCATGATGGGCCATACCGAAATGTGGGCCGCGATGACCGAACGCGATGCGATCTACGCCAACCCGGAGGCGACGGACGACGACTACATGCACGCGGCGGAGCTCGAGGCGAAGTTCGCCGAATATGGCGGCTACACCGCCGAAGCGCGGGCCGGCGAGCTGCTGCTCGGCATCGGCATTCATATCGACGATCACAACGGACCGATGAGCAACATCGCGCCGGGCTGGAAACTGCGCGTGCTGTTGGCGCAGGCGTTGTTTTCGAATCCGGACGTACTGCTGCTCGACGAGCCGACCAACAACCTCGACATCAATTCGATCCGCTGGCTCGAGAATGTGCTCAACGAGTACAACTCGACGATGATCATCATCTCGCACGATCGCCACTTCCTGAACCAGGTCTGCACCCATATGGCGGACATGGATTACGGCACGCTGAAGGTTTATCCCGGCAATTACGACGACTACATGCTGGCGTCGGCGCAAGCCCGCGAGCGGCAGGCGGCCGCGAATGCCAAGGCGAAGGAGCGCATTGCCGATCTGCAGGACTTCGTGCGGCGCTTTTCGGCCAACAAGTCGAAAGCGAGACAAGCCACGAGCCGCCTCAAGCAGATCGACAAGATCAAGATCGAGGAATTCAAACCGTCGTCACGGCAGAACCCGTTCATCCGCTTCGAGTACGAAAAGAAGCTGCACAACATCGCGGTGGTGGCCGAAGGCATCACCAAGCGCTACGACCGGACGATTTTCGAGAACTTCAGCATCAGCGTGCAGCCTGCTGAACGTATCGCGATCATCGGCGAGAACGGTGCCGGCAAAACGACGTTGCTGCGCGCCCTACATGGCAACCTGGCGCTCGACGGCGGTCGCGTCAAATGGGCCGAAAACGCCAATATCGGCTATATGCCTCAGGATACGTACGAGGAATTTCCGGACGACGTGACGCTGACCGAGTGGATCGATGCCTACCGCAAGGAGGGCGACGACGATCAAATGGTGCGCGGCACGCTCGGGCGGTTGCTTTTCAATGCGGATGACATCAGGAAGTCGGTGAAGGTGCTCTCGGGCGGTGAAAAGGGGCGCATGATCTGGGGCAAGCTGATGCTGGGCCGGCACAACGTGCTGCTGATGGACGAGCCGACGAACCATATGGATATGGAATCGATCGAATCGTTGCAGGTCGCACTCGATAAATTCGACGGCACGCTGATCTTCGTTTCACACGATCGGGAGTTCGTGAGCGGCCTTGCGAACCGCATCATCGAGGTGCGAACCGATGGCACGCTGTATGACTTCGGCGGCAATTACGAGGACTTCCTGGCCAGTCAGGGTGTCGAGTAACCGTTCGCGTATGCCTTTCGTGAGTGCCTCGCGCTCGGATGGCGTACTGACGTCGTCGCGCCGCCGCCGCGCGTAGAATGCTCTGATCGCCTCGCGAGACGGGATTCGACATGAAAACGTACGAGCACCTATATATCGGCGGCAAGTGGCTGAAGCCGTCGTCAAGCGGCACGATCGACGTAATCGATTCAGGCACCGAAGCGGTCATGGGCCGCATTCCCGAGGGCGCGGCGGCCGATGCCGAGGCGGCCGTCGAGGCTGCGAAGCTCGCGTTCGAATCATGGGCCGCCACGCCCGCCGCTACGCGGGCCGAGTATCTGCAAAAGATTGCCGATGGGCTGAAAGCCCGCACCGAGGAACTCACGCAACTGATCTGCGGCGAGGTCGGCATGCCCATCAAGCTCGTACGCGCGATCCAGGTTGGCTCGCCCGTCTATCACTGGAACGCGTACGCGAAACTGGCTCGAGAATTCGCATTCGAAGAACGCGTGGGCAACTCGCTCGTGGTGCGCGAGCCGGTCGGCGTGGTCGCTGCCATCACGCCCTGGAACTATCCGCTCAACCAGATCACGCTCAAAGTGGCCGCGGCGCTTGCCGCAGGCTGCACCGTTGTCCTGAAACCCTCCGAAATCGCGCCCCTCAACGCATTCGTGCTGGCCGAAGTCATTCACGATGCAGGATTGCCGGCGGGCGTGTTCAACCTCGTGAGCGGCTACGGGGCGGTCGTCGGCGAGATCATCGCAAGCCATCCCTTCGTGGACATGGTCTCGTTTACCGGGTCCACGCGCGCGGGTAAGCGCGTTGCCGAACTCGCCGCGGCAACCGTGAAACGCGTCGCGCTCGAACTCGGCGGGAAATCGGCTTCGCTGATTCTCGACGACGCGGACTTTCCCACAGCCGTCAAGGCTACCGTTTCAGACAGCTTCCTGAATGCAGGCCAGACCTGCTCCGCGCATACGCGCATGCTCGTGCCCGAGTCGCGCTACGAGGAGGTACGTGAACTCGCGAAGCGGGCGGCCGAAGCCTATGTGCCGGGCGACCCGCGCAGCGAAACGACGCGCCTGGGCGCGCTGGCTTCGGCTGCGCAGCAGGCCCGCGTGCGCGCCTATATCGAGCGTGGCATGGAAGAGGGCGCGGAACTGGTGACGGGCGGCCCCGGCATGCCCGAAGGGTTGTCGAAAGGCTTTTTCGTCAAGCCGACCGTCTTCGGCCGCGTCCATCCGAAGGCGACCATCGCGCAGGAGGAAATCTTCGGCCCCGTACTCTCGATCCTGACTTACAAGGACGAGGAAGAGGCCGTTCGGATCGCCAACGATTCGCCCTACGGCCTTGCCGGTGCGGTCTGGGGGGGCGACGACGAGCGGGCGCATCGTGTCGCGCGGCGCATTCGGACGGGGCAGATCGACATCAATGGCGGCGACTGGAACATGCAAGCGCCTTTCGGTGGCTTCAAACAGTCGGGCTACGGTCGGGAAAACGGTACGTTCGGCCTCGAAGAGTACCTCGAGTACAAGTCGCTGCAATTCAAGCAGCCGAAGCCGGCCGGCTGACCAGGCTGACCAATCAGGCTGACCAATCGGCATCGGCTCGGCGCGCAGTTCGTGCACGGCTCGCTCGGGCCGAGCCGGGCGCACCTATAGCTTGTCGTACTGAAAGCGCATGGCGGTGCCTTCCTTCTCGATGCGCACCCAGACGGCACGCTTTTCCTCGTTGCTCATGAAAACCCAGTTCGAGACCTCGGTTGCCGTGCGTCCGCAGCCCTTGCAGATGTCGTCGAAAAGCGTCGAACACACGCCGATGCACGGGCTGTCCGGGACATCATGGAGATTGGAGGCCATTTGAAACCTTGGTAATAGACAGATCAGGCGCTATGGTAGCCCATACGCGCGGCACGCTTTTCCGTTCGCGCTGTCTCCCGAATGGGTATCGGAGGTCGCGGACAAGACCGGCCGAATGGCCGATCCGGTATTTTTTCCGCTGGACACCGCCGTGCAACGGGATAAAATTGCGCCCGTTTTCATCAGTCGCCGACGCCCGTCCATTCATGCGCAGCGGCGCGTCCAGCCGCTGTACCCTTTGCGCGACAGCCGGGCCGAATGCCGCGGTTTTTTTTTGGTCTTGCCTGGCGATTGATGATAGGTTTCGGGTTTTTCAGCGCGCGGCGCGTATCGCGCCGCGATATCGGAACGGGTTGGCACCGGCGCTGGCCGGATGGACCGGAGAGTGGAATGAAAAAACGGGTTCTGGGTGGACTGGCCGTGCTTGCGTTGTGCGCGGCACCGTGGACTGCGTCGATCGCAAAAGACACGCAACTGAATGTCTATAACTGGTCCGACTACATCGCCAAGGACACGATCCCGAACTTCGAGAAACAAACCGGCATCAAGGTCAAATACGACAACTACGATAGCGACGACACGCTGCAAGCCAAGCTGCTCACGGGCAACTCGGGCTACGACATCGTCGTGCCGACGAGCAACTACGCCGGCAAACAGATCGCGGCCGGCATCTTCGCCCCGCTCGACAAATCGAAACTGCCGAACCTCAAGTATCTCGACCCGCAACTGATGGCCCTCGTGGCCGGTGCCGATCCGGGCAACAAGTATGTGGTGCCCTGGGCCTATGGCACGACGGGCCTTGGCTACAACGTCGACAAGGCAACCAAGATTCTCGGCAAGGTACCGCTCGATAACTGGGACGTCCTCTTCAAGCCCGAGAACATTTCCAAACTCAAGGCGTGCGGCGTGTCGGTGCTCGATGCGCCGGATCAGGTCTTCGCGGCTGCGCTCCACTATATCGGCAAGGATCCGATGAGCACGAACCCGGCTGACTACCAGGCGGCGATGACCATGCTCAAGAAGATCCGCCCGTACATCACGCAGTTCAACTCGTCGGGCTATATCAACGATATGGTCGGCGGCGATATCTGCTTCGCCTACGGCTGGTCCGGTGACGTCGTGATCGCCAAGCATCGCACGCAGGAGGCGAAGAAGCCTTACAAGATCGAGTACTACATTCCGAAGGGCGGGGCACCGATCTGGTTCGACGTGATGGCGATTCCGAAAGACGCGAAACACAAGGAAGCGGCGCTCGAGTGGATCAATTACATCGAAGATCCGAAGGTGCATGCGGCGATTACGAACGCGGTGTATTACCCGAGCGCCAATGCCGAAGCGCGCAAGTACGTGGACAAGAGCATCGCCGACGATCCGGCGGTTTATCCGCCCGCCGATGTGGTCAAGACACTGTTCCTCTTGAAACCGTTGCCCGCCGATATCCAGCGTCTGCAAACGCGGCTCTGGACGGAGTTCAAGTCGGGCCGGTAAGAGAATATTTAGCCGGCATGTAATCTCGAAAGCCCCCGGACCGGAGCCGGGGGCTTTGTACGTCAAACGATTCGAATCAAGCGGAAGACCATGAGCGATCAGCCGAGCTCGCAGGCCCCAAGCGGCGCGCGGGCCCCATCGTCAGTAACGGCCTCGGCCGAGGACTTCGTCCAGATCGTGGATGTCGTCAAGAACTTCGGCGAGACCGTTGCGGTGCGCAACGTCAGCTTGTCGGTCGCGAAGGGCGAACTCTTTGCGCTACTCGGCAGTTCGGGGTGTGGCAAGTCGACGCTGCTGAGAATGCTGGCGGGGCTCGAGACCGTCACGTCGGGAAAGATTTTGATCGACGGCGAAGATCTGGCGCTGATGCCGCCGTACCGGCGCCCAGTCAACATGATGTTCCAGTCGTATGCGCTTTTTCCGCATATGACGGTCGAATCGAACGTCGCATTCGGTCTCAAGCAGGAGGGCGTGCCGAAGGCCGAATTGAAGGAGCGGGTGCAAGCGGCGCTCGATCTCGTTCAAATGGGCCGTTTCGCCAAGCGCAAGCCGCATCAGCTGTCGGGCGGCCAGCAACAGCGCGTGGCGCTCGCGCGCTCGCTCGTGAAACGGCCGAAGCTGCTGTTGCTCGATGAGCCGATGTCGGCGCTCGACAAGCAGATTCGCCAGCGCACGCAAATCGAGCTCGTCAATATCCTCGAGCGCGTTGGGGTGACCTGCATCATGGTCACGCACGATCAGGAGGAAGCGATGACGATGGCGGGCCGGCTCGCCGTCATGAGCGAAGGTAGGATCGTGCAACTGGGTACGCCCAACGAGGTCTACGAGTATCCCAATACGCGCTTTTCCGCGGAATTCATCGGGTCGACGAATCTTTTCGACGGGCACGTCGTCGAGGACGAGCCCGATCACATATTCGTCGAGACCTCCGAACTGCCGTGCCGGATGTACGTCAACCACGGCATTACAGGCCCGCTCGGCATGCCGGTCACCATTTCGGTGCGTCCCGAACGTGTCGCGCTCACGCGCAAACCGCCCGAGGGTGCCTACAACTGGGGGCGCGGCGTGGTGTCGAATATTGCTTATCTCGGCGGCTACTCGCTCTATCACGTGAAGCTCGATTCGGGCAAGACGGTCATCGCGAACGTCACGAGCCTTGCGCTTTCGGAGATCGATACGCCCACCTGGGGCGACGAGATCTATGTGCGCTGGAGCGCTTCGGCCGGGGTGGTGCTGACAGCATGAAAAACGCTCTGACTTCGTTGGCCACATGGCCGGCGCGGCGCTTGCGGCTCACAGGCAGTACGGCGGTCGTCGCCGGGCCGTTCATCTGGCTGCTGCTTTTTTTCTTCGTGCCGTTTCTGCTCGTCGTCAAGATCAGCTTCGCGGAGCTGCAGCTCGGTATTCCGCCTTACTCCGAACTCGTGGCGTTCAAGGAAGGTGTCATCCAGATATCGTTGAACATCGCGCATTACGCGTTTCTGTTCAGCGACAGCCTTTATTTCGCGACCTACGTCAACTCGGTGGTCGTAGCCGCGGTCACAACGCTGTTGTGCCTGCTGCTCGGCTACCCGATGGCGTATTACATCGCCCGCTCCGCCCCCGGGGCGCGCAATCTGCTGATGATGGCCGTCATGCTGCCGTTCTGGACGTCGTTCCTGATTCGCGTCTACGCGTGGGTCGGCATTCTCAAGAACAACGGGCTGCTCAACAACTTTTTGATGACGATCGGTCTCATCCACACGCCGATCGAGCTTTATCGGACAAACGTCGCCGTCTATATCGGCATGGTCTATTCGTATCTGCCGTTTCTCGTGATGCCGCTCTATGCGCATCTCGTGAAGATGGACCTGACGCTGCTGGAGGCGGCATACGATCTTGGCGCGAAGCCATGGAGAGCGTTCGTCCAGATCACCCTGCCGCTATCGAAGAACGGCATCATCGCCGGATGCCTGCTCGTGTTCATCCCCGCGGTGGGCGAGTACGTGATCCCCGAGCTCCTCGGCGGCGCGAATACGTTGATGATCGGCCGCGTCATGTGGAACGAATTCTTCAATAACGCCGATTGGCCCATGGCATCGGCGGTGACCTGCGCGATGGTGCTGCTGCTTCTCGTTCCGATGGCGATGTTCCAGCACTATCAGGCCAAACAACTCGAAGCGCACCGATGATCAAACCGAATCGCACGTTGCAGCTGATCGCGCTCGGCATCGGCTTCGCGTTTCTTTACATTCCGATCCTGAGCCTCGTCGTCTATTCGTTCAACGAGTCTCAGCTCGTCACCGTCTGGACGCGTTTTTCGACGCGCTGGTACGCCGCGCTCGTACAGGATGACGAACTGATCGCGTCGTTCTGGCTTTCGCTGCGCATTGCGTTGCTGACGGCATTCGCTTCGGTTTTCATCGGTACCTGGGCGGGCTTCGTGCTGGCGCGCATGGGCCGCTTTCGCGGCTTCACGCTCTTTACCGGGATGATCAATGCGCCGCTCGTCATCCCCGAGGTCATTCAGGGCATTTCGCTGCTGCTGCTGTTCATCGAAATGGGCAAGTGGCTCGGTTGGCCCGAAGGGCGCGGTCTCGTCACGATCTGGATCGGCCATGTCATGCTCTGCATGTCCTATGTCGCCATCATCGTGCAGTCGCGCGTGCGCGATCTGAACCCCTCGCTCGAAGAGGCGGCGCTCGACCTCGGCGCGACGCCGTTGAAGGTGTTTTTCACGATCACGCTGCCGCTCATCTCGCAGGCGCTCATGGCCGGCTGGCTGCTGTCGTTCACGCTCTCGATCGACGATCTCGTGCTGTCGGCGTTTCTTTCGGGGCCCGGATCGACGACGCTGCCCCTCGTCGTTTTCTCGCGGGTCCGGCTCGGGCTCAATCCCGAAATGAACGCGCTCGCAACGCTTTTCATCGCCGTCGTCACGATCGGCGTGATCGTCATCAACTACTTCATGTCGAGGGCCGAGAGGCGGCGCCTTGAAGGCGTCGCCTGATCGGCGTGCGCCGGATTGCCCGGTTCGCGTGTCAGGAGCGCTCGTCCGCCGGCACTTCGCCCATTGCCTGAAAGAGGCTTGCGGTATCGGTCAGGCGCCGGCTGGTCGCGCGAATCGCATCGAGCTCCGCGTTCAGATATTGCTGTTCGCTCGCACGTTCGGCCGAGGGCGGTAACGCCCCGAGTCGGTGCCGCGCGGCAGTCTCCTCGAAGCCGGTGCGCGAGGCCCCGGCAGCCGTATCGGCCGATGCGAGCGTTTCCGCATCATGCTCGAGTGCCGCGAGCGTGTCGGCTACGTTCTGGAAAGCCGAGAGCACGGTCGCTTTGTACTGCAGCACGGCTGCGTCGTAGTTGTCGATCGCGGCTCGGCGCTGCGCGCGCAGTGCCCCGCCGTGAAAAATCGGCTGAGAAAGCCCGGCGCCGATGCTCCACACGGCGCCGGCGCCCGACAGCGCTTTGGCCCACGAGAAGCCGCTTTGCCCCATGCTTGCCGAGAGCGACACGCTGGGGAACAGTTGCGCCGTTGCCACTCCGACATCCGCCGCGGCCGCCTTGAGTGTGGCATCGGCGGCGCGGATGTCCGGACGCGAGCGTAACAGCTCGGACGGCAGCACCACGGGTACGCGCTCGGGCAACGCGAAGCTCTCCAGCGCCGGCACGGGGGGCGCGGCGTCGGGCGTGCGGCCCAACAGTACGGCGAGGGCATGCGCGGCCGCGGCGCGCTGCTGACGCAACCCGGGCAAATTGGCCGCGAGCGACGCGGCGCTTTGCTTCGACGTCAGCGCCTGTGCATGCGAGACGGCGCCCAGCGCATAGCGGCGTTCATCCTCGCGCGCCGTGTCGTTGGCGAGTGCCACCAGCCGCTCCGTCACCGCGATTTGACGGTCGAGCGCGGCGACGTTGATGACGGAGCCGACGATATTGGCCGCAAGCGCACGCCGTGCCGCATCGAGCTGAAACGCCTGCTGGTTCACCCGCGCACGCAATTCCGCATTTGCGTAGCGCACGGCGCCGAAAAGATCGAACGTATAGCTCGCTTCCACCTGCCCCACGAACACGTTGTAGAGGACGGTATTCGGTCCGGCGGTGGGAATGCCGAGCGCCCGTTCGCGTGTTGCCTGTGCGCCGGCGTCAACGTGCGGCAGCAATGACGAACCGATCTGTGCGCGCAGTTGCTCGTGCGCGGCGGCGAGCGATTTTTCGGCTGCGGCAAGCGTCTGACTGTTGCGCAGACCCTCATCGACGAGCGCGTCGAGCGCATCCGAGCGATAAAGCCGCCACCATTGGGGCACCGGTTCAGCGCCCATCTCGAACTGCTGGGCAACACCGCCAGCCGTCGCTGTGCGCGGCGGTTGCGGTGCCGCGCCATATTGGGCAGGCGATGGCATCGCGGGCGGTGCGCCGTTCGGACCGAAGGAACAGCCGGCCAGTGCGGATGCGATGGCCGCGGTGAGAACAACGCGACTCGAGGCGGAATTCATCGTCAGTTCCCCGTATGCTCAGTACCGGACGGCAGAGGATCGCGCTCGTCGCGCCGCACCCTGAACCACGCCGCGTAAAGCGCCGGCAAATAGAAAAGTGTCAGGATCGTCGCGCTCGTGATGCCGCCCATCAAGGCGGTGGCCATTGGCCCGAAAAAATTCGAGCGCAGCAACGGAATCAGCGCGAGCACCGCGGCCGCCGCGGTCAGTGTGATCGGACGGAAGCGGCGGACGGTGGCGCCGATAATGGCATCGACGCGCCGATGCCCGGCCGCGATATCCTGCTCGATCTGGTCGACGAGGATGACCGAGTTGCGCATGATGATGCCGAACATCGCAATAACCCCGAGCGTGGCCACGAAACCGAACGGCTTGCCGAACAGCAGCAGCGTCGCGACGACACCGATCAGCCCCAACGGCGCGGTCAGCACGACCATCAGGACGCGCGCGAAGCTCTGCAGCTGAATCATCAGCAGCGTCAATACGGCGATCGCCATCAGCGGCATTTGCGCGTTGATCGACGACTGGCCCTTCGCGCTTTCCTCCACCGATCCACCGACCTCGATCCGGTAGCCGAGCGGCAACTGGGCGCGCTCGGCACTCAGCGCGCGATCGATGGCGTTCGTGACGTCGATGCCTTGCGCGTTGCCGCGCACGTCGGCCTGGACGGTGATGGTCGGCTGACGGTCGCGCTCCCAGATGACGCCGTATTCGAGCGTCGCGCGCATATGGCCAAGCGACGCGAGCGGCACCGGTCCGTTCGGAGTCGGCATCGCGAGGCTCGTCAGCCTTGCGGGGTCGATGCGTTCGCTCTTGGGCGCGCGCAGTTCGACGCCGATCAGCTTGTCGCGCTCGCGATACTGCGTGACGGTATAGCCCGAGAGCGTCATCGCAAGAAAATTCGATACGTCTTGCGACGTCACGCCGAGTTCATGCGCTTTCATCTGGTCGATCTCGAACGACAGAGACCGTTCCGCGGGCTCGTCCCAATCGAATTGCACATTGCGCGTGCGCGTGTCGGCACGGACCATGGAGGCGACCCTCTCGGCAATGGAGCGCACCGTCGCGATGTCATCGCCGCTCACGCGGAACTGGATCGGAAAGCCCACCGGCGGCCCGTTCTCGAGCCGCGACAAGCGCGTGCGCACGCCGGGAAATTGGTTTTCGAGCTGCGTATCGAGCCAGCGCGCGAGCTTCTCGCGGTCCTCGACGGATTTGGCAGTCACCACGAATTGCGCGAAGTTCGGCTGCTGCAGTTGTTGATCGAGCGGGAGATAAAAGCGCGGGGCACCCGTGCCGACGAAGTCCACGAAGTGGTCGATTTCAGGGCGCCCATCGAGCGTCTTCTCGAGGCGCTTGGCCTCGCGCAACGTCGCCTCGAACGACGCGCCTTCCGGCAGCCGCATATCGACGAGCAGCTCGGGGCGATCCGAACTCGGAAAGAATTGCTGCGGCACGAGCGAGAACCCGGCCAGCGCGATGACGAAGAGCAAGACGGTGATGCTCAGCACGATCGCGCGCCGCTCGACGCACCACGCGACCCAGACGGACAACCGGCGATAAAAGCGCGTGTCGTAGATATCCACGTGATGCGCGTCGTCCGCCGCGGCGCCGTCGCCGCCCGCGTCCGTGCCATGCGGGTTGCGCTTGCGCTCGGTCAGCAGGTGATAGCCGAGCAGCGGAATCAGCACCACGGCGGCGAACCACGATGCGATCAGCGCGATCGCCGAGACTTCGAAGATCGAGCGGGTATATTCGCCGGTACTCGATTTGGCGAGCGCGATCGGCAAGAAGCCCGAAACGGTGACGAGGGTACCCGTCAACATCGGAAATGCGGTGCTCGTATAGGCGTACGCTGCGGAGCGCGTCCGATTCCAGCCCTGTTCGAGCTTCACGGCCATCATCTCGACGGCGATGATCGCATCGTCGACGAGCAGCCCGAGTGCCAGCACGAGCGTGCCGAGCGAAACCTTGTGCAGGCCGATATCGAAGAGGGACATGAACAGCGCCGTGACGGCCAGCACGATCGGAATCGAAATGGCGACCACCATCCCGGTTCGCAGGCCCAGCGAGATCAGGCTCACGATCAACACGATCGCGACGGCTTCGCCGACCGCTTCCAGAAAGTCGTTCACCGAATGCGATACCGCATGCGGCATGCTCGATACCTCGGTTAGCTCGAGCCCGGCCGGCAGATGCATGCGCAACTCGTCGCGCTTGGCATCGAGCGCTTTTCCGAGGCGAATCACGTCGCCGCCCGGCTGCATCGTGATGCCGATGCCGAGTACCGCCTGGTGGTTGCCGCGCATCTGCGTCACGGGCGGGTCGTCGTAACCGCGCGTGATCTTGGCGATATCGCCGAGGCGGAATGTGCGCTGGTTGATCGTGATGAGCGTATTGGCGAGCGCCTCGACATCGCGGAATTGTCCGCTCGGGCGGACGAACACGCGGTCGACACCCGTCGTGACGGTGCCGGCCGGCGAAACGGCGTTTTGGGCGTTGATGGCCTCGGCCAGCTGTTGTGGCGAGATGTTCAAACGGGTGAGCTGTGCGTTCGATATCTCGATGAAGACGTGCTGATCCGGGTCCCCGAAATAGTCGACTTTCGCCACGCCGGGCACGCGCAGCAGGACCGTGCGCAATTGATCGGCGTAGTCATGCAACTGGGCCGGCGTGAAGCCGTCGCCTTGGAGCGTATAGACGTTCGTGTAAACATCGCCGAACTCGTCATTGAAGAACGGGCCGACGGTCCCCGGGGGTAGCGTGGCGGCAATGTCGCCCACCTTCTTGCGAATCTGATACCAGGTCTCCGGCACGTCCTTGACCGGAGCGGAGTCCTTCATCGTGAAAAAAATCATCGACTCGCCGGGGCGAGAGTAACTGCGCTGGAAGTCGATGTGCGGCTCTTCCTGCAGCTTGCGACCGATGCGGTCTGTGATCTGCTCTTGCACCTGCCGAGCCGTCGCACCGGGCCAGAGCGTACGAATCACCATCACGCGGAACGTGAACGGCGGATCTTCGGATTGTGCGAGCCGGGTGTAGGCGAGGATGCCTGCCAGCGTCGCGAGCGTGATGAGGAAGATCACGAGCGCCTGATGGCGAAGCGCCCATGCGGACAAGTTGAAACGGTCTTCCTGCGGGGACGGGGTCGGCATCGATTGCGGCAGGCCGTCGGAATCGTTGGGGCGATCGACGCTCATGACGCAAAATCCTCGGGATGCAACGGCGCGACCGCGCGGACGTGTTCGCCCGCGCTGACGGCGTGGACGCCTTGCAGCACCACGCGCTCGCCATCGCGAAGTCCCGAGGCGACGGAGATCGTGCGTTCGTCGTAGCGCACGACTTGTATCGGACGAAGCTCGAGCGTATCGCTGCCCGCGCGCACGACCCATACGGCCGGCCGCTCGCCGATGTGAAAGAGCGCGGTGGCGGGCAGGGTGAACGGATGCGCGACCGACGTATCGCCGGACGTTTCGAACGCGACGTTCGCGGTCATGCCGAGCCTGAGCGCGGGCGTCGGCGCCTGCAGCGTGAGCTTGACGCGGTAAGTGCGGCTTTGCGGATCGGCGGCCGGCGAGACTTCGCGCACCCGTGCCGCAAACGTCTGGCCCGGCAAAGCCGGCAGACTCACCCGCGCCGTGTGGCCGACGGCAAGCGAGGGCAGCAAGCGTTCGGGCGCATCGCAGACGACATCGATTTCGCCGCTCCATGCCAGTTGGTAGACAGCCTGACCCACCGACACGTTTTGGCCCGTATCGGCGTTTTCAGCCGTGATGACGCCGGCATGATCGGCCGTGAGCGTGGCATATCGGAGCTGATCGGCAGCCAGCGCACGTTGGGCTTGCGCGGCATCGCGCTGCGCCGCGGCCGCCGCATAAGCGTCTTGCGTTTGTTCGAGCTGCGCGGGCGCGATGAGGTTTTCGTGCGCCTGGGCGCGATCGCGATCGAGCTGCTGTTTCGCATAGACGAGCCGGTGCTGCGCCGCGTCGAGCTGCGCTTGCGCGTTCGCGACGTTCTTTTGCACGTCCGCCGGATCCAGGCTCGCCAATACTTGCCCGGGCTTGACCGTATCGCCGAGACGCGCGCGTCGCTCGACGATCTTGCCCGCGACGCGGAATGAAAGCGGCGTGCTGTAGCGTGCCTGCACCTGGCCGGGCAGCGAGGCGACCGGTGCGCGACCGTCCGGATGCACCGCAATCGCCACGACGGGCTTGATCGGGGGCACGGCGGCTTCCCGCGGATGGCAGCCGGCGAGCGCCAAGGCGCAGCATACCGATGCCAGAACGCTATATCGGCGCGGGGACGAAGCGGCGCGACGCAACGACGCGCGCACGCCATTCGGTGCGCCATGATCGGAACGATCCACGAATCCCTCGAAAGCAGATGAAAGGTGAAGAAAAAGCGCCGCAGCGTGGACCGCGCAAGCGCGGCCGGTCAGCCGCACCGGGGAGGTCATCTCGAATTTGCGAGTGCATTCTAATACAGGTGTGTATTGGAATGCAAAGGCGGATTTTCCGGTGTGGCAGTGCTACACTGTGGGACATGAAACGAAAACGCCTGACCCGCGAGCAGAGCAAGGACCAGACGCGCGAGCGCTTGATCGACTCGGCGCGCACGATGTTTATCAAAAAGGGGTATGTCGCAACGAGCGTCGAGGACATCGCGTCAGCGGCCGGCTATACGCGCGGCGCCTTCTATTCGAACTTCGACGGCAAGGCCGAGTTGCTGATCGAACTGCTGCGCCGCGACCACGACCGGATGGATGCCGATTTCCAAGCGATCATGCAAGACGGCGGCACGAAAGCGGAGATCGAAACGCGCGTCACGACCTACTACAGCCAGATGATCCGGGACGACCGTTGCTTCCCGCTCTGGGTCGAGGCGAAATTGCTGGCGGGCCGCGACGCCAAATTCCGCACCCGCTTCAACGCGTTCAGAAACGAGAAGCTCGAGCAGATCGCAGCGTACATCCGCGCTTTTTCGGAGCAGGTGGGCAGCGAGCTGCCGTTGCCGGCCGAAACGCTGGCGCTCGGGCTCGTGAGCCTTTGCGACGGCTTGCAGTTCTTTCGCATGTGCGATCCCCAGCAGTTCACCGATGAGGTAACCGAATCGGTCCTCGCGGGCTTCTTCCAAAGGGTCCTGGTTGGCTGAAAGAGCCTCGAGTCTGCAATATCGAGATATTTCTCAGAGATTTGCGCGTCGGCGATGACTAAAACTAGGCGAGTGAAAACGAGCGAATGCGCTCGCTTCGCCAACGTTAAAGGAGTCGACGATGGGACAAGAAGACAGGTATGAGGACGCCAGGCGACGACTGCGGCTGATGATGGACGCCCGGACGCCCTCGCCACACACCGGGAATCTGCATCGGGATCTCGAGATTCTGCAGGCGATGTTGCTACTGCTCAAAGGCGCGCAAGACATTCGCGCGATGCAGTCCGGGTTGGGCACCAGCTACGAAGAATCCAAGCAGCTCGTCTATACCCTGATCGAGACGAAACCGAAGTTCACGCGAGCCAAAGCGGGCGCGCTCGCCGATACCGTTGGGCAGCTCGTGACCTCGGCCGTGCCGACGGCGATCAATGCAGCGGGACAGCTCGTCGCGAGAGCCACCGGCAGCGAGACGGTCGGCAAGGTCTTCGAAGGGGTCAAACAAGTCCACGATGTGACCGACGCCACCATCAGCGCGGTAGGAACGTTTGTCGCGGTTCAGCCGATGGTCAGCACCGTAATGAGCACGACCAACAGCTCGCTTGTGCAACAGTGCATGACGTGGTGGATGAGCGCCAACGCCGCTGCGAATGCGACAACGCTCGCAAACGGTTATCTCAGCGTTCTCAGCCATATCACGACCGTCATCTCGGTGCTCGTGACGGGCAGCAAGCTCGATCCCCTGCTGGCACTCCAGGACCGCTACCGCGGTACGTGCAGTTGCTGCGCCGAGGCGGCAAATATTGCGCAGGAATGGATGAAGGGGGCGTCGTCGTCGGCCGCCGGCCTGCATCCGCTCGTGGGGCTCCCGCTGGCGACTTACGGTGCGCTCGACAAAGGCGGCCATTATGTTGCAAAAAAGCTCGCTGCGAGGAAAGGCAAGGAACGCCACCGGGACGGGTACTACAGTGCTTGCGCGCTCTGGGGCGCCGCGCAGTCGAACCCGACGGAGCACGAGGTGTTCAAATACCGCTTCCCCCATGTCCTGGGCCAGGATGGCCGCTGCCCGATTGCCATGCTCATTCTCGCGACCTTGTTCGGACGAGGAAACCTTCAGGAAGGTGCGGCGAAGGCGGTTGCCGCGATCGTCTCGAACCGGGCGAGCGCAGTCGAGAAGATCAAAGGCCTGATAGGCTAGACGGCACCGGACATCGCCGGCCGGGGCGGCTCGCCGTCAAACGCTGACGCCGGGCCCGTAGTTGCTGCCGATCAGCCGCGTGACCGCATCGACGTCGGCGTAGTCCTGCTCAGGCAGCCCGTCGAGAATCGCCAGCAGTTCATTGCTCGCGCCGGCATCGCGAGCAATGTCGACGATCTCGTCCTTGTTCGCGGGAAAGGACACCGCATGCAGTACATCCGCGATCTGAAGATCGATGGGTTCGTCCGGGACCGCGGGTGTCGACATGATGAGCATGCTCCTTTGGCAGTATGGGGCGCCGCCCGCCGACATGCGGCGGCGGCTCTGTTGCGGCTCGATTGCGGTCCTCCGGGCTTCGGGGGCCGTCTTCAGGTTTGCGCCTGTCGCTCGTGCGGACCGAAGCGGGCCGCGAGGCCGTGCGGTTTCGGCAATTCGATGCGGCTCCAATGCTGGGGTCCCGGCCCGGTGCCGGCCAGCACATGCGGCGCGGGCGGTGCCACGGGCGGCGCGTTGATCCGCGCCGCGGCGAGCGCGGCGCGTGCCGTCAGGCTGTCGAGCGCCGCCGTATGGTTGGGTGCGGCGAAGCACGATGCCGAAAGCAATGCCATGGTCGTCAGTGTCGAGACTTTCATGACTCGACCTCCTTCTCGATGCGACATGCAGCCTTTGAGTCGTCTTCCGACCGGCAAATGCAGCATGCCGCGTGCCCGGGGCAGGGCGTGCCCTAGCGCAGCACTTCGAAGCGCGTCCAGGGCCACGAGGGCCTGTCGCGCATGTAACCGTTGAGCCAATTCCACTGCGGGTGGCGTTTCATGAACGCCTGTGCATCGAACGGGCGGCCGCAGGGATGCCCCCAGCGCGCCCAGAACGCGAGATCGCGCGCCATTTCGCTGTCGACGACTTTGCCATCGTTCGCCCCCCAAGGATTGAACGGCCCGTGGTCGTGACCGGCGAAGCGCGCGTCGTCGAGTTCGAGATGCCCGCAGATGGTGCGCGAGCAAGGATTGTCGTCGCGGTCGAGATAGACATCGTGATGATCGGCGATCATTTCCTTTGCGAGCTCGGCGTCGATCTTGCCGTGATGGATGTCGGCCAACTGCATGAAACGCAGGCGGCGCGCTCCGTTTTTACGAACGTCGGTATAGTCTTCGCCCTCGCCAATGCACTCCTGATTGCGAATTTTCAAATTCGTGGCGGTATTGCAACCACTATAGAAGCCGTCCTTGGTGCTTTCGAACCCGCGGGCGTGCAGCCCGAGTTCGAAGCGAGCGATTTCGCCTGTTTTCAAATCGCCCAGCAACCAGCTGTTCGCATAGCCACCGTTGTTCGACAGCGCGAACATGTCGCACCACTCGCCGATCGAGTTGGCGTATTGCGTCGCACGCCGCGAACGGTAGAACTCCGGCGCGCCCGATGGGTTGTACCCGGCGAAGTTCGAGATCGTCGTTTCGGTCACCATGAGACCGGCCGACGTCAGCCAGAAGTCCGTCAGACTCGAAATGCAGCCGGGCAGGCCCTGCATCAGAATGCGGTGTCCCGCGTCGGGGACGATATCGAATACCACGTTGAATGCGTCGCCCGCCGCGTAGCGGTCCCACGAGTTGTGGGCCATGACGATGCGGCCATCGCGCGTTGCGCTGCCGGTCGCAATGAATGCGCTGCAGTGATGCCCCCGCCGGCCGCGCCAGGGCTTGATGCCGGCCGAAGGATCCCGCGCCGCCGCCTGGGTCGGCCACCAGCTTTGCAGCAGGTCCATATAGCCGTTCCATGCGAGCACGTCGGCGAACGGCAACTTTGCACCGTCGGCGATGCCCTGAATTTCGTCCAGATATTCGGTATCGAGCTTGCGCGAAAACTGTTCGACGGCAGCACGCGTGAACGTTTCGAATTCTTCCCCGGTATCCCAGCGGGCGAGATATTTGGCGGTGCGGATCGCGTTGTGGATTTCCGCGGCCAACACTTTGCCGTGCTGCTCGCCACGGTCGTACGGCTCGCCTTCAATATGGACGAAAATCCATCCCGCGTGGTCGCGGCGCACGGCATCGAGGAACGGCTCGCTCATCTTCGCTCCGGATCGACGAATCGGCCAGGAGAACGCTCACCCGGTGCGTTGCGCACGGTACCGCGTCGTTGCCCAGCTTCCGTTTCATTGTAGAGAAATTGCCGAGCTTTGCCATCCGGGCCATCACGCGCGGCCCATGCTCCATCAGATTGCCGGATTCATCCGACGGTACGCGTCGAGCAAGGCGGTTTTGTAGACCGCCCCCATCAAGGTAGGCTCCTCCGCGCTCGCGACGACGGGCAGCCGTTCGCCCTGAAAGGCCAGAAAACGCTGCAATGCAACGCTGATCGGCATATCGGGCGTCAGCGTTGCAAATTCGGGCTGCAAATAATCGGCCGCGGTGCGCGACGCGGTGTCGCGCTTCTCGAGTAGATCGGAGGTGATGTGCTTCAGCGCGACCACGCCAAGGAAACGGCCCTCCGCATCGACGACGTAGAGATACTTGACGGGATATTCGAGGAAGATTCGCGTCATCTCGCGCACGCTGGCGGTAAGCGGCACGACGGTATCCGCGGGCTGGATGAGCTCGCGCATCTGCGTTGCCCGCAGGCGCATCCGTTCTTGTTCGTCCGCGTGGCGGCGCAGCGTGATGTCGTACATCGATGCGTTGCCGATGGCACGGGCGACGAAATACGCCACGACGCAAGACAGCATCAGCGGCAATACGACCTGATAGCTGAGCGTCATCTCGAAGATCATGAGGATCGCCATCAGCGGAGCCTGCGTCGCACCGGCCAGAAACGCGCCCATGCCGACCATCGCGTAGGCGAACGCGCCCGAGGTGCCGTGCGGCCAAAGCGCATGTACGCCAAGTCCGAACAGCGAGCCCAGTGTCGCGCCGACGAACAGCGTCGGCGTGAATACGCCGCCGATCGCGCCGGAGCCCACCGTCGCCGCCGTGGCTACGAGCTTGCAGGCGAGGACGACGACGAGCGCCGTCCAGGTCCAGGGCGAGTGCAGAATCGAATTGACGACGCTGTACCCATTGCCCCAGACCTCGGGGACCCAGACGGAGATGAGTCCGACGACGAGTCCGCCGAGGGCGAGCCGCAACGGCAGGGATACGGGCAGCCTGCGAAACTGTGTGCGTGCGAGATCGATGAGCCGCAGGAACTGCGGCGCCGCCGCACCGCACAGAAAGCCCAGCGCAACGAAAAGCAGCACCTCGAGACCGGCGATGGGCGGGAATTCCGGCATTTCATAAGGCGGCCGATAGCCCGCGAACTCGCGCATCGTAATGTTCGCGACGACGGAGGCCACCACCACGGGGCCGAAGTTCTCCATCGCGATCGACCCGAGTACGATTTCGGTGACGAAGAACGCGCCCGCGATCGGTGCGTTATACGCTGAAGTGATGCCGGCCGCCGCGCCGCAGGCGACGAGCAGACGCAAGCGCTGCGAATCGAAATGGACGAGGCGGCCGATGATCGAGCCGGCGAGGGCGGCCAACTGAACCATCGGGCCTTCCCGGCCGATCGAGCCGCCGAAGCCGATGGTGAAAAGCGCCGAAACGCTGCGCCACGCGCTCTGCCAGACCGGCACGACACCATCGCCGATCGCGATCGCTTCCATATAGTCCGAATTCGCCGGCCCGCTGGCCCGACGCTGCGAGAGCATCAGGATGCTGCCCGCGATCAGACCGCCGGCCGCGGGCAGCCAGAGCCGAACGGTCCACGGCAGCGCGCGCGCCATTTCGACTAAGCCGCTGGCCCGCCCGGAGATCGCCCATTGGAGCAGATCGATGCAGCGCCGAAAGGCGATCGTGGCGAAGGCGCCGAGCAAACCCGTGGCGACGGCCCACAACAACATCGTATGGGCCTCGGACAGGCGAAACACGGCTTGAGCGCGGGTACGCAGGCGGAGCAGGAATGAAAGCACGGCGGCGGTGGCGGATTGCGTCGAGCGCAAGGATAGCATCGCCTTTTCGGCGCGCGCGTCGCCATTTCGCACCGCAGCCTTGTCGGAAGACGACATCGTCAGCGCACGTCCTTGTCGAGTTCGGGGTAATGCCTGAAGATGCCGGTCTCGTTGAACGGCAGGCGTCGTTCGGAGGCGAGATAAGCGGCGATGTTCGGGCGCTCGGCGACGGCGTCATGCAACGCGGCGAGGCCGGGATAGCGGGCCGAGAACCGCTTCATCGCACGTGGAAACGCGTAGCGCAGCCCCTCGATCAGCTGGAACATCGACAAATCGACGTAGGTCAGGCTGTCGCCCACCATATATCGGCCGCCGTTGGGGTTTTGTGCCAGAACGCGCTGGAAGTACCCCATGAACTTCGGCAGGCGGTGCTCGATGAAATCGGCCGCGCGGGCACGGGCGGCATCCTTTTGCTCCTCGTAATAGCGCCCGGTGGCAATCGGATGATGAGTATCGTGGACCTCGGTGACCATATCGGCGATCGTCAGCTGCAGGCCGTGCACGACGTAGCGAAGCTCGTCCTTCGGCGCGAGATGAAGCTTCGGCCCGAGATAGAGCAGGATATTGGCGGTGTGCGGCACGATCAGATCGCCGTCTTTGAGAAAAGGCGGGGCGAACGGAACGTGCGGCTCGGTTTTGCTCGACATGACCTCCAGCATGGCGCTCTCGCCATACCCCTCCTCGGCACGGCCGCGGGCGACATCGATATAGGGCGCGCGCGACTCCTCGAGCGCCAGGCGGACGAACTCGCCGCGGCCTTGCAAGCCGTTCCAGTAATGCAGCTCATAAGCCATCGATTTCTCCTTTGAAACGAGCGGTGGCGCCAGGGCGCCGATGGCTTTGATCGCTCCGCGAGGCGGTTCGTTCAGCCCAGGTACCGTTGGACGCCCCAGGTGATGGCCAGTCCCGCGACGCTCAGCCATAGATAGAGGACGAGACCCGTTGCCAGCGCACGCGGGCCCGCACGGCGGACGTGCACGAGCCGCGTTTCGATTCCGAGCGCGGTCATGGCTATCGTCAGTGCGAAGGTATCGAGCGCGTTGGCTGCCTGAACGACGCCATGCGGCAACGCATGCAGGGAATTGGCGAGCACGCAGGCCAGAAAGCCCAACGCGAACCAGGGGACCGCCAGCCTGGCCGCGCGCGGCCGATCGGCATGGGTGCGCGCGTCCGAGCGCATGAGCCAGGCACTGACCATGAGGAGAACGGGTACGAGCAGCATCACGCGCGTCATCTTGACGATCGTCGCCACATGCGTCGCCGCCGGGCTGACATCGCTCGCAGCGCCGACTACTTGCGCGACTTCATGGATCGTACCGCCGAAATACAGTCCCACCCCGGTCGTATCGAGATGCAGCCAGCCCGCGCGGTACGCCAACGGATAAAGGAGCATGGAAAGCGTGCCGAACAGCACCACGCTCCCCACGGCGACGGCGCTTTTCTCGGGCTTCGACTGCAGTGTCGATTCGAACGCGAGCACCGCGGCCGCCCCGCAAATCGCACTACCGGCGGCGGTCAGCATCGCGGTGTCGCGGTCGAGCTTGAATAGCCGCATACCGATCCAGGTTCCCACAGCCAGTGTGCTGAGCACCACCAGGACAGACACGGCGAGGCCAGGCAGGCCCACCTGAGCAATTTCTTGCAGGCTCACCCGTAGCCCGAAGAACGCAACCGCGATTCTCAGCAGGCGGCGCGCAGCGAAGTTGACTCCACTGGCCCAATGGGCAGGCATCCCGGCCCGCAGTGTGTTGCCGTAGATGGCGCCAGCCACGATGCCGACGATCAACGGACTCACGCCCAACGCGGCGAGCGACGGCAAAGCGGCAAGCCGTGTTACGGCGGCGGCGAACAGTGCAACGAAAAGGAGACCATTCAGATGGCCCTGTTTGTCGGACCCCCCATGCGTTGCGGCAGGAAGAGAAAATTGGGAGGAGTGAGACATCGAGGTGCCTTCAGCGGGAAGAGGAACAGGGTTTATGGTATTTCCACCATATCGATATGGAAAATTGTCATTTGCGACGTAATATATCGGCTATACCGATATTGTCGCCAATGACCCCTGACCAACTGATAACCTTCGCCGCCGTCGCCGAGCATCTGAATATCAGCCATGCCGCGGGCGCACTTCATTTGTCGCAGCCCGCCGTCTCGGGCCAACTGAGGCAATTGCAGGACGAGTTCGGCGAGCCGCTTTACCGGCGGCACGGCAGGGGCATACAGCTGACACCTGCCGGTCAGCAGCTTGCCGAGTACGCGCAGCACGTGAGCGACGCATACCGGCAGGCCCACGCCTATCGCGACGCATTGCGAGGTCTCGCGCGTGGGAGCCTGCGCGTGGGCGCGAGCACCACCCTTGCAAGCTATTTGTTGCCGTACCTGATCGCCGCGTTTCAGCGACGTTTTCCCGATGTGACCGTGATGACGTCGGGGGGCAACACCGCGGACATCGTCGCCGCGCTGCAGACGCTCGACGTCGCAATGGTCGAGGGCCCGCCGGGGGCGGGCCTGCCGCCGGGAACCGGGCTTCGCGGCTGGGGCGAGGACGAGATCGTGGCCATCGTGCCGGCGGATCACCCGCTTGCCGGGTCGTCCGACGGGGCGGTTGGCACGGTCAGTTTCGGTGCGTTGAGCGCTTTTCCCATCGTGTTGCGTGAAGAGGGCTCCGGCGTGCGGCAGATCGTCGAGCAGGCATTCGCAGCGGCCGGCGTGCCGATGCACGTGGCGCTCAGGGTAGCGGGCGTCGAAGGTGTTAAAGAAGCGGTGCGGGCCGGCATGGGCGTCGGTTTCGTATCGGCGCTGGCGATGCGCCACGAGGATGGGGCGCTACGAGCGCTTTCGCTGGCACCGCGGCCGCTGACACGTCGGTTTTCGATTCTCGTGCCACATGAAGGCGCCCAATCCCGCGTCGCCACGGCGTTCATCGATATGTGCCTGTCCGAGGCGACACCTGGAGCTAAGGGCTTTCCATAATGGCGAGAAACCCGGGTGTGCGGGCATCATTCCGAAGTCGGGCCGTCGGTGCCCGTTTTTTTGGATTGCTGATGGAACCGGTTCCAAACGATCTCGCAACGCATCAAAATGGGTGTCCGATGACCGAGATCGTGATCGTTGCGAATGCGTTCGGTGCGGATCCGGTCTGGCGCAGCGGACATTCCCCCTGGCTGGGCGTCGCGGCGGACGCAGGCGCTCACGGCTTCGAAGTGCGGCGGGAGCTTTTTGCGAGCGACGCCGATGCCAGCCACGAAGCGCTCGCCAGGCTGGGCGCCGAGGCGCGCAAACGTGGCCTGTGGTGTGTCTACTCGACGCCGGCGTGCCTGTATATCGAAGGGCGGCTCGATCACCACGCGTTGGCGACAGCGCAGGCCGAGGCGGACGCGCTGGGGGCCCGATACTTCAAACTGCAGCTGGGCACATTCACCGGGCGGGCGAATGCCGCCGCCATTGCGCGCATCTGCGATCAGGGGCGCGCGCGCCTTCTCGTCGAGAACGGTCAACGCGCAATCGACGACACACTCGCGCGCTTCGTGGCATTGTTCGATGCGCTCGCTGAAGAGGGGGCACCCGATGTACTCGGCATGACCTTCGACATCGGCAACTGGCAGTGGGCTGGCGAAGCACCGCTCGCGGCGGCCCAGGCCCTCGCCGAACATGTCGAGTACATCCATTGCAAAGGGGTCACGGGAAGTGGAGCGCGCCGTTTTGCGTGCGCGCCCGCGGCCGACGATCCGTTTTTCCCCTCGATTTTCGCGATCCTGCCGCGGCGCGTGCCGCGAGCGATCGAATTTCCGCTCGCCGAGCAAGGCGTGGCCGACGACGCGCGCCGACGCGTTGCATGGTTGGCCGCTACCTGAACACAGTCATGACCTGGGAGTCTTCGATGTCCTTTTCTCTCGATGTCCTCACCTACGGCGAAGCGATGGCGCTTTTCGTCGCGGATGAGCCGGGGCCGCTCGCGCAGGTGAACCGGTTCACGAAGCGAATCGCCGGGGCGGATCTGAACGTGGCCATCGGCCTGGCCCGGCTCGGCTTCAAGGTAGGCTGGATGAGCCGCGTCGGCGACGATTCTTTCGGCCGCTATGTGCTCGATACCCTCGCCAAGGAGGGCATCGACGCGGGCCGCGTGAGCGTGGACGGACGGTACCCGACCGGATTCCAATTGAAATCGAAGCAGGATGACGGCCGCGATCCGGCTGTCGAATACTTCCGCAGGGGATCGGCCGCGAGCCACTTGTCGATCGACGACTATTCGCCCGAGTACGCGTTGGCGGCACGGCACTTGCACCTGACGGGCGTCGCGCCCGCCATTTCCGCCTCGTCGCACGAACTTGCGTTTCACCTCGCACGCGAAATGCGGGAGGCGGGCAAGTCGATCTCGTTCGATCCGAATCTGCGGCCGACGTTGTGGCCCTCGCGCGAAGCCATGGTGACATCGCTGAACCGGCTGGCCACGCTTGCCGATTGGGTGCTGCCGGGACTCGAGGAGGGCACGGTTCTGACGGGCTTCACGAAACCCGAAGACATTGCGGCCTGCTACCTCGATGCGGGCGCGCGCGGCGTCGTCGTCAAGCTGGGCGCGCGCGGCGCCTATTACCGCACTGCCGAATATTCGGGGTACGCCGCGGCCGCACCGGTGGCGCAAGTCGTCGATACCGTCGGCGCGGGCGACGGGTTCGCCGTGGGCGTCATCAGTGCGTTGCTCGAAGGCCGGGCGTTGCCCGAAGCGGTGGCGCGCGGCAATCGCATCGGTGCGCTGGCGGTCCAGGTGATCGGCGATTCGGAAGGATTTCCGACGCGCGGCGAGCTCGACCGGATCGAACGGATCGCTGCCCCGGCATGACGTAACGAAGGCTCGGCGCGCCCCGCGCCAAGCCTGTTCACATGGAGGAGACACCTATGCCCGCAAACCTGGCCCCCCGCCGCTGGTGGGCGATCATGCCGATCGTCTTCATCACCTACAGCCTCGCTTATCTCGATCGCGCGAACTACGGCTTCGCGTCGGCCGCCGGCATCAACAAGGATCTCGGCGTCAGCGCGGGATTGTCTTCGCTGATCGGCGCGCTCTTTTTTCTCGGCTATTTTTTCTTCCAGATTCCGGGCGCCATCTATGCCGAGCGGCGTAGCGTGCGCAAGCTCGTTTTCGTCAGCCTGATTCTGTGGGGCGCGTGCGCGGCGCTGACCGGTGTCGTCGCCAACGTTCCTTCGCTCATCGCCATTCGCTTCCTGCTCGGTGTCGTCGAAGCCGCGGTCATGCCGGCCATGCTGATCTTCATCAGCAACTGGTTCACGCGGGCCGAGCGATCGCGCGCCAACACGTTCCTCATCCTCGGCAATCCCGTCACGGTGCTCTGGATGTCGGTCGTATCGGGCTACCTCGTGCATGCGTTCGGGTGGCGCGAAATGTTCATCGCGGAGGGCTTTCCCGCCGTTATCTGGGCGTTTTGCTGGTGGGCGCTTGCGCGCGACACCCCGCGCGAGGTGAAGTGGCTGAGCGCCGAAGACAAGCGCGGCATCGACGCGGCGCTCGCGGCCGAGCAAGCGACGATCAAACCCGTGCGCAATTACGCCGAAGCGTTTCGCTCGCCCGCCGTCGTCAAGCTCTGCGCGCAGTATTTCTGCTGGAGCATCGGCGTCTACGGATTCGTCCTTTGGCTGCCGTCGATCCTGAAAAACGGCTTGGCACTCGGCATGGTGGCAACGGGCTGGCTGTCGGCGCTGCCGTATCTGATGGCGACCATCGCGATGCTCGTCGTTTCGTGGGCATCGGACAAGCTGCGCGTGCGCAAGGCGTTCGTGTGGCCGAGCCTGCTCATCGGCGCAGCGGCGTTCGCGGCATCCTATGCGCTCGGCAGCACGCATTTCTGGCTCTCGTATGCGATGCTCGTCATCGCGGGCGCGGCGATGTATGCGCCCTATGGGCCGTTTTTCGCCATCGTTCCCGAGCTGCTGCCGAAGAACGTGGCGGGTGGCGCGATGGCCCTCATCAACAGCATGGGCGCGCTCGGCTCGTTCGTCGGCTCGTATTTCGTCGGCTATCTGAATGGCGCGACGGGCTCGCCGGCTGCGTCGTATGCCTTCATGAGCGCGGCGCTCGTCGCGTCGGTGCTGCTGACACTTGCGGTCAAGGCTCAGCCTGAAGCCAGCGCAGCGCTTGGCGCACATGCCCATGCGTCGGGAAAGTGAACCGATGAAACCCCGTGTCGTCGTTTATAAGCCATTGCCCGCGGATGTGCTCGCCAGTTTGCGCGAGCGCGCCGAGGTCGAACTCTTCGATCCAGCCGCGTTTGCGAGCGCCGAGGCGCGCGCCTCTGCGCTCGCGGACGCGCTGGCTGCCGTCGACGGCGCCGTGGGTGCAAGCGTGCCGATCACGCCCGCAATGCTCGAGGGCGCGCAGCGGCTGCGCGTGTTGTCCACGATTTCAGTCGGCATCGATCACTTCGATGTGCCCGATCTGAACCGGCGCGGCATCGTCCTTGCGCATACGCCGGACGTGCTGACCGAGTCGACGGCCGATACCGTATTCGCGCTGATTCTTGCGACGGCACGACGCGTCGTCGAACTCGCGGAGTGGGTCAAGGCCGGACACTGGCGCGGCAGCATCGGGCCGCAGCAATACGGCGTCGAGGTTCAGGGCAAGACGATCGGCATCGTCGGGCTCGGGCGCATCGGTTCGGCTGTCGCACGCCGCGCCGCGCTCGGTTTCAATATGCGCGTGCTTTATGCCAATCGGCATCCCAACCAGGCGGCCGAGCAGGCCTTCGGTGCGCGCCGCGCAGAACTCGATACGCTGCTGGGCGAGGCCGATTTCGTTTGTCTGCAAACACCGCTCACACCTGAAACGGAGGGGCTCATCGGTGCGCGAGAGCTCGCCGTCATGAAGCGCGGTGCAATCCTGATCAACGCATCGCGCGGGCCCATCGTCGACGAACGCGCGTTGATCGAGGCACTACGAAACGGCACGATCGCCGGTGCCGGGCTAGACGTCTTCGAGCACGAACCGCTCGCCGGCGACTCGCCGCTGTTGCGCATGCCGCAGGTCGTCGCGCTGCCGCACATCGGCTCGGCTACACACGAGACGCGCCACGCGATGGCTTCCTGCGCGGTACAAAATCTTCTCGATGCGCTCGACGGCAAACTCGTCGGTAACGTTGCCAACCGCGAGGTTCTTGGGCGGCAAGCGCGATGAGATGCGAACGCACCTCCTAGATTGCGTAGGCGAATTGGCGGCGTGACGGGTGGTGCGGCGTGCCTTGCTGCGCTATGATGCGGCCACCGTACGAGTCGGGAAGCGCGCCACGGCGCGCTTTTTTTGCGACGCGAGGCAGCGCGTCGGATGCCGCGCCGCAGCGGCACCCGCGCCAGTCCTACGCAGAGCACCGGCTCGTCCCTTTGGCGATCGCCACTGTTTCCCACGAGGAGATTTTCGTTGGCACTTGCATTCGAGCACGCATTTCGCGGAGGAGAGGGCGCGCGATGAACGTTCGGCCTTCTGGGGTACCGCGTCGCGCGACGATCAGCGATGTCGCGCGCGAAGCCGGCACGGGCAAGACCAGCGTCTCGCGATTCCTGAACGGCGAGACGAATGTCCTCTCCGCCGAGTTGCGCTCACGTATCGAAACCGCGATCAAGCGCCTCGACTATCGGCCCAACCAGATGGCGCGCGGGCTGAAACGCGGGCGCAATCGGCTGATCGGCATGCTCGTCGCCGATATCACGAATCCTTACACCGTCGAGGTGTTGCGCGGCGTCGAGGCCGCGTGTCACGCACTCGGGCTGATGCCGCTCGTATGTAACGCGGCAAACGAACTCGAGATGGAGCGGCGCTACGTACAGCTGATGACGACATATCGCGTCGAAGGCGTGATCGTCAACGCGCTCGGTGTCAGCGAAGAGACGCTGCAGCCGATTCACGCCGAAGGTACGCCGGCAGTGCTCGTCGATCGTACCGTCGAAGGGGTCGCGGCCGATATGGTCGGCCTCGACAACGATGCCGCGGTGCGCTTGGGCATGCAGCATCTGTTCGAGCAGGGTTTCGACGATATCTGCTTTGTCGTCCAGCCCTATGAGCGCATCAGCTCGCGCCGCCTGCGCGAAGCAGCGTTCAGGGCCGCATTCGCGCAAGCGAAGCACGCCGTCATGGGACGTACGATCGTGGCCGACCTCGGCGATACGCACGCGGTGAATCGAGCCTATGCCGAGATCGATGCGCATCTGGCCAACGCTTCGGCCGAAGGGCGCAAGCGAGTGGCCTTGTTCGCGGCCAATGGCCCGGTTGCGCTTTCCTTGGCGCTGCATCTGCATGCGCGCTACGGCGTACACTGGCAAGAGCACGCGGCGCTGATTGCGATCGATGATTCGGAGTGGGCCGAGCTCGTCGGCGTCACGACGATCCGTCAGCCGACTTATGCGATCGGCTACCGGGCCGTCGAGTTTTTACACGAGCGCATAGAAGGTGCGACCGATCCGGTACGCGAAGCGATGCTGCCGGGCGAACTGATCGCGCGGTCGTCCACCGGGCCAGTGTGACCGGTATGACAGGTTCGCCGCGCGCGGCGAGCTTCAGGGCATCCGCAGGCGCATACGCGTCGTCGACATAAAAGAGAGAGTGCCCCACGATGGAAGCTTATCGCTACGAATGTGCGAACGCGCACTTGGAAGCGCTCGCGCGCGTCATCAGCGACCTCTTTCCCGAGCAGACAGTGTTTTCGGATCGGCCGGCGGAGAACGGCACGCCCGGACTCGCCGTTCAATGGGTCGCGATGCGCTTCGGGGCGACCGCGCGGCGCATGACGTTGACCGTCCGTCTCTCCGCGCCCGCCTATGCGCGCTACGTAGCACTGCCGGCGCGGATGCGCTCGCGCAGTTTTGCGGTCCTGCGCGCCTATGTCGAAGCGGCGCTGGGCTCGCTGGAGGAGCAGTATGCCAACGGTGAGGCCGTGCCACGCGAGGTCGATATCGAATTGGGAGACGAATTCGCATGAGCCGCGGCCATGACGGACACGCCGTCGGAACGGCTCGTCAATCGGCTCGACGGTAGACGGCCGCGAAACGTTGAGCCTTCACGACGCCGTAGTCACCGGGCGCGTACTGCATGAGCCAATCTCCAGCGGCACCGGTGAGCGTGTCGCCATTGGCCGTGCGCGCGATCGAAAACGGTTGCGTCATTCGCTTCGCGAGCACGACGACCGGCCGATTGCGGTAGGCACCCGCTTCACCGTGGGCGACGCCCGCGGCGGCAGGGAGATATTTGGCATCGAAGCGCGCGCGCTCGACGACCCATCTGGCGCCGCCCGTTCCGGTGACGAGCGCGTCGCCGGGCTCGTAACGATTGGGGCCTTCGAGGCTCATCAACGTGCCGGGGCTCTGCGCGAAGGCAACACTGACGGTCTCGTCCTTCACGTATCGATCCGCGGCGGGATCGCGGCTCAAATCGACATCTTTCAGTTCGTTCATCGAAGCGGCGTCAAGACAAAGGCGTGAGCGTAGCCCGAAGCCGGCCATCGCGCACGCCTTTTCAGCGCAAGCGTTATTGCTGCGAAGGCTTCGGCATTTTCGGGATGGGCGCGCCGCGGTGCTTGTGCCGGCCCATGTTCTCCCGGAAGGTGGTATCGGCCAGCTTCTTCTGTTCTGCCGAGAGGCTCGAGTAAAGCGGCTCGAATGCCGCCGCGAGCTTCTTCGCGCCATCGGCATGCGCCTGCGTGAGCTGTGCGTATTCGTGCATGTTGTCGAGCGCCGTCTCGGATTCGATGCCCTTCATGCGCTGCTCGTACAGCTTACCCATCGTCTCGCCGTCCTCGCGCATGGCATCGGCGAATGCCTTCCACTGCGTCTCCTGCGCGGGCGTGATCTTCAACTGACCGTGCAGATAGGCGATACGCTGCTCGATACGAGCTTCGTGCTTCTCGGCGGGCGTGGCGGTCGAGGAGGCCGCCGACGCAGGCGCCTGTGAGGCGGTTTGCGCGAACGCCCCGTTGACCGCGAGCGCGCACGCGAGGATGACAAACGTTTTTTTCATTGGAACTCCTTCGTTCGTTCGAACAAACAGCCGGCGCGCAGTGAGGTGCGCCAAGCAAAGTCGATTTGTACCACTGCGCTGCGGCGTTCGTCCGCCTTGAGACATGCGCTTACAAATGAAACCGCCCGGTAAGCTCACCCGTGAGCAAGCGCGATGAGCGATAATGCGGCGCTTGTCATTCAGCCGGGCGCCCCGCCTTTCACCGATGAGACCGCCACGCCTCGATCAACTCGACGAACTCGACCGCAACCTGGTGGCATTGCTACAGGCCAACGCGCGCGAGAGCGTCGCCAATCTGGCCCGCCGCCTCGGCGTGGCCCGCACCACGGTCCTGGCTCGCATCGAGCGGCTCGAGCGCACGCAGGTCATCGCCGGCTATGGCGTACGGCTCGGACAGGACGTTCTGGACGCCAGTATCAATGCCTATGTCGGCATCATTCTCGCGCCGAAGTACGGTCCGGACGTTCAAAAGCGGCTCGCGAAGATGCCGGAAGTGCAATTGCTCTGCGCCGTCAGCGGCGAATACGACTACGTCGCATGGCTGCGAGCCGATTCCCCCGAGCGGCTCAATGAGTTGCTCGACCAGATCGGCGCGCTGGAAGGCGTCGAACGCACGACGACCTCGATCATCCTCGCTCGAAAAATCGATCGCGGCACGCTCACGTAGGCGCGTTTCGTCGAAGTGTCGGTTGGAGTCGTCTTTTCGACGAAACCGGCCGCAGCCCACGGCACTTTGCGCCTGTTTTCCGGTTTTGCGCATCCTTAAACTGTTTTGAAGCGCTGACTGCGCTCGCCTTGTCCCGCGCGGCGGGAGGGGCGCACCCACCAAACAGAACGCCAAGGAGAAGCGCATGAAAGTAGCCATCGTCGGAGCAGGTCTCATCGGCCACACCATCGCCCGCATGCTGGGGGGAACCGGCGATTACGAAGTGGCCGCGTTCGATCGCGATCCAGTCGTACTCGAGAAGCTCGCGGCGCAAGGCATCTCCACGTACCGCGTCGACTCTGCCGATGCGAATGCGCTGAAGGCGGCTTTGAACGGATTCGACGCGCTCGTCAACGCATTGCCGTATTACCTAGCCGTCAACGTGGCTGCGGCGGCCAAGGCGGCCGGCGTTCATTACTTCGATTTGACCGAGGACGTGCGGGCGACCCATGCGATCCGCAGCCTGGCCGACGGTGCCGCGCACGCGTTCATGCCGCAATGCGGTCTCGCGCCGGGGTTCATCGGCATTGCCGCTCACGAACTGGCAAACCGCTTTTCGCAGGTTCGCGACGTGAAGATGCGGGTCGGCGCGCTGCCGCAGTTTCCCACCAACGCGCTCAAATACAATCTGACCTGGAGTGTCGACGGGCTCATCAACGAATACTGCCAACCTTGCGAAGCGATCCGCGACTCGCGTAAGCAATGGGTGCAGCCGCTCGAAGGGCTCGAGCACTTCTCCCTCGACGGCACCGAGTACGAGGCATTCAATACCTCGGGCGGCCTGGGTACGCTGTGCGAGACGCTCTCGGGCCGTGTCGAGACGCTCGATTACAAGTCCGTGCGCTATCCCGGGCATCGAGACCTCATGCAGTTTCTGCTCGAGGATATGCGGCTTGCGAGCGACCGCGATACGCTCAAATCGATGATGCGGCGCGCGGTACCGTCCACTGCGCAAGACGTCGTGCTCATTTTCGTCACCGTCACCGGTATGCGCGACGGGCAACTCGTGCAGGAGGTGTTCACGCGCAAGGTTTTCGCAAAGCATGTCTGCGGCGTGGCGATGAGCGCGATCGAAATCACCACTGCGGGCGCTATGTGCGCGGTCCTCGATCTTTTCCGCGAGAACAGGCTGCCGCGCAGCGGGTTCATTCGGCAGGAGCAGGTATCGATGCGAGAATTTCTCGCGAACCGCTTCGGGCGTCTCTACGATGGCGCGACGTTGGAAGCGGAGGCGGCCGTGTCCGTCTGAACGCGCGGCGAACACTCGGGGCGAGGGGGGAGGCACGTTCAAGCCAGGGGACCCGGGGCGGCAACGATAGCCCGGAGCAGGGCGTCGAAATCGGTCTGCCGGGGCGACGTATTGTCGAACATGATCAGCCCCTCGCGCGCGCCGCCATCGGGTACGAAGCGGCGCTGCCGATACTCGTCCCAATGCGTGAGCTTATAAGCATCGTTGGGATTGCGCCGTCCCACGATGCGGGCGTGCGCCGTGTCCTCCGACGTCGATACCCAGACGATGCGAATGACGACGTCGTCGCCGATGCCGAGCCAGCTGCGATCGAACAGGCGCCGATCGCGGACTTCGCGGGAAAGCGGGCCGATCACCACCGTGCTGATGCCCAGTTCGAGGTTTTCGCGCGCGGTATCGAGCAGTCCGCGATACTCCGGGTCTCGCAGATGCTGAAGATAGAGCGGGCTGTCACGATCGTTCGGATCGCCGGTCAGTGCCCGCATGGCCGCCGCGCTGTAGCCGCCGTAGAGCGTGTCTTTGTCGAGCAGGCAAAACGCTTCGCCCGTCTCGCGCATGAGGGGGCCGATCAGGCGTTTGGCAATCGTGGTTTTGCCGGTGCCCGAATGACCGCAGAAGAAAACGAGGTGCGTCACGGATCGATGTCCTTCAAAGTCGACGCGCTCAAGTGTAGCGGTTCGGCTGGCTGTAGCAACGGCGCATTCGCGGCTAAACTGCGTCGCTGTTCCCACCATTTCCGACAGGAGAGGCTACCGATGAGCGTATCGAACGCCGCCGCGCGCGCATTGATCGATCGGCTCGGGCTTGCGCCGCACCCGGAGGGAGGCTATTACCGGGAAACCCACCGCGACGGCGCCCGCGTCGTGCGGTTGGCTTCGGCGGACAGAGCAAACGCGCCGCAGGGGCCCGTACGCGCCGCATCGACTGCCATCTATTACCTGCTTTGCGATGGCGCCTATTCCGCGTGGCATCGCATCGATGCCGACGAGGTGTGGCATTTTTACGCAGGCGATCCGCTCGATATCCACATGATCGACGAGGCAGGTGTTTTGACGACGCGACGGCTTGCTGACGCCCTCAGCCACGAAGGCGCCGCCTATCAGGTGGTGGTGCCCGCAGGCTGCTGGTTCGCGGCTGAGTGCGTGCCGACGGACAACGATGCAAGCTTCGCACTGGTGGGATGTACTGTGGCACCAGGCTTCGAGTTTTCCGCGTTCGAACTCGCCGACACGCTAGCGCTTCTCGCGCGCTATCCCCAACACGCCGCGCTGTTGCGCCGACTCGGCCCGGGCGCAAGCGCGCGGCGCGGCTGAAACCGGGTAGGCAGGCTCAGCGGATCGGGTTGTCGGCACCTTCGCCGACGACGGTCGTCCACGGCCTGATTTTCCAGCCGGTGACGATGTGCTCCCGTACATAGGGGTCGTTGCGCGCAAAGGCATCGACAGTCTCGGCATCCTTGCATTGAAACAGCAAGATCGATTGATCCACCGGATCGGCGAGCGCCCCGCCCAGCAGGAGCTCGCCGCGTTCGACGGCCTGCCATGCATGTTTCAGGTGCTCGTTTCGAAAAAGCGGGCGCCGTTCGAGATAGTCGGGCGCAAGTTCGTAAAACAACAGGTAGTGCATGGCGATTCTCCCGTGAAAGGACCTCGGTCGCGAGATCGCCATCTTAGCAGCGCAGCCGCGGAGGGGCCGCGTGGCCATGCCCCTGCAGGGCGAGGGCAGGCTGCATGGCGCGCCGGCTCGCCCGCGACTGCCGTTCGGCGGCGGCCGGCCGCAGTGTCAGCCCTGATCCTTGCGGGTCGCGGGTTCGGGTATGCCCGCATAAACGGGGCCGAGTAAGTTTTGGGTAAGAGAAGAGCGGTAGCGTAGGGAATCGAGGCCGCACGCGAAAGCCGGGCTCGAGCGGATGCTTGCACACCCGACAGCAACTCGGCGCGTCGTTCCGATGCTCGCGTGCTCAACCCTATGGAGGAGACAGTGAGTGTCATCGAATCGGTCCTGCGCGAGGGCCGCATCTACGAGCCCAGCGCTCAAACAGTTGCCAATGCATCGATTCCCGGAATAGACGCGTACCGCGCGCTGATGGAGCACGCGGAGCACGACTACGAAGGATTCTGGGCGAAGCTCGCTCGCGAGACGTTGTCGTGGCACAAGCCGTTCACGAAGGTGCTCGACGAATCGAATGCGCCGTTTTACACCTGGTATGAAGACGGCGAGCTGAATGCGTCGTACAACTGCCTGGATCGGCAAATCGAGCTCGGCAACGCCGAGAAAACGGCGATCGTGTTCGAAGCCGACGACGGTACGGTGACGAACGTGACCTACCGCGAGCTGCTGCAGCGCGTG
>NZ_DASXWY010000088.1:0-113841 GCF_036503415.1 Trinickia sp. | reverse complement strand
GTCGGCATCGGAGCATGCTGGCGCATCGTTCCGATATTCAGCGTTCAGCACGTCGCTCGTTGAACGCGATTGCCGCGCCCGCGCTGAGCAGGCAACAGGGCACGACATACCAGGCGACCGACATCGGGTTGGCCGTCCATTTCATCAACGCGGCCACGGCGAGTTGCGCGGTGCCACCGAACATCCCCGCGCCGAGCGCATAGGTCGAGCCGTGTCCCGTTGCACGCACGTTGTGCGGCAAGGCTTCCAAAACCAATACGGTGGCGGCACATCCGCCGAGCACGATCAACGCGGTGATCGAAGCAATGCCTATCAAGAGCCGTGCCGCAGTGGCGGCGGGCGTCATGGCGACGAAGAGCAGATAGACGCCGATCGCGGTCCCGCAGGCGGTGGCGAAAAGCAGAGGTTTGCGCCGCGGCAGCTTGTCGATGACGATGCCGGCCGCCGGAGACAATGCGATCAGCAGCACGGCCGAAAGTGTCGATGCGAGAAAGCCGTTCACCATTGGCTGGTGTATGACGTGCGCCATATACGTGGGCAGGAAATAGACGACCGCGTAAAGCGGTACGGTACGAAAGCCCATCAGCAATGTCGCCATTGCAATGATCCGGCGATGATGCTGAAAGAGCTGCGCGACCGGGCGGCGTCGTGCGTCGCCCGTGGCGGTCCTGTCGGAGATGCCGCCTTCCCGTAGTTTGCGGCGCAGATAGTAGGCGATGCCGATCAGCGGTAGTCCCATGGCGAACGCGACGCGCCAGCCCCAATCGAAGAGCTGGGTGGGCGTCAGCATGCCGCTCAGCAGCGCGCCGAGCGATGCGCCGAAGAGCGGTGCAATGCCGTGGCCGGCCAGTTGGCAACCGATGACGAAGCCGCGTTTCGACGGCGGCGCCGCTTCCATCGCAAGCGCCGCGGCGGGACCGATTTCACCGCCAACGGCAAGGCCCTGCAGCACGCGCGACACGACGACGAGCAGTGGCGCGGCAATGCCGATTTGCTCGTAGGTCGGGGAGAGGGCAATCGCCGCCGTGCCGAGCGTGGCGAACCAGCAGCTCAAGAACAGCGCCGGCTGCCGTCCGCGGCGATCGGCATAGGCGCCCAGCAGCAAGCCGCCTAGCGGGCGCGCGAGAAGACCGACGCCGAACGTCGCCGCGGCGAGTAGCAGCGAAGTCATCGGTTGGGTGAACGGAAAGAATCGATCTCCCATAATTGCACCGAAAAAGGCAAATACGGTGAAGTCGAAGAGTTCGAGGCCATTGAGGAGCGAAGTCGCGAAAACGGCCTTCAGCAGGCGCGCATCGATGCGGCCGTTGCCGGGCGAGGGCGGTCGTTCCCGAGCCGCAACGCTGGCAGGGGGCGGGCTGGCTGTGTTCGGGCGGTTGTCGCGTTCATGAGGGTCCAAAGCGCGCATGTCGTGGTCCCCGAGATTCTCGATAAGTTCGACGTGCAAGTATCCAAAATAAAAATCCAACAAGAAATAAGCACGCGCCGGTTATGACGATTCGTCACGAGCAAAGCTGAAATCAATCGTTCACGCCGAGCGAATCGTTTTCTAGACTGGCTCTTCCGGTTGCGCTCGCAACGGTGCCCTTGTTCCGATCAATTTGCACACCTGAATATTTTGACTGGCGCGTAAAAACGCTCCTTGGGGAATCTATGTCTTCAGAAAACGACGACCAACACGTGGCGGCCCGCCGCCGCTGGCTCAAAGCCGCGGCGGTAGGCGGTGCGATGCTCGCGTCGGGGGCGGCTGCCATCGGCTTCGGTCCCGCCGCATTCGCGCAGAAACCCGCGAAAACATTGCGGATCGGTTATCAGAAATACGGCACCCTGGTACTGCTGAAAGCCCGCGGCACGCTCGAAAAACGCGTCGCGAGCGAGGGCGTCACAGTGAAATGGCTCGAGTTCCCCGCCGGGCCGCAATTGCTCGAGGGCCTCAACGCGGGAGCCATCGATTTCGGCACGGTGGGCGAAACGCCGCCTATCTTCGCGCAAGCGGCAGGGGTCGATTTCGTCTATGTCGCCAACGAGCCGCCGGCTCCGACGTCCGAAGCCGTCGTCGTCCCGCGCAATTCGCCGATCAAGACGGTTGCCGATCTACGCGGCAAGAAAGTCGCGCTGAACCGGGGCTCCAACGTGCACTACCTGCTCGTACGTGCGCTGCGGCATGCCGGTCTCGATTACGCCGACATTCAGCCCGCCTACCTGGCGCCGGCGGATGCGCGCGCGGCCTTCACGCAAGGCAGTGTCGATGCCTGGGTGATCTGGGACCCGTATTTTGCGGCTATCCAGCGACAGGCCGACGCGCGCGTGCTCGTGGACGGAACGGGCCTCGTCGACAACACGCAGTTCTATCTCGCCGCGCGCAAGTTCGCGGCGACCGAGCCGAAGCTCGTGCATGCGGTCCTCGAAGAGCTCGCCAAGGCGGATGCGTGGGCCAAGGCGCACCCGGCGGAAGTGGCGCGAGAGCTTGCGCCGCTCGTCGGCCTGGACGCGTCCACGGTCGAACTCGCGGCTCGCCGCGCGGCTTATGGCGCGACGCCGGTCACCGCTCAGGTGCTGGCCTCGCAGCAGACGATCGCCGATACGTTCGGCGAACTCAAATTGATTCCGAAGCGCATCGCCGTGCATGACGCACAGTGGCTTGCATGAAACCGTGAGACGAGAAGGAGAACGATGATGCGGGTGTTCTGGTTCATTCCGACGCATGGCGATACGCGTTACCTGGGGACGTCCGACGGCGCGAGGGCGGCGACCTACGATTACTTCAAACAAGTCGCGGTGGCGGCCGACACGCTCGGCTACGACGGCGTGCTGCTGCCGACCGGGCGCTCCTGCGAGGATGCATGGGTCGTCGCATCGAGCTTGATCGCGGTCACGCAGCGCCTGAAGTTTCTCGTCGCGATACGGCCGGGGTTGAGTTCGCCGGCGCTCTCGGCGCGCATGGCGGCAACGTTCGATCGCCTCTCGAACGGGCGATTGCTCATCAACGTCGTCACGGGTGGCGACCCGGCGGAACTCGAGGGCGACGGTGTCTTTGCCGATCACGACACACGTTACGAGATCACGGACGAGTTTCTGACGATCTGGCGAGAACAGCTTCGGACGGCCCACGAAGGCGGCACAGTCGACTATCAAGGCGCGCATCTCGCTTCGAAGGGCGGCAAGCTGCTCTACCCGAGCGTGCAGCGCCCGCATCCGCCGCTCTGGTTCGGCGGTTCCTCGCCGGCCGCTCACACTATCGCTGCCTCGCACGTCGACACTTACCTTACTTGGGGCGAGCCGCCGCAAGCCGTCGAAAAAAAGATCGCCGAGGTGCGCGCCAAGGCGCGGGAGCAAGGCCGCGATCTTCAATTCGGCATTCGCTTGCACGTGATCGTGCGCGAGACGGCCGACGAGGCGTGGGCTGCAGCCGACAGGCTCATCAGCCGCCTGGACGACGAAACGATCGGCCGCGCGCAAACGGCCTTTTCGAAGATGGATTCCGAGGGGCAGCGCCGCATGGCGGCACTGCATGGCGGCAAGGGGCGTACAAGGGCGGACCTCGAGATCTATCCCAATCTCTGGGCGGGCGTCGGACTTGTGCGAGGCGGAGCGGGGACGGCACTCGTCGGAGACGCGAAGCAAGTTGCGGCACGCATGAGCGAGTACGCCGAGCTCGGCATCGGGACATTCATTCTGTCCGGCTATCCCCATCTCGAGGAGGCCTATCGCTTCGCGGAGCTCGTCTTTCCGCGGTTGCCCGGGCGCGTTCGGGAACGTATCGAGGCGCCATTGTCCGGCCCATTCGGCGAGGTGGTGGGTAACAGCTATTTGCCGAACGTTTCGCAAAGCTGATGACGGGCCGATAACCGCAACTGCAAACCTGGGAGAAAGCATCGTGAAATGGCAAGGAGTCCTGATCAAACGCGTTGCGCCATGGATCGTGCCGGCGCTGATCGTTGCGCTATGGGAGGCGAGCGCACGCGCCGGGTGGCTCGCTGCGCGCGTGTTGCCCGAGCCGCTTGCAGTGGCCGATGCGGCATGGAGGCTCTGGCGCAGCGGAGAGATATCGGCCGACGTGAAAGTCAGCGCGTGGCGCGCGCTCACGGGGTTCGCGATCGGCGGCGGTGCCGGATTCGTATGCGGCCTGGCCTGCGGACTCTTCAAGCCGGTCGAGGCGGCGCTCGATTCGACCGTCCAGATGATTCGCAACATTCCCGCGCTGGCAATGATTCCGCTCGTCATACTCTGGTTCGGCATCGAAGAGCAGGCAAAGCTTTTTCTCGTCGCGCTCGGCGTATTTTTCCCGATCTACGTGAATACGTTTCATGGCATCCGTTCGGTCGACGCGAATCTCGTCGAAATGGCGAAGAGCTACGATGTCCACGGATTCGCGCTCTATCGCGACGTGATTTTGCCGGGCGCGTTGCCGACGATACTGCTCGGCGTACGGTTTGCGTTGGGTCTCATGTGGACGATGCTGATCGTCGCCGAGACCATTTCGGCGCAGTCCGGTATCGGCTACATGACGATGAATGCGCGCGAATTCATGCAAACCGATGTCGTCGTATTGGGCATCCTGCTCTACGCGGTGCTGGGCAAGCTGGCCGATGTGCTCGCCCGTTGGCTCGAGCGGCAGTTGATGCCGTGGCATCCCGCATTCGCCGCATCGGCGCGCAGTGCCGGCACGCGGCGCCGTGTGTTGCACTGGGCGAGAGCGATCCGGCGGCCATCGGGCGCGTTCAAGGGAGCGAAGGCATGACGGCGACCGCACTGGAAGCCGCCGTCCGGTTGCGCGCGGTGACGAAGCGCTACGGATCGCGCACGGTTCTCGACCATCTCGATCTGACGATCGACAAAGGCAGTTTCATAGCGGTCATCGGCCGTAGCGGATGTGGAAAGTCGACGCTGCTGCGGCTCGTGGCCGGGCTCGACACAGCCGACGACGGCGAAGTCGATATCGGTGCGCGCGCGCAGGACTCGGCGCGCGACGAGGACGGGGCGCCGCCGCGTACCCGGATCATGTACCAGGACGCACGCCTGCTGCCGTGGAAGAGCGTGCTCGGCAACGTGATGCTCGGTTTGCCTCGCGCCGCGCGCGACGATGCGCGCGCGGCGCTCCAGGAAGTCGGGCTGGGCGCGCGCGAACACGATTGGCCGGCGCAGCTTTCCGGCGGACAGCGTCAACGCGTGGCGCTCGCGCGCGCACTCGTTCACCGCCCCGACCTGCTGTTACTCGACGAACCGCTCGGCGCGCTCGATGCGCTGACGCGCATCGAAATGCATGAACTCATCGAGCGGCTTTGGCGCGAATACGGGTTCACCGCGCTGCTCGTCACGCACGATGTTCATGAGGCGGTGGCATTGGCGCAGCGCATCGTGCTCATCGAGCACGGGCGCGTGGCACTCGAGCGAGCAGTCGACCTACCGCGACCGCGGGCGCGCGGCGCCGCCGCTTTCGCCGCGATCGAAAACGATGTGTTGCAGCGTGTGCTGCATCCGGCATTCAAGAGGACATGAGCGATGACGAAGCAATTGAAATTGGTTGCCGTATCCGGCGGACTTCAGCGGCCTTCGCGCACACTGGTGCTCGTCGAAGAGATCGTGGCGGCGTTGAGTGCGGTCGTCGCGCTCGACGTTCGGCTCGTCGAGCTTGGCGAAATCGCTCCCGCGCTGGGACGGACCGTGTATCGCAACCAATTGCCACCGGAGGCGAGGGCGCATGTCGAAGCGATCGAAGGGGCCGATGCGCTCGTGGTGGCGAGTCCCGTGTTCCGCGGCTCTTTCACGGGGCTTTTCAAGCACCTGTTCGATCTGGTCGGCCAGGATGCACTCGTCGATAAGCCGGTGTTGCTTGCCGCCACCGGCGGAAGCGAGCGTCATTCGCTCGTCATCGAACATCAGCTGCGGCCGCTTTTCGCGTTCTTTCAAGCGCTGACGCTGCCCCTCGGGGTCTATGCCTCGGAGCGTGACTTCGATCACTACGAAATAGCGAGCACAGCCCTGCGGCAACGGATTGCGCTGGCCGTGGAGCGCGCCGCGCCGTGGCTCGAAGGAAGGCCCGCGTTGGCTGCGGCCGCGCGCGAAACTGTCGCGGCCTGACGAGTCCCTCTCCAATTCGGCGATCGATTTTTTGCCGCCTCCGGGAGGTAAGCTACTACTTAAATCGATCTAAACGTTCCTTTAGCGCATCGCTATGCCGGCATTGAATGGCAAAGGGCGCGCTATCCAAAAGGATCGATATCGCTATAATGCGGAGCGTTCATTCATATTATGTTTCATGCTCCGAACCCTCCGAATCCTTTGCGCATCGCTGCTTTTGTTCGGCTCTTTCACGCACGCGATTGCTGAGGAGCCCGAAACGATTCGCGCTATCGCCGCTTCGTCGCCCAAGGCACCGGGCGATGCGCTCGCGTCTGCCCCGGCCGCTGCAAGCGATTCGGCCGCCGACAGCGAAACGCACAAGCTATCGGGCATGCTCGTGCGCAAATTCGGTCTTGCGCGAGCCAAGGCGGAGCAGATCGCTCGGGCCGTCATGGCTTCGGCCTCGAAGTACTCGCTGCCTCCGGCACTGGTGCTGTCGATCATCTCGATCGAATCGAGGTTCAAGGAGACGGCCCGCGGCGCGCATGGCGCGACGGGCCTCATGCAGGTCGTTCCCGCGGCGCACCGTCGGCTCGTGCAGCATATCGATCTCACGCAGCCGGCCGCCAATATCGATGCGGGCTCGGCCATCCTGCGCGGCTATATCGAATCCGCTCAGGGAGATGTGGTCGCTGCACTCAAGAACTATGGCGGCTCGACGGCTTATGCCCGCAAAGTGAGCCTGCATGCGCATGATTTCGAATTGAACGCCGGCGCGAGTGCCACAACCGCAAGCGCCGACCGCTAAAACGGCTTTGCGCCGTGGCATTGCCGCGCTTCGCGTTTCGTGTGAATTTCTCGTATCCCTGGATGTCGTGGCAGACCGCTCTGCTAGAATCGGTCGACGTCGTGCGCCGCGCGCATAAGCGAAAAGCAGTAAAAACAATAATTCAATCGACGTACCTGGGCCAATTTCGCACAATCGGAACCACCAATGAAATTGCTCCGTCGATTGCTCGTCTGTCTGATGCCCATGGGCGCCATGGTTCATGCGGAAGCCACGCAGTGGAGCTACCTGTCGGGCGAACGCGATCTCTCCTATGCAGTGGATACCGATAGTGTCGCCACCGACGCCGACGGCTACATCGAATACATCGGAAAGACGACGTGGAAAGTCCCGGAGAAGGTGCAGGGCGCCGCTCAGCCCGTCGCCGTTTCGCTCACCCGCTATCAGATCGATTGCAGCCACAAGCGATGGCGCGCGGTCGATACGCATTATCTCGCCGCGGACGGCACCCCCGCAGGCTTCGTCCATCCCACCAGCCCCGAGTGGACTGCAATCGGTCCCGGCACCGTCGTCGACATCATGTTCCGCAAAGTCTGTTGAGGCGCAGCGCGAACCGTCGGACGGTCTAAGGGCCTAAGCGCGTCGAGAAATGTTTCGGGGTATGGCCTACTATGTGGACACCGCTTCGCGGGCGCGTCGTTCCGGCGTGGGCGGCATCCACTGACAGGAGAACAAGATGGGACTTATGCGCAAACTGAGCATGGCCGTCCTGCTTTCGGCCGCGGCGACGAGCGCCGTGTATGCCGAGGAAGTCGCATATAAGGCGACGCTGACGGGTTCGGCCGAGGTGCCGCCGACAACGAGCCCGGGCAAGGGTTCGGTCGACGCTACACTCGACACGTCGACAAAAGCGTTCAAATGGACGATCAGCTATGAAGGACTGACCGGGCCCGCGACGGCGGCGCACTTTCACGGGCCGGCGGCGGTCGGACAAAACGCAGCGCCCGTGGTCCCGGTGAAAGTGCCGGAGGCGGCATCCGGCAACGTGTCCGGAACGCAGACGCTGACCGATGCGCAGATCGCCGACCTTGAAAACGGCAAGTGGTACTTCAACGTGCATACGGCGAAGAACAAAGGTGGCGAGATCCGCGGTCAACTGCAGCCGTCGCACTGAGCGGTGAATCCTTGAGCTGGCAAAGCCGGGTCGCCTGCTGGCTTCTCGAGCGGCAGTTTCGTCCGGAGACCGAAAACCCGCATGCGAGCGTGGAGCGCGCGCGGGCCAGGACGGCCGCGCGGATATGGTCGCCGCGCGTGCCGGCCGGGTGGCGCTTCATCGACAGCAGCGGGCGCAACCACGCGCCGCTTGCTGGCGAATGGCTCGAGCCGATCGCCGATATGGCCCGCGCGGCACCGGTGCGCACACTGCTTTACCTGCACGGCGGAGGTTATTACTTCTGCTCGCCCAAGTCGCATCGGTCGCTCGTCTTTCCGCTCGCGGTGCACACGGGCGCCCGCACGTTTTCTCTCGACTATCGGCTGGCGCCGGAGCACCCGTTTCCGGCAGCGCTCGACGACGCGCTGGCAGCCTATCGGCAATTGGTCCGGGACGGCATACCGCCGGAATCCATCGTCGTGGCCGGCGATTCGGCCGGCGGCGGCCTCGCGCTGGCGCTGCTCGTGGCGCTGCGCGATGCCGGCGATGCGTTGCCCGCGGCGGGCTTGCTGTTTTCCCCGTGGACCGACCTCGCCGCGACGGGCGCGACGCTCGTCAGCAACGATGGTCTGGATCCGATGTTCCGGGGCGCTGCCATTGCGCGCGCGGCCCGGTTCTATCTCGGCACCACGAGCACCACGCATCCTTACGCCTCGCCGCTCTACGCCGATCTGAAGGGCCTGCCGCCCTTGCTGATCCAGGCCGGCAGCACGGAAGTGCTGCTCGATGATGCGCGGCGGGTGGCCGAGCGGGCGCGCGCGGTGCAGGTCGAAGTGGATTTCGAAATCTGGCCGAAGATGCCGCATGTCTGGCAATTGTTCGTGCCGTTCATCCCGGAGGGGCGCGCGGCGCTCGAGCGGGCCGCCGCGTTCGCGTGCCGCCACGCGAAGGCGTGCCGTGTTCAGCTGCGTGCCGAGCGCTCGATCGCCTCATAGGCGAGGCGCACCGCATCGGAGCCGTATTGCCGTTCGAGGCGGCGCACCGTGAAATGACCGTGGGCGGTCTGCTGAAAGTGATCGATGAAGGCCGTATTGGCGAGTGCGCCGAGCACTGCGCCGATGGCCGGAATCGATTTGGCCGCCACCTGTTCACTGACCTGCACCGAAAAGCGCGCCGCAATGGCGTTGGTGAGCCTCATTAGCGCGGACGCGCCGTGCGCCGCAACCCCTTTCGACGCGAGCTCGGACGACGCTTTCGAGATCGCCTGTGCGAGCGCGCCGCGTGCGATGAAATAGCCGAAATCGGCATCCTCGTCGGTGCTGGCATGCCGCGCCGCACCGCCGCCCAGCCCGAAAACCGATAAGCATTGAAGCCGTGTTTCGGCCGAGTTCAGGTCTTCGCCTTCGCTGCGCGCGATGTCGCAGATCGAGCGAAACATGAGGGCCGTCGTCACCGGCAGTTCCGCTGGCAGCGCCATCAGCCCGAATGCGCCTCCTGCCGCACCGGTCGTCGCTACGGCCACCTTGTGCCAGATGTCCCGCGCGGGCCGGAGTGGACCGGGCGCACCCCGCCCCGATTTGGGGACGCTCGCGAGCGCCACATGAAGGCATTTTTCGAGCGCAACGCGCGTCGCGGCGGCGACCGTATCGTGCGCTGCCGCCGGCAGACGCTCGATCAGCCGCTCGATCGGGGCACCGACGGCAGCGGCAAGCTTCATGGCAAGCGGCTGGCGCTCCAACGCTTCCTTCGCGCGCGCCAAAGCGGCGCGGTCGTCTTCAGTCAGCGCTGTGGTAGCGATTGGAATCGTTTTCATCGTCAGAAAAACTCTTTCGAATACGAGATGGCCTGCGCAAGCGGTGGTCCGCGCGCTCGCAGCGCCGTCGCCTGTCTCATGCTAGCATTACGATATCTTTGACGGATCAACGATTGTATCGACAAAAAATGGCTGTCCATACCGCCGCTCAACATTCACGTGCGCAGGTACTGCCGTTTCGTGAGTCGCTGCTCGCGATGCTCGGCATCTCTTTCGTGACAATGCTCGTCGCGTTCGATCAGACCGTGGTCGGCACGGCTTTGCCTACCATCGTGGCCGAACTCAAAGGCTTCGAGCTCTACGCGTGGGTGGCCACGTCGTATCTGCTCACCTCGGTCATTACCGTCCCGATCTTCGGCCGGCTCGGCGACTATTACGGGCGCAAGCCTTTCGTCCTCGTATCGATCGCGCTTTTCACCGGCGCGTCGGCGCTATGCGGCGCGGCCAACAGCATGCTGTTCCTCGTGCTCGCGCGGGGGCTGCAGGGCATTGGCGGCGGCATGCTCGTCGGCACCGCGTTCGCCTGTATCGCCGATCTTTTCCCCGATTCGGTCGTGCGCCTGCGCTGGCAGGTCATGATGAGTTCGGCCTTCGGCATTGCGAATGCCATCGGTCCTTCGCTCGGTGGTTTTCTCACGCAGTACTGGGGATGGCGGTGGGCATTCTTCGTGAATCTGCCCGTCGGGTTGCTCTCGCTCGTCTTCGTGTGGCGTTATCTGCCGCATCTCCGGCATATCGCGCATACCGTGCGCGTACGGCTCGACTGGGTCGGGGCGCTTTTGATCGCCGTGGCGCTCAGCGCGCTGCAGCTTTTCGTCGAATGGGTCGCGCACGACGGATTCACGCCCAGCGTCGTTGCGCTGGCCGTGGTCGGCCTCGGCTGCGCGTTTGGCCTGCTGAAGTGGGAACGCTCGAACGCCCAACCGATCCTTCCGCTCGACATGTTTCGCAATCGCTCGCTGGCCGCACTGTTCTCGCTTTCGGTGCTCGGCGGTTTTTCGATGTTTTCGCTGCTGTTCTATGCGCCGCTATTGCTGCAAGGCGGCTTCGGCCTTTCGCCGCGCGATGCCGGCCTCGTCGTCACGCCGTTGGTCGTGTTCATCACGATCGGCAGCATCGTGAATGGGCGGATCGTCACGCGCGTTCGCAATCCGAATACGATGCTCTACGTCGGCTTCACGCTCGTTGCGCTGGCGTGTTCGGGCACTGTGCTCGCCACGCGCACCATGCCGCACGCAGTCCTGATGGCATTCATGATGGCCGGCGGGCTCGGCCTGGGCTTCGTGCTGCCGAATCTGACGGTGTTCGCGCAACAGACCGCGGGCCGCGAGCATCTCGGAATCGCGACGGCGCTTTTGCAGTCGTTGCGCATGATCGGGGGTATGATCGGGACCGCGTTTACGGGGACGCTCGTCACGCGGATGTACGAGCATGGCGTGCGCGACGCGCTTGCGACGGACCGTGCCACGGCATGGATCGCCCGATTTCGCGATCCGCAGATCCTCGTGAATATCGATGCTCAGCGCGCGCTCGCGCGAGAGCTGGCCGTTCGAGGCTTCGACGGCGCCGCGTTGATCGAAGCTTCGCGCGAGGCACTCGTCGCGGCCATCCATGCCGGCATCGCCGTCGCAATGGTGGTCGCCGTATTTTCGATCTGGCAGTGCCGGCGCGTGCCGCGCATCAAGATCACGAGGGCCGCCGAGCCGGTGCCCGCCGCAGAATGAATTTGGAAGTCAGCCACCACGCTCCATGGAAGAACACGATTACGTCGCCACCGTCCAGCAATTCGGGCGGACCTACCGCGCATTCATGTCCGCGTTCGAAGCGCAAGTCGGGCATCCGATGACGCGCTGGCGCATCTTGCGCGCGCTGGCTTCGGACGAGGGGGAGTGGTCGCAAAAGCGGCTCGTCGAGCAACTCCGTATCGATCCGGGCGCGCTCACGCGGCAATTGAAGGCGCTCGAACTGCTCGGCTGGGTGGCGCGCAGCACCGATACGCGCGACAACCGTATCACCAACGTCGTGCTGACGCGCGCGGGCGCCGCCGCCGTCGAAGAGAGCCTGCCGCGGCGCAACGCGTTCTTGCGCGAGACGATGGGGGCCCTACCCGCCGATGCGCGGGCCGCATTGTCATCAGCGTTGTGCCAGCTCGAAACGCGCATCGCGCAAACCGTCGAACCGGCTCAGAAGCAGGTCTCCACGACCTCCGTCACACGATAGTCGGCATCGACGACGAGGATTTGCCGCCATTTGTCGAACGTCAGGCACGGATGCGAGATGTCGAATGCAAGCATGTCGCCCACTTTGAGGTCGGTACCCGGCGCAATGCGCAGGTAGGCATGCTGATCCATCATGTTCGTGACTTCGAAGCCTTCCTCGGGCGCGATATCGCGCGGCGCCTGTGTTCCCGGACGGTAGTGGCGCGCGGCAACGGGGGCGCCCGCATCGAACGCCGTATCGCGTTTGCCGAAGCCGACGATCGCGCGATCCGGTTCGGGAATCGATTGCACGTAGGCCCACAGTTGCAGCGCGGGCAGCAACGCTTCCCCCATTTTGCGGGCGATCGGGTTGCGCGCGAGCACACCCGCCTGGGCTTTCGCGTAGACGCCGGCATCGTGCGTCAGATAGCAGCCGGGGCGCAACACCACTTCGACGCGCCCGCTGGCCGATTCGTGGGCGAATTCTTCGGCCACGACGTCGTACCATGCGGAGCCCGCGCCCGAGAGAATGGCCGGCGTGCGGGCGAACCGTCCTTGCGCCGCGAGCAGGCGGGTGGTATCGAGCGCTCGGCGCAAGAACGCGCGCACGGCCTGCTCGTCGGCAAGAATGCCCTCGTAGAGTTCGACGCCCGCGAGCTTGACCGTGTCGGCGTTGCGCTCGAGCGCGGACAATACGGCGTCGCGCTGTGCGTCGTCACGCACGCCCGTACGTCCACGGGGTATGCCCAGCTCCAGCAGCACCGGGAGCGGCTTGCGCACGGAACGGAAGAACGCGCCCAACTGATCGACACCGTCAGCTGAATCGACGAGGCAGAAAAACTCGAAATCCGGATCGGTCAACAGCTCGGCGATCATGGCCATATTGCGTCGTCCGACCAGCTGGTTCGCCATCAGCACGCGCTGCACACCGGCCGCATAGGCCGCGCGCGTCTGGTGCGCGGTGGCGAGCGTAATGCCCCAGGCGCCCGCCGCGAGCTGGCGGCGAAAGAGCTGCGGCGCCATCGTCGTTTTGCCGTGCGGCGCGAGCTTCACGCCGTACTCGGCCATGAAGGCCTGCATCCATCTGAGGTTGTGCTCCATGCGGTCGGCGCGCAACACCGCCGCGGGCAGGCTCACGTCCTCGGCCAACAGATTCCACTCGAGGTTGACGGCCTGGTTCAGCGGCACGCTGGCGCTCGGCACGGAGCCCAGCCCCTTGCCGTAAGGGTCGATCGTGGCGGTTTGGTAGGCGATTTTCATGGCGATCCTGGTGGAGCGTTCGAACGCGGCGCTGGCATGGCTCGAGGCACGCCGCTCAGACGACGATGGTACGAGGCCGGCCGGCGATCCGCCAGCGGAAAAGGGCGCATTGCGTGCATCGGGCGTAATGGTCGAGTACGATCGTGCGCATGGCGCGCCCGTGTCCCTGCCGGCGCCGCATCCGCCGTAGGAGCTCGTTCATGCATTCCCATCCAGAAGCCGCAGATACGCTGATCCTCGGCGCGATGCTTTACGACGGCACCGGCAACCCGCCCGTCGAGCGCGACGTGGCCGTGCGCGACGGCCGCGTTGCCGCGATCGGCAACCTGTCGAACTGGGTTGCCGAGGAGTTCGTCGAGGCCGAAGGGCGCGCACTGGCGCCCGGTTTCATCGACGTGCACACGCACGACGACATCCACGCGATCCGCTCGCCGCAGATGCTGCCCAAGCTGACGCAGGGCGTGACGACGGTGATCGTCGGCAATTGCGGCATCAGCGCTTCGCCCGTCACGCTCGCGGGCGATCCGCCGGACCCGATGAATCTGCTCGGCGGCGCCGACGCCTTTTGCTATCCGAGTTTCGCGGCCTACCGCGCCGCCGTCGATGCGGCGCGGCCGGCGGTCAATGTCGCGGCGCTGGTCGGTCATACCGCGCTGCGCAACAATCACATGGACCGGCTCGATCGCGCCGCAACGCAAGAAGAGCTCGCGGCGATGCGCGCGCAGCTCGAAGAAGCGCTTGCGCATGGCGCACTCGGCCTGAGTTCGGGGCTTGCGTATGGATCGGCCAATGCGGCCCCGACCGAAGAGGTGATGGCGCTCGCCGGACCGCTCGCGGCGGCCGGCGGGATCTATACGACGCATATGCGCAGCGAGTTCGACGCGATCCTCGAGGCATTCGACGAAGCCTGCCGCATCGGCCGGCATGCGCGCGTGCCGGTGGTCATCTCGCACCTGAAATGCGCGGGCCCGCGCAACTGGGGCCGCAGCAAAGAAGTCCTCGCTTCGTTCGACTCCGCACGGCGCTTGCAGCCGATCGGTTGCGACTGCTATCCCTACGATCGCAGCTCCACGACGCTCGACCTCGCGCAGGTGACGGGCGATATCGAGATCACGGTGACGTGGTCGACGCCGCATCCGGAGCAGGCGGGCAAGCGCGTGTCGGCAATCGCGCGCGAATGGGGCGTCAGCGAACGGGAAGCGGCTGCGCGCCTGCAACCGGCGGGCGCCGTGTATCACAACATGTCGGAGGACGACGTACGCCGGATTCTGTCGCATCCCGCGACGATGATCGGCTCGGACGGGTTGCCGAACGATCCGCTGCCGCATCCGCGTCTATGGGGCGCATTTCCGCGCGTGCTCGGCCATTACGCGCGCGACGAGCAGCTGCTGCCGCTCGAGGAGGCCGTTCGCAAGATGACCGGTCTTCCGGCTCGGCGCTTCGGCTTGGAGGGGCGCGGCGAGGTGCGGCGCGGCGCGCACGCCGATCTCGTGTTGTTCGATCCCGCGCGCGTGCTCGATGCGGCGACGTTCGAGCGCCCGCAGCAGGCTGCCGTCGGTATCGATGCCGTCTGGGTCAACGGCGTTGCGAGCTATCGTGGCGGCGAGCCGACCGGGGAGCGGGCCGGCTGCTTCGTCGCACGTGGCCCGCGGGCGACCGGCGACGACGCGCCGCAGGCCTTCTAAACGCCGCGCGCGTCACTGGCGCGCAGTGCGCGCATTGTCCGGCATCGGCTGGTTGTAGTTGGTGCGAAACGGATTGATGTCGAGCCCGCCGCGGCGCGTGTAGCGCGCATAGACGGCGAGCTTGACGGGCCGGCATTCGCGCACGATATCGACGAAGATGCGCTCGACGCACTGCTCGTGAAACCCCGTGTGATTGCGATACGAGATGATGTAGCGCAAGAGCCCGGCGTGATCGATCTGAGGTCCGACGTAATGAATCTGGAGGCTGCCCCAGTCCGGCTGGCCCGTGACCGGGCAATTCGATTTCAGCAGATTCGAGACGAGCGTCTCTTCGACCGGCGCTTCGCCATGCGCCGCCGTCAGCAGCGCGGGCTCGGGATGATAGACGTCGGCTTCGAGATCGAGCCTGTCCAGCGAGAGCCCGTCGAGTTCGTCCATCGCGAGCTTGTGGAACTCCGCCGGTGTGGCGAGACGCACGGACACGCTCGCGCCGCAGGCCGCCGAAACGTCGCGCTTGAGCATGTCGCGCAGCGCATCGGCGGACTCGATGCGGGTTTGCGCGAACGATCCCAGATAGAGCTTGAACGACTTCGATTCGACGATGTTCGGCGATTCGGCCGGCACGAGGAACGTCGCGATGGCGATCTGCGGCTTGCCGCGCGCGTTGAGCCACGAAAGCTCGTAGGCGTTCCAGATGTCCGTGCCGAAAAACGGCAACTGCGCGCCGATGCCGATCGCCTCGCGCGCGAGCGCGCGAGCGATCGGAAACAACAGCGACGAATCGTATTGTTCGGTATAGGCGGCCGGTTTGCCCAGCGGCGATTGGTCGGGAGTCATGACGATGCTCGATACGCGGTGCCCGGCACGCGAAAGCGCGCTCAGGCCAGAAACAGGCGATAAACGGGGTTGCTACTCTCGTCCCAATACGGATACCCGAGCGTCGACAAAAAGCGCACGAACGCCTCGTTGTCCGCAACGGGTACCTGGATACCGACCAGGATCGAGCTGTAGTCCGCGCCCTGGTTCCGGTAGTGGAAAAGGCTGATGTTCCAGTCCGGCGCCATCGACGACAAAAAGCGCATCAATGCGCCCGGGCGCTCCGGGAACTCGAAGCGAAAGAGGCGCTCGTCGTGTGCCAGAGGCGAGCGCCCACCCACCATATAGCGGATGTGCTGCTTCGAGAGCTCGTCGCTGGTCAGGTCGACGGTGGCGAAGCCGTGCGCCTCGAACGCGCGTGCAATGGCGGCCGATTCGTCGCGGCTCTTGATTTGCACGCCGACGAAGATATGAGCTGCGCTCGCGTCGGCGATGCGGTAGTTGAATTCGGTGACGCTGCGCTCGCCGACGAGTTCGCAAAAGCGCTTGAAGCTGCCGCGTTCTTCGGGAATCGTGACGGCGAAGACGGCTTCGCGCGCCTCGCCGACTTCGGCACGCTCGGCGACGAAACGCATGCGGTCGAAGTTCATGTTCGCGCCCGACGTGACGGCGACGAGCGTTTCGTTTTCGATGCCGGTGCGCTCGGCGTATTGCTTGGCGCCCGCAACGGCGAGGGCGCCAGCCGGCTCGAGCAGGCTGCGGGTATCCTGGAAGACGTCTTTGATGGCGGCGCAAAGCGCGTCGGTGTTCACGATGAGAACGTCGTCGAGATACTCGCGGCACATCCGGAACGTCTCCGTTCCGACGAGCTTGACGGCGGTGCCGTCCGAAAAGAGTCCGACTTCGGCGAGCGTGACGCGCTCGGACGCCTTGATCGACTGCGCCATGGCGCACGAATCCTCGGTCTGCACGCCGATCACCTTGATTTCGGGGCGTACGGCTTTGACATAGGCCGCCACGCCGGCCGCGAGGCCGCCGCCGCCGATCGGCACGAAGATCGCATGAATGGGTGCCTGGTGCTGGCTCAGGATTTCCATCGCGATCGTGCCCTGGCCTGCGATCACATACGGGTCGTCGAACGGATGGACGAACGTCAGTCCGCGCGCTTCCTGAAGCTCGAGCGCATGCGCGTAGGCATCGCTATACGATTCGCCGGTTTGCACCACCTCGACGGTCGGGCCCCCGTGGGCGCGCACCGCGTCGACCTTCACCTGCGGCGTCGTCACCGGCACGACGATGACGGCCTTCACGCCGAGGCGCGCGGCCGAGTAGGCCACGCCTTGCGCATGGTTGCCGGCCGAGGCCGTAATGACGCCGCGCGCGATCGCGTCGGTCGGAATATGGACCATCTTGTTGTAGGCGCCGCGCAGCTTGAACGAAAAGACCGGCTGGTTGTCCTCGCGCTTCAGATAGACGCGGTTCGCCAAGCGTGCCGAAAGATTGCGCGCGGGTTCGAGTTCCGTTTCGCGCGCAACGTCGTAGACGCGGGCCGTGAGGATTTTTTTGAGGTAATCGTGGGACGAGGAGGTCATGGGACGGTGCGCGCAAAGCGCTTGCAGTGCCGGCAGAGGCGGAAATAGTCAATGATAGCGCCAACGGCGGTGTTTTCGGCTCTCGGCGCCCCGTCATCTGCCGGCCGTCCGGTCGGTCGAGCAATGCGTGGCGCGGCGCCCGGCGGCGCCGGCCGACACGAGCAGCGGCCCGTTTCATGCGGTAGAATCCTAGTTTGAGACCAGGACCGGAAAATGCGCTGGCAGCCTCGGACCGCCCACTTGATCCCCGCTCCGCGAGAAGCGCGTCCCGCGGCGGAGAAGTATGTCCGTCACGCGCGATCGCGTCACGCATGAGCCTCTGCCCGTGAAGGCTTGCCGGCGCCGCATCGAGCGGCGGCCAACCGCCTTGAAGCCCAGTTTCCAAACATTGCGCGTGACGCGCGCCGCCGTTTGCGTAATCGATCCGATGCGCAAGCCGGCCCATCGATCCGTCCGACCATGAACGCACCACAAGTATTCGACCCGCACGGCGCCCCCGCCGCATTGGCCGCCGATCCCGAACCGCGGCTGCGCGAGATTCCCTACAACTACACGTCGTTTTCCGATCGCGAAATCGTCATCCGGCTGCTTGGCACCGAAGCCTGGAGCATCCTCGACGAGCTGCGCAACGAGCGCCGCACCGGCCGCTCGGCCCGCATGCTCTACGAAGTGCTGGGCGACATCTGGGTCGTGCGCCGCAATCCGTATCTGCAAGACGATCTGCTCGACAATCCGAGGCGCCGCACGCTGCTCATCGAGGCGCTCGAGCATCGGCTCAATGAAATCGAGAAGCGGCGGCACGCCGATCTCGCCGAGCATCGCGACGACGCGGGACGCGAGCGGGCCGCGCGCGTGGAAACATTGGTCGCTGCCGCGCGCCGCGCGGTGGACGCGTTTGCCGGCGAATTCGCGGCGCTCGCCGAGTTGCGCCGCCGTGCGCTGAAGGTGCTCGGACGCTGCACGCAGAAAGACAACATCCGCTTCGACGGCTTGTCGCGCGTCTCGCACGTGACCGATGCGACCGACTGGCGCGTCGAATATCCGTTCGTCGTGCTCACGCCGGACACCGAGCAGGAAATCGCGCGTCTCGTGAAGGCGTGCTTCGAACTGGGCCTGACGGTGATCCCGCGTGGCGGCGGCACCGGCTATACGGGCGGAGCCGTGCCGCTCACGCCGTTTGCGGCCGTCATCAATACGGAAAAGCTCGAGCAGCTGGGCGCAATCGAGCTCACGGAACTCCCCGGGCTCGCACTCAAGGTGCCGACCATCTTCTCGGGCGCGGGCGTCGTCACGCGTCGCGTCACGGAAGCGGCCGAGGCCGGCGGCTATGTGTTCGCGGTGGATCCGACTTCGCTCGACGCCTCCTGCATCGGCGGCAACATCGCGATGAATGCGGGCGGCAAGAAGGCCGTGCTCTGGGGCACCGCGCTCGACAATCTCGCCTGGTGGCGCATGGTCGATCCGGAGGGCAACTGGCTCGAAGTGACGCGGCTCGGCCACAACCTCGGCAAGATCCACGATGCCGACATGGCGCGCTTCGAGCTGAAGTGGTTCGACGGCGAGCACGCTCCGGGCGAGCGCTTTTTGCGTACGGAAACATTGGCGATCGAAGGCCGGCGCTTTCGCAAGGAAGGGCTCGGCAAGGACGTCACCGATAAGTTCCTGTCCGGGTTGCCCGGCGTGCAAAAGGAGGGTTGCGACGGCCTCATCACGTCGGCGCGCTGGGTGCTGCACAAGATGCCCGCGCACACGCGCACGGTCTGCCTCGAATTTTTTGGCCAGGCGCGCGAGGCGATACCGAGCATCGTCGAAATCAAGAACTACCTGTTCGAGACGGCGAAGCGAGGCGGCGCGATCCTGGCGGGGCTCGAGCATCTGGACGAACGCTATTTGCGCGCGGTCGGTTACGCGACCAAATCGAAGCGCAATGCCTTCCCGAAGATGGTGTTGATCGGCGACATCGTCGGTGACGATGCCGACGCCGTGGCCTCGGCCACCTCCGAAGTGGTGCGCATGGCCAACGGCAAGAGCGGCGAGGGGTTCGTGGCCGTGAGCGCCGAGGCGCGCAAGCGTTTTTGGCTCGACCGCAGCCGCACGGCGGCGATCGCCAAGCATACGAACGCGTTCAAGATCAACGAAGACGTGGTGATCCCGCTCGATCGCATGGGCGAATACACGGACGGCATCGAGCGGATCAACATCGAGCTGTCGATCAAGAACAAGCTGCAGCTCGTCGATGCGCTCGAAGCGTTTTTCAAGGCCGGCAAGCTGCCGCTCGGCAAAAGCGACGATGCCAACGAGATTCCTAGCGCGGAGCTGCTCGAAGACCGTGTCCAGCAGGCGCTGGCATTGCTCGCGCATGTGCGTGAGCGCTGGGTCTTCCTGCGCGAGAACCTCGATATGCCGCTTCGCGAGGCGCAGCATACGCTCGTTCAGCTAGGCTACGAGGGGCTTGCCGAGAAGTTCGCCGACCGCGTCGATGGCCAGCCCGATGCAACGGTCTTTGACGTGACGCAGGATCGCACGGTGCGCGTGTCGTGGAAGCAGGAAATCCGCGCCGAGCTGAGGCAGATCTTCAACGGCGGAGAGTTCAAGCCGATCCTCGAAGAGGCGCAGGCCATCCATAAGCAGGTGCTGCGCGGCCGTGTCTTCGTCGCGCTCCATATGCACGCGGGCGATGGCAACGTGCATACGAATATTCCGGTGAACTCGGACAACTACGCGATGCTGCAGGATGCGCACGCGGCGGTCGAGCGCATCATGAAGCTCGCGCGCTCGCTCGACGGCGTGATTTCGGGCGAACACGGCATCGGCATCACCAAGCTCGAATTCCTGACCGATGACGAGATTGCCGAATTCCGCGCCTACAAGGAGCGGATCGACCCGCAAGGCCGTTTCAACAAGGGCAAGCTGCTGCCTGGGGCGGACTTGCGCAACGCCTATACGCCGAGCTTCGGCCTCATGGGTTACGAGTCGCTCATCATGCAGCAGTCCGACATCGGCGCGATCGCCGATTCCGTGAAGGACTGTCTGCGCTGCGGCAAGTGCAAGCCGGTGTGCGCGACCCACGTGCCGCGGGCAAACCTGCTCTACAGCCCGCGCAACAAGATTCTCGCGACGTCGCTGCTGATCGAGGCGTTTCTCTACGAAGAGCAGACGCGTCGCGGCGTGTCGATCAAGCATTGGGACGAGTTCAACGATGTCGCGGACCATTGCACCGTCTGCCACAAGTGCGTGACGCCGTGTCCGGTGAAGATCGACTTCGGCGACGTGTCGATGAACATGCGCAACCTTCTGCGCAAGATGGGCAAGAAGAAGTTCAACCCGGGCACGACCGCGGGCATGTTCTTCCTGAACGCGACGAACCCGCGCACGATCAATCTGGCGCGCACGGCGATGATGGGCGTCGGCTACAAGGCGCAGCGGCTCGGCAACGACCTGCTCAAGCAGTTCGCGAGAAAACAGACCGCGCATCCGCCGGCGACGACGGGCAAGCCGCCTGTCGTCGAGCAGGTGATCCATTTCATCAACAAGAAGATGCCGGGCGATCTGCCGAAGAAGACGGCGCGCGCGCTGCTCGACATCGAAGACAACAAGATCGTGCCGATCATTCGCAATCCGAAGACGACGACGGTCGATTCGGAAGCGGTGTTCTACTTCCCGGGCTGCGGCTCCGAGCGCCTGTTCTCGCAAGTAGGCCTCGCGACGCAGGCGATGCTGTGGGAGGCGGGCGTGCAGACGGTGCTGCCGCCAGGCTATCTATGCTGCGGTTATCCGCAGCGCGGTGCTGGGCAGTACGACAAGGCCGAGAAGATCGTGACCGACAACCGCGTGCTGTTTCACCGGGTGGCGAACACATTGAACTATCTCGACATCAAGACCGTGGTCGTCTCGTGCGGCACCTGCTACGACCAACTGGCCGGCTATGAATTCGAGAAGATCTTCCCGGGCTGCCGGATTATCGACATCCACGAATTCCTATTGGAAAAGGGCATGAAGCTCGACGGCGTGAAGGGCACGCGGTACATGTACCACGATCCCTGCCATACGCCGATCAAGACGATGGATCCGGTCAAGCTCGTCAACGAGCTGATGGGCGCCGAGAAGGACGGGTACAAAATCGAGAAGAACGACCGCTGCTGCGGCGAATCGGGCACGTTCGCCGTGAGCCGCCCCGACATCTCCACGCAAGTGCGCTTTCGCAAGGAAGAGGAGATCAGAAAGGGTGCGGCCAAATTGCGCGCGCTGCCGATCGTCGATGCGAACGCCGGGGCCGCTGCGAACGGCGAAACCAACGTCAAGATTCTCACGAGCTGTCCTTCCTGCCTGCAAGGGCTGAAGCGCTACAACGAGGATGCCGACATCGAGGCTGACTACATCGTCGTCGAAATCGCGCGGCGCACGCTCGGCGAGGACTGGATGGTGAACTACGTGCGCCAGGCCAACGATGGCGGGATCGAGCGCGTGCTGGTGTAATAGCGGCCATCGCCGGCTCGATCGGTGACGATCGGGCCGCAACGACGCGAAAGGACGACCATGGACTGCGTATTTTGCCGTGAGGAAGGGGGAACGGTGCTTTGGCAGGATGACGCCATGCGCGTCGTGCTGACCGACGAGATCGACTATCCGGGCTTTTGCCGGGTGATTTGGAATGCGCATGTCGCCGAATTCTCCGATCTTTCCGCCGCTCACCGCGAGCGTTTGATGCGCGTGGTCTATGCTGTCGAACGAGCATTGCGCACAGTCATGCAGCCGGCCAAGGTCAATCTCGCAAGCCTGGGCAATCAGGTGCCGCACCTGCATTGGCACGCGATCCCGCGTTTCACGAACGACGCGCATTTCCCCTTGCCGATCTGGGCGCCGCGGCAGCGCACCGTGTCCGAGGCGCTGCTCGCATCGCGCCGCGCACAGGCCACGCTGCTGGGCGATGCGGTGCGCCGCGAGGTCGTGCAGGCGTTTGCCTGATACCTGCGGTCCGGGGCGCGCTGCGGGTGCCGGCGGCACTGAACACAACGAATATCGAGGCAGTCATGAGCGGACTCACTCCCGATACCCCGGTTCCGACCGGCGTCGTCGTCCATGCGAAATCGCGTGTACTGGAATTGCAATATGCGGACGGGCAGAGCTACCGGGTCCCGTTCGAGCTGCTACGCGTCTCTTCGCCGTCAGCCGAGGTGCGCGGGCACGGGCCGGGCCAGGAAACGCTCCAGACCGGCAAGCGCGACGTCACGATCGTTTCGATCGCGCCGGTCGGCAACTACGCACTGCAGCCGACATTCTCGGATGGGCACTCCACGGGTCTTTACTCATGGGACTTGCTCCACGATCTGGCCACTCGCCAGGACGCATACTGGAGCGAATACCTGGGCAAGCTCGCCGCGGCAGGAGTGGACCGCGATGCGCCGATGAGCGAGCCCGGCGCTTCCGGTGCGCCGCACGGCCATTGCCACTGAAACCATTGAATAAAAAGCGGAGGATATTCGCGATGAGCAAGACCCACTTCGGCTTCGAAACGGTCGACGAGCGGGACAAGGCCAGGAAGGTCGCGGGCGTGTTCCACTCCGTCGCGTCGAATTACGACTTGATGAACGACCTGATGTCGGGGGGGCTGCACCGGGTCTGGAAGCAGTTCACCATCGCGCAGGCGAACGTGCGTCCGGGCGCGAAAGTGCTCGATATCGCAGGCGGCACGGGCGATCTGTCCAAGGCATTCGCGAAGCGGGCCGGTCCGACGGGCGAAGTGTGGCATACCGACATCAACGAATCGATGTTGCGGGTGGGGCGGGACCGGCTCCTCGATGAAGGTGTCATCACGCCGGCCCTGCTGTGCGACGCGGAGAAGATTCCGTTTCCCGACAATTACTTCGACGTAGTCACGGTCGCTTTCGGGCTGCGCAACATGACGCGCAAGGAAGTCGCGCTTGCCGAGATGCGGCGCGTGCTGAAGCCGGGCGGGCGGCTGCTCGTGCTCGAGTTTTCGAAAGTTTGGGAGCCGCTGAAAAAAGCGTACGACCTGTATTCGTTCAAGGTCTTGCCCTGGCTCGGCAACAAATTCGCCCGCGATGCCGAAAGCTACCGCTACTTGGCCGAATCGATCCGCATGCACCCGGATCAGGAAACACTGAAAACAATGATGGAACAAGCAGGCCTCGACGCCGTCAAATATTACAATTTGTCAGCTGGCGTGGTAGCCTTGCACGTGGCGACTAAATATTAGCGCCGCTAACCGCTTGTTTTTCGTGAGGAATTTCGAGATGTCCGATCCCCTTCCTGTTGCTTCCAAAAACCTTTCTAAGCCCCTTGCGAGGCGGATCGGCTCCGTTGCGCTGGTCGCGGTGCTTGCGGTGACCACCGTTGCTTCGCTCGATGCAGAAGCGAAGCGGTTGGGGGGCGGACGCACGTTCGGGCGCCAGGCCCAGACCACGCAAACGGCACCGTCCACGGCCACGCAGTCGCAGTCGCAGTCGTCGACGCAGCAGAACTCGCTGCAGTCGGCGCAACCGGCCGCCGCCGCGCGCACGCCATCGAGCCCGGCGCAGCCGGCGCCCGCGCGTTCGCGCTGGCTCGGCCCCATCGCCGGGTTGGCCGCCGGCCTCGGCATCGCGGCGTTGCTTTCGCACTTCGGGCTCGGCGGCGCGTTTGCCAGCATGATGGCAAACGTCATCGTGATCGCGTTGTTGGCGATGGCGGGCATCTGGCTCGTGCGTAAATTCATGTCGCGTCGTCGGGAGCCGGTGCCGGCTTATGGCGCCGCAGCGGCGGGGGCCGGTGGCGCGCCGATGCGGGACTTCGGGGTGTCGCGTATGCAGACGGCCGAGCCGGCCGCTTCGAGCGGAGCGATGCCGGGCGCCGCGATGGGCGCTGCGTCAGGCGCGGCGCTGCCAGCCGGTTTCGACACCGAAACCTTCCTGCGCCACGCGAAGGTCAACTTCGTTCGGTTGCAGGCGGCGTGGGACGAGGGCAATCTCGCCGACATCCGCGAATTCACGACCCCCGAAATGTTCGCTGAACTGAAGGTCGATATCGATGCGCGGGGCCGCGAACGCGATCAGACCGACGTCGTGCAGCTCAACGCCGAGCTCATCGGCGTCGAAGATCGCGGCAGCGAATATCTGGCGAGCGTGAGGTTCAGCGGCTTGATTCGCGAGTCGGCCGGTGAGTCGGCCGGGCCGTTCGTCGAGGTCTGGAATCTCTCCAAGGCGGCCCGCACGGGCGAGGGCTGGCTGCTGGCCGGCATCCAGCAGATCGCGCAGCACTGAGTGCGGCGCGTGGTTCGGGTGCGGCGTCGCGGCCGCACCATGGCGCGCGATGCGGCGGCGGCCGTGCGCGAACCGACGTTACAATAGTGGCCCGCGCAGGCAGCCGCCTCGCGCGGGCTTTTTTGTCGACCGCAGTTGCTGCTTCAGCTGTTACTGCGGTCCCGAGCCATGTCGAGCCCGATGATCCTTGCCGCCAAGCCCTTTGCCGCAGCCGTCAATCACCTGCTTGCCCGCGAAGCTTGGGCGCGAGAGCGGCTCGTGCCATATTCCGGGAAAACGGCACGTCTCGTCTTCTCTTCGCTTTCCATCACGTTGGCGGTGCAGCCCGAGGGCTATCTCAATGCGCTCGACGAGCATGAGGGCGCGCTGCCCGATGTCTCCATCGCGGTGCCGGCCGAAGCGGTATCGGCATTCGTGCAGGGTGGGCAGGCTGCGGTCATGAAACATGTAAGGATCGAAGGCGACGCCGAATTCGCGACGCAGCTCGGCAAACTGGCCGAGCACTTGCGCTGGGAGCCGGAAGAGGATCTCGCGCGGCTGATCGGAGACGCCAGTGCTTACCGGATGTCGGCGCTCGTGCGCACGGCCGGCGAGCGGGCGCTGCGTGCGGGACGCAATTTGCGCGACGCGGCGGCCGAGTATTTGCTCGACGAGAACCCCCAGCTCGTGCGGCGCACGTTGCTCGAAAGTTTCAACAGCGAGCTCGCGCGGGCGCGCGATGCCCTTGCGCGCGTGGAAAAGCGTATCGAGCGCATCGAGGCCCAAGCCGGCGCCGGCGGCGCTTCGATTTCGCGCGGCACCCGCTAGCGAGGCCACGGACTTTTCCATGCGTTTTCTGCGCTTTATCAAGATCGTCTATACGGTCATCCGGTTCGGCCTCGACGAAATGATGCTGGCCCGCATCAACGACCGCCGCGTGCGGTTCCTGCTGCGCATCGGCACGATTGGGCGTCGCTTCAAGTCGCCGCCGGCGGTGCGGCTAAGACTTGCGCTGGAGAGCCTGGGACCGATTTTCGTCAAGTTCGGTCAAGTGCTGTCGACTCGGCGAGATCTGCTTTCGCTCGACGTGGCGATCGAGCTCGCGAAGCTGCAGGATCAGGTGCCACCATTCGATTCGGATGTCGCCATCGATATCATCGAAAAATCGCTCGGCGCCAAGGTCGACGCGCTGTTCGACGAATTCGAGCGCGTGCCGGTGGCGAGCGCATCGATCGCGCAAGTGCACTTCGCGAAGGTCAAGGCGGGGCAGCATGCCGGCAAGCCCGTCGCCATCAAGGTGCTGCGGCCGAACATGCTGCCCGTCATCGATTCCGATCTGGCGCTTTTGCGCGACATCGCGGTCTGGGCGGAGCGGCTGTGGGCCGACGGCAAGCGCCTCAAACCACGCGAAGTCGTCGCCGAATTCGACAAATACCTCCACGACGAACTCGACTTGATGCGCGAGGCCGCCAACGGCAGCCAGTTGCGCCGCAACTTCATCGGGCTCGATCTGTTGCTCGTCCCGGAGATGTACTGGGAGTTCTGTACGCAGAATGTGCTCGTCATGGAGCGCATGGTCGGCGTTCCCATCAGCCAGGTCGAGACGCTGCGCGAGGCGGGCGTGGATATTCCAAAGCTCGCGCGCGAAGGTGTGGAGATTTTCTTCACACAAGTTTTCCGCGACGGCTTTTTTCATGCCGATATGCACCCGGGCAACATTCAGGTCAGCCTCGATCCAGCACATTTCGGGCGCTATATCGCGCTCGATTTCGGCATCATCGGCGCGCTGTCGGACTTCGACAAAAACTATCTGGCGCAAAACTTCCTGGCGTTTTTCAAACGCGACTATCACCGCGTGGCGACGCTTCATCTGGAATCGGGCTGGGTTCCGCCCACCACTCGCGTCGAAGAACTCGAAAGTGCGATTCGCGCCGTGTGCGAGCCCTATTTCGACCGGGCCCTGAAAGACATCTCGCTCGGGCAGGTGTTGCTCAGGCTGTTTTCGACCTCGCGGCGCTTCAATGTCGAGATTCAGCCGCAGCTCGTGTTGTTGCAAAAGACGATGCTCAATGTCGAGGGACTCGGCCGCTCGCTCGATCCGGAGCTCGATCTGTGGAAGACGGCGAAGCCTTACCTCGAACGCTGGATGAACGAACAGATCGGCATACGGGGCTGGCTGGACCGGCTGCGCGTCGAAGCGCCGCAGTGGAGCAAGACGCTGCCGCAGTTGCCGCGCCTCGTGCACAACGTGCTGGCCGGCCGCCACGATGGCGCGCGCGGGGCGCAGGACACGGTGATTCAGATGCTGCTCGTCGAACAGCGCCGTACGAATCGGCTGTTGCAGGCGCTGCTACTGTTCGGCGTGGCAATGGGCGTCGGCGCGGTGGCTGCGCGGTTCTGGCTCGTGCTGGCATACGGTGGGTGAGACCGGAGCCTCTCTATGAGCGATTCGACGCAGCCCGGCAGCGAGCCGACCTTCGATTCCCGCGATCCCGGCTCGGCCCACTTCTGGGACGAGCGTTTTCGCAAGGGCTTCACGCCCTGGGATCAGGCGGGGGTGCAGCATGCGTTTCTCGCTTTCATGGCGCGCACCGAACGGCGCCCCGTCTTGATCCCGGGTTGCGGTAGCGCGTATGAGGCACTCGCGCTCGCTCGAGCCGGCTGGACCGTGCGCGCCATCGATTTTTCGGCCGATGCGGTGGCGGCCGCCCGTGCGCAGCTCGGAGAATTCGGCGCGCTGGTCGAGCAGGCCGATTTTTTCAGCTACATGCCGCCGTTCGAGCCGGGGTGGATCTACGAGCGGGCGTTTTTCTGCGCGCTGCCGCCGGCACGCCGCGCCGATTACGTCCAACGCATGGCGCAACTGCTGGCGCCGGGCGGCTTGCTCGCCGGCTTCTTTTTCCTCGGCTCGACACCCAAGGGGCCGCCGTTCGGTGTCGAGCGTGCCCAACTCGAGGCGCTCTTCGCACCGTCGTTCGAGCTCGTCGAAGACGCGCCGGTCGACGACTCCCTACCCGTCTTCACCGGGCGCGAGCGCTGGCTCACGTGGCGCCGCCGCTGAGGCCCTTTCCGGGGCCTTGAATTTCGCGCCGACGCCCCCATCTCGGAACGGCCCGGCCCCCGGCTGCCTGAAATCAGACCGGGGGCCGGTTGCGGTTATAATTCAACGCTTTGTACGCACCGAACCGTTTTGTCGGAATTGCCGGGAAGAGAATCATGCCCATCTACGCTTATCGCTGCGAATCGTGCGGATTCGAAAAAGACGTGCTTCAGAAAATGAGCGACGCACCGCTCACGCAGTGTCCGGAGTGCAAGAGCGAGGCATTTCGGAAGCAAGTGACGGCCGCGGGCTTTCAATTGAAGGGCTCGGGTTGGTACGTCACCGATTTCCGTGGCGGCTCCAAGGGCGCCGGTGCCGCGGCGAATGGCCAGAAAGACAGCGGCGAATCGAAGACGGCGTCGGGTGATTCTGGAACCGCTACGGGAACCGCTTCGTCGGCTTCCGCGACGTCCGCGGCTTCGACGGGCGGGAGCGGCGCGGGCGGCTCGAGCGGCTCCGGTACGACGGCCCCCAGCACGACGGACGCCTGATCCGCTGCATCGCGCCGATCGGTGACCGGGCAGGCAGCCGGGCGGCTTCCGGCGCGCTCGAGGCTGGCCGTCCTCGAATGCGCTTTCGGACGCCGCGCCGAACCTTTTCCGCGGTTTTCTGACGGTATACATGAAAAACACGACGTTCAAATCCGTATTCCTGACCGGTCTGTTGGTTCTCGTGCCCCTGGCGATCACGCTATGGGTGCTCGGGCTCATCATCGGTACGATGGACCAGACGCTGCTCTTGCTGCCGGCTTCGTGGCAGCCCGAAAAGCTCTTCGGCTTCCATCTGCCGGGCATCGGCGCGCTGCTGACGCTGGCGTTCATCTTCATCGTCGGTCTGTTCACGCAGAACTTCGTCGGTCAGAAGCTCGTGACCTGGTGGGACGCCATCGTGCGTCACATCCCGATCGTGGGCCCGCTGTATACGAGCGTGAAACAGGTCTCGGACACGCTGTTGTCGAGCAGCGGCAATGCGTTTCGAAAAGCGCTTCTGATCGAATACCCGCGGCGCGGCTCTTACACGATCGCTTTTTTGACGGGTGTGCCGGGCGGCGATGTCCTCAACCACCTGAACACCGAGCACGTGAGCGTCTACGTGCCGACAACGCCCAACCCCACCTCCGGTTTTTTCCTGATGGTGCCGAAAAGCGAAGTCATCGAGCTCGATATGAGCGTCGATGCGGCGCTCAAGTACATCGTCTCGATGGGTGTGGTCGCCCCCGCGGCGCCGCCCGCGGCCGCCGTGGCGCGCCGGCCCGTCGAACCGCCTCTTTAAATACCGGGCGAAACGCGTAGCGTTCATCGCTCAATCATGCAAACGATAGACGAACACCATGTCGATGAGATCTGAATACTGCGGTCTGGTGACCGAACACCTGCTGGGTCAAACCGTTGCGCTCTGCGGGTGGGTGCATCGCCGGCGCGACCACGGCGGCGTCATTTTCATCGACCTGCGCGACCGCGAAGGCCTGGTCCAGGTCGTTTGCGATCCCGATCGTGCCGACATGTTCAAAGCCGCCGAGGGTGTGCGCAACGAGTTCTGCGTGCGCGTTGTCGGCGTCGTGCGCAACCGCCCCGAGGGAACGATCAACGCGGGCCTGCAGAGCGGCAAGATCGAAGTGCTCTGCCATGAGCTCACCGTGCTCAACGCATCGGTCACGCCGCCCTTCCAGCTCGACGACGACAATCTCTCGGAAACCACGCGCCTGACGCACCGTGTGCTCGATCTGCGCCGTCCGCAAATGCAGCACAACCTGCGTTTGCGTTACCGCGTGGCGATCGAAGTGCGCAAGTACCTCGACGCGCAAGGCTTCATCGATATCGAAACGCCGATGCTCACGAAGAGCACGCCCGAAGGCGCGCGCGACTACCTCGTGCCGTCGCGTGTGAACGCCGGGCAGTTCTTCGCGCTGCCGCAGTCGCCCCAGCTTTTCAAGCAGCTTTTGATGGTGGCGAACTTCGATCGCTACTATCAGATCGTCAAGTGCTTCCGCGACGAGGACCTGCGGGCCGACCGTCAGCCCGAATTCACGCAGATCGACTGCGAAACGTCGTTCCTCTCGGAACAGGAAATCCGCGATCTTTTCGAAAAGATGATCCGGCACGTGTTCAAGGAAACGATCGATGTCACGCTCGACGATCCGTTCCCGGTCATGCAGTACGCCGAAGCGATGGCGCGTTTCGGTTCGGACAAGCCCGACCTGCGGGTGAAGCTCGAGTTCACCGAGCTGACCGATGCCATGAAGGACGTCGAGTTCAAGGTATTCAGCGCACCTGCCAATACGAAGGACGGCCGTGTCGCGGCGCTGCGCGTGCCCAAGGGCAGCGAGCTCTCGCGCGGCGACATCGACGGGTATACGGAGTTCGTGCGCATTTACGGCGCGAAAGGCCTCGCCTGGATCAAGGTCAACGATGCCGCGAAGGGGCGCGACGGTCTGCAAAGCCCGATCGTCAAGAACCTGCACGATGCGGCGATTGCGGCGATCCTCGAGCGCACCGGCGCACAGGACGGCGACATCGTTTTCTTTGCCGCCGATCGCGCGAAGGTGGTCAACGACAGCCTCGGCGCATTGCGTCTGAAGATCGGCCATTCGGAATTCGGCAAGGCGAACGGCCTCGTCGAGCAAGGCTGGAAGCCGCTGTGGGTCGTCGATTTCCCGATGTTCGAATACGACGAGGAAGAGGCGCGCCACGTCGCCGCTCACCATCCGTTCACGAGCCCGAAGGATGAGCACCTCGAGTATCTCGAGACGGACCCGGGCCGTTGCCTCGCCAAAGCTTACGATATGGTGCTCAACGGCTGGGAGATCGGCGGCGGGTCCGTGCGGATCCATCGCGAAGAGGTGCAAAGCAAGGTCTTCCGCGCGCTGAAGATCGGTCCGGACGAGGCGCGTGCGAAGTTCGGCTTCCTGCTCGACGCGTTGCAGTACGGCGCGCCGCCGCATGGCGGGATTGCGTTCGGGCTCGACCGCATCGTGACGATGATGGCGGGTGCCGATTCGATCCGCGATGTCATTGCGTTCCCGAAGACGCAGCGTGCGCAATGTCTGCTGACGCAAGCGCCGAGCCCCGTCGACGAGCGCCAACTGCGCGAGCTGCACATCCGACTGCGCCAGCCCGAGCAGCCGAAGGCGTAAGCTGTTGCTCTCGCGCGGCGTGCCGCGCGGATCATCGGAAAAGGCGCTTCGGCGCCTTTTGTCAAAGCCATGCAAAAACCGCCGAAGATCCCGGAGTCCGTTCTCGTCGTCATTTACACGCCGGAGCTCGACGTGCTCGTCATCGAGCGCGCCGACCGGCCTGGGTTCTGGCAATCCGTGACCGGATCGAAGGACAGCCTCGACGAACCGCTGGCGCAGACCGCGATGCGCGAGGTGGCGGAGGAAACGGGCATCGCCATCGGCAGTGCCGACGTGCCGGCGAGCGCGCTCGTCGATTGGGGCCAGCACATCGAGTACGACATCTATCCGGTCTGGCGCCATCGCTATGCCGAAGGCGTCACTCGCAACCTGGAGCACTGGTTCGGGCTCGAAGTGCCGCGGCGGCTCGAGGTGAAGCTCGCACCGCGCGAGCACACCGCTTACCTCTGGCTGCCCTACGAGCAAGCGGCGGCCCGGTGCTTTTCGTCGTCCAACCGCGACGCGATCCTGCAGTTGCCGCGTCGCTTGCAAGCGCGCGGCGAATGAGCCGTCACGGCGCGCGCCGGTTGGCGCGCTTCGGCGCGGCGCTGGTATCGCGGCGTCGTTCGATCCGCCTTGCCTTCACCCCCGGCAATCGCGTGCGGCTTTTCGGCACCGGCGATGCCTATTTTGCGGCGCTCATTGCCCGCATCGACGCGGCGCAGCACGACGTGGCGCTCGAAACGTATATCTATTGCGACGATGCAGCCGGCCGTCCGGTATCGGAGGCGCTGACGCGCGCGGCCGCGCGCGGCGTGCGCGTGCGCGTGATCACCGACGGCATCGGCACGGGCCGGCTTCCGCTCTTCGACGCGTGGCGTGAAGCCGGCGTCGAACACCGCATCTACAATCCGCACCTGTTCGGCCGGTTCGGCTTTTCGCGCACGCATCGGAAGATCGCTTTCGTCGACGGAATCGCCGCGTTTTGCGGCGGCATCAATATCGTCGACGATTACGATGCCGGCGCTTTGCGCCTGCCGTTCCCGCGTTGGGATTTTGCCGTGGAATTGAACGGGCCCGTCGTTGCGCAGGTACGAGCGGCGTTCGACATCCAATGGCGCCGTCTGGAGATCGGCCATCGGCCGAATCCGCTCGACGCGCTGCGCGCGGGCATGCGGGGTATTTCGTCAGCCCCCGGCGTGCGTGCGCGGCGCGCCGCGCCTTTGACGGCCGGCGAGCCAGCTGTCGCATTCATCGCGCGCGACAATCTCGTGAACCGCCGCGCGATCGAAAAGGCCTACCTCGTGGCGATCGGCCGCGCGCGCCGCGAAATCCTCGTCGCCAACCCCTACTTCATGCCGGGACGCCGAATGCGTCGCGCGCTCGTGCGCGCGGCAAGGCGCGGCGTGGATGTGCGCCTGCTCGTCGGCAGAAAGGAATTCGTCGTACTCGATCATGCCGTGCGCTACCTCTATCGAACATTGTTGATGGCGGGCGTGCGTATCGGGGAGTATGAAAAGACGATGCTGCATGCCAAGGTGGCGGTCATCGATTCGAGCTGGGCGACGATCGGTTCGTCCAATCTCGATGCGCTCAGCCTGGTGCTCAACAATGAAGCGAATGTCGTGCTCGTCGAGCACGACGAAATCGGTCTTTTGCGCCGCGCGATTCTCGCCGCCTTCGACGACGGGAGACCGATCGACGCCGTCCGCTATGCGGCCCGCCCCTGGTACGAGCGGGTCGTGAACCGGGTGGCCTATGTGGTCTACCGAATGGCGATGAAACTGCTCACGATCGGCGGCTACGACTGAGGGCAATCCGCGAAAGCCCTCTATCCCGATACCGGCGAATGCGGCAATACTCCGATCATCGAAACTGTGCCCGGTTAGATCGGGTTTTCTAATAAAGTCCTTGTTTCGACGACGGCTGCGCTCAATAATAGTACGGCCGTTCGTTTTTGGATGGAATCCTATAAGAACGGTATTTGGCCATGCGAAAAGGTGAACAGACGCGCGCCGCGATTCTCGATGCTGCGCTTGACCTGGCGAGCCGCGATGGGCTCGAGGGTCTGACGATCGGGCTTTTGGCCGAGCGTATGCAGATGAGCAAGAGCGGCGTGTTCGCGCACTTTGGCTCGCGCGAGGATTTGCAGGTGGAAGTGGTGCGCGAGTACCACCGCCGCTTCGAGGAAGAAGTGTTCTTCCCGAGCCTGCGCGAGCCGCGCGGGTTGCCGCGTTTGCGTGCAATGCTGAGCCGCTGGATCGAGAAGCGCATCCAGGAAGTGACGACGGGATGCATCTATATCAGCGGCGCGGTCGAGTACGACGATCGCGGCGACAATCCGGTCCGCGAAGAGCTCGTCGCGAGTGTGTCGACCTGGCGTGCGGCATTGCTGCGCGCGATTTCGCAGGCGTTGGCGGAGGGGCATTTGCGTCCGGATACCGATCCGAATCTGATGCTTTTCGAACTGTATAGCTTCACGCTCGGTCTGCATCATGATGCACGCTTTCTGCACCTGCCGGATGCGGTGCGACTGACGTGGGCCGCGTTGGAAAAGACGATCGTCTTGTATCAAAGTCAGAGCGAAAGCCGTTAGCGGGCGCGCGGGCCATCGATACCCGCCCGCGCGACGGCCGAGCTGGTCGCTGCATATCTTGGGAGGGGAGTCATGGGTCAGTACGCCGCGCCGTTGCGGGACATGCAGTTCGTCATGCACGAGCTGCTCGATGTCGAAGCCGAACTGAAAGGCATGCCGAAACATGCCGATCTGGATGCCGATACGATCAACCAGGTGCTCGAGGAGGCCGGCAAATTCTGCTCGGAGGTGCTCTTCCCGCTGAACCAGACCGGCGACCGCGAAGGCTGCGTCTATCACGGCGACGGTGTCGTCACGACGCCGAAGGGTTTCAAGGAGGCCTACGCGCAATACGTCGCGGCAGGTTGGCCCGCGCTCGGCTGCGACCCTGAATACGGCGGCCAGGGCCTGCCCGCATTCGTCAATAACGCGCTGTATGAAATGGCCAACTCGGCCAATCAGGCCTGGACGATGTATCCGGGGCTCTCTCATGGCGCCTACGAATGTTTGCGGGAGCACGGCACGCCGGAGCAGCAGCGCGTCTATCTGCCGAGGCTGGTGGCCGGCACCTGGACGGGCACGATGTGCCTGACCGAGCCCCATTGCGGTACGGACCTCGGCATTCTGCGCACGAAAGCCGAGCCTGCGCTCGACGGCTCCTACTCGATCACCGGCACCAAGATCTTCATTTCGAGCGGCGAGCACGATCTCGCCGAAAACATCGTGCACCTCGTGCTTGCCCGGCTGCCCGACGCGCCTCCGGGAACGAAGGGCATTTCGCTTTTCATCGTGCCGAAATTCGTGCCGAACGCGAGCGGCGAGATCGGCGAGCGCAATGGCGTCAAGTGCGGCTCGATTGAGCACAAGATGGGCATCCACGGCAACGCCACCTGCGTCATGAATCTCGACAACGCGAAGGGTTGGCTCGTGGGCGAGCCGAACCGCGGGCTGCAGGCCATGTTCGTCATGATGAACGCGGCGCGGCTCGGCGTCGGCATGCAAGGGCTCGGCCTCACGGAAGTCGCGTACCAGAACTCGCTCGCCTATGCGAAGGAGCGCTTGCAGATGCGCTCGCTGACCGGGCCCAAAGCACCGGACAAGCCGGCGGACCCGATCATCGTGCATCCGGACGTTCGCCGCCTGCTGCTGACGCAAAAGGCCTATGCCGAGGGCGGGCGTGCATTCACGTACTGGTCGGCACTGCAGATCGACAAGGAACTCTCCCATGCCGACGAATCGGTGCGCAAGGAAGCGGCCGATCTCGTCGCTCTGCTGACGCCGATCATCAAGGCGTTCCTGACCGACAACGCATTCGAGTGCACGAATCACGCCATGCAGGTCTTCGGCGGTCATGGCTTCATTTCCGAATGGGGAATGGAGCAGTACGTGCGCGACGCGCGCATCAACATGATCTACGAAGGCACGAACGCCGTGCAAGCACTCGATCTGCTGGGCCGCAAGGTGCTCGGCGACATGGGCGCGAAACTCAAGAAATTCGGCAAGCTCGTGTCGGATTTCGTCGAAGAGCAAGGCGTGAAACCCGAGATGCAGGAGTTCGTCAATCCGCTGGCCGACATCGGCGAGAAGGTGCAGAAGCTGACGATGGAAATCGGCATGAAGGCCATGCAGAACCCGGACGAGGTCGGGGCGGCGGCCGTGCCCTATCTGCGCACCGTGGGGCACCTCGTGTTTTCGTATTTCTGGGCCCGCATGGCGCGCATCGCGCTCGACAAAGAGGCGTCGGGCGATCCGTTCTATAAGTCGAAACTTGCCACCGCGCGTTTTTACTTCGCCAAACTCCTGCCCGAGACGGCCGCCACGATTCGTATGGCGCGTGCCGGTGCAAAGCCATTGATGGACATCGACGAGGCGCTTTTTTGAACGATGACGGGATTCGCCGACGTCTTCGTTCGACGCGTCCGTTTCATATCGGCCGGCTGCCGCAGGGTGCGCCCGGTGCGCCCACGCGGGGGCCGGCAAACCGCATGACTCCGAGGGAGAATTGACGTGAGCAACCTGATCATTCGCAAGGTGGCCGTGCTCGGTGCCGGCGTGATGGGTGCGCAGATCGCGGCGCATCTGATCAACGCCAAAGTTCCGGTGCTGCTCTTCGATCTGCCGGCCAAGGAAGGCCCCAAAAACGGGATCGCCCTGAAAGCGATCGAGAATCTCAAGAAGCTCTCGCCCGCGCCGTTCGGCGTCAAGGACGACGCGCGCTTTCTCGAGCCGGCCAATTATGAAGACGACATCGCCCGGCTGGGCGAGTGCGATCTCGTCATCGAAGCCATCGCCGAGCGCATGGACTGGAAGCATGACCTCTACAAGAAGGTCTCGCCGCATCTCGCGCCGCATGCGATTTTCGCCACGAATACTTCGGGGCTGTCGATCGGCAAGCTGTCGGACGGATTCTCCGACGAACTCAAAGCGCGCTTTTGCGGCGTGCATTTCTTCAATCCGCCGCGCTACATGCATCTCGTCGAGCTGATTCCGACGCCGCATACACGTGCGCAGATTCTCGACGATCTCGAGACGTTCTTGACGAGCGTCGTCGGCAAGGGCGTCGTGCGGGCCAAGGATACGCCGAACTTCATCGCCAATCGCGTCGGCGTGTTCTCGATCCTGGCCGTGATCGCGGAAGCGCAGAAGTTCGGTCTGCGCTTCGACGAGGTCGACGATCTGACCGGCGCGCGGCTCGGCCGCGCCAAATCGGCGACGTTCCGTACCGCCGATGTCGTCGGCCTGGACACGATGGCCCATGTCATCAAGACGATGCAGGACAATCTCGCCGACGATCCGTTTGCGCCCGTGTATGAAACGCCGGCCGTACTGGCGGAACTCGTGAAGCAGGGCGCGCTCGGCCAGAAGACCGGGGCCGGCTTTTACAGGAAGGAAGGCAAGACCATCAAGGTGCTCGACCCGAAATCGGGTACCTATATCGAAGGCGGCGCCAAGGCGGACGAGCTCGTCGGCCGCATTCTCAAACGCCCGGCCGCGGAGCGGTTGAAGCTGCTGCGCGAATCGGAGCACCCGCAGGCCCAGTTCCTCTGGGCGATTTTCCGCGACGTATTCCACTACATCGCCGTGCATCTCGAGTCGATCGCCGATAACGCGCGTGACGTCGATCTGGCGATCCGTTGGGGCTTCGGCTGGAACGATGGACCTTTCGAAGGTTGGCAGGCGGCCGGCTGGAAGCAGGTCGCCGAATGGGTGCAGGAAGACGTCAGCGCGGGCAAGGCGCTTTCGAAGGCGCCGCTGCCGTCGTGGGTGTTCGAAGGTGCGGTGGCCGAAAGCGGTGGCGTGCATACGAACGAGGGCTCGTGGTCGCCCGCCGCGGGCAAGTTCGTGCCGCGCCCGGCGCTTCCCGTCTACGACAAGCAGGTGTTCCGCGCACCGCTCGTCGGCGAAACCGGGATCGATCCGAAGACCTACGGCAAGACGCTTTTCGAAACCGATGCGGTGCGCGCCTGGGTCGATCCGCGCGCAGGTGAAGACGACGTCGTCATCGTGTCGTTCAAGAGCAAGATGAACACGATCGGCCCGAGCGTGATCGACGGGATCGTGCAGGCGATCGAGCTCGCCGAGAAGGCGTACAAGGCCGTGGTCGTCTGGCAGCCGACCTCGCTCAAGCTCGGGACGCCGGGCGGTCCGTTTTCAGCCGGTGCCAATCTCGAGGAGGCCATGCCCGCTTTCATGATGGGCGGCGCCAAGGGCATCGAGCCGTTCGTAAAGAAATTCCAGCAGGGGATGTTGCGGATCAAGTATGCGAACGTCCCCGTCGTCGCGGCGGTCTCGGGCATCGCGCTCGGTGGCGGTTGCGAGCTGGTTCTGCACAGTGCGAAGCGCGTCGCGCACATCGAAAGCTACATCGGCCTCGTCGAAGTGGGTGTCGGGCTCGTGCCGGCCGGGGGCGGGCTCAAGGAAGCGGCATTGCGGGCCGCCGACGCGGCCGCGGCGATCGGCGCGCCGACGGGCGAACTGTTGAAGTTCATCGGCAAATCGTTCGAGAACGCGGCGATGGCCAAAGTCTCCGGCTCGGCGCTCGAGGCGCGTGCAATGGGGTATCTCAAGCCGTCCGACACGATCGTCTTCAACGTGTTCGAGCTGCTCGATACCGCGAAGAAGGAGGCGCGCGCGCTGGCGGCGGCAGGCTACCGTCCGCCGTTGCGTGCCACGCAGATTCCGGTGGCGGGCCGCTCCGCGATCTCGACGATCAAGGCTCAACTGGTCAATATGCGCGACGGCAACTTCATCAGCGCTCACGATTTCCTGATCGCTTCGCGTATTGCCGAGGTGATCTGCGGTGGCGACGTGGAAGCCGGCAGTCTCGTCGACGAGGAATGGCTGCTGACGCTCGAGCGGCGCGCTTTCGTCGAATTGCTCGGCACGCAAAAGACGCAGGAGCGGATCATGGGCATGCTGCAGACCGGCAAGCCGGTGCGCAATTAACGAGAGTCGCATTCAGGAGCTGCAAATGAGCAAACAGTTGCAAGACGCATATATCGTCGCGGCGAGCCGTACGCCGATCGGCAAGGCGCCGCGCGGCGCATTCCGGAACACGCGGCCCGACGAGCTGCTCGTCCATGCGATCAAGGCGGCCGTGGCGCAGGTACCGGGGCTCGATACGAAAGTGATCGAGGATGCGATCGTCGGCTGCGCGATCCCCGAAGCGGAGCAAGGGCTCAACGTCGCGCGGATCGGTGCGCTGCTGGCGGGCTTGCCGCAATCGGTCGGCGGCGTGACCGTCAACCGGTTTTGCGCATCGGGCGTGACGGCGCTGGCCATGGCTGCCGATCGCATTCGCGTCGGCGAGGCCGATGCGATGATCGCGGGCGGTTGCGAATCGATGAGCATGGTGCCGATGATGGGCAACACGCCGTCGATGTCGCCGCACATTTTCGATCGCGACGAAAATATCGGCATCGCCTACGGCATGGGGCTTACCGCCGAGCGCGTCGCCGAACGGTGGAAGGTGAGCCGCGAGGATCAGGACAAGTTTTCTCTCGAATCGCACCGCAAGGCGATCGCGGGACAGCAGGCGGGCGAGTTCCGCGATGAGATCGCACCGTTTCAAATCGTCGAGCGCGTGCCCGATCTCGCGAGCGGCGAGGTCAGGACCAAAACGCGCGAGATCGCGCTCGACGAGGGGCCGCGTCCCGATACGTCGCTCGAAGGACTGGCGAAGCTGCGTGCGGTGTTCGCCAACAAGGGCTCGGTCACGGCGGGCAACAGCTCGCAAACGTCCGACGGTGCGGGTGCGCTGATCGTCGTCTCCGAAAAGATTCTCAAGCAGTTCGGGCTGACGCCGCTCGCTCGCTTCGTGAGCTTCGCCGTGCGCGGCGTGCCGCCCGAAGTCATGGGCATCGGCCCGAAAGAGGCGATTCCGGCGGCGCTGAAGGCTGCGGGGTTGAAGCAGGACGATCTGGACTGGATCGAACTCAATGAAGCATTCGCCGCGCAATCGCTGGCGGTGATTCGTGAATTGGGCCTCGATCCGGCCAAGATCAATCCGTTGGGCGGTGCGATTGCGCTTGGCCATCCGCTCGGTGCGACGGGCGCGATCCGCGCGGCCACGGTCGTCCATGGTCTGCGTCGGCGCAATCTGAAGTACGGCATGGTGACGATGTGCGTCGGCACGGGTATGGGCGCTGCGGGCATCATCGAGCGGCTTTGAGGGCCGGCACCTGGCCGTATACGGAGTTCGCGGGCTGACGACCGGGTGCTCGCCGCCCGCCCGCGAACTGTTTGTCCGGTAACAATCTTCGAGGAGACGCAGGCAATGGATATTCTGGTCGAGCGCGCCGAAGGCGTCATGACGATAACGTTCAACCGGCCGGAGAAGAAAAACGCGATTACGTCCTCGATGTATCGTGCGATGACCGACGCGCTTGCGCAGGCGCATGACGACGCCAGCGTGCGTGCGATTCTGATTCGCGGCGGCGCGGCAGCGTTCAGCGCGGGCAACGACCTCGAAGACTTCATGAAATCGCCGCCGACGGATGCCGATGCGCCGGTCCTGCAGTTCCTGCGGAGCATCAGCACGGTCGACAAGCCGGTGGTCGCGTCGGTCGCGGGCGTCGCGATCGGCATCGGCACGACGCTGCTGCTTCACTGCGATATCGTCTACGCCGCTGAATCGGCGGTTTTTTCGCTGCCGTTTGCGCAACTGGGGCTGTGCCCTGAGGCCGCCTCGAGCTTGCTGCTGCCGCGTCTTTGCGGCCATCAGCTCGCGGCCGAGAAGCTGTTGCTCGGTGAGCCGTTCGACGCCGACGAAGCGCACAGAATGGGGATCGTGAATCGGTTGCTACCGGCTGCCGAACTCGAAGCCTTTGCGTTCGGGCAGGCGACGAAGCTGGCTTCGTTGCCCGCTTCGTCGCTGCGCGTCACGAAGATGCTGATGAAGCGCGCGCACACGCATGAAGTCGCCGAGCGCATGAACGACGAAGTCGTCCACTTCGGCAAGATGCTGCTTTCGCCGGAGGCGCGCGAGGCGATGACCGCGTTTTTCCAAAAGCGCAGACCCGATTTCAGGCAGTTCGATTGAACAGGTCCTAGGCCGTCGTGTAGTCCACGTAGCCCGCTTCGCGGCAGAAACTGAGCAGGCGAATTCCGGCTTGCCGGGCGATCGAAACCGCCAGCGACGAAGGTGCCGAGATCGTCGCGACCATCGGGATGCCGACACGTGCCGCTTTTCGTACGAGCTCATAGCTCGCGCGGCTCGACAGGAAGACGAACCCGTCCGTCGTATCGGCGCGCTGCAGTATGAGATGGCCGATCAGCTTGTCCAACGCGTTGTGGCGTCCCACGTCCTCGAACGCCGCGACGATCGATCCCTCGCTGTCGCACCAGGCGGCGGCGTGCAAGCCGCCCGTGAGCCTCGTCAGGACTTGATGCTCGGGCAGCTCGCGCGCCGCGCGCGCGATCGCATCGGGAGCCAGCCGCGCGAGAAAACCATGCTCGGGTACTCGTTCGGGGGTGAGGTCGAGCAAGTCGATGCTTTCGATGCCGCAGACGCCGCAGCCCGTACGGCCCGCCAGCGCGCGGCGGCGGTCCTTGAGCGCGACGAATGCCTGCTGAACGACCGTCAGCGCCACCTCGGCGTAGGGAATGGGTGCCGCGTCGGCATGGATGGCAACCTCGATGTCATGGATATCGCTACCGCGCTCGACGATGCCCTCGGAAATCGAAAACCCGACGGCGAACGCCTCCAGATCGCGCGGGGTGCACATCATCACCGCATGCGAAATCCCATTGAATACGAGGGCGACGGGCCATTCCTGGCCGATGCGGTCGGTCACGGACTCGACCGCGCCCGCTCGGTGCCGGCGCACCGGTTGTTCGATGGCGCCGGCTTGCTCGGCGTAGTCCAGTGGGTCGTTCAAGGTCGCTCCTCGGCATGTTCCAGGTGACCGGACGGTGCGTTGCGCCGTTGCCGGTCGAATAAGGTTCTAAAATACCCGAAGCCAGCTCGGCCTGCCGGACGAGGCATTGCCGCCTCGAAACACGAGGACTCGGTCATGGGATTGCACGAATCGCCGCTGATGTTCGATTTCGAAGCCGTATCGTCGGAAAACCTCAAATTCATGCCGATGTCGGTCCGCTTCAATCTGGATCGCTTCGGACTGCGTATTTCCCTCGCCCAGTGGCAGTGCCTGCCCCATGCCGATCGCGTATTGCTGGCGCGGTTTCCCGTCGACGAGGACACGGCCATCGAGCCGAACTTCGACCATGCGCTGTTCGAAATGATGCGTACTCACGCCAACGTCGAGCCCGATTGGTTCGCGCCGGAGCCGAACCCGGCGTGGCGCGAGACGTCGGTCGTGCCCGACGGCGTGCAAAATCAGTGCCGGATTGCCGGACTCGAGCCTGTCGAGGCGCAGCGCTGGGCCGGGCTCGATCCATTCAAGCGGTATGTCCTGACGAAGCTTTCGCGCAAACCCGAGGGCAATCACGATTTCGTGCCTGCGATGCGCGAGTTCGGGCTCGCGGACCTCGCCCGACCGTAGCGCCGGACCTCCTCTGGGGCCGTTTTTTGCGCGCGCCCCTCAAGTTTTCGCGATCGCTGCCGTTATCGATAGGTTGGCACGTCAAAAATTCGATTCACTCGCGGTGCCACCCTATAGGTTGGCGAGCCCGGCGCCGTCGGCGATCGAGGCATGCTCAGCCCCCGTCCGAACGGCGTTCCGAATCCATGACTTCCTTTTTATCGAAGCGGCTGCTGATCAACCTGGTAGTCGTGGCTGCCGCGGTGGGCGCGAATGCGTTCGTCGCCTATACCCAAATTCGCAGCGAGCGTGCGACGAACGAGCGTACGCTGCGCTCGATGAGCGTCAAACGCGATCTCGACGCGTACCGCATGACGCTTGGGGCGGGCCTGGCCGCGCTTGGACGGTTCGAAATCTCCGGCTCGGCCGTGTCGCCGACGCTCGGCGCCGCCCAGGAAGCCCGCCTTGTCGACATCAAGGGGCGGCTTGTAGCCGAACTGGCCGACGAACCGGCGATGAGCACCGCGCTCGAGACGCTTTTCGCAGCTGGCGACGCCGCCGAAGCGGGAACGCTTGCCGCTCTGGAACGCGCGGCGGCCGATGACGATTCCGAAGCGCATGGGTGGGCGACATCGGCGTACGCCCGGCTGGGGGCCAGATTCGATCAGGTGGACGATGCGCTCGCCACGCTGCGGATTCGCGAGGACGAGGCGCTCGAGGCATCGCTTGCCGAATCGACGCGCTCGGCTCGTCTTGCGACATTGCTCGTCGTCCTCACGATGGTCCTCGGCTGCGGCCTGCTCATCTACATGTTCGGCGCGCGTGAAAGCGCCGCACGCGCGAAGCTGCGCGTTGCCCGGGCCATGCGGCGCAGCGACGAGCGGTTTCGCGAGCTCTTCGACGCGCACCCGGTGCCGATGTGGATTTACGACCGGGAAACGCTGCGGTTTTTGGCGGTGAACGCCGCGGCGCTCGAGCAGTACGGCTATACCGAGAGCGAGCTGCTTTCGATGACGATCCGGGATATCCATCCTTCCGACGAACTGCCCCGCCTAGAGACGTATCTCGACCGCAGCGCCACGTTGCCGAGGCGTGGCCGCGTCATGGCGGGTGTCTGGCACCATCAGCGTCGCAACGGCTCGCAGCTGTCGGCCGATATTTCGAATCATGCGCTGAGCTTCATGGGCCGCTCCGCAATGTTCGTGTTGGCCGATGACGTGACCGAGCAGATTCAGGCCGAAGCGGAGGCGCAGCGTTCCAATCAGATGCTCGAAAGCATCATCGACAATATTCCTCAGCGCATTTTCTGGAAGGACCGCGAATCGCGCTATCTCGGCTGCAACATGGCCTTCGCCCGGGACGCGGGGCTCGCCTATACGGAGCAGGTCGTCGGCAAGACCGATTACGACTTGCCGTGGAAGAACATGGCCGAGGCGCTCCAGCGCTCCGACCTCGAGGTGATGGAAACCGGCGTGCCGAAAATGAACGCCGAGTTCGAAGTGATGATCGACGGCGCGCACCGCGCCGGTATCACGAGCAAGATTCCGCTGACGAACGGCGATGGCAAGGTCATCGGCGTACTGGGCTCCTATACGGATGTCACCGATCGCAAGCGCTCCGATCTCGCGCTGCGATTGCAAAGCCGGGCGCTCGACGCGAGCGTCAATGCGATCTTGATCACGGGCGCGGCCGAACGCGGGCACTTGATCGAATACGTGAACCCCGCGTTCAAGCGGATCACGGGCTACGATCCTGCCGAGGTGGTCGGCCAGGATTGCCGTTTTCTCCAACGCAACGACCGCGACCAGGAAGGTCTCGCCGAAATACGCGAAGCCCTGGCGGCAAATCGCGAGGTGAGCGCTGTGCTGCGCAACTATCGCAAGGATGGCGCGCTGTTCTGGAATCAGCTGTTCATCGCGCCGGTGCCGGATCCCGACGGCAAGACGACCCACCATATCGGCGTCATCAACGATGTGACCGAGTTGATCCGCTACCAGGAGCAGCTCGAGTATCAGGCGAACTACGACAGCCTGACGAGGCTGCCCAATCGCAATCTGTTGCGCGAACGTCTGCAGCAATCGATCGCCCGAGGCTTGAGCCTCGCTGTCGTCTTCATCGATCTCGACGGCTTCAAGAACGTCAATGACAGCCTGGGCCACAGCGTCGGCGACCGCCTGCTCGCCGTCGTCGCCGAGCGGCTCGCGCGCAGCGCGCGCCCGGGCGATACCGTCGCACGTCATGGTGGGGACGAGTTCGTGATCGTATTGGCCGACCTCGTCGAAAAAGATGCGCTGATCCATTGGATGGAGCGCGTGCGCGCGACGATCTCCGAGCCCGTCATGCTGGACGGCACGGAGCTCTTTGTCGGATGCAGCATGGGGGCGAGCCTTTACCCGCAGGACGGCGAGGATGTGGAAACCTTGCTGAAAAAGGCCGACCTCGCCATGTATCGCGCAAAGGACATGGGCCGCAATACGTTCCAGTTCTATCAGCCCGAAATGAACACGAGCGTCGGCGCCCGGCTGAACCTCGAAAGACGGCTTCGCCGCGCGTTGCGCGACGGCGAGTTTCTGCTGCATTACCAGCCGCAGGTCGATATCGAAACAGGCCGCATCGTCGGCATGGAAGCGCTCGTGCGCTGGCTGGACCCCGAAGTCGGGCTCGTGCCGCCTTCCGCCTTCATTCCCGTGGCGGAGGAGAGCGGGCTCATCGGCCCGCTTTCGGAGTGGGTGCTGCGCGAGGCGTGCCGGCAGAACAAGGCCTGGCAGGACGACGGGCTGCCGCCTGCGCGCGTCTCGGTGAATCTTTCGGCCCGGCAGTTCCAGCAGCGCGACATCGCGCGGCTCGTCATGTCGGTTCTCGAGGAGACTGGCCTCGAGCCTCAGTACCTCGAGCTCGAGTTGACCGAAAGCGCGATCATGCGAAACGCCGAGGAGGCCGTCGTGATGCTCAATGAGCTGCACGCGCTCGGCATCGGGCTCGCGATCGACGATTTCGGCACGGGCTATTCGAGCCTCAGCTACTTGAAGCGCTTTCCCGTCGATCGCTTGAAGATCGACCGCTCGTTCGTATCGGACATCGGCGCGTCGAGCGACGACGAGACCATCACCTCCGCGATCATCGCGCTCGCCCATTCGCTCGATCTGCAGGTGATCGCCGAGGGCGTCGAGACGGCCGCGCAACTCGACTTCCTGAAAGAGCGCGCGTGCCACGAGATGCAGGGGTATTTCTTTGCGCGCCCGATGCCGCACGACGCGATTTCGCATCTGCTGCAAGCGGAGCGCTCGGGCGCCGCGGTAATCTGAGCGTTCCGCGCGGGGCCCGTTGCGCTACTTGAGATCGGGCAGCTTGCGCGGACGGCGTTCGTGATCGGTCGCCACATAAGTGAGCGTGGCCTCGGTCACCTTGACGACTTCTTCGGCCAGACTCATGCGCTGCGCAAACACTTCCACATCCACGGTGACGGACGTGTTCCCCGTCTTGACGATGTCGGCATAAAAGCTCAGCAAGTCACCGACGAACACGGGCTGCTTGAAGACGAACGAGTTGACGGCGACCGTCGCCACGCGGCCGTTGGCGCGCCGGCTGGCCGGAATGGAGCCCGCGATATCGACTTGCGCCATGATCCAGCCGCCGAAGACGTCGCCGTGGACGTTCGCGTCGGCGGGCTGCGGCACGACGCGTAGCGTGCAAACCTTTTGCGGAAGCAGAGGTGAAGTCATAAAAATACCGTGAAAAAGGAAAAAGGCGCGGCCGTGGACGGCGCCAACGCGCCCGATGCGCTTCTGCGACAATACTCGGTGCGCTGAGTCGAGCGTAGGAATTGTACAGATAACCGCCGTCCCCACGGCCCCCGATACTGCCATGCGCCGTTATTCCGCTTCGAGTGAACTCGCCCCGCCTTCGAGCGCGCCGCGGCGCGATTGGCAAACCATTCGCTCGCTGTTGCCTTATCTGGCCGGCTACAAGGCACGCGTCGCGCTGGCGCTCACTTGCCTGATCGGTGCCAAGGTCGCCAACCTGGGCGTGCCGATCGTCATGAAGCGCATCGTCGATGGGCTGGTCTCCATGCGGCAACTGACCGCCCTCGGCCGCGCGGCGAACGATCCTGCGATCGTGCTGGCGGGAGGAATCGGGTTGCTGGTCGTCGCCTATGCCGTCGTGCGGCTATCGACTTCGCTTTTCACCGAGTTGCGCGAGATTCTCTTTTCGAAGGTCACCGAAAGCGCTGTGCGGGACCTTGCGCTCAAGGTCTTTCGCCATCTGCATTCGCTCTCGCTGCGCTTTCACCTCGAACGGCAAACGGGCGGGATGTCGCGCGATATCGAGCGCGGCACGCGCGGCATTCAGCAACTGATCTCCTATTCGCTGTACAGCATCTTGCCGACACTGGTCGAAGTCGGGCTCGTCCTCGGGTTTTTCATCGTCAAGTACGAGGCCTATTACGCCATCGTTGCGCTCGTTGCCCTCGTCGTCTACATCGTCTTCACCGTGAAAGTGACCGAGTGGCGCACGCATTTGCGCCGCGCGATGAACGAACTCGATTCGCGCGCGAATTCGAGAGCGATCGATTCGCTGCTCAACTACGAGACGGTCAAGTACTTCGGCAACGAAGCGTGGGAAGCACAGCGGTACGACGAAAACCTCAAGCGGTTTCGCGCAGCGGCGATCAAATCGCAGAACTCGCTGTCGCTATTGAATTTCGGCCAGCAAACGGTCATCGGCACCGCGCTGGTTTTCATCCTATGGCGCGCGACGTCGGGCGTGATGGCGGGGCGGCTCACGCTCGGGGACCTCGTGCTCATCAACACGTTCATGCTGCAGCTCTATATTCCGCTGAACTTCCTGGGCGTCGTCTATCGCGAGCTCAAGCAGGCACTTACCGATATGGACCGCATGTTCACGCTGCTCGGCGCGGAGCGCGAGATTCCGGACGAGCCGGGCGCACAGGCGCTCGTGGTGCGTGGGGCCGAGCTCGAATTCCGGCACGTGTCGTTCGGCTACGAGGGCGCGCGGCAGATTCTGTATGACGTGAGCTTTACGATTGCGGCCGGTACGACGACCGCAGTCGTCGGCGCGAGCGGCGCCGGCAAGTCGACGCTCGCGCGGCTCCTGTTTCGCTTTTACGATCTGGACCGGGCGTCGGGCGGTTCCATTCGTATCGATGGGCAGGACATTCGCGATGTAACGCAGGACTCGCTGCGTCAGGCGATCGGCATCGTGCCGCAGGATACGGTGTTGTTCAACGACACGATCTACTACAACATCGCTTACGGCCGGCCGACGGCAACGCGCGAGGAAGTCGTCGCGGCCGCGCGCGCGGCGCACATTCACGATTTCATCGAGGGGCTGCCCAAAGGATACGAGACGCCCGTCGGCGAGCGCGGGCTCAAGCTGTCGGGCGGCGAAAAGCAACGCGTGGCGATTGCGCGCACGTTGCTCAAGAACCCGCCGATACTCGTGTTCGACGAGGCGACTTCGGCGCTCGATTCGCGCTCGGAGCGTGCCATCCAGGCGGAACTCGATCAGATCGCGCGAGGGCGCACGACGCTCGTGATCGCGCATCGCTTGTCGACCGTCGTTCACGCGCATCAGATCATCGTCATGGAGCACGGCCGGATCGTCGAGCGCGGAACGCACGCGCAATTGCTGGCTGCGGGCGGGGCGTTCGCGCAGATGTGGGCGTTGCAGCAGCAGCGCGCGGTTCGCGATGCGGGTTCAGGTGAGCAGCATGACGGGGTGCTTCGACAGGCAGCGGACTAGATCTGCAAGCGTGCGACGCGCTGACACGTCCGGATTCCTTGGGAGGGCCGGCCCGACAGTCCCGTAGGGGACTGCGGGCCGCACGCACGCTGGGTGAATCGACGCATGCCGATCAGTGCTTGCTTGCCGCTGCCGTCTTCTACACTTCCCGCGCGTGGGTGGCGCCCGGCCAGACGCCGCTCATTTCGATCTCGCGACGTCCCGTCAGCCATTGCCCCAACGGGGTGGCCCAATGGAAGGTGTAGTTGTCGTCATTGACCACGCCTTTGAATTTCACTTCGACATGGATGTCCGTCGCATGCAGCGGGATGTTGCTGACGGTCTTCGAAATGCCGCCCGAGAGCGTAAATTCGTTGTCTTGCCGTCCGTGCGGTGTGTCGTAAGCCAGCTTGATATGTGTGATGTAAGTGCAGCCGGGCTTGTTGTTGAAGAAGATCTCGAACGCGCTGAGGCGCGTGATCCAGTTGGGAATCAGCAGTTGTCCATCGAACGATGCGACCGTATAGGCGATCGGTACGGCATCGGGCGCAATCTCTCCCGGCTTGAACGGCCACAGGTGCTGGTCGACGCTTTTATGCTGGTTGACCGAGAGGAACGAACCCTTGCCGTTGACCCCGCCGAGCATGTCCTGCACCGCGCTCGCCGAACCCGTCAGAGCAAGCGACGAGCTGCTGTCCTGGGAACCTGCGTTCACGCCGCTGTGCGCGTAGATCGCACTGGTGATGACGCCGAAGCCCTGCGAGATCTTCCCGTCGGAGCCCATGCTCACCGATTTGGCCTGTTCGGCGAGCCACTTCAGCGTTTCAGGCTTCGTCAGTGAGGTCAGGTCGTTGATGTACTTTTCCGTCTCGATGCTGAATTCCGATGCGATTGCGCCCGCGGACGAAAACTCCCACTTCACTTCGAGGCCGGCCTTGACCTTCGTTCCGGTCTCCGGATCGGTACCCGATCCGTCGAGGTTGACCTGCGTTTCCGAGCGGTGAACGTTGCTCGACGACAGCTTCCACTGATTCGGAATGGTGCGGCTGCTGTGGGCAACGCCCGGAGTTGCCTCCCTGACGAGCGTGAAGTCGCCCGTGTCCGGGGTAATGATGCCGACGGCGCCCGGGGCGAGTTTAGGTGAAAGCGTCCAGTTGCCCCAGTAGGCCGGGCGACCGTTGCGGATCAAATCGGTAAAGGCGCGATTCCAGTTCACAATTAGTTCTCCTAATTAATTTCGAAAGCTCTCGACGAGAAATGCAGTCGCCGTCTCGAACAAAAACTGCTGTTCGATCGCAGGTCCTCGCGCCGGCTCGTGACACTGGGCCGCGCGAAACCATTCTGCAGAGGAATCGGGATCGGCCGCTATACGGCAAATGAGGTATGGGGACGAACGTGCATCGCCGGACGGCCGCGCAGCCGATGGCCAGCGCGTGATTTACGCCCGTGGTGTATGAAGCGGGGGAGCGCTCGAATCTACGGTGTCTGCTATCCGGCGCCGATTGGCAGCTTTTCCGATGGCCGAATTCGCCCGGCGCGGCCCGTTATCGGACGGATCCGCGCTCCCTTAGCCGCCGATCGAGCGCGTCGAGCTGCGCCGGCGTGCCGACGTTCTCCCACAAGCCATCGAAGACTTCGCCGCTTGCGCGCCCGGCGGCAATGGTCTCGCGATAGTAAGGCCTCAGCGCGCGCCGCTCGCCGCGCGCCAGTCCCCGAAACATTCGCGTGTCGTAAAGCCCGATATTGCCGAACGTATAACGTGGCGAACCGTCGAGCGAGAGCGCCCCGTCGACGAGCGCGAAGTCGCCCTCGGGATGAAACGCTGGATTCGGCACCATCACGAGATGCATGCCGGGCTCCTCCATCGCCGCCAATCGCGCCGCGGGCCCGGCGAGCCGTTCGTAGCCGAAGTCGCAGTAGACGTCGCCGCTGACCGCGGCGAAGACCGCGGGCGCTCCGTCCTCTTCGAGCAGCGGCAACGCCTGAGCGATGCCGCCGGCTGTCTCGAGCGCGGCCCCTTCCGCCGAGTAGGCGATGCGTACGCCCCAGCGCGAACCGTTGCCGAGCGCGGCTTCGATCCGGTCGCCGAGCCACGCATGGTTGATGACGATCGTTTCGAAACCGGCCCTGGCCAGCCGCTCCAGTTGCCAGACGATGAGCGGTTTGCCGCCCGTTTCGAGCAACGGTTTGGGACAGGTATCGGTGAGCGGGCGCATTCTCTCGCCGCGCCCGGCCGCGAAGATCATCGCGTGGGTCAAAAGTGGATTCAGCTTCATCGTGCGCGGGGCGTCAAAATGTATAGCCGACTTCGCTCGCACGTCCTTCGAGCTCGTCGAGCAATCGTGCGAATGGCGCAAGCGGCCGGTAGCGCTCGCTTACCTTGCGCGCGTAGCCCATGAAACGCGGTAAGTCGGCGAGATAGCGCGATTTGCCATCGCGATGGTAAAGCCGTGCAAAAAGCCCCAGGACCTTGATGTGCCGCTGCAACCCCATCCACTCGATCTGCCGGTAGAACTCGCCGAAGTCCGCATCGACAGGCAGCCCCGCTTTTTTCGCGCGCTCCCAGTAGTAGACGAAGCAATCGAGCTCGAACTCCTCGTCCCAGCTCAGGAACGCATCGCGCAGCAGCGACGCGACATCGTACGTGATCGGGCCATGGACCGCGTCCTGAAAATCGAGCACGCCGGGATTCGGCTCGCAGACCATCAGGTTGCGCGGCATGAAGTCGCGCAGCATATAGACCTGCGGCTGCGCGCGAGCGCTGGCGATCAACAGCGCGTAGGTGCGGTCGAGGACGCCGCGTATGTTCTCGTCGACGGTGCGTCCGAGGTGCCGCTCGATGAACCATTCGGGCATCAGTTCCATCTCGCGGCGCAAGAACGCCTCGTCGAAAGCCGGCAGTACGCCCTCGCGCGAGCCGGCCTGCCAGCGGATCAACGCGTCGAGCGCGTCACGCATGAGCGGCCGCGCGGCTTGCGGGTCGCCGGGGTCGAGCACTTCGATGTAGGGCGTCGTGCCCAGATCGGTGACGAGCATGAAGCCCTGCTCGAAATCGCACTCGAGTACCCGCGGCACGTGGACGTCCGCACTCGCGAGCAGACCTGCGATCTGAGCGAACTCGCGGCATTTTTCCGGCGGCGGGGCATCGACGGCAATCAGTGTCGGGCCATGCGTGCCCGAGCTTTCGAGGCGAAAGTAACGGCGAAAACTCGCATCGGCGGATGCAGGGGCGAGCGTTGAGAGGTTCAGGCCATAATGAGCCTGGTGTGCGCGCAGCCAGTTGGCAAGCGCGTCGATACGGGCATCGGCCGGACAAGTATTCGTCATAACGGGGGGAGGCAAAACGTCTTGCCATATAATACCCGACGACTTTTCACGATGCGCCCCGTGTCGGCCTTTGCACGGTCCAGTTTGACCGCCCGTCGTCCCGTGCGTCGAGCACGCCGCTCGTGCGCGACGAGACCGCCACCGGATACCGGCGGTGCACGTCGTGCGACGGCGCCGTGCCTGGCTGCCGGGCCGATTCGCCAATCGATACATGCCGCCCAGACAGTTTCTTCGAACGAATTTCTCCGGCGATAGCGCGCCGCGCATGAAACGCCTCGCGGCTGCGCTGATCGCCATGCCGGGCCTGATGCCGTCGGTCTCGCACGCGCAACTGACGGGCGCGGCCGCCCAAGCGCAGCAGCTCGACGCGCCATGGGGCCTGAGACTCGCTCCGCAGATCGAAGAGCATCCGGTCGCGGCCGGCGGCTCGCCTGCCACGTTCGCGCTGGGCGACGACGCGATCGGCACCGCCGATCGCGATGTCGCGGCCAAAGGGTCGGCCGAGATTCGGCGGCCGGCCAACGTCATCAAGGGCGATGCCCTTCACTACGACGAGGATACCGATCACGCCGATGCCTACGGCAACGTGCGCCTGATCGGCAATGGCGTGTCGTTTGCCGGCCCTGAGGCGCATTTGTGGGTCGAGGCGAACGCGGGATACATGCCCGTACCGAAATATCGCTTCACGCTGCGTGGCGGATCGGGCAGCGCCAAGCGCGTCGAACTGCTCGACCGCGAGCGCTCGGTGTTCACCGATGGCACTTATACGGGCTGCCAATGCGAGACGAGGCCCGCGTGGTATATCCGTGGCAGCGAGTTCGATTTCGATACCGGCTCGGATGAAGGCGTGGCCCGCAATGCGGTGCTGTTTTTCCAGGGTGTGCCGATCTTCGCGAGCCCCTGGCTCTCGTTTCCGCTGAGCGGCGAAAGGCGCAGCGGTCTGCTGCCGCCGCTTTTCTCGGTGAGCTCGACCAACGGCATCGAATTCTCGCAGCCGTACTACTTCAACATTGCGCCGAATCGCGATTTCACGCTCACGCCACGCATCATTTCGAAACGCGGCGTGCAAACGCAAGGGTCGTTTCGATATCTTTCGCCGACATACACCGGCACGTTCACGGCCGAGTATTTGCCGAACGATGCGATCAAGCGCAAGGATCGCTACGCGATCTACTGGCAGCACAACCAGAACCTGGGCGGCGGCTTCGGCGCGTACGTGAACTACAACCGGGTATCGGACGACACCTACTCGCAGGATCTCGCGACCGTCGGCAATCAGTTCCTGGTCGGCACGCAGATCATCTACGACCAGGAAGCGGGGATCACGTACAACAACGGGCCCTGGTCCGTGCTGGCGCGCGAGCAGCACTGGCAGACCTACAACGACGCCGCGGCGCCCTACGGCCGCGAACCGCAGTTGAACGTGAAATACACGCGGTACAACGTCGGCGGGTTCGATTACGGCGTGGAAGCCGACTACACCCGCTTCCACATCACGGCCGCCGATGCGACGCAGGGCAACCGGCTCATGTTCAACCCGTACCTTTCGTACGGCTTGATCGGGCCCGGCTATTTCGTCGTGCCGAAAGTGCAGATGCACTTCGCGTCGTACAACCTGACGACGCTCGGCTCGACGGCCCCCGCTGGCCAGCCGAAAAACTTCACCGAGTCGATTCCGACTTTCAGCTTCGACACGGGCCTCATCTTCGAGCGCTCGCTGCGGCTTTTCGGCGAAGACTATATCCAGACGCTGGAGCCGCGGCTTTACTACGTCTATACGCCCTATCGCAATCAGAACTTCGCGCCGCTGTTCGATACCGCGGAGTCCGACTTCGGGCTTGCCGAAATCTTCACGCCCAATACGTTCGTCGGTAACGACCGGATTGCCGATGCGAACCGCCTCACGGCTGGCCTCACGACGCGCTTCATCAACGCGGCGACGGGCGACGAGCGCGCGCGGTTCGTCATCGCGCAGCAGTATTACTTCCGCGATCAACGCGTGAGACTCACATCGAGCGACCCGATTCCGGCCACGAGCCATTCGGACCTGATCGCGGGCGCGTCGATCAAGCTCGGCGCAGGTTTCGCCTCGGAAACGGCGTTCCAATATAATGCCGACAACAACCAGCTGGTGCGTTCGAGCGTCGGCTTCGGCTTCAGCCCGGAGGCGCGCAAGGTCGTGAACGTGGCCTATCGTTACACGCGGGCCAACGACACGCTCGACAATGAGCCGATCAACCAGTTCGTGGTATCGGGCGAATGGCCGATCACGCGCCGGCTCTACGGCGTGGGGCGGTTCAACTACGACCTGGCCGGTCACCGCATCGTCGACGGGCTGGTCGGCTTCCAGTACGATGCCGATTGCTGGACGCTCGGCGTCGGCGTCCAGCGTTACGCCAACGGCATCAATTCGGCAGGCGGAGCCCGCTCGTCGACGCGTATGCTCGCGCAGTTGACGCTGAAAGGCTTGTCGAATGTCGACAACGGACTCACGGCAGCATTCAGGGCCAGCGTGGCGGGGTATACACCGCCGCCGCCCCCGCCGCTGCCGGTTTCGCGTTATTCGAACTATGAATGAAGCGCGACGATGCGGGGCTCGCATGCGCGCAATCGATTTTCGCAAAACGGGGCAGGGCTCGATTTCGGCGGCCCGATATGAATGGAGTAGCTGTGGCAATTTCGAATAAGCTTCGCTGGGCAACGCTCGCGGCCGGTATCGGGGCCGCTCTGGTCTTCATGCCGGCGGGGCCGGCCGCGGCCCAGGCAGTGGCTGCTCCGAGCGGGCAGTCGGTCGACTCCGTCGCGGCCGTGGTCAACGACGATGTCATCACGGAGCGCGAGCTGCAATTGCGGGTCGATCTCGTGGCGCGCCGCTTGCAGCAGCAAAACGCGCCGGTGCCGCCCTCCGACCAGCTGACGCGCCAGGTGCTCGATCAGATGATCCTCGAGCGCATTCAACTGCAGCGCGCGAAGGAAGACGGGATCACCGTGGACGACGCGGCTGTCGACGCGGCGGTGCAGCGTCTCGCGAAGGCGAACAACATGTCGCTCGAGATCTACCGCGCGCGCATCGAGGCGCAGGGCGTGCCGTGGTCGGTGTTTACGCGCGATGCGCGTACCGAGTTGACGCTTTCCAAGCTGCGGGAGCGTGAGGTGGACAGCAAGGTCACCGTGTCCGATGCCGAAGTGGCGAACTACATCGCGAGCCAGCGCGGGCCGGACGCGAAGGTGCAGCAGGACCTGCGCATCGAGCACATTCTCGTCAAGGTGCCGGAGGGCGCGTCGCAGGATGTGCTGGCGGACGCGCAGAAGAAGGCGCAGTCGATCCTCGATCGCGCCAAGAGCGGCACGAAATTCGAGTCGCTCGCGAAAGAGCAGTCACAGGCGGCCGACGCCAAAAAGGGCGGCGACCTCGGTTTCCTGCCGCCTTCCCGGCTACCCGAAGAGCTCGTCAAGGCGACCTCGGCGCTGCGTCCGGGCGAGGTGAGCCCCGATCTCGTGCGCACGGCGGACGGCTTCGAGATCGTGCGACTCGTCGATCGCCGCACCGGTGTCGGCGGTACCGCAAGCGATGCACCGAAGCTCGTCCAGACGCACGTGCGGCATATCCTGCTGCGCGTGGGACCGGGCGGAGTCACCGAACAACAGGCGCGCCAGCAGGAGCTCGATATCCGTCAGCAGATCGAGGCGGGCGGCGACTTCGGCAAATTTGCGCGGACCTACTCGCAAGACGGTTCGGCGTCGCAGGGCGGCGATCTCGGCTGGATCAGCCCGGGCGAGACCGTGCCGGAGTTCGAGCGCGCGATGAACAATCTCAAGGACGGCGAGATCAGCCAACCGATTCGCACCGAATACGGCTACCACCTCGTACAGGTACTTGGCCGGCGCGAGGCGCAAGGCTCGGTTCAGCAGCAAATGGACCTTGCGCGGCAGGCGATCGGCCAGCGCAAGGCCGAGCAAGCCTACGCGGACTGGCTGCGCCAGTTGCGCGATTCCGCCTACATCGAATACAAGCTCGGCGGCTCGCTCGCGCAGCAATGAGTCATTGAGCCATGGTGCGCGCCCCTCACTCCCCGCTGCGGATCGCGATTACAACCGGTGAGCCCGCCGGTGTCGGTCCTGAGTTGACGGCGATGGCGCTCGCCGGTGCCGCGGCGCACTGGCCCGATGCAAACTTCACCGTGTTCGGCGACGCCACGTTGCTCGCTGCGCGCGCGCGTGCGGTGGGCGTCGATTGGGTGTCGCTCGTTGCCGAGGCCGCGCCGGGTCGGGTGGCGTCCGTGTGCGTCGAACACCGGCCGCTCGCCAAGCCGGCGGTGGAGGGGCGGCTCGATGCGGCGAATGGCCCTTATGTGCTGCGATTGCTGGATGACGCCATCGACGGCGCGCTGGCCGGCACGCTCGACGCCATCGTCACCGCTCCGCTGCAAAAGAGCACGATCAACGACGCCGGCGTGCCTTTCACGGGCCACACCGAATATCTCGCCGAGAGGACGAATACGCCGCGCGTCGTCATGATGCTCGCAGGCACGGGTGTGCGGCCGCTACGGGTCGCGCTGGCTACCACGCACTTGCCGCTGAAGGATGTACCGGGTGCGTTGACGATCGATGGCCTCGTCGAAACGCTCGTCATCATCGAGCGGGATCTGCGCCGCGATTTTGGACTGCCGGTACCGCGCATTCTCGTGACCGGATTGAACCCGCATGCAGGCGAGAGCGGCTATCTGGGGCGCGAGGAAATCGATGTGATTTCACCGGCGCTGGCGATTGCGGCGCAGCGGGGGATCGATGCGCGCGGTCCTTATCCGGCCGATACGCTGTTTCAGCCGCGTTATCTCGATCAAGCCGATTGCGTGCTGGCGATGTTCCACGATCAAGGTCTACCGGTACTCAAGTACGCGACATTCGGCGAGGGCATCAATGTGACGCTCGGTTTGCCGATCATTCGAACGTCCGTCGATCACGGCACGGCGCTCGATCTGGCAGGCACCGGCCGCGCCGACGCGGGCAGTCTCATTGCCGCGATCGATACGGCCGTCACGATGGCGCGCAACCGGCGCGGCGGCTGATCGCTTCGGCGGTCCATCCGTCCGGTATCCCCTCGCAATTCATCGTCTTTCATTCGGCGCTTCAACGACGCAATGTCCAACAGCAGCAAACAGCATCAAGGCCATTTCGCACGCAAGCGTTTCGGCCAGAACTTCCTCGTCGATCTGGGCGTGATCGACTCGATCGTTGCGGTCATTCGGCCGTTGCCCGGCGAGCGGATGGTCGAGATCGGCCCGGGGCTCGGTGCGCTGACCGAGCCGCTGATCGAGCACGTGGCCGCGCCCGGTTCGCCGCTTCACGCCGTCGAGCTCGACCGCGATCTCATCGCGCGGCTGAAGAACAAGTTCGGAGACCGCCTGGCGCTGCACGCCGGGGATGCGCTGGCATTCGATTTCGCGACGCTCGTCGACACGCAAGCGCGTCCAACGCTGCGTATCGTCGGCAATCTGCCCTATAACATCTCGAGTCCGCTGCTCTTTCACTTGATGGCATGGGCGCCGATCGTCGTCGATCAGCATTTCATGCTGCAAAGCGAGGTGGTCGAGCGCATGGTGGCCGAGCCTGGGACGAAGGCGTTCGGACGGCTTTCGGTGATGCTGCAGTACCGGTATGCGATGGACAAGCTGCTCGATGTGCCGCCCGAATCGTTCCAGCCCCCGCCGAAAGTCGATTCCGCGATCGTGCGAATGATTCCCTACCGACCGGACGAGCTCGTGCCCGTTGACGAGCGGGCCTTTGGCGAGCTGGTCACCGCGGCTTTTTCGCAGCGCCGCAAGATGCTGCGGAACACGCTTGCAGCCTATCGCGACCGAATCGACTTCGAGGCGCTCGGCTTCGATCTCGCGCGCCGTGCGGAAGACGTTCCGGTCGAGGAATACGTGCGTGCGACGCAGGCGCTGACGTCTTCCTAGGCGGATGTAGTAGGAGCAGCGCCGTTCCGGCGAGCCGGCGCGTTCACGAGTACGATGCCGGCCAAAACTAGCGCCGATGCGGCCAGAAAGCGGGCGCTGAACGACTCCCCCAGCAATACCACGCCAAAGGTCACCCCGAACAGCGGGGTGAGGAACGAGAACACGGACAGGCGCGACGCCATATAGCGCGTCAAGAGCCAGAACCACGTCAGATAGCTCACGAAGGCCACGATGACCGCCTGGTAGGCGAGGCTCGCCACGGCCAGCGCCGTGATATGGATCGTGTGCGTCTCGCCGCGCAGGAGCGCCAGCGCGAACAGTACGACGGCGGAAACGGAGAGCTGATAAAAGAGCGTCTTGCTGGCGCTCGTGTGCGACAGCGACGTAGCTCTCACGACGACCGTCGTCGCGGCCCAAAGGGCCCCGGCCAGTACGCCGAGCGCGTCGCCGGCGAGGCCCGTGAGCACCGCGCCGGCAGCGGGTGCGCGTGCGAAGCCGTCGGCGAACGCGAGCGCCATGCCTGCGAAGGCGACGACGATGCCCAGCCATTGCACGGCCCGCATGCGCTCGCCCGGTACGAAAAAATGGAGCCCCAGCGCGGTGAAACAGGGCGCCGTATAGAGGAAGACCGCCATACGGGACGCGCTCGTCAAAGTCAGGCCGAGAAAGATGCAGACGAATTCGCCGGCAAACAGCAGACCGGCAACGAGCCCGGCACCGAGCGTGCCGTCCGCCGCAAAAAGCCGCGTGCCGCGGGCGCGTGTCCAGCCCCAGACGAGCGCTGTGGCGATCGCCGAGCGCAGGGCGGCCTGCAGCATCGGCCCGATCAATCCGTTCGTCGATTTGATCGCGACTTGCTGGAATCCCCAGATCGCGCAGAGCACGACCATCGTCAGAATTGCGAAGGTATCCGGTGCGCGGCGCAGCGGCGGCGAAGCGGAGGCAGCGAGGCGGGAGGCGGCTGTGTTCATTATGTCCTGTCTGGGCAGGCGCGACGGATCGGCGGCGCGTGCCGGGTAACATATCAAAATGCCGTGGCCGCCGCACTGCGGCCGGCGAGTAACCGTACGCCCCAAAGGGGCAAGGCATGGCCGCCGCATTGTTGCTAGAGTCGCTTTTTTTCAGAGGAGCATGCTATGCGCTTGCTGCACACGATGCTACGCGTCGGCGATCTCGATCGTTCGATCGCGTTTTACACGGAATTGCTGGGCATGAAAGTCCTGCGTCGGCAGGACTACCCGGAAGGCCGTTTCACGCTGGCGTTCGTGGGCTATACGGACGAGAGCGAAGGGACGGTGCTCGAGCTCACCCACAACTGGGATACGAAAGCGTATGACCTGGGCAACGCGTTCGGCCATCTCGCGATCGAAGTCGACGATGCCTATGCGGCTTGCGAAAAGATCAAGGCGCAAGGCGGCACCGTCGTGCGTGAGGCGGGCCCGATGAAGCATGGAACGACCGTGATCGCGTTCATCGCCGATCCCGACGGCTACAAGATCGAGTTCATCCAGAAAAAGCGCTGACGGACGCGCGCCTGAGCGGTGCCGAGGCCCGGGCTAGAGAGCGGGGAGCAGCTCGGGCGGGTGATGCTTGAGCGTGTGCCGCGCTTCGCGAAACTCGGGAAAGATCGATTCGACCGTCTGCCAGAAGCGCGGGCTGTGGTTCATTTCGCGCAGGTGCGCCAGTTCGTGCGCCACGACGTAGTCGACGATCGACAGCGGAAAGTGAATCAGTCGCCAGTTCAGGCGGATGCGCCCGTCGCTCGAACAACTGCCCCAGCGCGTTGCGGCCGACGAGAGTGCGTAACCCTTGAACGAGACGCCGAGTTTTTGCGCATAGACATCGAGCCGCTCGCCGAACACGCGCTTGGCCTCGTTTTGCAGCCAACCCTGCACGCGATCCTTGATCTGCTGGGCATCGACATGGGCCGGCAACGCGAGCGCCAGCACGGCCGCCTCCGGATCGAAGCGAAGCGCGCCGTGCGATGAGCCGAGCGCGACGGTGACCGGTTTGCCGAGAAAGGGGATCTGCGCTCCATCGCGCCACTCGATGTGCGGCAGCGCGCGCTGTTCGGCGCGGGTTTGCCATTCGGACAGCTTCGCGAAGATCCAGCGCTGCTTGCCGGCAATGGCGGCTTCGATATCGGCGAGCGTAACCCAGCGCGGCGCCGTGATGGTCAGGCCGCTGCCGTCGATCGTGAAGCCGATGGTGCGGCGCGTCGAGCGCTTGAGTCCATATTCGAGCGTACGGCCGTCGAGCGCCAGCCGGCGAAGCTTGACGCCGGGGGCAAATTTCGTGGGATCGGGCGATTGAAGGGAGGCGGGCGCCGGTGGCGCTTCGAGGGGCGGTTCGGCGAACAGCGGCAAGTCGAGTTGCCGATTGTCGAGCGCTTTAGCGCGGCTGGGTGGAGCAGGTTTGGGCATCGCTATAGTAAGCATCCGGATCGATACGGCGCATCTCGGTTTCGATCCATGTCTCGACGCGCGTGTTGATCTCATCCGCCGAGAGCCCGACGGTATCGATCGGTTTGCCGATCGACACCGTAACGATACCAGGGTATTTGATGAACGAGTTGCGAGGCCAGACACGCCCCGCATTGTGTGCGATCGGCACGACGCACGCGCCCGCATCCATCGCGAAACGCGCACCACCCGTTTTGTACTTGCCCTGCGTGCCGACCGCCGTACGCGTGCCTTCGGGAAACATGATGACCCACGCACCTTCGCTCAAGCGCTGCCGGCCCTGCTTCACCACCGATACGAAAGCATATTTGCCTTCCTTGCGATCGATCTGAATCATTTTCAGCATGCCGAGCGCCCAGCCGAAAAACGGCACGTAAAGCAGTTCGCGCTTGAACACGTAGCAAAGCGGGCGCGGCATGATCGCCGGCAACGCGACCGTTTCCCATGCCGATTGGTGTTTGGGGAGGAGGACCGCGGGACCGTCGGGCAGGTTCTCCATGCCCTCGACGCGATAGCGAATGCCGTTCAAGTGACGCGCGACGAAGAGCGTCGTCCGGCACCAGCCAACAGCCATCCAGTAGCGCTTGTCGGCCCGCATGAACGGGAATGCGACGAAGCAGGCCGTGGCGTACGGGATCGTGAAGACGATCAAGAAGCAAAAAAGGAAGAGCGAGCGAAGAAAGCGCATCGGAATCGGAGTCTACTCGTCGCGCTCGGCGAGGTAATCGAGCGCGAAATGTTTCAAGTCTTCATGCACCTTGGTGCCCTCCGGCAGGCCGCCCGCGGCAAGCGTTTTCGCGCCTTTGCCCGTCAGCACGAGGTGCAGGTCGAAGCCGAGTACCGCACCGGCCTGGAGGTCGCGTAGCGCATCGCCGACGACGGGCGTCGCCGAAGGATCGATCTCGAAGCGGTCCATGATCATCTTGAGCAGCCCCGGTTTCGGCTTGCGACATTCGCATTGGTCGTCCGCCGTATGCGGGCAGAAGAACACGGCATCGATGCGGCCGCCCACCGCGGCCGCGGCGCGCTGCATTTTCGCATGCATGGCGTTGAGCGCCGCCATGTCGAACAGGCCGCGCCCGATACCCGACTGGTTCGATGCAACCACGACGCGGTAGCCGGCTTGATTGAGCCGGGCAATGGCCTCGAGGCTGCCGGGAATGGCGATCCACTCGTCGGGCGACTTGATGAACGCGTCCGAATCGACGTTGATGACCCCGTCGCGATCGAGGATGACGAGCTTCTTGCTGAAGGTCATGGCGAGCGCTCCCGGCGTCAGGCAGCGAGCTTCGAAATGTCGGCGACGCAGTTCATCTGCGCATGAAGCGCCGCGAGCAAGGCGAGCCGGTTTCTGCGCAGCGCGTCGTCCTCGGCGTTCACCATGACATCGTTGAAGAACGTGTCGACCGGTGCGCGCAGCGCGGCAAGCGCCGAAAGCGCGCGCGTGTAATCGCGCTGGGCGAGCTGCGATTGCACCGTGGGCGCGACCGCGACGAGCGCGTCGCTCAGCGCTCTTTCGGCATCCTCGACGAGCAGGCGCGACTCGATTCCGCTGCCCGACGGCTTCGCGTCGAGTTCGGACTTCTTGAGGATGTTCGAGATCCGCTTGTTGGCCGCAGCCAGTGCTTCCGCCTCGGGCAGTGCCGTGAATTCGCGCACGGCGTCCAGGCGCGCAATGACATCGTCGATGCGCCGCGGCTCGAGGCTCAGCACGGCCTCGATCTCCCCGGCCGAGTAGCCGCGCTCGCGCAGCAGACCGCGCAGGCGGTCCATGAAGAATGCGTAGAGCGGCTTCGACGAATCGGCGACCTGCGGTTCGGCCGCAAAGACGCCGCATGCAGCCTCGACGAGCTCGACGAGATCGATCGGCAACGCGTTCTCGATGAGAATGCGCAACACGCCGAGCGCGTGGCGGCGCAATGCGAACGGGTCCTTTTCGCCGGTGGGCACGAGGCCGATGCCCCAGATTCCGGCAAGCGTCTCGAGTTTGTCGGCGAGCGCGACCGCCGTACCGACGCGCGTGGAAGGCAGCGCATCGCCGGAAAAGCGCGGCTGATAGTGCTCGCTGCAAGCGAGCGCGACATCCTCGGGCTCGCCGTCATGGCGCGCGTAGTAGGTGCCCATTGTGCCTTGCAGCTCGGGGAACTCGCCCACCATATCGGTCAGCAAGTCCGCCTTGGCGAGGTACGCGGCACGCTCGGCCTCGGCGATGTTCGCGTCGACGAACGGAGCGATTTTGCCGGCCAGCGCGACGAGGCGCTCGACGCGCTTGAACTGCGAGCCCAGCTTGTTGTGATAGACGACGTTCGCGAGTAGGGGCACGCGCTCCGCCAGCGGCTTTTTCTTGTCCTGCTCGAAGAAGAACTTGGCATCGGCCAGCCGCGGCCGCACGACGCGCTCGTTGCCCTCGACGATCTCACCGGGCGTTTTCGTTTCGATATTGGAGACGATCAGAAACCGCGAGCGCAATTTGCTTTCGCTATCGGTCAACGCGAAATACTTCTGGTTCGTCTGCATCGTCAGGATCAGGCATTCCTGCGGGACCTGCAGAAACTCGTCTTCGAAACGGCAGGCGTAGACCACGGGCCATTCGACCAGCGCGGTCACTTCGTCGAGCAGTGCATCGGGCATCACCACGACATCGCCGCCCGCATGCGCGCGCAATTGCGTCACGATGCTCGCGCGGCGATCGGCGAAGTTCGCCACCACGTGCCCTTTCGAGCGCAGCGTGGCCGCATACTCGTCGGCATGGAGGATGGCCACGAGACCGTCCGACAGAAACCGGTGGCCGATCGTGGTGTCGCCCGCGTCGATGCCGAACGCGGTGACCGGCACGACTTCTTCGCCATGCAGTACGGTGAGCCGCTGAACCGGGCGAACGAACTGCACGCTCGTGCCGTCGGGACGCTGGTAGGTCATCACCTTCGGGATCGGCAGCTTTGCAAGCGTTTCGTCGAGCGCCGCCTGCAACCCCGCAACGAGCGTGGCACCGGGCGCCGAGTAGCGCAGAAACAGCGCTTCGGCCTTACCGTCTTGCGCACGCTCGAGTTGATCGACGGCGATGTCGGGAAAGCCGAGCGCCGCGAGCTTCTTGGCGAGCGGCGCGCTCGGACGCCCGTTCGCATCGAATGCAACCGACACCGGCAGGACTTTCTCGCGCACGTCCTTGGCCGGTGCGACGCTGCGCACATGCTTGATCGCGACGGCCAGGCGTCGTGGCGTCGCAAAACGCTCGAACGAGGGTTCGCCGGCGATGAGATCGCGAGCGGCCAGCCGCTCCACGAGGCCGGTGGCAAAGGCTTCACCGAGGCGCGCGAGTGCTTTGGGCGGCAGTTCTTCGGTCAGCAATTCGACGAGGAGCGTGGCTTGTTCGATTTGATTCATGTTCTGGGACTAGCTCTGTTCCTGGGTTGGGTCACTGCTCGTCGATCGTACGCTCAACCTTGAGCGGCGGCGCCCAGGCGGGCAGCGCGGCTTCTTGCGCGTCGGTCGTGAGACCGCGCACGCCGTGCACGGGATTGCCGAGCATGGGGAAGCCGAGCTTTTCGCGCGAATCGTAGTAGGCCTGGGCGACGAGGCGCGACAGCGCGCGGATGCGGCCGATATAGGCGGCACGCTCGGTCACCGAGATGGCCCCTCGCGCATCGAGCAGATTGAACGTATGGGCCGCTTTGAGCACGAGCTCGTAGCCGGGCAGCGCCAATTGCGTTTCGATCATGCGCTTCGCTTCCGACTCGTAGCTGGAGAAAAGCGTGAAGAGCAGTTCGACGTTCGCGTGCTCGAAGTTGTAAGTGGACTGTTCGACTTCGTTCTGATGGTAGACGTCGCCATACGTCAGGCGGCGCATCTCGGGGCCGCTCGGGCCCGCTTCTTCCCACTCCGTCCAGACGAGGTCGTAGACGTTCTCGACCTTTTGCAGGTACATGGCGAGCCGTTCGAGCCCATAGGTGATTTCGCCGAGCACGGGCTTGCAATCGAGGCCGCCGACCTGCTGGAAGTACGTGAACTGCGTGACTTCCATGCCATTGAGCCAGACTTCCCAGCCGAGGCCCCATGCGCCGAGCGTGGGGTTTTCCCAATCGTCCTCGACGAAGCGCACGTCGTTTTGCTTCAGATCGAAACCGAGCGCCTCCAGCGAGCCGAGGTAGAGATCGAGGATATTCTCGGGCGCGGGTTTCAGCACCACCTGATACTGATAGTAGTGCTGCAGGCGGTTCGGATTGTCGCCGTAGCGGCCATCCTTCGGGCGGCGCGACGGCTGGACGTAGGCGGCGCGCCACGGCTCGGGACCGACGGCCCGCAAGAACGTGTGCACGTGCGACGTCCCGGCGCCGACTTCCATGTCGATGGGCTGAAGCAGCGCGCAGCCCTGTTGGTCCCAATAGGATTGCAGCGTCAGGATGATTTGCTGAAACGTGAGCATGTCGTGCCTTTTGCGGCGCGCGGCGGACAAGCCGCGGATCGCGCCGATGATTGGCCGCGCGAATGGGATCGGGCGCGGCCGGGGGCGCGGGATGGCGCATCGTTCGCCGCTTCCCGCCTGCTAAAACGATGAATTTTACCGGATTGGGATGCGCGTGCGACTTTCGGGGGGGCGGCAGTGCGCGGATCAGTCTCGCCGGCGCCGCGCGAACGCGACGCAAAGCGCGAGCAGCAGGAGCGAGACGGCCAGCACGACGAGGTTGCCCGTTGCGATGTAGGGCGTCGTGCCCGTCATGCCCTGCACCTGTACGTCGAGCGCGCCGGCCGCGAGCACCGGTAGCTGGGCGATGACGCGCCCCCTCGAGTCGATCGACGCGGTGGCCCCGGTGTTCGTTGCCGCGAGCAGCGGCCGTCCGGTCTCGAGCGTGCGCATGCGCGCCATCTGCAGATGCTGATCGAGCGCGATCGTCTTGCCGAACCATGCGAGGTTCGACACATTGACGAGCACACTGGCCGGTGTCGCCGCTTCGCGCAATCGGCGCGCGATCTCTTCACCGAAAATGTCCTCGTAGCAGATGTCGACATCGACGGTCTGATGACCCACCTGGAACGGCGGCTGCACGGGCTTTCCGTTCGCCAGATCGCCGAGCGGAATGTTCATGAGCCGCACGAACCAGTGAAAGCCCCACGGCACGAATTCGCCGAACGGCACGAGGTGATGTTTGTCGTAACGGTAGAGCACGCCCGAGCGGGGTGTCACGCCGAACAGGCTGTTCGTCGGTTCGGTGATCTGCCCGTCGGGCGCGATCTTCGCGCCGAACGCCCCGAGCAGAACCGATGAGCCCGTGCTGTCGGCGAATTGGCGCACGGCACGGACGAAGGGCTCGGGGAACTGCTGCGGCAGCAGCGGAACCGCCGTTTCGGGCGTGATGACGAGATCGGCCGGCTTGGCCGTGATCATTTTCTCGTAGAGCGCGATCGCCGCCGTGACCCCTGCTTCGTCGAACTTCATTTCCTGCTTGACGTTGCCCTGCAGGATTCGCGCGGAGATCGGTGCGCCGTCGGCGCGGGTCCAGGCGAGTTGCGAAAGCGCTATGCCGCCCGCGACGAGCGCGAGTACAGCGAGCGCGGGCAAGAGAGCCCGCGCTCGCTGCGCCGGCCGTGCCGCGAGCCCTGCGACCGCTTGCACCGCGAGCGCGGCAGCCAGTGCAACGGCCCAACCGACGCCGTAGACGCCCACGAGCGGCGCGAAGCCCGCGAGCGGTCCATCGACTTGGGCGTAGCCGCTCGCAAGCCACGGAAAGCCCGTGAACACCGTCCCACGCAGCCATTCGCCAAGCGCCCATGCGCAGGCGAACGCGAACGCCCCCTGCCAGCCCGGCACGAATCCGCGCTGCGCGCGGGCGCGATTCGAATGGCCCTCGCCCACCGACCAGAGACCGGCGGCGAGCGCCGGATACGACGCCAGATAGATCGAGAACAGCACCAGCGCGGCAATCGCGAGTGGCGCGGGCATGCCGCCGTAGTCGTGCATGCTGACGTAGAGCCACCATACGCCCGTGACGAAGTTGCCAAAGCCGAATGCGGCGCCGGTCAATGCCGCGCTTTTCCAGTGATGCGTGCGCGCGAGGCAGACGTAAAAGAGCATGAAGAGCGCCAGCTCGACCCAGCCGCCCGCGCGCGTCGGCGCGAACGACAGGGTGTTGGCCGCGCCGAGCGCGAGCGCGGCCAGATAGTGCCAATGTGGTATGCCGCGCACGGCCGCGAGCGCTGAGCGATCGGCGTCGCCATGCGTGCGGTACGCGGCGCGCGCGGGGTGTCGCGCGCGAGAGGAAATCGGTTCTGCCATGAACGAGGAGGCGAAAGTGGTGCGGCTCAGGTCTGAACGTGCTGGGCTTCGCGTTCGCGCTGACCGGCCAGCGGATCGCGCCGCACGAGCAGCACATGGATCTGGCGTGCGTCGCCGCGCAGGATTTCGAAGATCAGATCGTCGATGCGAACGCGCTCGCCGCGATGCGGCACGCGTCCGAAGTGATGGGTGACGAGCCCGCCGATCGTATCGACTTCTTCATCCGAGAACCGGGTGCCGAACGTCTCGTTGAACTGTTCGATCTCGGTCAGCGCGCGCACGCGATAGCGGCCGTCGGGCGAGGCAATGATGTTGCCGCTTTCCTCGTCGAAATCGAACTCGTCTTCGATATCGCCCACGATCTGCTCGAGCACGTCTTCGATCGTGATGAGACCGGCCACGCCGCCGTACTCGTCGACGACGATGGCGATATGGTTGCGGTTCACGCGAAAGTCGTGCAGCAGCACATTGAGGCGCTTCGCTTCGGGGATGAAGACGGCGGGGCGCAGCATGCCGCGCACATCGAACTCGTCCTCGGCGTAGTAGCGCAGCAGATCCTTCGCCAGCAGCACACCGATGACGTTGTCGCGATTGCCTTCGTAGACCGGGTAGCGCGAGTGCGCTTTTTCGAGGACGAAGGGGATGAATTGCTCGGGGCTGTCGGCGATGTTGATCGCGTCGATCTGCGCGCGCGGGATCATGATGTCGCGCGCACAAAGCTCGGATACCTGGAACACGCCCTCGATCATCGACAGTGAATCCGCGTCGATCAGGTTGCGCTCGTGCGCGTCTTGCAGGATGTCGAGCAGTTCGGCGCGCGAATCGGGCTCGGGCGAGATGAAATCGGTCAAACGCTCGAGCAGCGAACGCTTTTCGTGCGGCTTGTCGGTCTGTCGTCGACTGGGATAGGAGTCGTTCATGGCGGGGCGCCCGGAGACGGCCGGGCGCGTGGTACACGGAAAGTCAAGGATACACCAGCCGTGCGACACCTCAGCGTACATGCCCTGCTGACGAAGTCGCGCAGCACCGCGTTATTTTTAGGGCAAGCAAATTTTGAGACAAACAAATTTTGAGACAAGCGAGTTTTGAGACAAGATAGCAGCCGTTTTTCTCCACCTTTTTACGAAACGAATATGTCCGAAGAATTCGAAGTCCGGGGGCCGCATGAAGAGGCGCTCGAACATGCGGGCCACGGTGCTCATGCGGGCGGCCATCACGCCGCCCCCGGCGTCGCCCCCGACCCGTTCGCCGGGCGCGTCGCGGTCATGACGGCGATTCTCGCGACCATCGGCGCCGTTTTCTCGTACCAGGGCGGTTCGACGGAGGGGCTCGCGCTCTTTTACAAGAACGAGGCGGCCATCCGGAAGACGGAGGCCGCCAACCAGTGGAGCTACTACCAGGCGAAAGGCGAAAAGCAGAATCTGGCCGAGCTCGGGGCGGCGCTCGCCGCGAGCGACGCGAAAGCCAGCGCGAAATTCACGGCCGACATGGCGAAGTACGCGCAGCAGAAAACCGCGATTCGCGAACATGCCGAGGCGCTCGAAAAGGGAGTGCGGGAAGCCGACGAAGCGAGCGAGCATCAATTGCACTTGCACCATCGCTGGGCGCAGGCGACCACCCTCACGCAAGTCGCCATCTCGCTGGCCGCGATCACGTTGCTGACGCGGCGCCGCTGGCTGCTGGCCGGTGCATTCGGCGTCGCCGTTGCGGGCGTCGCGGTCGGTGGGGCCGCGCTGCTCGGAGTGTGACGACGGCGAAACAGACGGGAAAAAATACGACTACGCCTATCGCCTCAAGCGCGATTTTCCGGCGCTGAATAGGGCGAGGCCCCGAAGTGATCGCTCGCTTCGAATTGCGCGGCCCGCGTTATTCCTCGGCGCAGCGCCTGAGCAGGGCTTCGAGCGCGCGGTCCGGCATGCCGCTTTTGCGCAGCGCGTCGACCGTGCGGCTCACATAGTCGAGTGTCGTGCCGTAGCGTCCTCGCGCGCAACCGAAAACAGCCTTCACGACCGCGTCGGGCAGTTTGCCGGTGTAGGTTGGCACATCGCGGCGCATGATAAACGCCAGCGCGGGGACGCGGCGCCCGTCGGCCAGCCAGCAGGGCAGCCATGCCGGCCGGTAGGAGCCCATCATCATTTCGCGCCGCCAGAGCGCTTGCAGATGCGGCATGGCGTTCGCGCCGTCGAGCCGGAATGCCACGCCCGTGCACGAGCCGCCGCGGTCGAGCGCGAGCACGAGGCCCGGTTGCTCGGGCGTGCCGCGATTGACGCGCGACCACAAATAAAGTCCGCGGTGATAGCCGCGCACACGCGCGTGGATCGTCTCCGCGGCCGGCATGCCCGGGTTCCAGATCAGCGAGCCATAGCCGAACAGCCACAGGTCGCTCGCGCCGTCCCAATGCTCGAGCGTCGAGGCGAGCGAAGCGGCGAGCTCCTCGTCCGAGAGCAGGCGCGCCTCGCCGAGCGACGGCGGATAGCCGCACGCGGGCTCGGGCAGTTTATCGTCGGGATCGGAGCAGACAGCTGAGGACATGGCGTCGAAGCGGAGGTGGCGTTCGCGGGATCGTCAGCGTTCGCGGTATGGGTCGGCGAAGCCGAGCAGGCCGAGAATGCCGGTCTCGAGCGTCTCCATTTCGTGCGCTTCGTCTTCGGTCTCGTGATCGTAGCCCTGCGCATGCAGCGTGCCGTGCACGATCATATGCGCGTAGTGGGCTTCGAGCGGCTTGCGCTGCTCGGCGGCTTCTTTTTCGATGACGGGGCAGCACACGATGATGTCGCCCGAGACCGGATCGTCTTCGGTCTCGGCATACGCGAACGTCAGTACGTTCGTCGCGTAGTCCTTGCCGCGATAGGTGCGGTTCAGCAGGCGTCCTTCCTCGGTGTCGACGAAGCGCAGCGTGAGTTCGCCATCGGCAAAAAGCGCTGCCTTCACCCAGCTCGTCACGCGCGCACGCGTCAGCAGCGTCTTGTGTTCAGGGTAGGCGCCGGCGGCCGGAAATTGCAGCGAGAGCGCCAGGCGTGGAGCGCGATTCATGCGCGTGCCCCCGTGCCGTTCACCCCATGCCGCGGGCTCGGGCGGCGGCGGCTCGCGCAGCGCTTCGTGCAGGACTCGCTCATCACCGATCGTCGGACGCGTGACCGTCCTCTTTCTTCATGTGCTGATCGTAGGCGTCGACGATGCGCGCGACGAGCGGGTGGCGCACGACATCGGCGCTCGTGAAGCGCGTGAGCGCGATACCGCGCACGTTGGCCAGCACCTGCTCGGCTTCGATGAGGCCGCTCTTGGCGCCGCGCGGCAAATCGATCTGTGTCGTGTCGCCCGTCACGACGGCTTTCGAGCCGAAGCCGATGCGCGTGAGGAACATCTTCATCTGCTCGGGCGTGGTGTTTTGCGCTTCGTCGAGAATGATGAATGCGTGATTGAGCGTGCGTCCGCGCATATAGGCGAGCGGGGCGATTTCGATCATCTGGCGCTCGAACATCTTGGCCGTCTTGTCGAATCCGAGCAGATCGTAAAGGGCGTCGTAGAGCGGCCGCAGATACGGGTCGACTTTCTGTGCGAGGTCGCCGGGCAAAAAGCCCAGGCGTTCGCCCGCCTCGACGGCCGGGCGCGTCAGCACGATGCGCTTGACGTGATCGCGCTCGAGCGCATCCACCGCGCAGGCCACGGCGAGGTAGGTTTTGCCCGTGCCGGCCGGTCCGACGCCGAACGTCACGTCGTGCGAGACGATCTGCTTCAGATAGTCGCGCTGCGCGCGCGTGCGTCCGCGCAAGTCGGCGCGGCGCGTATAAAGCTTGGGCCCGAGTTCCTCCAGGTCCTCATCGTCGAGACCGGCGGGTTCGTCGAACGGGTGGTCGGGGTCGTAGCGTGCGCCGGACTCGCTGCGTTCTTCCTCGGATGCGCCCGAGCGGTTGCTCGGATGACGCGACTCGACGAGCGCGAGCTGGATGTCGTCGACGGAAAGCGGCTCGCGCGCGCGGTTGTAGAACGTTTCGAGCGCGCCGAGCGCAAGCTTGGCGCCGCGCCCGCGGATGGCAATGCGATGGCCGCGCCGCTGCAGTGTGACGTCGAGCGCCTGTTCGATCTGACGCAGGTTCTCGTCGAGGGGGCCGCACAGATTGGCCAGGCGGGCGTTGTCGTCGCGCGGTGCGGTGAACTCCAGCGGTTGGGCAGTCTTCAAGGCGAAGGGCGATCCTTAGTCCGGGTAAGCGCTCAATGCACGGCGGCATCGGCGAGCACGAGCTCGCCGCGCAGCGAATGCGGATAAGCATGGTTGATGCGCACATCGATCATTTGACCGATGAGCCTCGAATGTACGGCGAGTGGCGCCGGGAAGTTCACGACGCGGTTATTCGCCGTGCGTCCGGCGAGTTCGCTCGGATCCTTGCGCGACGGCCCTTCCACGAGGATGCGCTCGATGTTGCCGACCATCGCTTCGCTGATGCGCACGACGTTCGCATCGATCGTCGCCTGCAGATGCTGCAGGCGCTTCAACTTGACTTCGCGCGGCGTGTCGTCGTGCAGATTGGCGGCCGGCGTGCCGGGGCGCGGGCTGAAGATGAAGGAAAAACTCGTGTCGTAGCTCATCTCGTCGACGAGCGCCATCGTCTTGTCGAAGTCCTCTTCCGTTTCGCCGGGAAAGCCGACGATGATGTCGGTCGACAGCGAGAGGTCGGGGCGGATGGCACGCAGCCGGCGGATCACGGACTTGTACTCGAGTACCGTGTAGCCGCGCTTCATCGCCATCAGGATGCGGTCCGAACCGTGCTGCACGGGAAGGTGCAGATGCGAAACGAGCTTGTCGACCTTCGCGTAGGTATCGATGAGCCGCTGCGTGAATTCCTTCGGATGCGACGTGGTATAGCGAATGCGTTCGATGCCGGGAATCTCGGCGACGTATTCGATGAGCGTGGCGAAATCGGCGATCTCGGCCGCGCCCGCCGTAATCGGGCCGCGATAGGCATTGACGTTCTGTCCGAGCAGCGTGACTTCGCGCACGCCCTGATCGGCGAGGCCGGCAATTTCGGTCAGCACGTCATCGAGCGGGCGCGAAACTTCCTCGCCGCGCGTGTAGGGCACGACGCAGTAGCTGCAGTACTTGCTGCAGCCTTCCATGATCGAGACGAAGGCACTCGGACCTTCCACGCGCGCGGGCGGCAGGTGATCGAATTTTTCGATTTCGGGGAACGAGATATCGACCTGAGCGCGGCCGCTCGCGCGGCGCGCGTCGATCATCTGCGGCAGCCGGTGCAGTGTCTGAGGGCCGAAGACGAGGTCCACGTAGGGGGCGCGTGCGACGATCGCCGCGCCTTCCTGGCTTGCCACGCAGCCGCCGACCCCGATCAGCAGCCCGGGCTTCGCTTCTTTGAGCTCGCGCACGCGGCCCAGGTCGGAAAACACCTTTTCCTGCGCTTTTTCGCGCACCGAGCAGGTATTGAAGAGGATGACATCCGCGTCTTCGGGGGTGTCGGTCTTGACGAGTCCTTCCGCTTGCCCGAGCACGTCGACCATTTTGTCGGAGTCGTACTCGTTCATCTGGCAGCCGAAGGTCTTTACATACACTTTCTTTGTCATGAAGCTCGCCGTTCGCAGTGGTTGACCTGGGGGCGGTAAATTCGAAGTCGATATCGAAGGAATGAGGGCGCGAGCGCTGTCGGGCGCCGCCCGTGAAACGAGGCCCGCCGAAGCAGTCCGCATAGCTCGGTATTATAGCGGTTCACGATTGCCGCTCCGGGCGGCGGCCTCGCCGGTCTGACCCCGGCCAGTCGGCGCCTGCGCGCCGAGCATCGGCAGATCCGCCCAGGCCGCCTCGGCCTGCGCAAAACGCTCCACGAGAAATTCCAGCAAGGCTTGCACGCGCGCCGGCCGGTACCGGTTGCGATGGAAGAGCGCCGTAATGGGCGAGTCCGCCGCGTAGCGCCACTCGGGCAAGACCACCTGAAGGCTGCCGGCGCGCAATTCGGCGTCGATATCCCAGAGCGACTTCAATACGATTCCGTGACCGCTGAGCGCCCACGTTCGCGTGACCGCGCCGTCGTTGGTTTCCCGCGAAGTGTCGAGCGGCACCGTATAGCTTTCGGTTTGCGCGCCGCGCACGAATCGCCACTCGTTGAGCGGCCCGGAGGCGATCACGAGCACGATGCAGTCGAATCGCGCGAGGTCGGCAGGCGAGGCAGGCGTTCCATGCCGCGCCAGATACTCGGGCGAAGCGACGAGCACGCGCCGGTTAGTGGCCAGCCGCCGGGCGACGAGCGAGCAGTCCTCGCGCGGCGCGCCGAAGCGGATCGCCATGTCGATGTCGTCTTGCAGCAGATTGGAGACCGAATCGGCGAGCGAAAGCGCGAACGTGACCTCGGGGTGCAATGCGTTGAACGCGTCGAGCCAGCCCATCAACAGGTTGCGTCCAAAGTCGGACGTCGTCGAAATGCGGATCTTGCCGCTGACGACGTTGCGCCCGGCGGCGAGGGCCGCCTCGGCGTCATCGAGCGCTTGCAGCGCTTGCGTGGCGTGGCGCAAATAGAGGCGCCCTTCCTCGGTCAGGCGCAACTGCCGGGTCGTGCGCTCGAAAAGCCGTGCGGCAAGCGCCGCTTCCAGTTTTGCGAGCCGGGCGCTCGCGGCGGCGGGCGTCAACCCCAGTCTGCGTCCTGCCGCCGAGATTCCGCCACTGTGCGCGGCCTCCACGAAAAGCCGGATGTCGCCGAGTCTGTCCATGGCTTTATTCGATTCCGTTTGAAAATCATTCAAACGATAGCCCAATTATCAAATGAGCGGCGGCTACGCAGAATACGGACTTCCAATCCTACGCATTGCCGCGTTTTCAGGACAGCCATGCCTCTACCTTTATTCGCGCTCGCACTGAGCGCATTCGCCATCGGCACGACCGAGTTCGTCATCATGGGCCTCTTGCCCGATGTCGCGCGTGAACTCGCCGTGTCCATTCCTCGCGCCGGTCTCCTCGTCTCGGGCTATGCGCTCGGCGTTGCCGTCGGCGCGCCGATACTCGCCGTCCTGACGAGCCGGCTGCCCAGCAAGGCCGCCTTGCAATGGCTGATGGGGGTGTTCGTTCTCGGCAACGCCTTGTGCGCGATGGCCCCCGACTACCGCATGCTTATGATTGCCCGCGTCGTCACCTCGTTCGCCCACGGATCGTTCTTCGGGATCGGCGCTGTCGTGGCCGCATCGCTCGTGCCGCGCGAGAAGCAGGCGAGCGCCATCGCGCTGATGTTCACGGGCCTTACGCTCGCCAACGTTCTCGGTGTGCCGTTCGGCACTTTCATCGGACAAAACTTCGGCTGGCGTACTTCGTTCTGGATCGTCGCGGCGCTCGGCGTGCTCTCGTTCGCCGGCATCGCGGCCCTCGTGCCGAAGAGCAAGGGCGCGGGGGCCGCCGGACTTGCGCGCGAAGTACGTGTGCTGAGGGAGCCGCAGGTCTGGCTCGCACTGGCGATGACTGTGCTCGGATTTGGCGGCGTTTTTGTTGTTTTCACTTATATCGCGCCCATTCTCGAGTCGGTGACGGGTTTCTCGCCGCGTGCGGTGACCCTCGTGCTCGTCGTGTTCGGCGCGGGCCTCACGCTGGGCAACGCGGTGGGCGGCAAGCTCGCCGACCGGGCGCTGATGCCGTCGCTGATGGGTATCCTCATCGTGCTCGCGCTCGTCATGGCTGCCTTCGCGCGGACGAGCCATACGCCGGTACTGGCCGTGCTGACAGTCTTCGTCTGGGGCGTGGCTGCTTTTGCCACCGTGCCGCCACTGCAGATGCGGGTGGTCGAAAAAGCGCGCCATGCGCCGCATCTTGCCTCGACGCTCAATATCGGCGCGTTCAACGTCGGCAATGCGGGCGGTGCGTGGCTCGGCGGTCTGGCGCTCTCGCACGGGTTCGCGCTCGATGCGTTGCCGTGGGTGGCCGCGGCAGTCACGGGCGCAGCGCTCGTCGTGACGGTGCTCGCCCAGCGGTTGGACGGTCGACGTGCAGTGCAACCGCAACGTGCGCCCGAGCGTGTTTGCTGACGACGCATCGTGCGAAAGCGGCCCCCGCTCGGGGGAGGCTGCCCGGGCCGCCCGGGCCGCCCGGGCAGCGTGTCGTGTCGTCAGTGCGCGTGCATGTAGACGAATGAGGCCATGGCGCCGCCGGCCAGCGGTCCGCAAACGGGAATCCAGGCGTAGCGCCAATCGCTGTTGCGCTTGCCGGGGATCGGCAGGATCGCATGCATGAGCCGGGGCGCGAGGTCGCGGGCCGGACTCATCGCATAGCCGGTCGGACCGCCGAGCGAAATGCCGATGCCGAGTACGAGCAGACCGACCGGCAGCGCATCGAGCGCGCCAAGTCCCACCTGGGGCGAGGCGAGATAGAGCACACCGAGAATGAGCACGAAGGTGCAGATCGTCTCGGTCAGCACGTTGTGCCCGACACTGCGAATCGCCGGTGCCGTGCAAAAGCAGGCGAGCTTGATATCAGGGTCGTCGGTCGTCGAGAAATGCTGCCGATAGGCCAGCCACACGAGCAACGCGCCGGCCATGCCGCCCAGCATCTGAGCGACCACATAGCCCGCCACCTTCGACCAGGCGAACTTGCCGGCCAGCGCGAGGCTGATGGTCACGACCGGATTCAGATGCGCGCCGCTGAACGATGCGGTGACATAGACGGCGACGAAAACCGCCATCGCCCAGCCCCAGACGATGACGATCAGATCGGCGCCCTTGCCTTTCGTGCGCGCGAGCAGCACGTTGGCTACGGCGCCATTGCCAAGCAGCACGAGCAATGCCGTGCCGAGGAATTCAGCGATGAGAGGAGACATGGTTGTTACTCCGGAATGGCTAGATTGACGGTGTCGACGTTGCGCGCGGTAAGGCCTGCTCGAGCATCGAGCGGCTGTCCGCGCTGCGGCTATGAAGACGTCAAAACGTTCTCGAACGCACGGCCCGCGCGTTCAAGAAGGCTCAGCTCGCGTCGGCCCAGGCTTTGGCCGCGGTGACGGCGCGCTGCCAGCCCGCGAGGCAGACCTCGGCGGCGCGCGCATCCATGGCGGGCGAGAAGCGCCGGTCGAGCTGCCACTGGCTTTGCAGCTCGTCGATACCGCCCCAGTAGCCGACCGCGAGGCCGGCGAGGTAAGCGGCCCCGAGCGCCGTCGTCTCGCTGATGCGGGGTCGCACGGCTGCCACGCCGAGCATGTCGGCCTGGAATTGCATGAGCAGATTGTTGGCGCAGGCGCCGCCGTCCACGCGCAGCTCGCCGATGCGAATACCGGAGTCGGCTTCCATTGCCTTGAGCACATCGACGGATTGATAGGCGATCGAATCGAGCGCGGCGCGCGCGATGTGCGCGCTCGTGGTCCCGCGCGTGACGCCGAAAAGCGTGCCGCGCGCCCGCGGATTCCAGTGCGGTGCGCCGAGCCCCGCGAACGCGGGTACGAGGTAGACGCCGTCGGAATGCGGCACGCTGGCCGCCAGTGCTTCGATATCGGCGGCGCGCTTAACGATGCCGAGGCCATCGCGCAGCCATTGCACGACGGCACCTGCGATGAAGATGCTGCCCTCGAGCGCATACTCGACGCGCTCGCCGATCTTCCAGGCGAGCGTCGTGACGAGATTGTTCTTCGACTCGATTGGCTTGTTGCCGGTGTTCATGACGAGAAAGCACCCGGTGCCGTAGGTGTTCTTCACCATGCCCGAGCGCGTGCACATCTGTCCGAAGAGCGCCGCATGCTGATCGCCCGCAATGCCGGCGAGCGGAATTTTCGACGCGAATACGGTCGTCACGGTCGGCCCGTAGACTTCCGATGAATCGCGCACTTCAGGCAGCATGCTGCGCGGAATGTCGAGCGCCTCGAGCAGGTCCGCGTCCCATTGCAGCGTGTGAATGTTGAACAGCATCGTGCGCGAGGCGTTCGTCACATCCGTGATATGCAGCGCGTGCTTCGTGAAATTCCAGACGAGCCAACTGTCTACGGTGCCGAACGCGAGCTGGCCGCGCTTCGCTTTCTCGCGTGCCCCGGGGACGTTGTCGAGAATCCAGCGGATCTTGGTCGCCGAGAAGTAGGCGTCGATCGGCAGCCCGGTCTTCGCCCGCACGGTTTGTTCGAGACCTTGCTGCTTGAGCGAGTCGCAAAACGCCGCAGTGCGCCGGTCCTGCCAGACGATGGCGTTATGAACGGGCTGGCCGGTCTCGCGGTCCCAGACGATCGTCGTTTCGCGTTGGTTCGTGATGCCGATGGCGGCAATCGATGTCCCATTCAAGCCGGCGCGCGTGACGGCTTCGGCGGCGACACCGGCCTGAGTCGACCAGATTTCCTGCGGATCGTGTTCGACCCAGCCCGGCTGCGGATAGATCTGGCGGAACTCCTTCTGGGCGGCCGATACGATGTTGCCGTGGCGATCGAACAGCATCGCACGTGAACTCGTCGTGCCCTGATCGAGCGCGAGAATGTATTGGTCCTGCATCGTCTCTTCTCCATGTGTTGTCATAGATTTTGATGCGCCGCGGATAACTCGCTTGCGGCGGGCCCTCGGGTGAAACGTTCATTGCAGCGCCGGTACGAGCCTCTAGCGGGCCTTGGCGCGCTGCTCAGTGCTGCGCCGGCGTCAGCGTGGCCGGCGCGGCGGCCGGCAGGCGTGCGAACCATGCGTCGATCGATGCGCTTGCTTCGGTCAGCGTGCCGGCCGGAAGATGCAGGCCGACCTTGGAGCGGCGCCACAGCACGTCGTATGCGCAGCGCGCCCATTCGGTGTCGCGCAGGTATCGCAACTCGCACTCGAACAAGCCGGGGGCGAGCGGTGCGCCGAGATCCGCGAGCGAGCGCGCTTCGCCGAGCATGCGCACCGCGCGCGTGCCGTACGCATGCGCATAGCGGCGCGCGAGCTCGGCGGGCAGCCACGGATGTTCGCTTGCGAACCGCGTGGCGAACCGTTCGAATTGCGCGCCGGGGATGTCGCCACCCGGCAGCGGCGCGCCGGCAGTCCAAGCCGGTGCCGACCGGCCGAGCGCGTGGGCGAGCCGGTCGACGGCTTCTTCGGCGAGCTTGCGAAAGGTCGTGATCTTGCCGCCGAACACCGACAGCAGCGGGGCTTCACCTTCTCGCGCATCGAGCTCCAGCCGATAGTCGCGCGTCACGGCCGATGGATCGTCCGCCCCCTCCTCCTCGAGCAGGGGCCGCACGCCGGAGTAAGTCCAGCAAACATCGGCGGGCGAGATCTTGCGTTTGAAATAGCGGTTGATCGATTCGCACAGATAGCGTGTTTCGTTCTCGTCGATCGACACGCGCGCCGGGTCGCCGTGGTATTCGACGTCGGTCGTGCCGATCAACGTGAACTCGTGCTCGTATGGAATGGCGAAAATGATCCGCTTGTCCGGGTTCTGAAAGATATAGGCGTGATCATGATCGAACAGGCGCCGCGTGACGATGTGGCTTCCTTTGACGAGCCGAACGGTGTGATGTGCCGCGCGGCCGAGCGCATCGTGCAGCAGCGTGCCGACCCAAGGTCCGGCCGCATTCGCCAGTGCGCGCGCGCGTATCGTGAACGGGGTGCCGTCGGCGCCCGCGAGTTCGGCATGCCATTCGCCGCCTGAACGCACGGCCTTGACGAGCCGTGTACGCGTGGCGATGGCCGCGCCGTGCTCGGCCGCATCCACCGCATTGAGTACGACGAGCCGGGCGTCGTCGACCCACCCGTCCGAGTAGACGAAGCCGCGTTCGATCGAATCCACGAGCGGCGCGCCGGCCGGGTGCCGACGCATGACGATGCCCCGCGAGCCCGCCAGCAGCTCGCGCCGTGCAAGATGATCGTAGAGGAAGAGCCCCGCGCGAATGAGCCACGCCGGACGCAGATTCGGCATATGGGGCATGACGAAGCGCAGCGGCCGAATGATATGGGGCGCGGAACGCAACAGCGTCTCGCGCTCTTGCAGCGCCTTGCGCACGAGCCCGAATTCCTTGTATTCGAGATAGCGCAGTCCGCCGTGAATGAGCTTGGTGCTGGACGACGACGTGTGCCCCGCAAGGTCGTCCTGCTCGACGAGCGCGACCCTGAGCCCGCGCCCCGCGGCGTCGCGCGCGATCCCCGCGCCGTTGATCCCGCCGCCCACGACGAGCAGATCGTATGGGCTGCCTTGCGTCAGTTGCCGTGCTCCCGTGCCCTCAGCGGCCATTGCGACTCCGATTGAAAACGAAACGAACCTATCATGTTCGTTTGCGAAATCTATCGAACATTATCGAAAAAGTAAAGTGCGGTATTCGGTCTCGAATCGAACATGTCGCGTTGCCGATGTGCGCTGCGCGCGGGGAGGCTACCATCACGGGAAACGGACGAAGAGGTGGACGATGCTTGAACGGATTCGACGCGGCGCGGCGGTGACGGCCGTGCTCTTGACTGGCTGCGCGGGGTGGGACGGATTCAGCACGCCGTCGCTGGGCGCGCTCGAGCAGGTGTGCGGCGCATCGGCTGATTACGGCGCGCAGACGGCGACCGTCTATCCGGCCTTACTGGACGCTTATGTGGCCTACCGCCATGGCAGGCTGTCGCAAAACGAGTACTGCGGCTTTCAGACGTCGATCGCCCGCGAGCACGCAACATTGGCCGCAGGCGGGGCGAGCGCCTCCACCGGCTGGGCCGATTTCATCAACGACGCGCGCGCCAAAGCGCTCAGTTGGCGCGCCGCGGTGGACCCGACATTGCGTGGCTGACGTCCAAAGACGAAAGATGCGCCGACCCGTGCCACGCGCTGCGCCGCGCGCAGCGCGGGTCGGGTGCGCTAGGAAAAGCGTTTGATGGCTTTGATGGCCGAGTCGCCCGACTCGGTCAAGCGCCATTCCTGAAGACCCGACGCCAGACTTTCGAGCCGCACCAGTTGTTGTTCGAGCAGTGCATCGAGCTCTTCTCGGGCCATATCGACTTGGTTGGGAGCATCCTTGACGAGCAGCAACGTGGCGAATTCATGCGGACTCAGCATCGTTCTCTCCATGGGCAATCGAATTGCCTCGGCAACCGGCGTTCGGCTGCCGGCGTGCTCAACCTATCGGGAGCAGGTCAGGTGGTACCCGCACCGCGCAGCCATAGCGCGTCGGGGAACTGGAGTGTAGTCAAGCGCCCGTTCTTCTCCAAATCATCCCCTCAAAATTTTCTGTTTGACAATTGCCCGGGCCGGAAGCGGTTCACTCGCGCCCGTTATTTCGCGAAATTACTTCAAGTTTCGCGTGCGTCGCAGCATGGACCGACGCGTTCGGTGTAGGCGCCCGCTCGGCATCCAGGGCGGGCGTGCCATAAGAGCCTTGGCTCACGCCGCGAGCCTTTGCTCACTCATCCGCGGCGACATAGACTTGCGTACCTGCGGCCGAAATCGTTTCCGCCATTTCGGGCGGCGGTGGGGCATCGGTGAAAAGCGCGTGAATCTGGTTCAGGTGCCCCTGGCGAACGAGGGCCGGGCGGCCGAATTTGGAGTGGTCGGCGGCCAACAGTGTCGTACGCGCCTGCTGGATGATCGCTTCGGCCACGCGAACCTCGCGCGTGTCGAAGTCGCGCAACGTACCGTCGGGCTCGATGCTCGAGGTGCCGATGACCGCGAAGTCGACCTTGAACTGACGGATGAAATCGATCGCGAGTTCGCCGACGATGCCCTTGTCCCATGGCCGGACGATTCCCCCGGTGACGAGCACTTCGCAGTCGGGATAGCCGCTCATCATGTTGGCGACGTTCAGATTGTTCGTAATGACGCGCAGCCCGCGATGGCGATTCAATGCCCGTGCGACCTCCTCGGTGGTCGTGCCGAGGTTGATGAAAAGCGAGGCCTGGTCGGGGATGTGAGAGGCGAGCAACGCGGCGATGCGGCGTTTTTCCTCATGGAACATGCGTTGCCGCGCCGTGTAGGAGACGTTTTCCGAGCTCGTCGGCAAACTTGCTCCGCCGTGGTAGCGACGCAGCAGGTTCATGTCGGAGAGCCAGTTCACGTCGCGGCGGATCGTCTGCGGCGTCACGTTGAAATGCGCGGCGAGGTCTTCCACCGTGACGAAGCCATCGCGCTGCACCCAGTCGAGCAGTTCCTGCTGGCGGGCGTTCAGGCTTAAGCGAGGGTCTCGGGTCATGGCGGGGCTGAGCGCGGCGATTGAAGAGGGGGTATTGTAGGGCCTGTTCGCGCTGGTTACAGGCCCTCGAACGAGCCGGGCCGGCTGCAGTGGATCGATCGAGATAAACGCGAATTCCGGAAAACCCAAGATGACGCATTTCGACTGGCACAACCCGTACCCGACACCGCGTCTGCCCGTGTTCGCCCGCAATGTCGTGGCGACTTCGCATCCGCTCGCCGCACAGGCGGGGCTGCGCATGATCTGGGAGGGCGGCAACGCCGTCGATGCCGCATTGGCGGCCGCCGCCGTGCTGACGATTGTCGAGCCCGTGTCGTGCGGCCTCGGTGGCGATGCGTTCGCGCTCGTCTGGGACGGCGAAGCGCTTCATGGGCTCAATGCTTCGGGCGTGGCACCGGCAGCCTGGAGCGTCGACTATTTCAGGCGCCGTCATGGCGAAAGCGCGCGCGGCATAGCGGCGCAGCCCAAGCGCGGCTGGGACACCGTCACGGTCCCCGGCGTGGTGGCCGGCTGGGAAGCGCTGAGCGAGAAATTCGGCGAACTCTCGTTTTCGGACATCATGGCGCCCGCCATCGAGATCGCCGAGCGAGGGCACGCCGTCGCGAACATCGTGGCAAGAAAGTGGGCGGCGGCCGTGCCCGAACTCCAGGGCCAGCCGGGGTTTGCCGAAGCCTTCATGCCGCATGGGCGCGCGCCGTCGCCGAGCGAGCTCGTGCGCTTCGCAGGTCATGCGCGCACGTTGCGCGAGCTGGCCGAATCGGGCCCGCGCGCGTTCTACGAAGGCGAGCCGGCCGAGCGCATCGCCGCGTTCGCGCGCGATGGCGGCGGCGCGCTGACGGCGGCCGATTTGCGCGATTACCGTGTCGAATGGGTCGAGCCCATCACGAAAGACTATCGCGGCTACACCGTGCATGAAATTCCGCCGAACGGCCAGGGCATCGCGGCACTCATCGCGCTCGGCATACTGTCGCGCTTCGACCTGAAGGCGCTTGCACGCGACGGCGTGGATTCGCAGCATATGCAGATCGAGGCGATGAAGCTTGCCTTCGCGGACGTCTACCGCTACGTCGCGGACCCGCGGGCAATGGAGATCTCGCCGGCCGAATTGCTCGACGATGCCTATCTCGCCGCGCGCGCGGCATGCATCGATCCGCGCCGCGCCACGCATCCCGCTTTCGGGATGCCGCGCGCGGGCGGCACCATCTATCTTTCGGCTGCCGACGAGCGCGGGATGATGGTGAGTTTCATCCAGTCGAACTATATGGGATTCGGTTCGGGCGTCGTCGTGCCGGGCACGGGCATCGCTTTGCAAAACCGCGGCTGCGGTTTTTCGATGGATCCGCGCTCGCCCAACGCAGTGGCAGGCGGCAAGCGTCCGTTTCACACGATCATTCCGGCGTTCGTCACGCAGCGCGAGGGCGCTCACGTGTGGCCCGTGATGAGCTTTGGCGTCATGGGCGGCGATATGCAGCCGCAAGGCCATCTGCAATCGATCGTGCGCATGCTCGATTATGGCCAGCAGCCGCAGGCGGCTTGCGATGCCCCGCGCTGGAAGGTCAATCGGGATTTCTCGATCGATCTCGAGTCGACGTTCGAGCCAGAGGTGGCACGCGCCTTGGAGGCGCGCGGCCATCGGATCGCGGCGTTCGACGATCCCTACATGGATTTCGGCTCCGGCCAGTACGTCTGGAAGCTGGAGCACGGCAACGCCGAGCGCGGCTATGTGGCCGCCAGCGATAGCCGGCGCGATGGGCTTGCGGCCGGGTTTTGAGCCGACGGGCCGATCGTCTGTAATACGGCGAAAGATGAGCGAATCGTCCGAAGGTTCTATGGCGGCCTCAGGGCCGGAACCGGAAGATGACTGCGCGGTCACTGTCTGTGTCGAAGCAGTATCGGACAAGTCCGGCTAACATGCCGGGAAAACGGATCGAAAAGTTCAAAACGCCGCATCCGATGAACCGGCTCGAAGCGAGGGCTTCGCGCCGGGCCGATCGCCGGCCGCGATCGGTTCGGGGGACGCGGCTTTCGGAGCGCAACGCAATGTACACCGAATCCAAGCACGCACTGCCTTGGCGTATCGAGGATATCGATCTGACGCGGATCGATCGTCGACGCGCCGCGACGAACGAAGATCTGCTGTTGCTCTTGTGCGCGGCGTCATTCATCGAGAGCGGCACGGACCTCTATACGAGCAACCTCACCGCCTATTTCGACGGAGATCCCGAGGTCTCCGCATGGCTCAACGACGAGTGGGAACCTGAAGAGCTGCAGCATGGGCGCGCGCTGAAAGCCTATATCAACCATGTCTGGCCCGAGTTCGACTGGGATACGTCGTTTCGGAACTTCTTCGAGGAATACTCGACGACTTGCTCGGTCGAGGAGTTCGAAAAAACGCGCGCGCTCGAAATGGTGGCCCGCTGTGTCGTCGAAACCGGTACGGCCACGCTCTATCGTGCCATCAACGAATGCTCCGACGAACCGGTGCTCAAGGAGATCACCGATCACATCCGGACGGACGAAGTGCGCCATTACAAGCACTTTTTCAAATACTTCAAGAAGTACAACGTGATCGAGGGGAACGGCCGCCTGGCTGTCCTGGGCGCGCTGCTGCGCCGGGTCATCGAAATCAAGAGCGAGGATTCGGAGATCGCGCTGCGTCACGTCTTTGCGACGCGCTATCCCGAGCGCGCACACGATACCGAGTACAACCGTGCGCGTACCGCGCGGATCAGCTCGCTCGTGCGCCGCAATCTCTCGGCCGACATGTGCGTGAAAATGCTGCTCAAGCCACTCGACATTCCGGCGCGCATCCAGCCGGGTGTCCATTACCCGCTCGCGAAGATGGCGCAGCACGTCTTCTTCCGCTGAGCCGAGCGCGCGCACCCCGATGTCCGATTCCTCCTCGCGCGAACGTGCGCTCGCAGTGCAGGCGTTCGATGAATGGCCGCCCGTGCTGCGTGCGCTCTTCGATGGCACCGGGCTTGCCGGCAAGGAAGGCTTTACGGCTTGTCTTGTCGTCGCGGATGCCGATGCGCAGGGCCCTCTGCGCACTTCGCTATTGAGCGCGGGCGAGCTCTATGCGCCCGATTCGCGCTCGCTGGCCTTCGCCCTGTGGCCCGCCGCGCGTGCAGCACGCATGCTGGACGCGGCCGCGCGTCGTGGGGGCGGGCGAGCCGCGCTCACGTTCGTTCACGAGGGTGCTTTCTATCAGGTGCAGCTGCGGGTGGACGCGCTCGAGGTCGAGGGGGGCGGACCGCTCGCGTGCTTCATCGCGTCGATCGACTCGGCCGATGCGCAACAAGTCGGCTACGCGAAGCTCACGTCGGGCATTACGTTCGAGCTGCAGTCGCAGCAAAGGCAGGCGGTGATCGATCGCTGGCAGCAGCAGATCGAGCGCTTGCGTCGCGCTGTGGCATCGAGATGCCAAGCGGACCGAGGAGCGGCAAGTCCTTGATTGTCGCGACGAGCCGCTCGCGTCGGGCTCAGCGGCGGCGCGCCCTGTCGCCGGCGGGGCCGGCAGGCGAGCGCGGCTTGCCGCCTAGCAGCGCGCCGGGATCGCCCGAGCGCACTCCCGTGCCGCGTGCCGTGTCGCGCTTGGCACCGGCGGACGGAGCGGCCTGCGCGGCTTGAGCAGCCGGCTCCCGTCGCGCGGCCGATTCGGGTTTGGCGGCCCCGCGCGCGGGCGAACGTTGCCCGCTCTTCGGCGGTTGCCCAGCGGCAGGCCGCGATCCATCGCTTGCTTTGGGCGTCGCGGTACCACTGCGGCGCTCACCGGTGCGGCCTTTGGCGTTGCTGCCATGAGCGCTGTCATTGAGACCGCCGTTACCGTTACCGCTGCCGTTTGCTTTGCCTTTCGCATGGCCTGCAGCGCCGCTCTTGCCCGCGCCACTTTCGCGGCGTGAAGCTTGAGCCGCGGGCGCAGCCGGCGCTTTGGCGCTTTGAGACGTCTCGCGCCGCGGCGCTTGCGCGCGCGGCTGGCGCGCTGCGCCACCTTGACCGCGGCGCTGCTGGATCGGCTCGGGTTTTACGTTCGGGTCCGGCTCGAAGCCCGGAATCACCTCTTGCGGCAATGTCTGCCGGGTCAGCTTTTCGATGTCCTTCAGCAGTTGGCGCTCGTCGACGCACACGAGCGAAATCGCCTCGCCGGTCGAACCTGCACGGCCGGTCCGCCCGATCCGGTGAACGTAGTCTTCGGGAACGTTCGGCAGATCGAAGTTGACCACGTGCGGCAATTGATCGATGTCGATGCCGCGCGCCGCGATGTCCGTTGCGACGAGCACCTGCAGCGTGCCGTCCTTGAACTCCGCGAGCGCGCGTGTGCGGGCCGATTGGCTCTTGTTGCCGTGGATGGCCAGCGCGCTGATTCCGTCTTTCGTCAGTTGCTCGGCCAGCCGGTTGGCGCCGTGCTTCGTGCGCGTGAACACGAGCACCTGGAACCAGGTGTTTTCGCGGATCAGATGCGTGAGCAGTTCGCGCTTGCGATCGCGATCGACGCTGTACACGCGCTGCGTGACAAGTTCGGTCGTCGTGTTGCGGCGTGCGACTTCGATAAGCGCCGGCGCGTCGAGCAGATTGTCGGCAAGCGCTTTGATCTCCTCCGAGAACGTCGCCGAAAAGAGCAGGTTCTGACGCTTGGGCGGCAGCTTGGCGAGCACGCGGCGAATATCGTGGATGAAGCCCATGTCGAGCATGCGGTCCGCTTCATCGAGCACGAGGATGTCGAGATGCGAGACGTCGATCGTCTTTTGCTGCATATGGTCGAGCAGCCGGCCCGGGGTCGCGACGACGATGTCGACTCCGCGCTTGAGCGCATCGATTTGCGGATTGATGCCGACGCCGCCGAACAGCACGGTCGACTTCAGCTGCAAGTACTTGCCGTAGGCACGCACGCTTTCCTCGACCTGAGCGGCGAGCTCGCGCGTCGGCGTCAGGATCAGCGCGCGCACGGCGTGCGGGCGGCGTGTGCCGGCAGCCTGCCCGGCGCGCGGCGCGGCGAGCCGCTGCAGGATCGGCAACGTGAAGCCGGCTGTCTTGCCGGTGCCGGTCTGCGCGCCGGCAAGCAGGTCGCCACCGGCGAGCACGGCGGGGATGGCCTGCTTCTGGATCGGGGTGGGCGAGGTGTAGCCGAGCTCATGAACAGCCCGTACCAGCGGTTCGGACAGGCCGAGGGAATCGAAGGACATAGTTTTCTTCAAATGCGGGATGACGGCTGTCCGTCACGCATGCCGCGTGCCGCGAAGGCGGCCGTGCGGCGAACGTGCGAGCGCGGCGCTGTTGGCGCCGGCCAGCCTGGGTTCCGGCGGGGCCGGTTGGCTTCGCCGGAAATGCGAAGGGCGCGGCCGCGGTAATCCGCATGGCCGCGCCCTTGGTGGTTCATGTGCTCAATCGAGCGGCGCCGAGCGAAGATCCGTCACTTGCTGTGGCGAAATCGCAGAGCCCTTGTTGCCCCACGACTGACGGATGTACGTCACGACGGCTGCGACTTCCTGATTCGTCAGCGCTTGCGCGAACGGCGGCATGCCGTACGGTTTCGGGTTGGCACCCGTGCTCGGCGGATAACCTCCATTCAGCACCATGCGGATCGGATTGACCGCCGACGGCATCTGGATCGATTGGTTGTTCGCGAGCGGCGGGTATGCCGGCGGCTTGCCGAGGCCGTTTGCGGAATGGCAGGTCGCGCATTTGTCGCCGTAGACCTTCTTGCCCAGCTCGAAGAGTTCGCCGCCGAACTTCTCCGACGTCTCGTACTGCATCGTCTCGGGCGCTTCCTTCTTCTGCGGAATGGTCTTCAGATACGTGGCCATCGCACGGACGTCCTCGTCCGACAAGTACTGCAGGCTGTTGTGGACGACCTCTGCCATCGGACCGAACACGGCGCCGCGCTGCGACACGCCGTTCTTGAGCAGATTGGCGATGTCCGTGATGTCCCAGTCGCCGAGGCCCGCTTCCTTGTTCGAGGTGAGCGACGGCGCGTACCAGTTCTGCAGCGGAATCAGACCGCCGGCGAACGCGGCCGAATTGACGGGGCCGCCCATCATGTTGATCGACGTATGGCACATCGAGCAGTGGCCGAGGCCTTCGACGAGATACGCGCCGCGGTTCCATTCGACCGACTTCGTCGGATCGTCCTTGTAGACGCCTTCGCGGAAAAACAGCGTACGCCAGCCGATCAGCAGGTTGCGATTGTTAAACGGGAAGCGCAGTTCATGCGGACGGCTCGGCACGGAGGCCGGCGGCACCGAGCGCAAGTAGGCGTAGATCGCGTCCGAATCCTCGCGCGTCACCTTCGTGTAGCTCGCGAACGGGAAAGCCGGGTAGAGCAGGCTGCCGTCCTTCGAGCGGCCCGTGTGCATGGCGCGATAGAAATCGTCCGACGACCATTTGCCGATACCGTATTGATCGTCCGGGGTGATGTTCGGCGTATAGAGCGTGCCGAACGGCGTGGCCATCGGCAGGCCGCCCGCGAATTGCTGACCGCCGCGTACGGTGTGGCATGCGATGCAATCGCCGGCGCGGGCAAGGTATTCGCCGCGCTTCACGAGCGCAGCCTGGTCGGCCGGCGTGGCTGCCTGGGCCGAGCCGTTGTGCAGGTTATCGCTGCCCGTCCAGAGGACGGAGCCGAGCGCGGCGGCCGTCAGGACGACAGCCGACAGCGCGAACAGTGACTTGCGTTTCATGGGTATGTCTCTCCTCGCGCTTATTGCGGTTCGCTACCGCAGGCAAGCGGAGTCTTCATCGAGCGGGCCGGAGCCGGAACGGGGTTTTTCGGGGCGGGCTGAGTCGAAAGCCACGCGGCGACGGCGTTGACGTCGTCATCGGTCAGGCGCGTCGCGATCTCATGCATGCAATCGGGCGCTTTGGCGTGGCGCGTGCCACTGCGCCAGGCGCCCAGCTGCGCGCTGATGTAGTCCTGGTGCAGTCCGACGAGACCCGGAATCGCCGGCTCCATGCCCGTCAAGCTCTTGCCGTGGCAGGCGGCGCAGGCGGGAATGTTCTTCGAGGCATCGCCGTTCAGCACGATTTCCTTGCCGCGCGCGAGCGTCTCCGGCGACACCGTCGGCTTGGCGGGGGCCGGGTAGGGCGGGCGCTGCTTCGAGAAGTAATCGGCGATCTCGTGCAGGTATTCGTCCGAGAGGTACGTGACGAGGTAGTTCATCGGCGGATACTTGCGCCGGCCCTCGCGGAAATTTTGCAATTGATTGAACAGATACTCGGCCGGCTTACCCGCGAGGCGCGGGAAGTAGTCGTTATCGGTGCCCTGCCCATGGCTGCCATGGCACGCCGTGCAGCCTTGCACGCGCTGTTCCATCGTATCCGGGGCCTTCGGCTGGGTTTGCGCTTGTGCGCTCGTTGCGACGCCAGCACCACCGATCAGCAAGAGGGCGAGTAGCGGGCGGAAAATGCGTCTGGAAGACACGCGTAACTCCATCGTTATTCGGGGACCTGCCGGACTTCGATCGGCCCGGTGCGGTGCTGCGAGCTGGCCTACAGCTCGAGGCAAATTGTTCGACGAATTGTTCGGCGAATTGTTCGGGTTTGCCACACTTGCAGCGGCGACCCGCGGCGTTGCGACGCAGCATTCTATCATCGATGCCTGTCACGAGCTATTTGCCTCAGGCGACGTAAATCCGTCCCGATGCGGCGGCGCGACAATTTGACGCGCATATTCGATGCGCTCCGGGTTGTCCGGCATACACCGTTCGGCCGCGCCAAGGTCCCGTTCCGTTCCCGATATGCACGGCTCGCGTACACTCTCGGCTGCGTCGGACCGGGGCGGCCCACGGATTCCACGGATTCGCGCTTTGCGCGGCATCGTGCGCGCCGGCCGCCCCGGTTTTTTCTCGTTAGCCCCCTCGTTTGTCCTGCCTGCCGATGAAGCGATCCTTCCCCAATTCCCGTATGACCCGATCCCGCCGTTCCAGTCGAGTTGCCGGCCGGCATCCGCATGTTCCCTTCGCGTTCGTGGAGCGTCAGTCCCGATGAGCGCTTCCGGCCTGCTGATCGGTCAAGTCGCGCTGACCGCGCTCGTTCATGTCGCCTTTGCATTTGCCATCGGTTCGGCGCTTTTCGAGCGATGGCTCGCCGCGGACGGTGCGCTCGCGCGGACCGCGCCGTCGCATGCCGCCTGGCATCGGGCGCGCGCGTCGCTGATGGCCGCCGCGTTCGCGCTCGTGCTGGCGGAGGGCGGCTGGTTGCTGTATGAAGCCGGTGCGATGACGGGCGCGGGCGTAGCGGGCGGCTTGGCGGCTTTGCCGGATGTCGTCGGCACGACCCATGTCGGCCATGCCTGGTGCGTTGCATTCGCCGGCGCCGCCTGGCTGCTCATGGCGGCCCTCCTGTCTCGCGGCGGGCGCTTCGGGGCGGGGATGTTCTGGCTCGGCGCGCTCGCCAGCGCGGCCGGCACGGCTGCGATCGGGCATGCTGCCGATGCGGGCATACCCTCGCTCGGCTGGGCGATGCAGGCGGTTCACGTGCTGGCGACGGCCGTCTGGGGCGGCGTGGTGCTGGCCGGCGGGCTCGTGGTGCTGCCCGCGCTCGACACGTCGATCACGCGTATCGCGCTGATCCGCCTTGCGGACCGGGTCTCGAACGTATCGCTCGCGGCTTTTTGCGTTGTGCTGATTTCCGGTCTGGTCGGCGCGCAACGTGGGCTGGGAGGCTCGTTTGCGGCCTTGCGCGGGACTGCATGGGGACACGTGCTGACGCTCAAGCTCTCGCTCGTGCTGCTGGCTGTCGTGCTGGGGGCGCTCAATCGTACGTCGGCGTTGCCGCGGCTGCGCCGCAGCGCTTCGACGCTCGACGCGCATACGTTTCGCAACGTTCTACACCTCGAAGCACTGGTGATGGTCGCGATCTTCGTGACTGCGGCGGTGCTTGGGCTGACACCGCCCGGTCATACCTGATAGCGGCGTCGCGGCCTGGGCCGGCGATGACGATAGGCGCGAGGCCGTCATTCGTAGCCGAGGCGATGGCTGAGGATAGGGGCGCCAAACAGTGCGATCGCGCAGCCTGCCATCTTGCCTTCGAGTTCGGCCATTGCGCCCGGCAAGAAGTAAGAGTGCGACAACAGCCCGACGAGCTGCGGCGCGCAGTAAAGCAGCGCCGCGGCGATACCGGCCTTGTCCGCCCATGCAGCTTCCCAGCCGCGGCGCCAGAGCAGCGCCGCGGCCAGAACGCGCAGCACGCCGAACGTCACGAGCGCGCTGACCGCCATCTGTTCCCGGATCAAATAGTCGGGTAGATAGTCATGCATGGCGGTTTCTCCCTGATGTGTCGTTTTGCGGGGAGATACGCAAGAGCCGGGCCAGTCGTTCGCATCGATGGGGCGGCCCACCGCGAAGCCCTGTGCAGCAATGAATCGGGCTGCGACCGGGCGATTGCCCGATCGGCCGAGAGCGCCCGAAACGGCGGGCGTTACGCGCGTGCCGTTACGGGCGTAACGTTGAACGAACGTAACGTTGGGCGAACGTTACGCGGCATCGCGCAGCGCCGTGCGGCGCTTCGCGGTTACCACTCGGCGACGCTGCCATCCTCGTGGCGCCAAACCGGGTTGCGCCAGCGATGTCCGACTTTCGCCATCTCGCGCACCTTCGCCTCGTCGACTTCGACACCGAGTCCGGGCCCTTGCGGGATGGAGACGAAACCATCCTCGTACTTGAAGACTTCGGGGTTGCGGATGTAATCGAGCAAGTCGTTGCCCTGGTTGTAGTGGATGCCGAGGCTTTGCTCCTGAATGAATGCGTTGTAGCTGACGGCGTCGAGTTGCAGGCACGCCGCCAGCGCGATCGGGCCGAGCGGGCAGTGCAGCGCGATCGCGACGTCATAGGCCTCGGCCATCGTCGCGATCTTGCGGCACTCGCTGATGCCGCCCGCGTGCGAGGCGTCCGGCTGGAGAATGTCGACGTAGCCGCCTTGCAGAATCTGCTTGAAGTCCCAGCGCGAATAGAGCCGCTCGCCGAGCGCGATCGGGGTGTTCGTCTGGTTCACGATGTCGCGCAGCGCTTCGGCGTTTTCCGAGAGCACCGGCTCTTCGATGAACAGGAGCTTGTACGGATCGAGCTCTTTCGCGAGCACCTTCGCCATCGGCTTGTGAATACGACCGTGGAAGTCCACGCCGATGCCCACGTGCGGGCCGACCGCCTCGCGCACGGCCGCCACATTCGCGATGACGCGTTCGACTTTGTCGAAGGTATCGACGATCTGCACTTCCTCCGAGCCGTTCATCTTGAGCGCTTTGAAGCCGCGCTCGACTACCGCGCGCGCGTTGTTCGCCACATCGCTCGGGCGGTCGCCGCCGATCCACGAATACACCTTGATACGGTCTCGCACCTGGCCGCCCAGCAGGGCGTGGACAGGCACGCCATGGTGCTTGCCCTTGATGTCCCAGAGCGCCTGGTCGATGCCTGCGATCGCGCTCATCGAGATGGGGCCGCCGCGGTAAAAGCCGGCGCGATACATCACCTGCCAATGATCTTCGATGGCGAGCGGGTCCTTGCCGACCAGATAATCGGCCAGTTCCTCGACCGCCGTCTGAACCGTATGCGCGCGACCTTCGACGACCGGCTCGCCCCAGCCGACGATCCCTGCGTCGGTTTCGATCTTCAGAAACAGCCAGCGCGGCGGCACGACGAACGTTTCGAGCTTGGTGATTTTCATGGATCCCTCTCCTCCTTTGACTGTGCAGGGCGGTGGCGGCCTGAATGCCTGAATGACGGACAGCCGGGCGCTGTCCGATCGCGCCGAAAACGGTATCGTACCTCAACTTTGTTTAGAGTAATATTAATAGTACTTTTATAGCGGCGACTTCTTGCCCGGATCGACGGCTTGCGCTTTGCGCAGGCCCCGCGATAATCGCGGTCGACGGCCGTGAATCGCAACGGCCGGCGAAAGCAATTGGAAAGGAGAATCATCATCCAGCGTGATCTGCACGGACGCGTCGCCTACCTGCTGGCGACAGGCATTTTGCGGGGCGACTATGCGCCCGAAACGATCCTGCCGCGCGAGGCGGAGTTGATGAGCTCGTTCGGCGTGAGCCGGACCGTGCTGCGCGAAGCGCTGCGCACGCTAACATCGAAAGGGCTCGTGGAATCGCGGCCGAAAGTCGGTACCCGTGTGCGGCCGCGCCATGCCTGGAATCTGCTCGACGCGGATCTGCTCGATTGGTACTCGCAGGTGGCGCCGCCGCTCAGTTTCGCGCTGAAGCTGCAGGAAATGCGCGAGATGGTCGAGCCTTATGCGGCCGAACTGGCGGCGCGCGCCCATACGAGCGAGACGCTCGTCGCGCTCGAGCGCGCCCATGCCGCGATGGTGTCGGCGCGGACCGTCGACGAATGGGTACGCGCCGACCTCGGCTTTCATCTCGGCATTCTGGCCGCCTGCAGCAACGAGCTGCTGATGCCGCTCGGACCGCTGATCGGTCGCACGCTCGAAGCGCAACTGCTGCTCAATGCGAAACGCGCGGAGGTGTTCAACGCGTCGCTTGACGAGCATTCGGCGGTGTTCGATGCGATCCGGCAGCGCGACGCCGATGGGGCGCGGCGGGCCATGGCCGAGTTGCTGGGCACGACGCGCCGGCGCATCGAGGGCTGAAGCCTCCCTCGGCACTTCGCCGGTGCGCGTGCCGGTTGTGTGTGGAATGGGCGTTGCTTGTATACGAGCAAGCCGTCGCGAAGACGAGCGAGTATGGACAACCCATCCAGGAGGACATCATGCCACTACGCAAAGGCACGTCCCGCGAAGACGTTTCGAAGAACGTCAAGACCGAAATGAAGCACGGCAAACCGCAAAAGCAAGCTGTGGCCATCGCACTGAATCAGGCGCGCAAGCACGGCGCCAAGATTCCGAAGAAGAGCGAGAAGTAAGGCGCCGACAGTCCATGTCGCCATGGGCGCCAGGGCGCGAACGGCATTATCGAGTGCGCCCTGGACGGTTGCCCCGCTCCGGACGTTGCACCGCCCCGACGATCGGCCTATAAACGCACTGTTCGCATGTGGGCGGACCGTGCGCGCTCGTCGCGCGCAAAAACAACGAAGGAGACACGTCCCGCCATGGATTACGTCATCGGCATCGATATCGGCACGCAAAGTACGAAAGCTGTCCTCGTCGACGCGAGCGGCGCCATCGTCGCGCAGCATGCGCACGGCTACCGGCCCGACACGCCGCGACCGCTGTGGGCCGAACAATGGCCCGACGTCTGGTTCGACGCAGCGGTGCTTTGCATCGCGGCCTGCACGCGCGAGGCGCGCACGAAGGGCATCGCGGCAAGCGACATCAAAGCGCTGGCGATCAGCAGCCTGTACGGCGGGTCGGGCATCCCCGTCGATGACGAATTTCGCCCGCTTCATCCTTGCCTGATCTGGATGGACCGGCGCGCGACCGATCAAGTGGAATGGGTACGCCGCCATGTCGATGTCGAGCGTTTGCGGGCCATCACCGGTAACGGTGTCGACAGCTATTACGGCTTTACCAAAATGCTGTGGCTGCGAGAGCACAAGCCCGATGTCTGGAACCAGACCCGCTACTTTCTTCCTCCCAATGCTTATATCGCCTACCGGCTCACCGGCGAGCTCGCCGTCGATCACAGCTCGGCCGGCAACATCGGCGGCGTCTACGATGTCGCGCGCCGTAGCTGGTCGGACGAAGCGCTCGCCATGCTGGGCATTCCCGCTGCGCTGATGCCCCAGCGGCTCGTCGAATCGTCGGAAGCGGTGGGCGGCTTGTTGGCGTCATGGGCCGCCGAGCTCGGACTCGCGGCGGGCATGCCGATCGTTGCCGGCGGCGTCGATGCGGCCATCGCCACGCTGGCGGCCGGTGTCACGCGGGCCGGCCAGCATGTTGCGATGATCGGCACAAGCATGTGTTGGGGCTATATCAACCAGACCGTCGATGCGCGACATGGCCTGGTCAGCATGCCGTATGTGCTCAATGGCCGGCGCGATCTCTACATCTTCGGCGGGGCCAGCTGCGCGGGGGCTTGCGTGAGCTGGTATCGCGATCAGTTCTGCCAGGCCGAGGTCGAGGCGGCGCGCGCGCTCCCGCACGGCGACCCACACCAACTGCTCGAAACCGCCGCCGCTGAAGTTCCAGCGGGCTGCGAGGGCGTGATGTTTCTGCCTTATCTGATGGGCGAGCGCAGTCCGATCTGGGACCCGCAGGCGAGCGGTGCATTCGTCGGTCTCAACCTCGTCCATACGCGCGCGCACCTCTACCGTGCCGTGCTGGAGGGCGTGGCGTTCGCGCTGCAGCACAACATCGACGCGGGACGACGAGGCGCGCAGTCGCTCGACGAGCGGCTCATCGTCGTGGGCGGGGCCGCGCATTCGAATCTGTGGATGCAGATCATCGCCGACGTGACGGGCTATCCGGTCTACACGATCGAACAGGAAGTCGAGGCCGCCATTGGGGCGGCGCTGCTTGCGGCGCTCGGTACCGGAATCGTGACCGAAGAGGCCGCCGCACGCGGCTGGGTGACGCTGCGGGAGCACGCACGGCCCGACGCCGGCAGACGCGCGATCTACGCGCAACGGTTCGACGTCTACAAGGCGCTCTACCCCGCGCTGCGCGAATCGATGCACGCGTTGCGGACAGATCAGACAGGCTTGTAGAGATAATCATCACAAGCACTTGTCACGATCGTATCGCCTGATATAGGATGGTTGCCAATCTGCGCTCACGCCGCGTTGTGTGGCGCACCATTCAGGCATCTTTCCATGTCAGAAGCTACATCCCAGGCGGTGGTCGCGCTGCGTGGCGCTGCGCCGCCTCATCCGTTGCGTAATGCGGGCGTGTCGTTCGATGCCGCATGGTTCGATACGCTGCGCGTCAATCAATCGGCCGTCGTGCGCCGCACGGCGACGCTCGGCACTCGCCGCTCGGTCAAGAAGGACGCCCAGGCGGCATGGCTGTTGAAGGCCGTGACCTGCATCGATCTGACGACGCTCGCCGGCGACGATACGGAGGCGCGCGTGCGGCGTCTGGCCGCCAAGGCGCGTCGGCCGATTCGCGACGACCTCCTCGAGGCGCTCGGCATGGGCGACGCGCGGCTGACAACCGGCGCCGTGTGCGTCTATCACCGCTTCGTCGCGGCCGCGGTCGACGCGCTGGCGGGCAGCGGCATTCCCGTTGCGGCCGTGTCGACGGGCTTTCCGGCCGGCCTGATCCCGCATCCGCTCAAGCTCAAGGAAATCGAAGCGTCGGTGGCCGACGGCGCGGCGGAGATCGACATCGTCGTGACGCGTGAACACGTGCTGACCGGCAACTGGCGCGCGCTTTACGACGAAGTGCGCGAGTTTCGCGCCGCATGCGGGGCGGCCCACTTGAAGGCGATTTTGGCGACGGGCGACATCCGCACGCTGTCGAACGTGGCGAAGGCTTCGATGGTCTGCATGATGGCCGGCGCGGACTTCATCAAGACGTCGACGGGCAAGGAAGGCGTGAACGCCACGCTCGACGTTTCGCTCGTGATGACGCGCATGATCCGCGAGTACGGGGAGCGAACGGGCTTCGCCATCGGCTTCAAGCCGGCAGGTGGGGTCTCCACGGCCAAATCGGCACTTGCGTATCAAATTCTGATGAAGGAAGAACTCGGCCGCCCCTGGCTCGAACCCGCGCTGTTTCGCATCGGCGCGTCGAGCCTGCTGGCCGATATCGAGCGGCAGCTCGAACACCACGTCAGCGGCCGCTATTCCGCTTTCAACCGACACCCTCTAGCCTGACCGAGCGCACTGCGATGAGCGTAGCCGAGTACTTTGCTTCGATGGATTACGGTCCCGCACCCGAGGACGATCAGCCGGCGCGTGCGTGGCTTGCCGCACACGAGGGCCGGTTCGGACATTTCATCGGGGGCGCGTGGCGCGCGCCGTCGGCCGGCGAGACATTCGATGTGCTGGCGCCGGCGAGCGGCGAAACGCTTGCGCGCGTGGCCCAGGGCGATGCGGCCGATGTCGATGCGGCCGTCGCGGCCGCTCGCGCTGCACAGCCGGGCTGGCAAGCGCTGGGCGGCGCGGGCCGCGCGCGCCACCTCTACGCACTTGCACGGATGGTGCAGCGCGAGAGCCGTCTCTTTGCCGTGCTCGAAGCGCTCGACAACGGCAAGCCGATTCGCGAGACGCGCGATATCGACGTGCCGCTCGTCGCACGCCACTTCCTGCATCACGCGGGCTGGGCTCAGTTGCAAGACAGCGAATTCGCGGGTTTCACGCCGCTTGGCGTGATCGGCCAGATCGTGCCGTGGAACTTCCCGCTTTTGATGCTCGCGTGGAAGATCGCACCGGCCATCGCGCTCGGTAATTGCGTTGTGCTGAAACCGGCCGAATACACGCCGCTGACGGCGCTGCTGTTCGCGGAGCTGGCCCGGCGCGCCGGTCTGCCCGATGGCGTGCTCAATGTGGTCACGGGCGACGGGCGCACGGGTGCCGCCCTCGTCGAGCATGGCGACGTCGACAAGATCGCCTTCACGGGCTCGACCGAAGTCGGCCGACTCATTCGCGCTGCCACGGCGGGCTCCGGCAAGTCGCTGACGCTCGAACTCGGCGGCAAATCGCCGTTCATCGTTTTCGACGATGCGGACCTCGACGGTGCCGTCGAGGGCGTTGTCGACGCCATCTGGTTCAATCAGGGGCAAGTCTGCTGCGCGGGTTCGCGGCTGCTCGTTCAAGAAGGCATCGAGCGGCGTTTCATCGACAAGCTCAAGCGCCGCATGGCGACGCTACGGATCGGCCCGTCGCTCGACAAGGGCATCGATATGGGCGCGATCGTCGACAGCGTGCAGCTCGCGCGCATCGAGGCGCTTGTCGAAACGGGCCGGCGTGAAGGCTGCACGATCTGGCAGCCGCGAGAAGTCGAGTTGCCGGCGCGCGGCGTCTTTTATGCGCCGACGCTGGTGACCGGCGTCGCACCCGCATCGACGCTCGCGCAGGAGGAAATCTTCGGCCCCGTCTTGACGGTCATGAGCTTTCGCACGCCGGACGAAGCCGTCGAGCTCGCGAACAACTCGCGCTATGGGCTGGCCGCGAGCGTCTGGAGCGAAACGATCGGCCGCGCGCTCGACATCGCGCCGCGTCTTGCCTGTGGCGTGGTGTGGGTCAATGCGACGAATCTCTTCGATGCGGCCGTCGGGTTCGGCGGTTATCGCGAATCGGGCTATGGGCGCGAGGGCGGCAAAGAGGGCATCTACGAGTATTTGAAGCCGCCCGGCTGGAGCGGATTGCCATTGCGCGCCGAATCCGCACCGCGCGCGACATCGCCGGCCGGGGTCGTCGGCCAGCGCGACGACACCATTGCGCGCATCGACCGCACGGCCAAGCTGTATATCGGCGGCAAGCAGGTTCGGCCCGACAGCGGCTACTCGCGCGAGGTTCACGCGCCCGACGGTACCTTCGTCGGCGAAGTCGGCGACGGCAACCGCAAGGACATCCGCGATGCGGTAGCGGCGGCGCGTAGCGCGGACAAGTGGTCGCAAACGAGCGCGCATGGCCGGGCCCAGGTGCTCTACTATCTCGCGGAGAACCTTGCCGTGCGGGCCGAGGAGTTCGCCCAGCAACTCGTGCGCCGCACTGGAGCAGCGCGGCAGGATGCGTCGCGCGAAGTCGAGACATCGATCGCGCGTCTTTTCACCTACGCCGCGTGGGCCGACAAATTCGACGGTGCCGTACATGCACCGCCGCTGCGCGGCGTGGCGTTGGCGATGCATGAGCCGCTCGGGGTGATCGGCATAGCGTGTCCCGACGAAGCGCCGCTGGCGGCGTTTGTCTCGCTCGTGGCACCGGCGCTTGCGCTCGGCAATCGCGTCGTCGTGCTGCCGAGCGAGGCTTGCCCGCTGATGGCGACGGACTTCTATCAGGTCGTCGAAACGTCGGACGTGCCGGCCGGCGCGCTGAACATCGTCACGGGCGCGCGCGCGGCACTGTTGCCCGCGCTGGCCAAGCACGACGACGTCGACGCGCTCTGGTGCTTCGGGCCGGCTGCCGATTCGACGCTCGTCGAGCGCGAATCGGTCGGCAACCTGAAACGGACATTTGTCGACTACGGACGGCAAATCGACTGGTTCGATGCGATGAATGAGGGTTTGCCGTTCTTGCGCCAGGCTGTGCAAGTCAAGAACATTTGGATACCTTACGGCGATTGATTCGCGGCGGCGCGCTCGACGCGCGGGCAATACAATGCCGATGCCTCGCATCGTCAGGCGATAGGAGACAGGAGACAAGATGCTGAAGAATCTGAACCCGCTGTTGAACCCCGATGTTCTTTACGCGCTGAGCGCAATGGGGCACGGCGACGAAGTCGTGATCTGCGACGCCAATTTCCCCGCGGATTCAGTGGCTCGCGATACGAAGCTGGGCCGCCTGCTGCGCATGGATGGCGCCGATTCGGCGCAAGCCGTGCGCGCGGTGCTGTCGATCTTGCCGCTCGACACGTACGTCGAGGCGCCCGCGATGCGCATGGAAGTCGTCGGCGATCCGCAGGCGCTGCCGGCCGTGCAGCGCGAGGCGCAAGCGGAGGTCGACGCCGCCGAGGGGCGCAGCGTGCCGTTCGCGTCCATCGAGCGTCACGCTTTTTATGCCCGCGCGCGCAAGGCCTATTGCGTCATTGCGACGGGCGAGCTGCGCGGCTATGGCTGCTTCGTTTTCGCCAAGGGCGTGATTCTCGCGCCGGATGCCCCGAAGGTAATCCCCTCCGGGGATGCCCCGAAGGCAATCCCCTCCGGGGATGCGACCAAGGCAGCATGATGGGCGGGCGCGTCGTCATCCTCGGCATCTATGTGACGGACCTCGCGTTCCGGGCGTCACGCATGCCGCTCATCGGCGAGACGATTGCCGGCTCGACGTTTGCAATGGGTCCGGGCGGCAAAGGCTCGAACCAGGCGGTCGCCGCCGCGCGCGCCGGTGCCGAGGTCGTGTTTTGCACGCGGTTGGGCAACGACGCGTTCGGCGACATCGCGCGCGCGACCTGGCAGGCGGAGGGGATCGTGGCGCGCGCCACGAGTGTCGAGGGCATGGCGACGGGCGCGGCGCACATCTTCGTCGAAGAGGGAACGGGCCACAATGCGATCATCGTCGCGGCCGGCGCGGCCGGCACGATGGATGCCGGCGATGCGGACGCGATCGAAACCGATATCGCTTCGGCTCAGGTCTTCGTGACCCAGCTCGAGCAGCCGGTGGCAGCCGCCCGTCGCGGCCTCGAGATCGCGCGCCGCCATGGCGTGACCACGGTGCTCAATCCGGCTCCGGCGCTGCCGCTGCCCGACGATATCTTCGCGCTGTGCGACTATGTCACGCCGAACGAGACCGAGGCCGCCACGCTGACCGGCATCGAAGTGCGTTCGCGCGACGATGCGCGCAAGGCGGCCGATGCGCTGCTCGCGAAGGGTGCGGGTGCGGTCATCGTGACGCTTGGCGAGGCCGGCGCGCTCATGCACTCGCATGCGCGCTCGGTCTTCGTGCCGGCGTTCCGATGCGGACCCGTCATCGAGACGGCCGGTGCCGGCGATGGCTTCACGGGCGGCTTCGCGGCCGCGCTTGCACGCGGCGACGATCCGGTCGAGGCGATACGCTTCGGCTGTGCGCTCGCCGGTATTTCGGTCACGCGCCCGGGCACGGCGCCGTCGATGCCGCGACTCGCGGAAATCGAGTCGCTGCTCGGTGCGGCTGCGGCCGCGGGCTGAGGCGGAGCGCGACGCGCACATCGCGTGAAACAGGTTTCGCGCGGCAAACGCGAACGGTCCGAGCAAAAGATTTGGAGGAGCATGTCGTCAACATGAAGCCGTCAATCCGTCCCGCCCAGTGGTTCGCCGACCGGCAGCTCAACTTTCTATTGAGCGTCAACGTGCTCGTGGTGCTTGTCGCGGTAGGGTTTTCGCACGGGCAGTTCGTCGGCATCGACAACCTGCAGTCGATGGGCTCGCAGTTGCCCGAGGTCGGCCTGCTCGCGTTCGGCATCATGCTATCGATGCTCTCGGGCAACGGCGGCATCGATCTCTCGGGCGTGGGTCTTGCGAACCTGTCGGGCATGGTCGCCGCACTCGTCGTGCCGCAGTTCGTCAACGGCGACGATTCCCCGGTGCTCTATACCGCGCTCTTTTGCGCGATCGTCGTGACGATGGGGCTTGCGGGGGGCTTTTTGAACGGATTGGTGATTGCTCGTCTGAGGCTCACGCCGATCCTTTGCACGCTTGGCACGCAACTCGTCTTCACGGGTTTGGCCGTGGCGCTGAGCAACGGCGCGTCGGTGCACATCGATTACATCGAGCCGCTTTCGGACATCGGCAACGGCACCTTCTTTCAGGTGCCCATCTCGTTTTGCATCTTTCTCGCCGCGGCGCTCGTGCTGGGCTGGGTGCTCAAGCGCACGCCGTTCGGACTGCGCTTGTATCTGATGGGTACCAACCAGCGCGCCGCGTTCTATGCGGGCGTGCCGAACGCGCGAATGCTGATTGCCACCTATACGCTATGCGGCCTGCTGGCTTCGCTCGCGGGTCTCGTGAGCGTGACGCACACCATGAGCGCGAAGTGGGACTACGGCAACTCGTACCTGCTCATCGCGATTCTGATCGCGGTGATGGGCGGCGTGAATCCCGCGGGCGGGTACGGCCGCGTCGTCTGCGTGTTTTTTGCCGCGACGGTGCTGCAGTTTCTCTCGAGCCTGTTCAACCTCATGAACGTGTCGCAGTTCTTCGGAGACTGTACGTGGGGATTTCTGCTGCTGCTCTCGCTGGCATTTGCGGGCGGCGAACGCGTACGCGCGATTTTCGGCATCGCGCTGCCGCGCGGCGGCAAGACGCCGCCTCGCCCCGGGGGATGAAGACAGCAGGGACGAAGCGGATCGAGCAGTCGGCGAACACCAAGGCCTCGGGCGTTCGCCGCGGTAGCAAGGGGCATCGAGCGAACAATACACAGGAGACACACGGCATGAAACCGATTCGATTGAGCCTCGCGCTCACCGCATGCGCACTCGGCGCCGGCATCGTATTCGCGGCACAAGCGGCGACGAACGAGACGATCGTCACGGTCGTGAAAGTGACCGGCATCAGCTGGTTCAACCGCATGGACGACGGCGTCAAGGAATTCGCCAAGGAAACGGGCGTGAACGCGTACCAGACCGGTCCTGGCCGTGCCGACGCCGCCCAACAGGCAAAGATCATCGAAGACCTGATCGCCAAGAAGGTGAGCGCGCTGGCAGTCGTCCCCTATGATCCGCCGACGCTCGAACCGGTGCTGAAAAAAGCGATGGATCGCGGCATCAAGGTCGTCACGCACGAGGCGGACAACGCCAAGAACACGATGGTCGATCTCGAGGCCTTCGATAACGCCGCGTACGGCGCCGCGCTCAATGACAGGCTCGCCAGCTGCATGAAGAGCGAGGGCAAGTGGGCGACGCTCGTCGGCTCGCTCGGCAGCCGCTCGCAGGTGCAATGGGCCGAAGGCGGCATCGCCGAGGCGAAGGCGAAGTATCCGAAGATGCAACTCGTCGAGCACAACCTCGAAACCAACAACGACGGCACGCGTGCCTACGAAGTGGCCAAGGAAGTGCTGCGCAAGCATCCGGACATCAAGGGCTTCCAGGGATCGTCGTCGCTCGACGTGCTCGGCATCGGGCGCGCCGTGGAGGAAGCGGGCCTGCAGGGCAAGGTCTGCGTGTTCGGCACGGGGTTGCCGGCCGAAGCCGGCAAGTACCTCGAAAGCGGCGCGATCAACGGCATTGCGTTCTGGGATCCGAAGCTGGCCGGCGAGGCGATGAACAAGATCGCGAAGATGCTCGTCGATGGCAAGACGTTCAAAGTCGGCGATACGCTGAATCTCGGCATGCCCGGCTATGAGAAAGTCGTCTTCAGCAAGGGGCCGGGCAAGGGCCTCATCGCACGCGGCCAGGGTTGGGTGAGCGTCGACAAGACGAACTACAAGCAATACAACTTCTGATCGGCGCGTGAGACGCGCGCCCGGCAGTAGCAGCCGGGCGCGCTTCGTCGTTTCGATTGCGAGCGGGATCACGATGAATGAGCACCAGGCCAGCGAGCCGTTGTTGCAAGTCGTAGGCGTACACAAGCGCTTCACCGGTGTGCATGCGCTGCGCGGGGTGACGCTTTCGTTCGCGCGCGGCCAGATCTATCACCTGTTGGGCGAAAACGGTTGCGGCAAAAGCACGCTCATCAAGATCATCTCGGGGGCGCAGCCGCCCGACGAAGGCGAGCTCGTGATCGAAGGCGCGCGCTATGCGCGGCTTTCGCCGTTGCAGGCGCTCGCGGCCGGTATCGAAACCGTCTATCAGGATCTCTCGCTGCTGCCGAATCTCAGCGTGGCGGAAAACGTGGCCCTCACGGCCGAACTCGCCGAGCACGATGGCCGGCTCGCCCGCACGTTCGACCGGCGCGTGCTGTTTTCGACGGCGCGGCGCGCGCTCGAAGCAGTGGGTCTGCCGAGCGACGCCGAATTCCAGCGCACGCTGATCGAACAGCTGCCGCTCGCGACGCGACAGCTCGTTGCGATCGCTCGCGCGATCGCGAGCGAAGCGAAGTTCGTCATCATGGACGAGCCGACGACGTCGCTGACGCAAAAGGAAGTCGCCAATCTGATCGAAGTGCTCGAGACGCTGCGCGCGCAAGGCGTCACGGTACTGTTCGTGAGCCACAAGCTCGACGAATGTTTTGCGATCGGCGGCGAGGTCATCGTGATGCGCGACGGGCAGAAGGTCGCGCAAGGCCCGATCGCCGATTACTCGAAGGCGCAGCTCTCGGAACTCATGACGGGGCGCAAGCTTTCGGAAGAGCGCTATCGCGACGCGGCCGACTCGCACGCGGAGGTGGTCCTCGATGTGCAAGAACTGGGGCGGCGCGAGCAGTTTCGTCAGGTCTCGTTCGCGCTGCATCGCGGCGAGATTCTCGGCGTGACCGGTTTGCTCGACTCGGGGCGCAACGAGCTTGCGCGCGCGCTCGCGGGCGTGAGCCCCGCCGATACGGGCACCGTCACGCTCGAGGGCCGGCGCGTGACGCTTTCGACGCCGGCCGATGCCAAGCGGCACCGGATCGGCTATGTACCGGAAGACCGCTTGAGCGAAGGGCTCTTTCTCGACAAGTCGATTCGCGAAAACGTCATCACGGCGATGATTTCGAGCTTGCGCGACCGTTTCGGCCAGATCGACCGCAAGCGCTCGCGCGCATTGGCCGTCGATACGGTCAAGGAACTTCAGATCGCCACGCCCGACATCGACAAGCCTGTGCAGTCGCTCTCGGGCGGCAACCAGCAGCGCGTGCTGATCGGCCGCTGGCTTGCGATCGATCCTCATGTGCTGATCCTGCATGGGCCGACGGTCGGCGTGGACGTCGGATCGAAGGACATCATCTACCGGATCATGCAGCGGCTTTCGCAGCGCGGCATCGGCATCTTGCTGATCAGCGACGATCTGCCGGAGTTGCTGCTCAATTGCGATCGAATCCTGATGATGAAAAAAGGCCGCATTGCGGGGGAATATCGTGCCGAAGGGCTGACCGAGGCGGCGCTGTATCAGGCGCTGTTGGCGGAAGCGGGGCCGGCGCAGGCGGAGCCAGTATGAGCATCAATCAAACGATGAGTACCCCCAACACGAACGCACTGGAGTTGTCCCGCAAGGCGCGGGCGGCGAGCTGGCGTGCGCGCCTCGCACGCAACCCCGAGTGGTTCACTGCCGCGTTGATCGCGGTGACCTGTGTCGTCGTGACCTCGCTCAATCCGCGCTTTTTGCAATGGGCGACGTTGTTCGACATGCTGCATTCGGCTACGACGATGTCGCTGTTCGCGCTCGGCACGCTCGTCGTGCTCGCCTCCGGCGGCATCGACGTGTCGTTCACCGCCATCGGCGCGCTGACGATGTATGCCATTACGAAGGCCGTATTCGCGTGGTGGCCCGACGCGCCGTTTGCGTTGATCCTGGTGACAGGCGCTATCGGCGGCGTGCTGCTCGGGTTGCTCAACGGCGTACTCGTCTATCGGTTGAAGGCGCCGTCGCTGATCGTGACGATCGGCACGCAGTATCTTTACCGCGGTGTCTTGCTGACTTTCGTCGGCACGACGTTCTTCATGAACATTCCGCACAGCATGGACCGCTTCGGCCGCATACCGCTCATTGCCTATCGGACGGCCGACGGATTGCACGCGGTGCTGCCGATCTCGGTGATCGCGCTGGTCGTTGCGGCGCTCGCGACGTGGTGGCTGCTCAACCGGACGATGATGGGGCGAGCGGTCTATGCGATGGGCGGGAGCCTCGCCATTGCCGAGCGGCTCGGCTACAACCTGCGGGCCGTGCATCTGTTCGTGTTCGGCTATACGGGTTTTCTTGCGGGCATCGCCGGCATTCTGCACGTATCGAACAATCGGATTGCGAATCCGTTCGACCTCGTAGGCTCCGAGCTCGATGTGATCGCGGCGGTCATTCTCGGCGGTGCCCGCATCACGGGCGGCAGCGGTACGGTCATCGGGACGCTGCTCGGCGTCGTGCTCGTGACGCTCATCAACAATGTGCTGATTCTGATTGGCGTGCCGAGTACGTGGCAGAAGGTCATCGTCGGCGCGTTCATCCTGATCGCCGGGACGCTTTTCGTACTGCGCCGGCGCGGTTGACGGGACGCGGTGCGCGGCGTCCCGCTCACCGCATGCGTCAAGCCTTGCGCTTGCGCAGCGTCTGGCCTTTTTCCGTGATGATCGAATCGAAATCGCCGAGCTGCGAAAAGCGCACGGCTTTGACGATACCGAATTTGCTCGAATCGGCCACGAGGTGCCGCTCGACCGCGTTATCCATCGCCGCTTGCTTCAGCGCGACTTCATGGAAATTCCAGCAGGTGACCCCGCGCGTCTCATCGATGCCGCCTGCCGAAATGAATGCCTTGTTGATCCCCATGCGGCGCAGCATCTCCAGACTTTCGTCACCCGTGAACGAGTCGGAGGAGGGCACGTAGACGCCGCCCAGAAGGATCATGCGTACGTTCGGCATGCGCCGCAGAATCTCGGCAACGTTGAGCGAATAGCAGACGACGGTAATGTGCATCGTGGCCGGTATCAGCCGGGCGAGCGAAGTCAGTGTCGTGCCGCAATCGATGAAGATCGTCTCGTGATCGGCGATCAGCACGGCCGCATGCGCCGAAGCTTGTGCCTTGGCTTGGGCGAAGTGGTCCTTTTCCTGTTCGAGCGAGTAGCCCGCCGCATTCGGCACGTTGACCGCACTGACGATATAGCCGCCGAGATAGGTAAAGCGCTCGGGATTCGCGGCAATATCGCGACGCACCGTCATTTCGGAAACGCCGAGCAGCGAAGCTGCGTCGCGCAGACGCATGACATTGTGCTTGGCGAGCGCGTCGGCGAGCGAGCGCAGGCGTTCGGTCTTGAGCATAGGAGCGTGGGTCTGGGCCGCTGCCGTCGTATTCGTCATGGGCACCGATAACAGGGCGTTATTTTTATATCGGCGGTATGAGCGAATTATAACAATTACGAGCGAGAGTTGGCAGGCAACGGGGGCGGAGGGACGTCGTTCGCTCGGCAGCGGCCGCTATCTCAGCGACCGCTGCCGGTCGACCTGCGGTTCAGGGTGCTGCGATGACATCCGTGGGATTGGCCGTGGTCGTATTGGTCCGCACGAAGAACGGCAAGAACGAGGTTCCCCGCGCGTCGAGTCCTTCGTAGTCGCCCACGAAATACCCTTCCGCGAACGGCGCGAGCTTCAGATCGAACGATCCCGCCAGATGCACTTCATTCCCGAAACTCGCTCCGCCATTGGTCGACGTCGTCTGCCAATAGTCGGTCGGTAGCGTCGTCGTGTTGCCGGCCGCCAAATTGCGCAAGTCGTAATACGTCACGGCGACGGTGCCCGACGAATTGACGCGGACCGCCGGGTTGAACGCGAGCCGCCCCGTCGGCGTATTCACGCGCGCGGGAGCGCTCCATGTTGCGCCGCCATCGGTCGATGTCGAGATCGCGATCTCGTCGTACTGCCCGCCGCTGAAGCGCGCGTCTTGCCAGACGACGTAAAGCTGACCCGTCGCCGGATCGATCGCCGGCTCGGGGATGATATCGCCCGTGCGCAACGGCTCGTTCGTGTTCGGATCGACGACGTCCACCGTGCGCAGATCGGCAATGAGTCGCGGCTTCGTCCACGTCGCGCCATCATCGGTCGACTTGATGAACGCGACGTTATACGGGGTGCCGTTCGAAGGCGAGGTAATCAGATCGAAGAAATCATAGAGCGTGCCGTTGCGTGGATCGACGACGATCTGGTTGCCGATCGTCTGTTGCCGCGACGGCACCGTGACGATCTGGGCAGGTGAACTCCAGGTGAGTCCGCCGTCCACCGTCTTCGAAAAGAGCGCTGGCCCGCGATAGGCCCTCGTATGCAAGTTCGCGTACGGATTGCCGTTGGGCAGTTCGAGCCGATCCCATACGGCGTAGGCCACGCCGGCTTTCGTCGGATTGGCCGTGACCGACTCTTTGTCGTTGAAAAATTGCAGCGACGGCTCGTTATCGGCAATGATCACGCTCAGATTGCCCCATGTCTTTCCGCCATCTTTAGAAACGGCCGCGGCGACTGCATTATTGTTGTTCGATTGATTGAACGAGATCGACACGCTATAAGCCGTTCCGTCGGGACCGATGGAAACCCACGGATCGGACGCGCGCTCGTAGCCCAGGCCGCCGGCGCAGGCGGAGAACGGAAGATTCGTCTGCGCCCAGGTTTGGCCGCCGTCGAACGAATAACCGGCGACGAGGCCGCGCGCACCGCCATTGGACCAGCGGTCCTGTTGCCAGGCACCGATCACATTCGACGGATTGGCCGGATTGACCGCCACCCAGGGTTCCACTTCAGCGTTGACGTAGCTGGTGCCCGGGCCACCGATCGTGCACGAGGCGAATGGACTCGGGCCGGATACCACCACCGGATCGACGGTTGCCGCCGTGGCCGCAGCCGAGGCCACCGCCATCACCACCGCAGCCGGAATGGCGCGAATGAACGTACGAGGCTTGTATTTGAGTCGCATGGAAGACACCCCTCTCGATGCGACCCGCGTCAGCCAGCCGGAGGTGCCGCTACAAAAACGCACGACGTGGCAAGTCCTGCGCCCCGTTCGTCCGAGTTTCGACGATTGCATCCTCGGCGTGCCTCACGTCTTTGTGCTTTTTTGCTCGCCAAACACACTACCGCTTCAACTGCCGCAGGGCCGCAAGCGCTGGAAACGCCAGCGCGTCGGTTGCCGCGTCGTCCAGCCACGGCATGAGTGCCGCGACTGGGACGGACCTGCCGTTTCCGTACGAGCCCGACCTCGCGGGGAACGGCAAATGCACTTTAGGTAATCCGCGGACCCCCATCGTGAGATTTTTGTAACAATTCTTGGGGGCGAGAAAAAGGCGGCCAATGAGGCCGCCTACTACGAAGATACGTAAGATCGCGGCTATTGTGGCAGTGTAGGAATCACCCGATCGCCGCGTATGACTTGTGATAGAGCGTCATGTAGACGGCATTGCAGCCAGCCGCCCCAGCCGATACGGGCCTGTCCGGTTGCGCGCGCCCGCGCGTCGCCCCATGTCTCGAGGCGCGGGCGGCTGGCCGACCGATGGACGGTCTGGTCAATGCTGCTTCAGACGGCGTTTGTACTCGAGCCGGAAGTTATGCAACAGCGGTTCGGTATACCCGCTCGGCTGCTGCCGGCCTTGCAGCGCGAGTGCGCAAGCGGCCTCGAACGCCACCGACGCGTCATACTCGGGCGCCATCGGCCGGTAGTTCGGATCGCCGGCGTTTTGCTTGTCCACGACGACGGCCATCCGGCGGAACGTTTCCTCGACGAACGATCGGTCGATGACGCCATGATGGAGCCAGTTGGCAATATGCTGGCTCGAGATGCGCAGCGTCGCGCGATCCTCCATCAGGCCGATATTGTGGATGTCAGGCACCTTGGAGCAGCCGACCCCTTGATCGATCCATCGCACGACGTAGCCCAGGATGCCTTGTGCATTGTTTTCGACTTCGTTGCGAAGCTCGTCTTCGGACCACGCGGCTTTTTCGACGACTGGAACGGTCAGTAACCCTTCGAGCAACGCGTCGCGCTCGCTCGCGTAATCGACGCCTTCGAGCGATCGCTGGACGGCCTGCACGTCGACCTCGTGATAGTGCAGCGCATGGAGCGTCGCTGCAGTAGGCGAAGGCACCCATGCCGTATTCGCACCCGCGCGCAGTTGAGCGGCCTTTTGTTCGAGCATGGCGCGCATCAGATCGGGCATCGCCCACATTCCCTTGCCGATTTGCGCGCGACCGCGCAGCCCGCAGGCAATGCCGACGAGTACGTTATGGCGCTCGTACGCGGCGATCCACTTCGAGCTCTTCATATCGCCCTTGCGTAGCATCGGCCCCGCTTCCATGCCGGTATGAATTTCGTCGCCCGTGCGGTCGAGAAAGCCCGTGTTGATGAACGCGACGCGGCCGCTGGCCGCGGCGATGCACGCGGCGAGATTCAGGCTCGTGCGGCGCTCCTCGTCCATGATGCCCATCTTGATCGTATGACGCGGCAAACCGTAGAGGTCTTCCACGCGATCGAACAGCTCGTTGGCGAACGCCACTTCGGCCGGCCCGTGCATCTTCGGCTTGACGATATAGATCGCGCCGGTGCGCGAATTCGTCTTGCGCTGGCGGTCGTGCAGCGCGCACAGCGTGGTCACGACAGCGTCGAGGATGCCCTCGGGAATCTCGTTTCCGTCGCGATCGAGCACCGCCCCGTTCGTCATCAGATGGCCCACGTTGCGCACGAACAGCAGCGAGCGGCCATGCAGCGCGAGCGTGCCGCCATCGGGCGCGCGATAGCTGCGGTCCGCATTGAGCCGGCGCGTGAACGTGGTGCCGCCCTTCGAGACGGACTCGGTCAGCGTGCCTTGCATCAGGCCGAGCCAGTTGCGATAGAGCAGGACTTTGTCTTCGGCATCGACGGCCGCGACCGAATCCTCGCAATCGATGATCGTCGTGACTGCCGCTTCGAGCACGACGTCCTTGACATGCGCTGGGTCCGTGCGGCCGATGGGTGCGTCGGCATCGATCTGGATTTCGACATGCAGCCCGTTGTGCTTGAGCAGAATGGCGGAAGGCGATTCGGGCTCGCCCTGATAGCCGACGAACCGAGCCGGCTCGGCGAGGGACGTGACGCCCTTGGCCGTTTCCATGCTCAACTGGCCATCCCGTACGGCATAGCGCGTTACATCGCGATGCGAGCCGTTCGCGAGCGGAGCCACCTGATCGAGAAACGTGCGAGCGTATGCAATCACCTTTGCGCCGCGCACGGCGTTATAGGCACCCGAGCGCGTCGCCCCGCCGTCTTCGGGCAGCGCATCGGTGCCGTAGAGGGCATCGTAGAGGCTGCCCCAGCGGGCGTTTGCCGCGTTCAGTGCGTAACGCGCATTCGAAAGGGGCACGACCAGTTGCGGGCCGGCCTGTTCCGAGATCTCCTCGTCGACGCCGGCTGTGTCGATCTGAAAATGCGGCGGCAGCGGCGCGAGATAGCCGATCTGCTCGAGAAACGCGCGGTAGGCCGCGAGATCGCGCACCGGGCCCGGATGCGCGCGGTGCCATTCGTCGAGCGCCGTCTGAAGGCGTTCGCGTTCGGCGACGAGCGCGCGGTTTTTCGGCGCCAACTCGTGCACGAGCGCCGAAAAGCCTTGCCAGAACGCGGCGGCATCGAGGTCCGTGCCGGGCATCGCCTCGTCTTCGATGAAGCGGCTGAGCGCTTGGGCGACGCGCAGCCCGTGATGGTCGATCGGATTGTCCATGGTCGGTCGGTCAGTATGCGGGTTGACTTGCTGATACGTTGAGAAGAGGGAACCGGCTCAGGCTGCGAGGCGCGCGGCGCCGGCCTTGGCGACTTGCGCGTCCTGATCGGACTTGACGCCCGACACGCCGAGCGCGCCGACGCATTGCCCATTCACGAGAATAGGCACGCCGCCTTCGAGCGTGGCGCTGATCGGCGCGCTGAGAAAAGCGACGCGTCCGCCGTTGATCATGTCCTCGTAAAGCTTCGATTCGCGCCGCCCGAGCGCCGCGGTGCGGGCCTTTTCGGTGGCGAGGTAAGCGCTCGATGGCGATGCGCCGTCGAGCCTTACGAGGCCGAGCGGATGGCCGCCGTCGTCGACGAGCGCGATGCTGACGGCCCAGCCATGACGTTGCGCTTCGCTGCGGGCCGCGGCGAGGAGGTCGTCGATTTCGGCAAGACCGAGTACCGGTTTGGTTTGCATGTCGTGTGCTCTCTGGTGGTTCGTCGTTCAGCTTCGTTTTCGCGGTGCGAGAAGCGTGCCGCGAAAACGTGCAGAGAACAATGTACCGCGATCCGGCCCGCGCCGGGTGCGTTGCGGCCCCGCCGCCTCGTGCGGCGGCAGACGAACAAAGGCCGCCGATGCTGTTTCCAGCGTCAGCGGCCTCAACCACCTGCTACATACAGATACTGCGTGCTGCCAAGCGGCCTTGGGCGGAAACTCAGGTGCCCGCGCCGTTCCCCCGGTTCCAGGATGTAACCCCGTGCTGCTGATTGCGATGATCCGAACTGCGAGCTACGAGCGATGCGACTGCGTACTGTCAACTGCGTATTGCCAACCACGTACTTCCAACTGCCGGTGATGCGACTGCGTACTGCCAACTGCCGGTGATGCGACTGCGGCGATACCACTACGTCGGACAAACTTCGTTGGTGCAACTGGTCTTCAGGTACTTTGAATCGCCACACGAGGGGAGCGTGTGGATGGAGCCAACGTCTCGCTCCATGGAAAACAGTGTAGCCCCCGTCGCGGCAATTCAATTGGCCGAAACGAGCGCTCAATCGCGCCCAATTCGATCAATCGATGCGCGAGTGCCCCCGGGTTTGTCCCGATAGGAGCTCGAGGGCAAACTTGTATGATGACCGCATCACCTGATGATGAGCGACGCATCTTATGTCCCGCCCGATGTTCGAGAAGATTCCTGTGCGTGCCTTGAGCGACACCGTCGCGCAGCAATTGCTCAAGCAGATCGAGAAGGGCTCGTTCGCGCGGACCGGGAAACTTCCGACGGAAGCCGTGCTGGCGCAGGAGTTCGGCGTGAGCCGAACCGTTATTCGCGAGGCCGTGTCGCGTCTGAAGAACGAAGGCGTGGTCGAACCGCGCCAGGGCAGTGGGGTGTTCATCGTCGAGCGGGCCGGCATCCGGCCCTTGCGCATCGATTATGCGGAGGCGGTGGAACCGAGCGCCGTCGTGCAAATCCTCGCACTGAGGCGCGCCATTGAAGCGGAAGTCGCCTCCGAGGCTGCGATGCGCCGTACCGCGGCCGATATGGCAGCTATCGATGCAGCCCTCGCAAAAATCGACGCGGCGGGGGCGGAGGGAAATGATGGCGTCGCGGAAGATGTTGCGTTTCACCGTGCCATCGCCGTGGCGACGGGCAATCCGTACTTTCTCAAGACGCTGACGTTCCTCAATCAATACCTGGAAGCGGGCACGGTCGTGACACGTCGCAACGAGGCGCTGCGCGGCGACTTTGCGCGGCAGGTGCGCGAAGAACATGCCGCGATCGTGGCTGCAATCCGTGCTGGCGACCCGATGGCCGCACGCAATGCCGCCTGCACGCACATGTACAACGCCGCTCGGCGGCTGGCAGAAGCCGGAATCTGCCGCTGAGCTTCACGGCGCGTCGTCAAACGGGCGGCGTGCTTTCAATTCCGTAGGACTCCTGATTTTCTGCAGAGGTCGAGCATGTCGAAAAATGTCGGTGTTATTGGGCTGGGTGCCATGGGCCTCGGCGTGGCCCGATCGTTACTGCGCGCCGGGTTCACCGTGTATGGGTGCGACGTGCGCCGCGACGTGCTCGATGCGTTCGCCGCTGAGGGCGGCGTCGCCTGCGCGGACCCGGCGGAACTCGGGCGCCGTTGCGAGGTGGTTTTGACGCTCGTCGTCAATGCCGCACAGACCGATGCAGTGCTCTTCGGCGAGACCGGTGCCGTACCGGCGATGTCGCGCGGCGGTATCGTCATCGCGAGTGCGACCGTGGCACCCGAATATGCCGTTGCGCTCGGCAAGCGTATCGAGGCCGCGGGGCTGCAGATGCTGGATGCGCCCGTGTCCGGCGGCGCCGCGCGGGCCGCATCGGGCGAGATGACGATGATGACGTCGGGGCCGGCCGCCGCGTATGAAGGCTGCAACGACGTACTCGAAGCGATAGCCGCAAAAGTGTATCGGCTGGGCGCGGCGCATGGTATCGGCTCGAAAATCAAGATCGTCAATCAACTGCTGGCGGGCGTCCATATTGCGGCGGCGGCCGAGGCCATGGCACTGGGTCTGCGCGAGGGCGTGGACCCGGAGGCGCTCTACGAGGTCATCACGCATAGCGCCGGCAACTCCTGGATGTTCGAAAACCGCGTGCCGCATATCCTTGCGGGCGATTTCACGCCGCTGTCGGCCGTCGACATCTTCGTGAAGGATCTCGGCCTCGTGCTCGACACCGCGCGGCGGAGCAAATTCCCGTTGCCGCTCTCGGCCGCGGCGCATCAGATGTTCATGATGGCATCGAGCGCCGGCCACGGAGGCGAGGACGATTCGGCCGTCATCAAGGTGTTCCCTGGCATCGACCTGCCGGCGGGCGGACGCCACAACGACAAGGAGGCCGCGCAATGAGCGGGGCACGGCAAGGGCGTGCGCTGCTGGGGTGCATCGCGGACGATTTCACCGGCGCGACGGATCTCGCGAACATGCTCGTACGCGGCGGCATGCGCACGATGCAAACGATCGGCGTACCCGAGACCCCGGAAGTCGCCGCGGCCGCGCGCGGTGCCGACGCACTCGTGGTTGCACTCAAGTCGCGCACGATCGAGGCGGCCGATGCGATCTCTCAGTCGCTCGCCGCACTCGAATGGCTGCGCGCTCAAGGTTGCCGTCAGTTCTTCTTCAAATATTGTTCGACTTTCGATTCGACCGATGCCGGCAACATCGGTCCGGTGGCCGAGGCGCTCCTCGATGCCCTCGCCGATCTGCCCGGCAGCGGTTTGACCATTGCCTGTCCCGCTTTTCCGGAAAACGGACGCACCGTTTATCGAGGACATCTGTTCGTCGCCGATGCGCTCTTGAACGAGTCGGGCATGGAGAACCATCCGCTTACGCCGATGCGCGATCCCAATCTCGTGCGCGTGCTCGAACGGCAAACCCAGGGCAAAGTCGGGCTCGTGCGCTACGACGCGGTTGCGCGCGGCAGCGATGCGGTGCGCGCCGCATTAGCCGCCGAACAGGCCAAAGGCGTGCGCATTGCGATTGCCGATGCGATATCCGACAGCGATCTGCACACGCTGGGCGCCGCATGCATGGATAGGGCACTCGTGACGGGCGGCTCGGGTCTCGCGCTCGGGCTGCCGGAGAACTTTCGCCGCGCGGGGTTGCTGTCAGCGACGTGCGATGCGGGGGCACTGCCGTGCGTCGATGGCGGTGCGGCCGTGCTGGCCGGCAGTGCATCGAAAGCGACGCTTGCGCAAGTGGGGGCGTGGCGGGCGTCGCGTCCCGCTTTTCGCATCGATCCGCTCGCGCTGGCCCGCGGCGAGCCGCTCGTCGAACGGGCGGTGGCTTTCGCACGAGAGCACTCCGAAGCATCGACACCCGAGCCGGTACTCGTCTATGCCACGGCCACACCTGACGAGGTGCGGGCCGCCCAGCATGAACTCGGCGTCGAGCGCGCGGGCGCACTCGTCGAAGCCGCGCTCGCATCGATTGCCCGCGCGCTTCATGCGCTGGGCGTACGCAGGTTCGTCGTCGCAGGCGGCGAAACATCCGGCGCCGTCGTGCAAGCGCTCGGCGTGCGCGCGCTGCGCATCGGCGCGCAAATCGATCCGGGTGTGCCCGCAACGGTCAGCATCGGACCGACCCCGCTCGCGCTGGCGCTCAAGTCGGGCAACTTCGGCAGCGTCGACTTTTTCGAGAAGGCGCTGCGTCAACTCGGCGGAGCGGCGTCATGACGGTCTCGCTCAATTTGCGACAGGCTGAATCCGCGGCGCGCGAAGAGATTTGCGCGACCGGTGCGAGCCTCTACGCGCGCGGCTATACGGTCGGCACGGCGGGGAACATCAGTGCGCGCCTGGACGACGGCTGGCTCATCACGCCGACCGACGCATGCCTCGGACGGCTCGATCCGGCGCGCATCGCCAAGGTCGATTTGGACGGGCACCCCGTTTCGGGAGACAAGCCGTCGAAAACGCTTGCGCTGCATCGTGCGATCTACGCGGCGAGTCCCGCATCGCGCGGCATCGTCCATACGCATTCGACGCACCTCGTGGCACTCACGCTCGCCCGGCCTGAGGCGGGCGGTGTATGGCGCGATGACGACGTACTGCCGCCGATCACGCCGTACTACGTGATGAAAGTGGGCCACGCGCCGCTGATTCGTTACCGCCGCCCTGGCGACAGCGAAGTTGCGCGAGAAGTCGCCGCGCTGGCGGCAACCGTGCGAGCCGTTCTGCTCGAGCGGTTGGGGCCCGTGGTCTGGGAGCGTTCCGTCTCGCACGCTTCGTATGCGCTCGAGGAATTCGAAGAGACCGCGCGGCTGTGGCTCATGGCGACGCCGCGCCCCGAACCGCTCGACGAAACGGCGCTCGACGAATTGCGGCAGACGTTCGGCGCCCACTGGTAGCGCGTTCGACCCATCTCGTTGCACGTGATGCGCCCTCGACACTGAAAGGAGTCCTATCATGCCGCGCTTCGCCGCGAATCTGACGATGATGTACAACGAGCATGCGTTCCCCGATCGCTTCGCCGCCGCGGCGAGGGACGGGTTCGCGGCCGTCGAGTACCTCTTTCCCTATGATTTTCCCGCGCAGGAATTGAAAGCCCGGCTGGACGCGAACGATCTCGTGCAGGCGCTTTTCAATGCGCCGCCCGGCGACTGGGCCGCGGGCGAGCGCGGCCTGGCATCGTTGCCAGGGCGAGAGGACGCGTTCGCCCGAGGAGTCGATCGCGCGCTCGAGTACGCTGCCGTGCTCGGCAACGACAAGATCCATGTGATGGCCGGGCTAGCCGGCCCCGGGGACGATCGTGCGCGCCATCGCGACACCTATTTGAGCAACCTCGCGCTCGCCGCCGACAGGGCGCGCAGCGCCGGCATCACGATCCTGATCGAGCCGATCAATACACGCGATATGCCCGGCTATTTCCTGAGCCGGCAGGACGACGCCCAGGCGATCTGCCGCGAGGTCGGTGCGCCGAATTTGAAGGTGCAGTTCGATTGCTATCACTGTCAGATCGTCGAGGGCGACCTCGCAACCAAGCTCGAGCGCGATATCCCGGGCATCGGACATATCCAGATCGCGGGCGTTCCCGAGCGGCACGAGCCGGACATCGGCGAGCTCAACTATCCGTATCTGTTCTCGCTCATCGACGCATTGGGTTACGACGGCTGGATCGGCTGCGAATATCGGCCGCGCGCGGGCACCTCCGACGGGCTCGGGTGGTTCGCGCCATACAAGCGCTAGGCGCCATCGCACAGGGCCGCGAATCGTCACGATGCCGGACGAACTGAAACAGGACGACGAGGAATATTCCAGATGAAGGTACTGATCACCGGAGGTGCGGGCTTTCTCGGTCAACGGCTCGCGCGCAGGCTCCTCGATGAGGGCGCGTTGCCCGGTTGCGAGGGCCGCACC
>NZ_DASXWY010000087.1:0-1611 GCF_036503415.1 Trinickia sp. | reverse complement strand
CTGCTGCCATTTGCGCCTGGACCTTTGCAAGCTGTTCGGTGAGTTGCCTATACGTTGCCATGAATATACGCCTCCTTTTGTTAGGCCGAATAGTACCGCTGTGACCGGTGGTACGCGCAAAAGTGCAATTTCATTTGGCCTCGCATGCAAAAAGCAGATTGCGTGTACTGTCCGTGATCGATTGCTGGATGATGTCGAAATCCCCGCCGCACATGCCGCGTGCATTTTCCATGCACGCGCTCGCCGGACCCTGCGCCGCACACTGAACAAGGATCGTCGGGCGCCCATCGTGCGTAAACAGCGGTGCGCTGCTACCGCAACCGGCGAGCATCAGAGACAGTGCGGCCGCATGAGCCGAGTGACAGAGCACATGGCGCCCCCGCGCCCGAAGCAATGCGAGTCTCATCGAATCAATCCCAATTCTTTTGAATGGGCGGAGTATGCCACGCTGGAAGCGTCTTGTTATTACATTGCGACGCGATCGGGCTTCGTGCCAATTCGCTGGAATGCGAGTGATCCCGGTTTATCCCAGACAGACTATGCGAATCAGGCCGGCGTGCCGAGTCAAAGCGTTGCGTAAAGGCGTAGGTGCACGCCCGCTCGCTAGTGAAGACTACGGCCGCAGGCCAAACATGCCATGCCAAAGCGCGCTGAAAAGGTTCGTATGTCCGCCTTCGCCGCGCGCTCGCATAGCATCGCCCGCTTCGCGGCCTTCATCGTCTCGGTTGACTTCGTGGTCCTCCGTGCCTTCACGCGCCGCATGTGCGTCCCAAGCAAGGTCGTCGCCTGGGCCAGCTTGCGCCCGCGCATCCGCCGCAACGGATTCGGCCGCACGCGATGCCTGCAGCGCGGCCACCCCATCGGCAATGCGAGCCGCAAGCGCCGGCTCGCAGTCACGGCCGAGCAGCACGCCGAACAGCACATCGCGCGCATAGCCCTGGTCCGCGAATCGGATGGCGAGCGTCACATACCGGGCATATTCGGCCTCGGCCTCCTCCTCCGCTCGCCGGCGCTCCTCTTCGCGGTGACGGGTAAGACGCCCCATTTCCTCCGCATACACGGCATCGTAGACGCGCCGCTGCTCCGGGTCCGACAGAATCGCATAGGCTTCCTTCACCTGCTGGAAGCTGGCATGTGCGGCTGCCTCGCGCCCGACGTTGCGGTCGGGGTGCGAGCGCATCGCCGCCCTCCTGTACGCCCGCTTGATTTCCTCTTCGGTGGCGTCGTCGCGCACACCCAGAACGTCATAAAGCATCACCATCTCTCGCCCGAACAAATTTGCACGCCTACCGATTGTAGGCCCTGCTCGGCGCGGCGCCCAGCGGGGCGGGCCGATCCAGTTGGTGTCGCCCGAATCAAAACGTGGGAATCGAGGCGATTTAAAACGCGGGACTTGATTTCGGCACGCGCTTCGATTTGAATGACATCACTTACGATCCGTCGCGCATTGAGAGGTGCGCGAGACGTCCAGGTCGCAAGCCGTCTGCCGAGAAATATTTTTTTGGGAAACAACGTTTTCTTCGAAGAAATCTCTCGGCAACCGGGAATTACCGCGAAGATGCACAACTTCTACATATATTAAGCGGGCCGAAAATGAGTGAGAAAAAGAAA
>NZ_DASXWY010000086.1:0-3850 GCF_036503415.1 Trinickia sp. | reverse complement strand
AGGGGCTGGCCGGGCGCGTACGCCTGGGCGCGTCTACCGGCGCGATCGCGCATTTGTTGCCGCAGTCGGTAGCGCAACTTCGCGAGCAGTACCCGGACATCGACGTGCAGATCGCGGTACTCACGTCGCAGGAGACGCTGGCGCGGCTCGCGCAAGGCACGCTCGATGTGGGGCTCGTCGCCCTGCCGCAATCCCCGGTCGCGGGACTCGCGATCCGGTCGTGGCGCCGCGATCCGGTCATGGCCTTCCTGCCTGCCGACTGGCGTTGCCCGGCCCGAATTACGCCCGCGTGGCTCGCGAAGCAACCCCTGATTCTCAACGATGCGACAACGCGCCTGTCGCGGCTCATATCGGAATGGTTCGCGTTGGGCGGCTACCGGCCGGTGCCGCGGATCGAACTCAATTTCAACGACGCAATCAAGAGCCTTGTCGCCGCAGGCTATGGCGCGGCGCTCTTGCCGCATGAGGCGGGGGCGCCGCAGTCGAATGCGCGCATTGTGATGCGTCCGCTGCGCCCAGCCCTCTCGCGGGAGCTGGGCATTGCCCATCGGGCGGGCCCGATCGAGCGCGCGACACAGCACGTGCTCGACGCATTGTGGGAACTCAAGGCGCGGTAGATTGCGGCGCGCTCCGGAGGGCTGACCGGCTCTCGGCGAAGGCGTTGTCAGCGCACCGCCGCAAGCCCCGGATCGATGCCGGTGGCTGCGACCGATGCATCCCAGAGTCGCCGTGCAAGCGCGGGGTCCTGCGCCGTCGGTGCCAGCTTGGCTTCCCCCGAGACTCCTTGTACCCGCCGAAGCCTATCGGGCCGTAGTAGCCGCCGGGTTTCACCCGTCCGGTCGTGGCCTGCAAGGTGGGCCTGCTCGATGCACCGGGAAGCGAACGCCAGACAGAAATGCCGAAACTCTTGGCAGCACTCGAGAGCCCATCCGCGGCCGAGCCCATAGGCCGATACTCGCAATATGGCGCTCTTGACTTTCCCATTGTGGGAAGGTTGAAGATTCAGCAGTTGGCCGGTCAACCGCATTGCGGTTGACCCAGGATAGATACCGGATATGAGAACCGTGAATCGCGAGGAATCCGCATGGTGCTGGCGGAGAGTAGAAAAGGAGCGTCAAGATGAGCGGTCAACATGGAGCAGACGAGCCTCACCGTCACCGGATTTCCGGGCACGCGTCACCGGGCGGGCATGACGCACCTGAGACGGACGAGCACGACCCTTGCGCGAGGCACGGACACGACGCGCATGCTCATCACCATCAGGACCATCAGCAGCCACACGAAGTTCGTGAGGGCACCATCTACACGTGCCCGATGCACCCGGAAATTCGCCAGGACCATCCCGGGCAATGTCCGAAGTGCGGCATGGCGCTCGAACCGATTCTGCCCAGCGTCGACGATGGTGAGAATCCGGAACTGGTGGATTTCCGACGCCGGTTCTGGTGGACGTTGCCACTGACCGTCGTAGTTTTCGTGCTGGCGATGTTTGGCCATCGCCTCGGACTGATGAACGCCGGCACCGAAAACTGGGTCGAGTTCATCGTCTCTACGCCAGTCGTCCTGTGGGCAGGCCTGCCGTTTTTTGAACGGTGCGTGCGCTCATTCATGAACCGCAGCCCCAACATGTGGACGCTCATCGGGCTAGGGACAGGCGCGGCTTATATCTACAGTGTCATCGCCACCCTTTTCCCCAGCGTATTTCCTGAAACGTACAGCGCGCACGGCCGAGTCAGCGTGTATTTTGAAGCGGCGGCGGTCATCATTTCGCTGACGCTTGTCGGGCAATTGCTCGAACTGAAGGCCCGCTCGCAAACATCCGCAGCCATCAAGGCGCTGCTCGGGCTCGCCCCCAAGACCGCCCGACGCATCAACCCCGACGGCTCCGAGGAAGACGTTCCGTTGTCCCATGTGCATGTGGGCGACCTGCTTCGCGTGCGACCCGGCGAGAAAGTCCCCACGGATGGCGTGGTGACCGATGGCTCGAGTTCGCTGGACGAGTCCATGATTACTGGCGAGCCCATTCCCGTCACGAAGCGCGTTGGGGACCACGTCATTGGCGCAACGATGAACGCGACGGGCAGTCTCGTCATTCGATCAGAAAAGGTCGGCTCCGAGACCGTACTGTCGCAAATCGTCCAGATGGTCGCGCAGGCGCAACGGTCTCGGGCGCCCATGCAACGTATGGCGGACAAGGTAGCCGGGGTGTTTGTCGTCGGGGTCGTCAGCGTCGCGCTTCTCACTTTCATTGTGTGGGGCATCTTTGGACCCCAGCCTAGCTGGGTATTCGGTCTAATCAATGCGGTGGCGGTGCTCATCATCGCGTGCCCGTGTGCGCTGGGCCTTGCGACGCCGATGTCGATCATGGTCGCAAGCGGCAAAGGCGCCACAACCGGGATTCTCTTTCGAGATGCAGCCGCGATCGAAAATCTGCGCAAGGTCGATGTGCTCATTGTCGACAAGACGGGAACGCTGACCGAGGGGCGTCCAGCTTTCGAGCAGGCCGTGGGCACAAACGGATACACGAGCGATGAAGTGCTTCGTCTGGCGGCGAGTCTGGACCAAGGTAGTGAGCATCCGCTTGCCGCAGCCATCGTTGCCGCTGCGCGTGAGAAGAATTTCACTTTGGACCGCCCGGACAATTTTGAATCTGCGACGGGCATTGGCGTGCGAGGACTGGTCGCCGGCAGAACACTCGCGCTTGGCAACACCGCGCTGATGCAGACTGACGCTGTCTCTGTGGAATCCCTGGCCAAGGAGGCGGACGGTATGCGCGCGCAAGGCGCCAGTGTCATGTACTTGGCGGCCGATGGCGGCCTGGCCGGACTGCTGGCAGTCGCGGACCCGATAAAGGCGACGACGCCGGAGGCGCTTTCGACATTGAAGGAGAACGGTATTCGCGTCGTGATGGCGACCGGCGATGGCGTGGTCACTGCCAAGGCCGTCGCCGAGAAGCTCGGCATCGATGAGTTCCATGGCGAGGTGAAGCCTGCCGACAAGCTCGAACTGGTGACACAGCTTCAGCAAGCCCGACATGTCGTGGCGATGGCTGGGGACGGTATCAACGATGCTCCGGCACTCGCGAAAGCCGATGTCGGCGTTGCGATGGGAACGGGCACGGACGTGGCGATGAGCAGTGCGCAAGTGACGCTCGTCAAGGGCGACTTGCGCGGTATTGCGCGTGCGCGAGAGCTATCCGAGGCAACGGTCGCCAACATGAAGCAAAACCTTGGCTTCGCGTTCGTGTACAACGCATTCGGCGTTCCGCTGGCGGCCGGCGTGCTTTACCCGTTCACCGGGTTGCTGCTCTCGCCGATGATTGCAGCGCTTGCGATGAGCCTGAGTTCAGCTTCCGTCATTTCGAACGCGCTGCGACTGCGAAACGCGAAGATTTAGCTTGTCGTGCAGCATGAAGCGTTAGCACGGACGGCGAAGCAACCGATATTGTGAATCGGATAACCACAGGCAGGACGCACCCAAGAGCACACGGCGCGCGCCGCCGCCCCGTCCATCATTTGTAATAGGCCCACCCTACCGGCCCGCGCTCTAAAATCGGCCCACCAACCTGCAGGCGCTCGTCAAGGCTGAAGCATCGCCGTATCGGGATTTCATCACCTAACGCACGAAGAGGGGAAGGGTCAAAGTTGGGACACGATACGCGCCTCGCCGCCGCGAGTCGCGTATCGAACCAAGCACTGCCTAGCTAGACGCGGCCACCACGTAGGTCACCTGCCCAACCGGTGCAATCTGTTGTGGCCCGACGCCTACCGTCTGCGGAGCTTGTGCATACCGTGAATCGAGCACTCCAAGCTCCAGCGCACGACCATATTTTTCTTGCGGCACCTCGTAGTTC
>NZ_DASXWY010000085.1:0-42349 GCF_036503415.1 Trinickia sp. | reverse complement strand
ACGAAGACATGTTGCGCGAGCTGGCCGACGCCATCGCCGAGAGCGGCGGCACCGCCCACCTGCTGCGCGCGCCGAGCCTCGATGCGTCTCAGGAACAGGCGTTCCGCGCGTTGTTCGACCGCGAAAGCGACTACGACGCGTTCATCCGGTCGCTGGCGGAGGCGCGCAGAACCATCGAGGGTCAGTCGGCGACTGAATTGACGCGTTTGCTGCGACGCATGCGCAAAGATTACGAGACCATTCGGGCAATCGATTACTTCCCGGACGATGCCGCCACCCGCGCCGAAGTCGCGTGGCAGGACCTCGTCGCGCTCGTCGATACCGTGCTCTCGCCCGGTGAGCCACATCCTGCCGAACACCCCATCCGCCTCCTGTCACGCGATCAGTACCGGAGCCGTATCTGGGCCACGCGCCGACGAATGTGGGTGGATCGCGTGGCCAGTGCCTGGCTCATTCGGCGCTTCATCGATTCCGATGCGCGCTTCGTATGGCTGACATCGCCGGACGAATGCCCGGCCGATGCACTCGGTTTCGACTTCGACGGCGCGGCGTTCACGCATGTGGGCGAGCGGGTCACCTTCGAGGTCCTGCTCGCGAGTTTCGGCTTGGACCAGGATCCGGCCCTGCTGCGACTGGGCGAAATCGTGCATGCGCTCGACGTGGGCGGGCCGGCCGCCCCCGAAGCAGTCGGATTCGAGGCGGTGATGTCGGGCACCCGCCAGCGCGTGGACGACGACAATCAATTGCTCGAGCAGATGGGGGCGGTATTGGACGCGCTCTATACGCATTTCGCGGCGAGCGCCGAAAAAGACATTGGGAGAGGTTCGTGAGCACGGTGGCCACTGCAGCACCGACCTATACATTGGTCCAACTCGTCAGATACATGTTGCGGCTCGGCACGCTCGGCTTCGGCGGCCCGGTGGCGCTGGCCGGTTACATGCGCCGCGACCTCGTCGAACGGCTCGGCTGGATCACCGAATCGGACTACAAGGAGGGCCTGGCACTCGCGCAGCTCGCGCCTGGGCCGCTCGCCGCGCAACTGGCCATTTATCTCGGTTATGTGCATTACCGAATTCTCGGCGCAACGCTCGTGGGGTTTGCATTCGTCCTACCCTCGTTTTTGATGGTGGTGGCGCTGGGCTGGGCCTACGCGCACTTTGGCGGCCTATCGTGGATGCAGGCGGTGTTCTATGGCGTGGGTGCCGCCGTCGTCGGCATCATCGCCATGAGCGCCTATAAGCTCACGATCAAGACGGTCGGCAACGACAAGCTCCTGTGGGCGATCTTTCTGACGCTCGCCATCGTCACGTTCGTCACGGAATCCGAGATCGCGTGGCTGTTCATCGCCGGCGGACTGATTGGTTGGCTCTGGCGCGCTCCGCCGAAATGGTTGCATAAGGGCGGTATCCATGCGATCGCAGCGGCGAATCTCCCTGCGGGGGCCAGCGTCGTTTCCGGCTTCGATTGGCCACTGCTTGCGCAGCTCGGGGGCTTTTTCATGAAGGCCGGCGCGTTCGTGTTCGGATCGGGCCTTGCGATCGTGCCGTTCCTTTACGGTGGTGTCGTGACCGAGCACCATTGGCTCAACGACAAGCAGTTCGTCGATGCAGTCGCCGTCGCGATGATCACACCGGGGCCGGTCGTCATTACGGTCGGCTTTATCGGTTATCTCGTCGCCGGCCTGCCCGGCGCTTTCGTCGCGGCATTCGGCACGTTCCTGCCGTGCTATTTGTTCACGGTGATCCCGGCGCCGTACTTCAAGAAGTACGGCCACCTGCCAGGCGTGAAAGCGTTCGTGGACGGTATTACGGCAGCGGCGGTCGGCGCCATTACGGGCTCCGTGATCGTGATTGCCAAACGTTCGATCGTCGATGTGCCTACCCTCCTCATTGGCCTCGCGACGATCGCCCTGCTATGGCGCTTCAAGAAACTTCAGGAACCGGTCGTGGTCGGTGCGGCCGCCCTCGTGGGTCTTGTGGTTTATCCGCTCGTTCATTCCCACGCCTTCTGATGCCGCCCCTTGCGCGAACGAACAGGCTGGCTGGCTCGCGCCGGTGCCTCGTGCTGCTTTTTGGCCTATGCGTGACGCTGGTCGGCGCAGGCCTGCCGGCAGGGAGCGCCTCGGCCGCGGCAGACAAACCGCCGATGGGCGATCTGCCGCTCGAGCACGTCGTTGACATTCGACTACCCGGTCGGACGACCCGTCTCGATTATGAAAGTTACGATCCCACCCGCCGCCAGCTATTTATCGCGCACCTCGGCGATGGAGAGGTGATCGTCTTCGACGTCGCTTCATCGCGCGTACTCGGGCGCGTTGGCGACGTCTCGTCGGTACACGGTGTGCTTGTCGTTCCCGAGCAGTCTCGCGTGTACGCTTCGGCCACCGGAACGAACGAAATCGTCGCAATCGACGAAGCCACGCTAAAGATCGTCGCGCGTATACCGGGCGGTCGCTACCCCGACGGCATGGCCTATGCCACTGACGCGCACAAGCTTTACGTGTCGGACGAGACTGGCGAAACGGAGACGGCGATCGACACTCGGACCGAACGGCGTGTGGCGACGATCGCGCTCGGCGGCGAAGCCGGCAACAGCCAGTATGACCCGATATCGCGTCATGTCTTCGTCAATGTGCAGACACGCAATGAGCTCGTCGAAATCGATCCAGCGACGGATCGCGTGATCTCCCGCGTCCCTCTGACGGGCGCAAAAGGCAACCACGGATTATTGATCGACGCCCAGGATCGCATCGCGTTCATCGCGTGCGAGGGAAATGACAAGCTTTTGGTCTTCGACATGGGTTCGAAGCGCGTTCTCCGATCGTTCGACGTCGGCAGCGCCCCAGACGTGCTGGCGTTCGACACGGCATCGAGGACGTTGTACGTCGCGGGAGAGGCAGGCGTCGTCTCGATGTTCAGCGTGAAAGGCGCCGATGTGAGAAAAATCGGCGAAGGGCGGGTCGGACCGAATGCACATGTCGTCGCGGTGGATCCGGCGACCCACCGCGCCTATTTCCCGCTCAAGAATGTCGACGGACACCCCGTGTTGCGGGTCATGGAGGCGCGGTAAGCGACGGGGGCGGATCGTATCCGCCCGAGTCGAAATTCAACGCCCGTAAAAGGCTGAGCACTCCGGTCCGACGGCGCAAGCCCGCCGCGCGGTCATGCCGGCATCCGCTGGCGAGCCCGCTTCCGATTTCCCGGCAGCAACACCGCCCATGGATTCGCTGCTCTGATCAGACGTTGCCGCGTTTGTCGGCGTATCCCCGCTCATCGCTTTCATCGGAGCATCCGACTGCGCGAGGGTCGTATGCCGCTGATCGACGACGCGCTGCGCCGCCTGCAAATTGTCGGGATAGTGGTACCAGTCGCGCGGGTTGTAGCCCGCGCCGACAAGCTCCTCGAGCTGTGCTCTGACGCTCGCGCGGGTAATCTGCGCGTGCGACGCGTCGTTACTCTGGGCGACGGCAGGTAGTGCGAAGACGGCTGCACCGAGCGCGAACATAGGCGCGACGAGCGCAGAACGCAGCGACGCAGTGCGAAATGAAGGTTTCATGGTGGGACTCCGGTCGTCGTGGTAACGACGACATGATGTTTGGATCATCGCGGTCCTTCGATCGGACTGCGACCCGCAGCGTTCGGGCTCTGGGAGATGCACGCCAGCCACGATCGGCTGGCGTCATGGGCTTGACTGCGCTGCTTGCTTGTTAATTCGCCGGCCTATGCGCCGCGGTTACAGTCACGCCGTGAAATTCTCAAAGCGCAACCCGCGCTCGGCATTCGTGCCATCGCCGTAGTAGAGCCAAGTCGACATATCGCTGCGTTGCATCGGCCAGCGGCTCGGGCACGGGGTCGTCCGGTTCGCCGAGATGCGAAACCACCGCCAATGCGTCGACGAAACGATGCTGGCGCGTGTAGGTTGTCGGTGTGATCACCGTGGGTATGCCAGCCGCCGCGGCCGCTCGGGCACCGTTTTCGGAATCCTCGAACGCGATACAGCGGCCGCCATCCAATCCGAGCGCATCGAGCACCCCGAAATAAACATCGGGAGCAGGCTTTTTCACCGGCGTAGTCGACCCATCGCAAATGACAGCGAAGCGTTCGCGCCAATTCGCCCCGAACGGCGCGACGAGCAAGGCATCGATATTCGCAGGTGTGGTCGTCGTGGCAATGGCGACAGGCACACCTGCCGCATTCGCCTCGGCGATCAGCCGCGCGATACCCGGGCGCAGCGGCAATGCTCCCCGGCCGACGCGCTCGGCGTAGTGCTTCGTCTTGAGCGCATGCAAAGCTGCCACGGTTTCCGCGGCTTTGGCGCCGTTCGCCTCTTCAGGCTCGATGCAGCGCCAATAACGAAGGATGCGTTCCTTGCCGCCCGCCACATCGAGCAGCCGCGTGTACAGCGCGTCGTCCCAGTACCAATCGAGCCCAGCCTCGGCGAACGCCACGTTGAACGCATCGCGGTGAGCGCTCTCCGTGTCGGCAAGCGTCCCGTCGACATCGAAAATCAAGGCGTCCATGCGCGTCTCCTGTCGTGGCCCGGCCCGAGTAAACGCCACCAAGCATAGACAGCCACGCGCTCATAGGGAATTCACGATTTCTTTGGGCATCGTTAAGCAACCCTGAATGTATCGGCGGACGCGGGGCCGGATCGAGCGTACTAACGATCGATCTTCGCGAGCACGGCCTCGACGATACGGTCGCAGCGGGCGCCTCCGAACGAGAACACCTCCCCCTCGGCAAGATCGAGCGCTCTCGCCAGCGATTCGCGCAGCATGCTGCGCGCGCGGAAATGGCGCGAACGGACGGTCGCTTCCGGAATATCCAGGTACTGGGCGGTCTCCTCGACGCTGAGCTCCTCCACGCAGCGCAGCACGAAAACGACGCGATATGCCTGTGGCAAAGCGTCCAGCTTGCGTTCGAGCAGTGCGCGGATTTCACTGCGTTGCAATGCTTCGTCAGGGGCATCCGCGCCCTCCGTGTCGGCCATGTCATGCTCCGTTCCGTCGCTGTCCGTCATGCTGAACATCGGCGCCACGTTGTTCCGGCGCGCCTGGCGCCGTTGCCGCCCCATGCACTCGTTGAGCACGAGGCGCGACAGCCAGGTTGCAAGCGATGCCTGCGCACGATATCCGCCGATAGCCTTGTAGGCGGCCAGATAGGCTTCCTGCAGCGCATCCTCGGCCTCGGCGTCGTCGCGCAAGACGGCTCGCGCGAGACGGTAGAGCCGCCGGTTGTGGTGTCGCATCATCTGAACGAACGCTGTGCGATCGCCGGCGGCGATCAGCCGCGCGAGCGCGGCATCGTGCTGCCGCCCGAGCGCCGACATCAATACCGTTTCGGCGTCACTTCGTGTTGCGCCGTTCATGTCCTTTCTCCACGATGAGGGTCGCTTTCATTGTCGGATGAAGTGTGCACCTGTAAGAATAGGTGCCAGGAGCCCGCGCGACATAGCGCCACCGATGGCCCGGTTCGATCGTTCGGGAATCGAAACGGCCCGTGGCGGTGGCGGTATGCGCGACGAGATCCTTGTTGACCCATACGATTTCGTCGCCCGCCTCGGCGGTGACCGACGCAGGCGAAAATTGCATCCCCTCGATCGTCACGATATGTTCCGCTGCCAGGGCTGAGTGCGCGCCGAGCAACACCCACGCCGAAACAGCGGCACATATTGCGGCGCGAGCGAGCCGTGCATTCGAGGACATGTCATTCCCCGTTGTTCGCCAGCTCGGTCTGAAGCTGCCGCGCGTGCTCGAGATGAGCGACGAAGGCTGGCCGAACCTTGACGAGCAACGCCTTCAGGTCGGCATTTTGCGCGTCGGGAATCAGTGTCTTGTCGATCGCGTCGAGCACCGCCTCGTGATAGGCCACTTCGTGATCGACATAAGCTTTGTCGAATGCGGCGCCTTTGAGCTTCTTCAGCTTCGTGAGGTTTTCGTCGCCGCCTTGCTTCAACGCGCGGCTGGTGGAATTGTCCTCCGGCGTCACGTTGAGCCGGTGGACGAGATCGACCGCCGATTTATTGACGCTGCTGTGGTCGGTCACCATCAGATGCGCAAAGCTTTTGACGTCCTTGTTATGGCTTCGCGCGCCGGCGAGCTTTCCGGCATCGATATCGACCTGGTTTGCCGTCACGACGATCGCGGCGATTTGCGGATCCGTCGGAGCGGCGGCGGCTTGCTGGGCGTGCGCGTCGATCGCCAGCAGCGAGAAAACAGCGAGTGCCACGGCGCATGGGATGTGCTTCATCTTGGGTCTCCGGGTGAGCGGACAGCGACATTGGGCTCGATGAGCCGATTCGCCGTCCATGCGCCGATAGATGTCCTATCCGATCGGCGCGTTCCCATTTTTTTTGAGGACGACCCGTCCCGCGCGCCAGCGGCACGCGCGCGTCAGGGTTTGGCGATATGCCAGACGCCTTTGACGCCGTCGCCGTTCTTGTCGCCGGGCTTGGCGTCTTTCGTGAAGCGATACAGCCGGTGCCCGTTGTAGGCCCATTGTTGCTTGCCGTCCGCGGTCTTTACAAGCGTCCAGTTGCCGCTCGCTTTGTCGTAGTCGTCCGCTTTCGCTGCGGGCCAGATGGTCGCGCATTGGTCTTTGCATGCGCTCGCACCGTCCGCCGCCTTCGCGTCCGCGTCGAAGGTATAAAGGGTCATGCCGTCTTCGTCCACGAGCATGCCGTTGGCTGTTTTCGGTTGTTCGGCAAGTGCTGCAACAGGAATGGCGCATGCCACGGCGGCAACGCAGGCGAGGGATTTGATCATGTTGTTCTCCGTTCGATTGCAAAGCTCATGAGTGGAATCGGCGAATGCCGGCTGCATATCATCTGCATCCGATGTTCGCAATCCATGCGATAAACGGATTCGATAGCGCCGCTATTCCATGCGCCGTCAATTTATCTGGTCATTGCCACGATTCGGGCTTGCCGCCGAGCGCGCTGCAAACTTCGATCGCGATCGCGCGCAGCTTCGCCTCGGATATCGGGCCGGACAATGCGTACCCGAGGTGATCGCTGACCCAATAGAACGTGCGGCGATCGCCGTCGCGCAACAGCCTGAACGCCGTTTCATCAGTGGGAATGCGCGTGACATAAAGCGTGAGGCGCGCACCCGAGGCACTCTCGTACATGAACTGTGCGGCCGGCCCCGCTTCGCCCGGCAACAGACGTCCGCCGACGAGCGAGTAGCCATACTCCCGGAGCGACGGCACGGACAACTGCTTGCCGAGCCGTTTCGACAGCCAGCTCATCAGATGCGCCTCGTCGCCCGCCCCGACTTCGACCGGATGACGGACTTCCGGCGCATAGACGGCATACGCGATATCGGCACGACGCGCGAACGTCGCCGGCTCCTGATGCCGTCGCAGCTCGGGCATCAATGTACTGGCCATGACACCGATGGCGATCCCAGCGGCCAGCCAGCCCGCGGCAAGTGCCATACGCCGCGGCCACGCGGTGCGCGCGCGCAGCACGATTACCGGAGCGGCGCCCTCTTCCGGCGCGTTGCACAGGGCGCGGAGCGCCGCTTTTTGGGCTCGCCATGCGGCCACGCGTGCCTTTGCTTCGGGATCGCGCTCGAGTGCCGACAGCACCGCTGCACGATGCGTTTCGTTCAGCTCCCCGTCGACGAACGCGCCGAGCATCTGCGAATCGATGCCCGCTTCACCTGCTTTGTCCGCTTTGCCCGCTTCCGGCCCGGAGTCGCGATGGTCGTCGTTCATGGCTTGTTTCTCACAACTTTGAGGGGCGCCGGCTTATGCGCCGGCCCCACGTCGAGCAGCATCCGCATGTGCTCCCGCGCACGCGAAAGCCGGGACATGACGGTGCCGATCGGTATATCCAATACGTTCGACGCTTCCTGATACGTCAGTTCTTCGACACCGACGAGCAGGATCACTTCTCTTTGCTCCATCGACAGGTGATAGAGCGCCTGCTGGACATCGCGCAGGACCAGACCGTCGACCTCGCCGCGCGGCGCCTCGAGGTTGCGCCAGGGCGCGCTTTCGTCGTCCACCGCGATCTCGCGCCGCGCACGCAACTGGTCGATGTACAGGTTTCGAAGGATCGTGAAGAGCCACGCGCGCAAGTTGCTCCCCGGCTCGAACGCCTTGCGGCGAAGGAGCGCGCGTTCGGCCGCGTCTTGCACCAGATCGTCGGCCCATGCGGCATCGCCCGTCAACGCGCGCGCGTAGCGGCGCAGTTGCGGCAGCTTGCCGATGACGTCGGCTTCGAAGCTCACGCGTGCGTCACCGCGTGTCGCGCGGTCTTCATGGCGTACACCGGCGATCAATAACCGCCGCTACCGCTGCCGCCCGAGCTCGACGCGCCGGTCGAGCCCATCGAACCGTCGGTGGTCGAGCACGCGGTGGCCGACAAGGATGCCAGCGCCAGAACGAGCATCGTGAAGACTGCGGGGAGAAATTGACGGATTTTCATCTTCGGCTCCAGTTGAGGTAGTAATGGCCGCGCCTGGCTGACACCGGCGCCCCGGCCATCGAACGGCAAGCGACCGAGACGGCGTTCACCGCACCCATGCGACTCGATCACCTTTCCTTAACGGGCTGGGGTACCCGATTATTCCCTGATGGCGTCATTATTTCGATAATTCGTGCGTTGGCCCATGCTATGCTGCGAACACCCTCCGCGGCTACGCAGCCCGCGTGAGTTCGCTTCGCGCGGTCAGCGCACCGCATTGAACAGACCATGGACTATCGGCATCTCAAGAATCGCAAGAGCATGCACGCTCGGATCGTGCAGGAACTCGGCATCGAGATCGTCAGCGGCAAATTTGCGCCCGGCGAACGCCTGCCCCCCGAGCCGAGCCTTTGCGAAGCCTACGGCGTGAGCCGGCCGGTTCTGCGCGAAGCCACCCGTGTGCTGGTCGCCAAGGGGCTCGTGGTATCGAAGCCGCGCGTGGGGAGCGTCGTGCGCCCACGGGAAGAATGGCACATGCTCGATCCCGACGTGCTGTTCTGGACCATCAGCAGTACGCCCGAGGGCGATTTCTTTCGCTCGCTGCTCACGGTGCGCCGCATCATCGAGCCGGCCGCGGCCGCGCTGGCGGCCTCCGAAAGCACAGAAGCCGATCTGACGCGCATTCGCCGGGCCTTCGAACAAATGGCGAACGCGGAAACGGCGTCGGCATTGCTCGATCCCGATCTGGAGTTCCATCGCGCGATCATGGCGGCTACGCACAACGACATGCTTGCCTTCATCGGCAACATGATGTCGCTGGCGCTCTCCGAATCGATCAAGCTGACGAGCCGCCACCCGGACACGCATGCGCTGTCGCTGCCGCGTCACAAGGCCATTTTGACGGCAATAGAAAACCGCGATCCGCTCGGCGCACGTCAGGCAAGCCTCGTGCAACTCGAGAACGCTCGCGCTGACGCCGAGACGATTCTCGAAGTGGCGGCTCGCAACTCGCGGTGAGGGTAAAAGCCGCCCGCGGCTACTCGAACGAATCCGTCGTGCGCCGAGCGTGGAGATCTTCCAGCGCCCCGGCAAGGCAGGTGGCAAATGCCTCGCAGGTTCCGCTGATCGGATAGGCCTCGAGGGAGGCGATCCCCGTCTCGAAGCTGATCGCCGGTACGAACGGCCTCATCACGAACTGCTCCGTGTCGCAACATTGCGCGATCAACCGGTTGACGATCGCCGCGCCGGCCCCGCGGGCTGCCATCGCGCACGCCACGCTCACCGAATGCACCTCGGCGATGACGTTAGGCGTCACCCTCGCGCTGCGGAACGCCGCGTCGATTTCCTGACGAAGCGCGCTCTGGCGCCATAGCAGCACGAGCGGCACGCCATCCAGATCGCGCGCAGAGACGGTCCTGTTCCGGACCAGCGGATGCGAGCGCGGCATCACGCACACCGATTCACTGTTGAACCGCCATTTGACCGAAAAACCGGACAGGCGCGTCGGTAGTCGCACGAATGCAAGATCGACCTCCCGGCTCAACAATGCGCGTTCCGAAGCGTCATAGGTACCCGAAAACACCTCCAAGACCGCATCACGGTGCGTTTCATAGAAATGCTGCATCACAGCAGGCAGCAGAAACTGAGCGAATGTATTCGGAACCATGATGCGCACCAGTTTGCGCTGCGTGCCGGCCAGTCGCAGTTGCTGGGCATGCCGTTCAAGGCACCGCGCCGCCTCGACGATCGTCTCCACCTCCTGCACTAGCGCATCTCCCTCGCGCGTGGGCGTAAGCCGCCCCTGTTCGCGCACGAACAGGCTCAAGCCAAGATCCTCCTCCAACTGGCTCAGCAGACGACTCACCGCGGACTGCGAGCATCCCATCCGCTGCGCAGCCGCCGTGGTCGTATGCAGCGTCGAAATCGCCACAAAAGCTTCGAGTTGCTTCAGGTTCATTTCGGGATTCGCATACGGCTATGTTGATTCGACATAAGGTTGCGGACGGTTTTTTGCCGTCGAATGATCGGGGCGTTGCACGAGTCGGTGCCTTTTGCTGTACCGGCAGCCCCCGCATTTTCATCATTTGAGGTTCCGCACGCAATGATCGCCTTCATCATCCGGCGGCTAACGCAGAGCATCGGTGTGTTGCTGCTTACGTCAGTGCTCGTTTTCTGCGGCGTGTTCGCCATCGGCGATCCGATCGCGATTCTGGTTCCAGCCGACGCGACACCGGCCGAAATCGCGCAGGCCGTGCAATCGCTCGGGCTGAATCAACCGCTCTGGCAACAGTATCTGCATTTCGTCGGGCGAGCATTGCATGGCGATCTCGGCCGCTCCTTCGTATTCAATCAACCGTCGATCCAGCTGATTCTCGAACGTCTGCCTGCAACGCTGGAACTGGCGGTCGTAGCGCTGCTGCTCGCACTGATGGTCGGTCTGCCGCTGGGTCTCATCGCCGGCCTGAGGGCGGGGTCCGTGCTCGATCGCACGGTCATGACGGGCTCGATCCTCGGCTTTAGCCTGCCGAACTTCTGGCAAGGCATCATGCTCGTGCTGATCTTTTCGGTGACGCTCGGCTGGCTACCGTCGGCCGGCCGTGGCCAACCCGGGACGCTGTTCGGTATCCACACCAGCCTCGCGACGTGGGACGGCCTGCGGCACCTGCTGCTGCCGGCACTCAATCTGTCGCTCTTCAAGATGTCGCTCGTCACGCGCCTCACGCGCGCCGGCGTGCGCGAAACGCTGCCGCTCGACTACGTGAAGTTCGCCCGGGCCAAAGGCTTGCGCGAGCGGCGAGTGATCTTCGTCCATGTCCTGAAGAACATCCTCATTCCCATCGTCACCGTCGTGGGCATGGAGTTCGGTTCGTTGATCGCATTCGCTACGGTGACGGAAACGATCTTCGCATGGCCGGGGGTCGGCAAACTGATCATCGACAGCATCACGAAGCTCGATCGTCCGGTCATCGTTGCCTATTTGCTGATCGTGGTCGCAATGTTCACGGTACTGAACCTCGTCGTCGACATCATCTATTCGCTGCTCGATCCCCGCGCGCGGCTGGAGGCGGTATGAGAGGCAGCGCGACTCTTCCTTCGTGGCGTATCGATCGCAATACGACGCTCGGCATCGTGCTGCGCAGTCTGTTCGGCAAGCCGGCCGTCGCTGTCGCGACCTGCATTTGTCTTGCGCTCGTTGCCATCGCTGTACTTGCTCCTTGGATCGCGCCGCAGAATCCGTACGATCTTGCCTCGCTCGATATCGTCGATGGCCGCCTCGCGCCCGGTACGCGTGGCGCGAGTGGCCATCTGTACCTGCTCGGCAGCGATGCGCTTGGGCGCGACATGTTCGCCGCAATGATGTATGGGCTACGCATCAGCCTTGGAGTCGGTCTGCTGAGCGGCGTTTTCGCGATGACGCTCGGCACGACGCTGGGCCTCGTCGCCGCGTACTTCGGCCGTCACGTCGATACCCTCGTGATGCGAGCCGTCGATCTCACGCTCGGTTTTCCGACGATTCTCGTCGCGCTGATGATGCTTGCCATTCTCGGCCAGGGTGTCGACAAGGTGATCCTCGCGCTAGTCGCCGTGCAATGGGCCTATTTCGCCCGCACCGTGCGAGCAGTCGCCGCCGTCGAACGCCGCAAGGAATATATGGAGGCCGCGCTGTGCCTCGGTTTGAGCCACAGGCGCGCATTGTTCAGCCAGTTGCTGCCGAACTGCCTTCCGCCCGTCATCGTCATTGCCCTCGTACAGATTGCCGCCGCCATTTCGGCTGAAGCCACATTGAGCTTTCTCGGCATCGGCCTGCCCGTCACGCAGCCCTCGCTAGGTCTGCTGATCGCGAACGGCTATCAGCAATTGATCGCCGGGTTCTACTGGATCAGCGTTTTCCCCGGCCTGCTGCTGCTCGTGCTCGTTTTCAGCATGAACATCGTCGGCGACAGCCTGCGCGAAGCATTGAACCCGCGTCTTCAGAAATAGGATTTCGCATGTCACCCCCCACCCTGTCCGTTCAGAATCTGCGCACCTATTTCTTCACGGGGGCCGGTATCGCGAAAGCCGTCGACGACGCGAGTTTCGACGTCGCGCCGGGCGAGATCGTCGGGCTCGTCGGCGAATCCGGTTCCGGCAAATCGATTACGGGCTTTTCCGTACTCGGCTTGATCGACGCACCTGGGCGAATTGTCGACGGGCGCGTGCTGTTCAAAGGCGAAGATCTGACCACGCTCACGCCTGCCGCGCTTCGCCATTTGCGTGGCAATCGCATAGCGATGATCTTTCAGGATCCGATGATGACCCTGAACCCGGTTCTGCGCATCGACACACAGATGATCGAGGCGGTGCAGGCCCACACGCGCCTATCGAAGCATGCAGCGCGGCAACGTGCCCAGGACGCGCTCGCGTCGGTCGGCATACCGTCGCCGGGCGAGCGACTGCGTGCGTATCCGCATCAATTGTCAGGCGGCATGCGACAACGTGTGGCGATCGCCATCGCGCTGCTGCACGACCCGGAGCTGATCATTGCCGATGAGCCCACCACGGCGCTCGACGTCACCATCCAGGCGCAGATTCTGGCCGAAATGCAGAAGCTGTGCGCCCGCTCGCACACGGCGATGGTATGGATAAGCCACGATCTCGCGGTGGTCGCCGGACTCGCCGATCGCATTTGCGTGATGTACGCCGGCCGCGTCGTCGAGACCGGCAGCGTCGACGAGATTCTCGAACGACCGCGCCATCCGTACACGATCGGGCTGATCGATTCGCTACCCGAAAAAGCGCGCCGCGGCGAGATGCTGAGACAAATTCCGGGTATCGCACCCAGTGCGCTCCATCTGCCGGTGGGCTGCGCGTTCGCACCGCGTTGCGCCCATGCCACCGCGCTGTGCCGCAGCGCGGTGCCCCCGGTCAGCGGGGAAGCCGTTCATCGATACCGTTGTTTCCATCCACGTTCCGGAGCGCGCGCATGAACGCACCCCACGTCATGGTGCCGATGGTCGAGGCCGACCACGTGTCGCGCCGCTTCGTTCGTCGTCTGAATTACGCGGAGCGAATCGCCGGCTGGCTCGGCGCGCGCGCCGCGGAACACGTCGTCCACGCAGTCGACGACGTCAGCCTGACGATCCATCGCGGCGAAGTGCTCGGCCTCGTCGGCGAGTCCGGCTGTGGAAAATCGACGCTAGGCCGGCTGCTGGCCGGAATCGGTGCACCGTCGAGCGGCTCGATCCGCACAATCGAGAAAACTGCCGAGCCGTCCGCGCTCAGCAGTGCGCCCGACGGCGTTCGCGCTGGCCGCCCCACTGGCCGCCCCACTGCGCGGCACCGGCTGGCCACGCAGATGATTTTCCAGGACCCGCTGTCATCGCTGAATCCCCGTAAGCGCGTACGCGACATCATTGGCGAGGCGCCACTCGTACACGGATTCGTGGAGCGAAAACACCTCGATGCCTATGTCGTGGACGTGATGGAACGCGTCGGACTGAATCCCGAGTTCCGCGATCGTTTCCCGCATCAGTTTTCCGGAGGCCAGCGTCAGCGCATCGGTATCGGCCGGGCCTTGGCGGTGAAGCCCGATTTTCTGATCTGCGATGAGTCGATTGCGGCACTCGACGTGTCGATCCAGGCGCAGATCATCAATCTCTTCGTGCAACTGCGCCGCGATCTCGGCCTCACGTATCTGTTCATCAGCCATGACCTGGGCGTGGTCGAGCACATCAGCGATCGCGTTGCGATCATGTATCTCGGCCGCATCGTCGAAACCGCGCCGACCGTCGAACTGTTTGCCCATCCGCAACATCCGTACACGATCGCGCTGCTGGCGCAAGTGCCGCGTCTGTCGAATCGCAAGCGGCAATTCGAGTCGATTCAAGGCGAAGTTCCATCGCCGCTCGCCCCGCCCGACGGCTGTCATTTCCACCCACGCTGTCCCCATGCAACGCAGCGTTGCCGCACCGAGCGTCCGCTGCTGCGTTCGAGCGGCCGCGCTCATGAGGTCGCATGTCATCTGGTGGAGGTGCAATGAACGCAGTGATTTCATTCATGCGCCGACGCGAAGTGAGGCGATCGGCCACGATCGCATTGGTGTGGGCGCTGATGTTTTCCGGTTCGTCCGCCATTGCACAGGCTCGTTCGCTGACGATGGCCCTCGCTTCCGAGCCGTCGTCGCTCGACCCGCTGTTCTCGCGCACGCAGAACAATATGCAGACCGCCGAAAACATGTTCGAGAGGCTGATCGAGCAGGACGAGAATCTGCGGATCCGGCCGGGACTTGCGGTGTCGTGGCGCGCCGTCGATCCGCTTACGTGGGAATTCCATCTGCGCCCGAACGTACGATTCTCCGACGGTTCGCCGATGACTGCGGACGACGTCGCGTATTCGCTGCGCCGCGCGCGATCGGTGCCCAATAGTCCCGCGCCTTTTTCCGGGGCCGTGGCCAACATACAGCGCATCGAGATCGTCGACCCGCTGACGCTGCGCATCCTGACGAAGACGCCGTCACCCGCGTTCGTGGAGCAGATAGGGCTCGTGTATATCGTGTCGCGGCATGCAACCGCGGGGCACGCGAGCGAAGACTACCGCCTGCCCGCGGTCGCGGTCGGCACCGGTCCCTATCGACTCGCCCGCTGGATTCCGGGCGATCGTCTGGAGCTCGTACGTAACGATTATTACTGGGGCAAGCGGCCGGATTTCGATACCTGCACGATCCGTTTCATGTCGAACGACGCGGCCCGACTGTCGGCTTTGCTCTCCGGCTCCGTCAGCCTGATCGACAACGTCCCCCCGGTCACGATCGATCGCCTGCGCCGGGAACGAAACGTGACGCTCTTTTCCGGTCCATCCGCGCGGCTCATCTATCTCGCGCTCGATTCGTCGCGCGATGCCTCGCCGTTCGTCACTGCCGCCAACGGGGCAAGCGTCGCTCGCAATCCTCTGCGCGACGTCCGCGTGCGCCAGGCGATCTCGAAGATGATCGATCGCGACGCGATCACTCAGCATCTGCTCAACGGCGCGGGGCTGCCGGCCGCGCAAATAGTGCCGCCGGGCATGGGCGGTCATGACCCGCAACTCAGGCCGGACCGATACGACCCCGCGGGCGCGCGGCGCCTGCTTGCCGAGGCCGGCTATCCCGAGGGTTTCGGGCTGACGATCCATTCGTCGAACGATCGGTTCGCAAGCGATGGCGATCTTGGGCAAGCACTGGGACAAATGCTCGCACGCGGCGGTATCACGGTGAACGATGTGGTCACACGGCCCTACAACGTGTATGCCGGCGCTGCCGCGCGACGTAGCTATAGCGCATTCATCTTTAGTTTCGGCAATACGACGAGCGATTCCGCGATCGGGCTGACCAATGTGCTGGCGAGCTACTCGCGCGAAGCGGGCACCGGTGCCTTCAACCGCACTCGCTATTCGAATCCGACGCTCGACAGGCTGCTGCGCGAAGCCGCCGCGACCTTCGATCCCGCGAGGCGCGAGCAACTGCTGCAAAACGCCGCGCAGGCGGGCTTCGGGGACTACGGCATCGTGCCGCTTTATTTTCCCGCGGACTATTGGGCGGCACGCGACGGCGTCATTTTTCATCCAAACAAAGCTGAACGCACTTCGCTGCTCTTCATCGAGACTCGACATGACTGATGCTTCATTGCGTAACGGAGCGCTTCCCGCCGATTCGACGCTCGCCACCCTTCGCGACATCATGGTGCCCATGCGCGATGGCGTGCGGCTTGCCACCGATGTGTACTTCCCCCTGGGTTACCGCCTCGGCAAGGATGCGCCATTGCCCACGATTCTCGAACGCACGCCCTATGGGAAATCCGAAATCTCCCGCTCGGAAGTCCATCACGGTCGGCCGCCCGCGAATCGCGCCGATGTAGCACGCTACTTCGCCGCGCGCGGCTACGTTGTCGTCCTGCAGGATTGTCGAGGGCGCTACCGCTCCGAGGGCACATTCACGAAGTATGTTGCCGAAGGGCCGGACGGCTTCGACACGATCGAATGGATCGCGCGACAGCCCTGGTCGGACGGCAAGGTCGGCACGATGGGACTGTCGTACGCGGCGCATACGCAACTCGCCGCGGCCTGCCTGAATCCGCCGGGGCTCGCGTGCATGGTGCTGGACTCGGGCGGCTTCGCGAACGGCTATCGGTGCGGTATCCGCCAGGGCGGCGCCTTCGAGTTGAAGCAGGCGACGTGGGCGTTCAACCGGGCGAAGAACAGCGTGGCCGCTGAGAATCCGCTCGTCGCGGCGGCGCTGAACGCGAGCGATCTGCGTGAATGGTTTGGGCGGATTCCTTGGCGGCCGGGGCACTCGCCGCTGGCGGTGGTGCCGGAATACGAGCGCTATCTGTTCGAGCAGTGGACGCGCGACGTTTTCGACGACTACTGGAAACAGCCGGGCATTTATGCCGAAGGCTATTACGGGACGATGACGCGCGTGCCAACGGTGCTGATGTCGAGCTGGTACGACGCCTATGTGCGCAGCACGCTCGAGAACTTCGCCGCGCTTTCCGGGACCGCCGGCGCCCCGACCTATCTGATCATGGGGCCATGGCTGCACGGCGACCGCAACGTTTCGTACAGCGGCGACGTCGAATTCGGGCCCGAGGCGGTTGTCGAAGGCCAGATCGCGGAAGACTGGCTGAGGTTTCGCGCCGACTGGTTCGACCGCTGGCTGAAGCCGCAGGATACGCCGCATGAATCCTCCGATGCTGTCGCGCGTATTTTCGTGATGGGCGGCGGTAGCGGCACGCGCAATCCGCAGGGCCGCATGGAGCACGGCGGGCGGTGGATCGGCTCGCCGCAGTGGCCGCTCCCGGGCACGCGTTTCACGCCGTTTTACCTGACGCCCGACGGTTCGCTTTGCGAGTCGAACGACGCATTGCATGCTCAGCCGTCCGAGACCTCGTACGCCTTCGACCCGTCCAATCCGGTGCCCACGATCGGCGGTGCCTTGACGTCGGGCGCGCCGGTGTTCGAGGGCGGCGCGTTCGATCAGCGCGAGGACCCGCGCTTTTTCGGCACGCGGCACCCGGGCATGCCGCTCTCGGCACGCTCCGACGTGCTCGTCTTTCAGACCGGGCCGCTCGAAGAAGACGTCGCGGTGGTCGGACCCATCGTCGTCAAGCTATGGATTTCCTCCGATGCGCCCGATACCGACTTCACTGCCAAGTTGATCGACGTCTATCCGCCCAATGCGGATTACCCGCACGGCTACGCGATGAACCTGACCGATGGAATTTTCCGTTGCCGCTTTCACGCGTCATGGGAAGCGCCGCGCCCCCTCGAAAAAGGGCGCATCTACGCGATCGAAATCGAACCGTTCTCCACGGCGAATCTGTTCAGACGCGGGCATCGGATCCGGCTCGACGTTTCAAGCAGCAATTTCCCGCACTTCGACGTCAACCCGAATAGCGGCGAACCGCCCGCGCTGGCGCGTACGCCACGCGTCGCGGTGAATAGCGTGCATTTCGGCGCGGGCCAGGCGTCGCACGTCGTGCTGCCGCTCGTTCCGGTTGCATCGCTCCAAGCAATGCCGCCGCACCGGCGGACGAGCCGCAATACCACCTAGCAAACCCCCGGCACCGCTTCCTTTCAGGCATCGAGGCGCCGCGTTCAGCGCGGCGTCGGAGGGCGCTTTTTGCCCGCGTTTTCCGCGATGGTCAGCGCATCCGGGCCGATACGACGATTCGCGGCTCGCCGCACCCCGATTTTCAACAGCAAGTCCAATACCAAGAGGAAAAGCACCATGCGCAAACAGACAGTTCCGGCGGCACTGCTCGCCATCGTCGGTTTCGGCCTGGCGGCCGGCGGGGCACATGCCCAGTCGAGCGTCACGCTGTACGGCATCGTCGACGGCGGTTTCACCTACACCAGCAATCAGGGCGGCAAGCGGAACTATCAGGCCACGGCCGGCAACGAACAAGGCTCGCGTTGGGGCCTGCTTGGCACGGAAGATCTCGGTGGCGGCAACCGCGCGGTGTTCCGCCTGGAGAACGGCTTCAATTTAATGAACGGCACGGCCAGCGCCAACGGGCGCATTTTCGGACGCCAGGCGTGGGTGGGCCTGGCGAGCGATCGCTACGGCACATTGACGCTCGGCCGACAGTACAACGCGGCGCAAGACTCCCTGGAGCCCCTGCAAGTTGCCGGCGATACCGTTCAATACGCAACGCATCCCTTCGACGTCGACGATATCAACAACACGTTTCGCACCGACAACTCGATCAAATACGTGACGCCGAACTTCCGCGGTTTGCAGATCAACGCGATGTATGCGCTGTCGGGCAATGCGGGCAACTTCGCGACGAATCGCTCCTACAGCGTCGGCGCAACTTATGCGAATGGACCGTGGCATTTGGGTGCGGCCTACGTGATGCTCGATCATCCGGCCACCGATACGACGGGCGCCATTCCGTCCGATAACTACTTTACGTTTCTCAAAGGGATCAGCCGGCAGCGCATTTACGGCGCGGGAGGTTTGTACGACATCGGCGACGCAAGCGTCGGTTTGATGTACACGAACACACGCTTCGTGCTGACGCCCGCGAACCAGTACCGGACCTACCAGAACGCTGAAGCGAGCCTGCGCTACCGGATCACTCCCGCGTTGCACGCGGCGCTCGGCGAAACGTACACGAATGTATCGACGAACGGAAAGGTGGATTCTTGGCACTACTGGCAGACGACGGCCGGTCTGCAATACTTCCTCTCGAAATCGACGGACGTCTACGCCGACTTGCTGTATCAGCGCGCCACGAACGCCGTCGCGCAGATCGAGGGAGCCTCGGGCCCCTCGAGCAGCCATACGCAATGGATGGCGGTGACGGGCATCCGTCACAAGTTCTGACCCCTGGATGCCCGTAGATCGTCGATGCTTTCGATGCCGCCGTGAATTTCAATGCGAATGCGGCGGCACTTCAGCACCCCGGCAGCCAACCAGGAAATCGAAGTCGCATCCTTCATCCGCCTGCAATACGTGGTCGACATAGAGGTTGCGATAACCGCTCGCATCGGCAGGCGCCGCGCGAAGCGTTTCGCTCCATTCGGCGAGACGCGCCGTCATCTCCGCCGCCGAGATATCGAGGTGCAGTCGGCCGGCCTCGCAATCGAGTTCGATCCAGTCGCCGTTGCGTACGATGGCGAGCGGGCCGCCCGCGCGTGCCTCGGGCGCCACGTGCAAAACTACGGTGCCATAGGCGGTGCCGCTCATGCGCGCATCGGATATCCGCACCATATCGGTCACACCCTGCGCGAGGATCTTCGGCGGCAGCCCCATATTGCCGACTTCGGCCATACCGGGATAACCCTTCGGTCCGCAGTTCTTCATCACCAGAATCGAATCGGCCGTGACATCGAGATCGGGGTCGGCGATGCGCGCCTTGTAATCGTCGAAGTTCTCGAAGACGACGGCGCGGCCGCGATGGTTCAACAGTGAAGGCGTGGCGGCGGACGGCTTGAGTACCGCGCCGCGCGGAGCGAGGTTGCCGCGCAACACACAGAGACCGCCGTCCGCGACGAGCGGATTGTCGAGCGGCCGGATCACCTCGGCGTTGTAGAGCGGCGCTTCCTGACAGTTCTCCCAGATCGAGCGGCCATTGGCCGTCAGCGCATCCGGGTGCGGCAGCAGGCCCGCATCGCCGAGCCGGCGCAGCACGGCAGGCAAGCCGCCCGCGTAATAGAACTCCTCCATCAGAAAGCGCCCCGACGGTTGCAGATCGACGATCGTCGGCGTGCCACGCCCGATGCGCGTCCAGTCATCGAGCTCGAACGGCACGCCGATGCGCCCCGCAATGGCCTTCAGATGGATGGCGGCATTGGTCGAGCCCCCGATCGCGGCGTTCGCGCGCACGGCGTTTTCGAATGCCTCGCGTGTGAGCAGCTTGGACAGGCGCAGATCTTCGAGCGCCATTTCGACGATCCGCATGCCCGATAGATGGGCCAGGACATAGCGGCGCGAGTCGACAGCCGGGATCGCTGCGTTGTGCGGCAACGTCACTCCGAGCGCTTCGGCCATACAGGCCATCGTCGAGGCGGTACCCATCGTGTTGCAGGTACCGGCCGAACGCGACATGCCGGCCTCGGCCGACATGAATTCGTGAAGCGATATCTTTCCGGCCTTGACCTGCTCGCTCAATTGCCAAACGACCGTACCGGAACCGATGTCCCGCCCTTCGTGCTTGCCGTTGAGCATCGGGCCGCCGCTCACGAGAATGGCGGGCACATCGCAGCTCGCCGCCCCCATCAACAGCGCCGGTGTAGTCTTGTCGCAGCCGGCCAGCAATACCACGGCGTCGATCGGATTACCGCGGATCGATTCCTCGACATCCATGCTCGCAAGGTTGCGCGTGAACATCGCCGTGGGGCGAAGGTTGGACTCGCCGTTCGAGAAGACGGGAAATTCCACCGGAAATCCGCCCGCCTCGAAGACGCCGCGCTTCACATGCTCCGCCAGCTTGCGAAAGTGCGCGTTGCAGGGCGTCAGCTCCGACCACGTGTTGCAGATGCCGATGATCGGCTTGCCCTGGAATTCATGATCGGGAATGCCCTGGTTCTTCATCCAGCTGCGGTACATGAAGCCGTTCTTGTCGGCCGTGCCGAACCACTGGGCGGAACGGAGCTTAGCGCGTTTGTCGGTCATAGCTTGTTCGATAAAATTCGGTAAGTAGTAATACTATATCGGGACTGCCGAGCGCTGACCACTATTTGAGAAACCCAAACTTTTGGTCGAGCCGTCAATGCCCCTCGGTCTGCGATTTACGCGAGAATGCACCGTTTGGCGCGCCAACTTCTCGCAACGACCACACAGAAATAGCATGACTATTGGGTTTCGTGATCTGGGGAAAACGCTAATCGCGCCCGCATGACTCGATGCCTATAGTTTGGCTATTTCCGGGTCGGCGCAAGCGAGCCGGGGATAGGCGCAAGCAACAAAGACAAACGAAGAGAAACCGGAGACACAGATGAGACGCACCGTACGCCAGACGCTTAAGGCCTTGTTTACCGTCACGCTTCTCACGGCCGCCGTTGCGGGCCATGCCGAAGACAAGAAAATCACGCTGGGCTTCGCGCAGGTCGGCGCGGAAAGCGCCTGGCGCACAGCGAACACCGTCTCGGTCAAGCAGGCCGCGAAGGATGCCGGCATCAATCTGAAGTTCTCCGATGCGCAGCAAAAGCAGGAGAACCAGATCAAGGCGATCCGTTCCTATATTGCGCAGAAAGTCGATGTGATCGCGTTTTCGCCGGTCGTCGAATCGGGCTGGGAGCCCGTGCTGCAAGAAGCGAAGCGCGCCCATATCCCGGTCGTGCTGACGGACCGCAACATCGACGTGAAGGACAAGGATCTGTACGTGACGATGATCGGTTCGGACTTCCTCGAAGAAGGCCGTCGCGCAGGCCGTTGGCTCGAGGAAACGTACAAGGACAACCCGGGCCCGATCAACATCGCCGAGCTGCAAGGCACGGTGGGCTCCGCCCCCGCGAACGATCGCCACGCCGGCCTGATGGAAATCATCCAGAAGGATCCGAAGTTCAAGATCATCGCGTCGCAAAGCGGCGACTTCACGCTCGCGGGCGGCAAGCAGGTCATGGAAGCGTTCGCCAAGACCTATGGCAAGAAGATCAACGTCGTCTATGCGCACAACGACGATATGGCGCTCGGCGCGATCCAGGCCATGGAGGAAGCCGGCATCAAACCCGGCAGCGACGTGAAGGTCGTGTCGTTCGATGCCACCAAGGGCGGCTTCCAGGCGATGATCGCCGGCAAGATCAATGTCGACGTGGAGTGCAGCCCGCTGCTCGGACCGCAGTTGATGTCGGCCGTCAAAGACATTGTTGCGGGCAAGCAACTGCCCAAGCGCATCGTGACGAACGAAACGGTGTTCCCGATGAACGTCGCGGCGCAGGTCCTGCCGCAGCGTAAATACTGATCCGGCGCGCCGCAAGGCCCTGAGAACCCAAGCTTGAGCGAATGCCCATGACCGGCCCTCTCGTGCTCGAAACCGTCGGCCTTTCCAAGTCGTTTCCTGGCGTACAGGCGTTGCGCAATGTCGATCTGCATCTGTACGCAGGCGAGATTCATACGCTGATGGGCCAGAACGGCGCCGGCAAATCGACGCTGATCAACGTGCTCACGGGCGTGCATCCGCACGATGCCGGCGAAATTCGCATCGAGGGGCGTCCCGTGGACTTCGCGGCGCCGCTCGAAGCGGAGGCCGCCGGCATCCGGACGCTCTACCAGGAGGTCAATCTCTGTCCGAATCTGTCGGTCGCGGAGAACATCTTCGCGGGCCGCCAGCCGATGCGCCGCGGCGCCATCGACTGGAAAGCGATTCGCAAAGGAGCCGAAGCGGCGCTGGCACAGCTGAACGTGTCGCTCGACGTCACCAAGTCGCTCGACACGTACCCGATCGCCGTGCAACAGATGGTGGCGATCGCACGCGCAGTATCGGTCGATGCGCGCGTGCTGATTCTCGACGAGCCGACGTCGAGCCTCGACGACAGCGAAGTCGCACGGCTGTTCGACGTGCTACGCAAGCTCAAGCGTTCCGGCATGGCCATTCTGTTCGTCACGCATTTTCTCGAACAGACCTACGCTGTGTCGGACCGTATCACCGTCATGCGCAACGGCGAGCGCGAAGGGGAATATCTGGCGAAGGATCTGCCCGTCGATACGCTCGTCGAAAAGATGGTCGGCGACACGCGCATGGCTGAGCGGCAGGCCAACGCCGCCGCCCGCCAGGCAACGCAGGCGCCCGCCGACAGCGCCGACGTGGCGCGCTTTCAGATGAAGGGCGTAGGACGCCGCGGACTGTTGCATCCCGTCGATCTGTCGATCGAGCCGGGACGGATCGTCGGTCTCGCGGGCCTGCTCGGCTCGGGCCGCACCGAAACGGCGCAATTGCTGTTCGGCGCCGAGCGCGCCGATACGGGCACCGTGACTGTCGACGGCAAACCCGTCAAGCTGGGCTCGCCGCGGCATGCGGTGCGCCACGGCATCGGCTACTGCCCCGAGGATCGCAAGAAGGAAGGCATCGTCGCCGCGCTCTCGATCCGCGAAAACATCGTGCTGGCGCTGCAGGCGCGGCGCGGCTGGTGGCGCCCGCTCGGGCGCGCGAAAGAGCGGCGCATCGCCAATGAATACATCGCGTCGCTCGGGATCCGCGCGCGCGATGCCGAACAACCGATCGAACTGCTCTCGGGCGGCAACCAGCAAAAAGCGCTGCTGGCCCGGTGGCTCGCCATCGAGCCGCGCATGCTGATTCTCGACGAACCCACGCGCGGCATCGACGTCGCCGCCAAATTCGACATCATGGACCGTGTTCTTGCCCTGTGCGCGAAAGGCCTCGGCATCCTGCTGATCTCATCCGAACTCAGCGAGGTGTTGCGCGTAAGCCATAGCGTCGCTGTGCTGCGCGACCGGCGCAAGGTCGCCGAGCTCGCGGGCGAAAAGCTCGACGAAGACGAAGTCTATCGGCTCATCGCCGGAGGCAACGCGTCATGACAGCACGCATCGGTACTGCCCTTCGGGCCGCTTTGCGGCACCCCCTACTGTGGCCCGTGCTCACGCTCGTGCTGCTGTTCGCGCTCGACGTCGCGCATCGCGCCGATTTCCTCGCGATCACGATGCTCGACGGACATCTGTTCGGCGCACCCATCGACATTCTCAACCGTGCGGCCCCGTTGGCCATCGTGTCGCTCGGGATGACACTCGTCATCGCCACACGCGGCGTCGACATTTCCGTCGGGACCGTCGTCGCCATCGCCGGCGCCACAGCGGCCATGTTGCTGGCCGACGATCCGACGCATGTCGGCCGTGCCGTGGCGGCCGCGCTGGGCGTCGGGCTCGTGGCCGGCGCATGGAACGGCTTGCTCGTCGCGTTCGTCGGCATGCAGCCGATCATCGCGACGCTGATCCTGATGGTCGCCGGCCGCGGCATCGCCCAGTTGTTGACGGGCGGGCAGATCATTCCGATCTCGGCGCACAGCTATCTGACGCTCGGCGGCGGCTATCTCGCCGCGGTGCCCTGCTCCGTCTGGATCGCGGCCGGCGCGACGGCGGCCACCGCACTGCTCATCAATCGCACGGCGTTGGGGCTCTTCATTCGTGCGATCGGCATCAATCCGGTGGCAACGCGCCTCGTCGGATTGCGCGCGAGCGCGATCGTCTTCGGCGTCTATGTGTTTTGCGGACTGGCCGCCGCGCTCGCCGGCGTCATCACGAGTTCGAACGTGCGCAGCGCCGACGGCAACAACGCGGGCCTGTTGCTCGAACTCGATGCGATCCTCGCCGTCACGCTGGGCGGAACCTCGCTGCTCGGCGGCCGGTTCTCGCTTGCCGGCACCGTGCTCGGCGCGCTCATCATTCAAACGCTCACCTACACGACCTATTCCATCGGCGTGCCGCCCGAAGCGACGCTCGTCGTCAAAGCGATCGTCGTGCTGCTCGTGAGCATCATTCAATCGGCAAGCGCGCGCGAAACGATCGTCCGGCTCATCGGACGTGCGGTCGTGCTGGCGCGCGTCAAACCTGTCAACGAGGCGGCCAAATGAGAGCCGTATTGCAGCGACTCATCGATCCGCGCACGCTGCCGATCGCCGTTACCGTCATCCTCTTTGCCGCGCTGTTCGGCTTTGGCTCGGCGATGTACACCGGCTTCGGTTCGCTACAGGTCCTCGTCGGACTGCTCGTCGACAACGCGTTCCTGCTGATCGTGGCGATCGGCACGACGTTCGTCATCGTCTCGGGCGGCATAGACTTGTCCGTCGGGGCCGTGGTGGCCTTCACGACGATTCTTTGCGCGATCCTCTCCGAACGGCTGCATTGGCCGGTCTGGGCCATTGCGCCGCTCGTGCTCGTGCTCGGTGCCGCATACGGTGCCGCGATGGGCGCGTTGATCCATTTTTTCAAGCTGCAAGCGTTCATCGTCACGCTGGCGGGCATGTTCCTCGCCCGCGGCGCGTGCTTTCTGATCACCACACAGTCGATCGAAATCCATGAAGCATCGTTTCATGCGTTGGCGAGCTTTCATGTACCGGTCGGCAGCGGCGATCTCAACGCGGGTGCGTTGATCGCGCTCGCCATGCTGGCAGTGGCGATCTACGTGGCGCACTTTACGCGCTTCGGCCGCAACGTCTATGCGATCGGCGGCAACGAAAAGTCGGCACTGCTGATGGGTTTGCCCGTCGCGCGCACGAAGATCGGCGTCTATGCTTTCGGCGGACTGTGTTCCGCGCTCGGCGGTCTCGTCTTCACGCTTTACGTGCTGTCGGGCTATGGCCTGCAGGCGCAAGGCATGGAACTCGACGCCATTGCCGCGGCCGTCATCGGCGGCACGCTGCTTACCGGCGGCGTCGGCTATGTCATCGGTTCGGTGTTCGGTGTCGGCGTGCTCGGCACCATTCAAACGCTGATCACGTTCGACGGTACGCTCAGTTCGTGGTGGACCCGCATCGTCATCGGCGCGCTGCTCTGCGTGTTCTGCCTGCTGCAGCGCGTAATCGAGCGGCAGGCCGCGCGCCGCAAGGCAAACGGCTCGGGATTGGGCGGCCATGCGGCCGCCGTCGACGAAACCCGCCCCTCGGACGAAGGCGCCCTGCCCTTGAGTCTGAACGAGCGCGCGCTACCCGCTCAGGCGAACATCCGATAGCTTTCAACCAGGAGTCGAATTGTGGTGACCTTTTCCCGACCGTTCTCGGGTCTCTTTCCTGTCGCACCGACGCCGTTCACCGAATCGGGCGACCTCGATCTCGACGGCCAGCGCCGTGTGATCGACTGCATGGTCGACCAGCGTGTCGACGGCATCTGCATTCTGGCCAACTACTCCGAGCAATATGCGCTGACCGACGCCGAGCGCGATACGCTGATCGACGTTTGTCTCGAGCAGACGGCTGACCGCGTGCCCGTGATGGTCACCTGCAGCCACTTCACGACGCGCATCGCGGCCGACCGTGCGCGGCGTGCCGCAGCGGCGGGCGCGAGCCTCATCATGGTCATGCCGCCCTACCATGGCGCGACGATGCGCGTGGACGAAGCGGCGATGTTCGAGCATTTCGCGCGTGTCGCCGAAGCGGCAGGCGTGCCGGTCATGATTCAGGACGCGCCGCTCTCGGGCGTGGCGCTCAGCGTGCCGTTCCTCGCGCGTATCGCGCGCGAGCTGCCGCTCGTGCGCTACTTCAAGATCGAAGTGCCGCAAGCGGCGGCCAAGCTGCGCGCATTGATCGCCGCGGGCGGCGACGTCATCGAAGGGCCGTTCGACGGCGAAGAGGCCATCACGCTGATGCCCGACCTCGATGCCGGCGCAACCGGCACGATGTCGAGCGCGTTGCTGCCCGACCTGATCCGGGAAGTCTTCGACGATTTCCGGGCCGGGCGACGCGAAGAAGCGCGCCAAGGCTACGCGCGCATCCTGCCGCTCATCAACTACGAAAACCGCCAGTGCGGCTTGCGCGCCACCAAAACCGTGATGATGGAAGGCGGCGTGATCAAGAGCGACGCCGTGCGCCATCCGCTCGAAGCGTTGGCGGGCGCGACACGCGCCGAGCTGCTCGAGCTGGCGCGCGAAGCGAACCCGCTTGCACTGCGCTGGGGCCGGTAAGAAGCAAACAGGCGAGACGATTCATGAGTCACACACTGAAGTTGGGCCTCGTCGGCATCGGAAAGATCGCGCGCGACCAGCATCTGCCGGCGATTGCCGCGGATGCCGGCTTCGAGCTCGTGGCCTGCGCGAGCCGCCATGCCGAAGTCGAAGGCGTACACAACTATTCGACCATCGAGGAGATGCTGGCCCACGAGCCGCATCTCGATGCGGTTTCACTGTGCGCGCCGCCGCAGGTGCGCTTTGCGCAGGCACGCGCGGCGCTCGAAGCCGGCAAGCACGTCATGCTCGAAAAACCGCCCGGCGCGAGCCTGCACGAGATCGAGGTGCTGCGCCAGCTGGCGCGCAAGGCCCGCCGCACGCTGTTCGCGAGCTGGCATTCGCGCCACGCGCCGGCCGTGGAGCCTGCGCGCGCGTGGCTCGCCTCGCGCGAGATCCAGGCTGTCGTTGTGAACTGGAAAGAGGACGTACGCAAATGGCACCCTGGACAAAAATGGATCTGGCAACCCGGCGGCCTCGGCGTATTCGACCCGGGCATCAACGCGTTGTCGATCGTAACGCGCATCTTGCCGCGCGAAATCGTGCTCAACGCCGCGACGCTGCACTTTCCGTCAAACACACAAACGCCCATCGCGGCGAGCCTTGTCTTCGCCGACGAGCACGGTGCGCCCGTGCGTGCTGAGTTCGACTGGCGCTATGGCGCGACCGAGCAATGGCAGATTGCGGTGACCACGAACGTCAGCCGATTGCGCATCGACGCGGGCGGCAAAACGCTCGAGATCGACGGCAAGCCTGTCGATGTCGGCCCTGAACGCGAATACCCGTCGCTTTACGCACATTGGCGGCAATTGATCGAGCGTGGCGAAGAGGATGTCGATGTGCGTCCGCTACGCCATGTCGCCGACGCGTTCTTGCTCGGCACGCGGCGCGAGGTCGAACCGTTCGTCGACTGAATAAACGAACGCCAACCCGAATCCCAAACCAACGAACCGAGTTGAGGAAAGCCGCAACAAGCGGCGTTGATCGACGTATTACCACACCACCGGTCTATCGAGACCGACACCCAGGAGACAAGTATGACCAGCAAGCTTCGCCGCTTCACGTTGTGCGCCGCCGTGGCGATGACGTTCGCCGCACCGTTCGCCATGCAAAGCGCAGTCAAGGCGGAAGAGCCGCTCAAGATCGGTTTTCTCGTGAAGATGCCCGAGCAGGCATGGTTCATCAACGAACAAAAGGCTGCCACGGCGCTCGGCAAGCAAGACGGCTTTTCGGTGGTGAACATCGGCACGCCCGATGGTGAAAAAGTACTGGCCGCCATCGACAACCTCGGCGCACAAGGCGCGAAGGGTTTCGTGATCTGCGCGCCCGACGTTCGCCTCGGCACGGCCATCAAGGCCCGCGCCAAGAAGTACGGCATGAAGTTCGTGACCGTCGACGATCAGCTCGTCGACTCGGCCGGCAAGCCGCTCGCGGATGTGCCCCACCTCGGCATGTCGGCGTTCAAGATCGGCAATCAGGTCGGCCAGGCAATTTCGGACGAGATGAAAAAGCGCGGCTGGAAGCCCGAGGAAGTCGGCGCGATCCGCATCACCGACTATGAACTGCCGACGGCCAAGCTGCGCACGGATGGCGCAACGAAGACGCTGCTCGACAACGGCTTCAAGAAGGAAAACATCTTCGACGCCCCGCAAAAGACGACCGACGACGAAGGCGGCTTCAACGCGGCATCGCCGGTGCTGTCCAAGCATCCGAACATCAAGAAGTGGGTCATCTACGCGCTGAACGAAGAGACGGTGCTGGGCGGCGTGCGCGCCACCGAGCAGGTGCACATTCCGTCGAAGGACGTGATCGGCGTGGGCATCAACGGTGCGGGCGAAGCGTTCGCCGAGTTCCAGAAGAAGGAACCGACGGGCTTTTACGGCACGATTGCCGTCAGCTCGACGAACCACGGCAAGGACAGCACCGAAAACCTCGTGAACTGGATCAAGAACGGCAAGCAGCCGCCGGCCGACACCCAGACGACGGGCAAGCTGATGACGCGCGACAACTGGCAAGACGTGCGCAAGGAACTCGGGATCTAAAGGCATGCATAACGCGAACGACATCGCCGAAGCCGCGGCGCCCGCACGGGCGCCCGGCGACGCCGCCTCCCCTTATCTGGAGCTCGACGGCATCACGGTCAGCTTCCCTGGCGTACTCGCGCTCGACCGCGTTTCGTTGAACGTGCGCTCGGGCGAAGTTCACGGGCTCATGGGGGAAAACGGCGCGGGCAAATCGACTCTGCTCAAGGTTCTTTCGGGTGTGAACGATCCGCAGGCCGGGACGTTACGCTTGGGCGGTGTCGAGCAGCGTTTCTCGGGCACGAAGGCGGCCATCGATGCCGGCATCGCCATCATCTACCAGGAACTGCATCTGGTGCCCGAACTGACGGTGGCGGAAAACCTGATGCTCGGGCAGTTGCCGAGCCGGCTGGGCGTGCTCGACGAGCGTGCGCTCATGGCACGCGCCACCGACACGCTCGCGCGGCTCGGCGAACGGATCGATCCGAACACGCAGGTCAAGCATTTGTCGATCGGTCAGCGTCAGATGATCGAGATCGGCAAGGCACTGATGCGCGACGCGCGCGTGATCGCGTTCGACGAACCGACGAGCTCGCTTTCCTCGCGCGAAACCAAACAGCTCTTTCAGATCATCGACGGGCTGCGCGCGGAGGGTCGCGCCATCATCTATGTGACGCATCGCATGGACGAAGTCTACGAGCTGTGCGATCGCGTCACCGTTTTCCGCGACGGCCATTCGATCGAGACGTTCGATGCCGTCGAAGGCCTCGATCGCGACCGGCTGATCAGCTGCATGATCGGCCGCTCGATTCGCGACGTCTACGGCTACCGGCCGCGCCCGAGCGGCGACGTGATGATCGAAGCCAAGGGGTTGATGGGGCCGGGTCTTTCCGAGCCCGCTTCGTTCTCGGCGCGCCGCGGCGAGATCGTCGGCTTTTTCGGTCTCGTCGGCGCCGGGCGCTCCGAACTCATGAAGCTCGTGTGCGGGGCCGTCAAGCCGAGCGGCGGTCATGTCGAATTGAATGGCAAGGCCGTTTCGTTTTCGACGCCGCGCGATGCGGTGCGCGCGGGCATTGCGCTGTGCCCCGAGGATCGCAAGCAGGAAGGGATCGTGGCGATCGCCTCCGTGGCGGACAACCTGAACATCAGCGCGCGCCGGCACTTCAACATCGCCCGGTTCATGCTGAACGAGCGGCGCGAGCGCGAGCTCACCGACGATTACATCGCCAAGCTGTCGATCAAGACACGTGACGGCGATACCCCGATCGGCAAGCTCTCGGGCGGCAATCAGCAAAAGGTCATCCTGTCGCGCTGGCTGGCCGAGAAGATCGACGTGTTCGTCATGGACGAGCCGACGCGCGGTATCGACGTCGGTGCCCGCGCGCAGATCTACGAGTTGCTCTATGAACTGGCCGAGACCGGCCGCACGGTGCTCATGGTTTCGAGCGACCTGGCCGAGGTCATCGGTGTAGCCGATCGCGTGATCGTAATGAAGGAAGGCCGCGTGGTCGGCGATCTGCCGAAGGCGGACGCTACCCCCGATCAGCTGATCAAGCTCGCTTTGCCGCAATAACCCGCAATAACCGTACAGCAATCGCTTCGAACCGGCGTGCGCCCGAGCATCCAGCCCGGGCGGCACCCACGAATGAGAGACATCATGCAACAACCACCGAGCATCCGCCCCGCCGCCGAGCCGGCCCTGTCGTCGCAAGCCGCCCCGCACGAGTCGCCTTCTTTCGGGACGAGAGCCTGGCGTCTGGCCAACAAGTCCGGCATCGTCATGGTCTTCGTCATCCTGTTCGCGGTGCTGGCGTTGGCGGTACCGGACTTCCTGACGAGCCGCAACATGCAGGGGCTGCTGCTTTCGGTCACCCTCATCGGCTCCATCGCAGTCACGATGATGTTCGTACTGGCGCTCGGCGAAGTGGACCTCTCGGTCGCCTCGATCGTCGCGTTCTCCGGGGTCGTCGCCTCGATGCTGATCACGGCCACGCATAGTGTCGTATTCGGCGTCACGGCCGGCGTGCTGGCGGGCGGCGCGGTCGGTCTCGTCAACGGCGTGCTCGTGGCGCGCTACAAGATCAATTCGCTCATCGTCACGCTGGCCATGATGGAAGTCGTGCGCGGGTTGGCTTATATCGTTTCGAACGGCGATGCGGTCATGATTTCCGAAGAAAGCTTCTTCAATCTTGGCGGCGGCTCGTTTCTGGGCATTTCCTATCCGATCTGGAGCAATATCGTCGGCTTCATCGTGTTCGGCTTTTTGCTGAGAAAGACGGTATTCGGCAAGAACGTGCTGGCCGTGGGCGGCAACTCAGAGGCGGCGGCGCTCGCGGGCCTGCCCGTCACGCGCATCAAGGTCGCGGTGTTCGTGCTGCAAGGACTCGTCACGGGCTTTGCCGGTGTCATGCTGGCCTCCCGGATGAGTCTTGGCGATCCGAAGACTTCGGTGGGTCTCGAACTCGGTGTCATCTCCGCTTGCGTGCTCGGCGGCGTTTCGCTGACGGGCGGCGTGGCGACGATCTCCGGTGTGCTGGTCGGCGTGTTGATCATGGGCTCGGTGCAAAACGCGATGAGCCTCATGAACGTGCCGACGTTCTACCAGTATCTGATTCGCGGCGGTATCCTGCTGCTCGCCGTGCTGTTCGACCACTACCGCCGTACGCGGCGCGTGCGTTAAGCGCACGGTGCGGCGCGCGGAGAGTCGTCAGCTCTCGCGCGCCCGAATCGCCCGCTCCATGCGTCGGTCGGGAATGAACCACATGAGCGCGACCGCGACGTAGAGAAGCGCCCCCACGCGCGGAAAATCGGCCGCCGCCAACGCGATTCCGAACGCGTAGAGCACAACCGACGCCTTGCCCTTCATGTCCCGCCCGATCACCTGCGCCAATCGGCTCTCGGCGCCGTGGTGCCGCACGAGCCGCGTTTGCAGGATGTGATAGGCCGACGCGCAGGCAAAAAGGTCGACTCCGTAGCAGACGGTCGGCCAACGGGCGAAGTGGTTCTCTCCCATCCAGCCGGTTGCGAAAGGCAGCAGCGACAGCCAGAACAGCAGATGCAGATTCGACCAGAGCACGCTGGCATCGACGCTGCGGCTGGCCTGAAACATATGGTGGTGGTTGTTCCAGTAAATGCCGACATAGATGAAGCTGAGGACGTAGCTTGCCACCGTCGGCCATAGCGGAGCCAGCGCGGCAAGCTCGGCGCTATGCGGTACCTTGAGCTCGAGCACCATGATCGTGATGATGATGGCGAGCACGCCATCGCTGAATGCTTCGAGCCGGTTCTTTTCCATAGATTCGACGATATCTTTGTCCTGACGGGCCTTTCAGGCCGATGCGATATTACGCGAATACGGCGCGGGCCTGAAATGCCCTCCTCCGTCGCGCAAACCCCTACCGCGGGCGATTCCCGCTTTGGCAGTGCCCGAGCCAAGCAGGCAGAATCGCGTAACATTGCACATTGAGCTCGATGAAGCCCTATTCTCGATCCGATATCGGCCAACTCGCCATGCAGCCGATACCGCCGCCGTAAGGAACGAATTCGCCATGACCGAAGTACCGGCCTTTTTCAACCTCTATCGCCACAACTTCGCGCGGCTCGCGGTCGCGGTCCCGCCCGTGCGCGTCGCGGACCCCGCCGTCAACGCGCGCGAGACGATCGCACTGATGCAAGAGGCCGATGCCCGCCATGCGCTCGTCACGCTGTTCCCCGAACTCGGCTTGTCCGGTTACGCCTGCGACGACCTGTTCCACCAACAGGCGCTGCTCGAAGCCTGCCTGAGCGCGCTGAGCGATATCGTCGCCGCGTCGCGTCAATTATCGACGACGGCGATCGTCGGTCTGCCGCTCGTGATCGATGGCCTTCTGTTCAACTGCGGCGCCGTCGTGCATCGGGGCCGTCTGCTCGGCATCGTACCGAAAAACTACCTGCCGAATTACCGCGAATTCTACGAAGGACGGCAGTTCGCCGAGGCCTCCTGCCTGCACCGCGAGTCGATCGATCTCATCGGACAAACCGGGATTCCTTGCTCGCCCGATCTGCTCTTCCGGATCGAAGGGCAGCCGCTTTTCACGTTTCACATCGAAATCTGCGAGGACCTCTGGGTACCGATCCCGCCCTCCTCGTTCGCCGCGCTGGCAGGTGCAACGGTACTGCTCAATCTTTCGGCGTCGAACGTGACGGTCGGCAAGGCCGATTACCGGCGCTTGCTCGCGAGCGGGCAATCGGCTCGCTGCCTGGCAGCGTACGCCTATAGCGCCGCGGGCGTCGGCGAATCCACGACGGATCTGGCGTGGGACGGCCACGGAATGATCTACGAAAACGGCAACGCACTGGCCGAAACCGAGCGCTTCGCCGACAAGGCACAACTGATCTGCGCCGATATCGACCTCGATCGACTCGTCGAGGAACGGATGCGGCAAACGACGTTCGGCGATTCGGTCCGTCTGCATCGCGACACCACAGCGCGATTCCGCACCGTCGACGTGCCGGCTGCCGTGCCGACCGGCATCCATCTGCCGCTCGCTCGCCGCTACGAACGTTTCCCGTATGTGCCGGCCGATCCGGCACGGCGCGGCGAACGGTGCCGCGAGATCTACGATATCCAGGTACAAGGTCTCGTCACGCGCATGCGTGCCGCTAAAACGAAGACCCTCGTCATCGGCATATCGGGCGGCCTCGATTCGACACTCGCTTTGCTCGTGTGCGTGCGCGCCGTCGATCGGCTGCAGTTGCCGCGCAGCGCGATCATCGCCTGTATTCTTCCCGGCTTCGGCACCGGCGAACGTACGCTCGGCCAGGCTCGTCGCCTCGTCGCCGCGTTCGGCTGCCGAACGAACGAAATCGATATTCGCCCGAGCTGCATGCAGATGCTTCAAGACCTCGGGCACCCGTTCGCTCTCGGCGAAGCGGTTCATGACATTACGTTCGAGAACGTGCAGGCGGGCGAGCGAACGAGTCACCTCTTTCGCATCGCCAACATGCATGGCGGTCTCGTAGTTGGCACCGGCGATCTCAGCGAACTCGCGCTGGGCTGGTGCACCTACGGTGTCGGCGATCACATGTCGCACTATGGCGTCAACGCGAGCGTGCCGAAAACGCTGATCCAATATCTGATTCGGTGGACCGCCGATGAAAGCGGACTCGATGCGCCCGCCGCCGCGGTCTTGCGCGATGTGCTCGAGACCGATATCAGCCCCGAGCTGATTCCGCCGGGCGAGGACGGGACGATTCAGCTCACCGAAGCAGCGGTCGGCCCGTACGAGTTGCAGGACTTCAACCTCTACTATCTGCTGCGTTTCGGCTACCGCCCCTCGAAAGTGGCGTTTCTCGCCTGGACCGCCTGGCGCGACCGTACGCAAGGGGCATGGCCGGACCTGCCGGACGAAAAGCGGCACGAGTACGACATCGCGGACATCAAACGCTGGCTCGCCGTATTCCTGCGGCGCTTTTTCGAGCAACAGCAGTTCAAGCGCAGTTGCCTGCCGAACGGACCGAAGGTCGGCTCGGGCGGTTCGCTTTCGCCGCGCGGCGACTACCGCGCGCCGAGCGACGCGAGTGCAAACGCATGGCTGACCGACCTCGATACCGTACCGGACACCGAGGACGGCAAGCGCGCCTGACGCAAGCTCGTCAAACCTCTCCCGTGTACTCGCCGCGCGCCGGATATGCATGCTCGATCGTGAAATCGACGGCTTTCAGCAATTCGGCGAAGCTTGGCCGGACGAACGGCATCGATTGAACCGACACGTAGTAAATCGTCCTGTCGGGCTTGATCAGAAACACGCCCGGCTCGGAAAAGAGCGCGGGCTCTTCGATGCCGATCGACGTCTTTCCGCGCGATGAGGAAATGTAGAGGCCCCATTCGCGCGCTTTTTCGAGCGGCAAGCCATATCCCACCGTCAATCGATCGGCGCCGATCTTCGTCGCCATCTCTCGGGCCCGCGCTTCGTCGTCCGAGCTGATGGCGATAGTCGTCACCCCGCGCTGAGCGAATTCGGGTGTCAGCCGCTCGAGCTCCCGGAGATACATCGCGCAAATCGGGCAATGCAAGCCCCGATAAAAGCAAATCAAGGTCAGATAATCGGGCGTTTGGTGCGCGAGATCGAATCTGCCGCCGCCGAGCGTGGCGACACTGAGTTCCGGTGCGGCCTGTCTGGGTATCAACATCTGTCTTTCCTCCTTGGTCATCGATGTGCCGGGCAATCCGTGATTGACGGCATGCATGAAGATTTCCATACTCTCGATCATGAGGAGTCCGAATTGCATGATTAAAAATCCGATATCCCCGAAGCCCGACCGACTTTCCGCGTTTTTTCGCGCGTTCGACTTCACCGCGAGGGCGTTCTCGCCCGACGACCGCGCAAGCGACGCGACGCTGACGGTCAAAGGATCCGCGAATGCGGCGCGCAGCCTCGTTCTGACGATCGGTCCACCCGTCGCCGCGGCCGATAGCGAGGGGCTCGCCGCTGTTTCGTTATGCTTCGGCGGTCCGCTGAACCCGCTTTTGAGCGCGCTGCCCGAGCATATCGAGATCGGGCTCGAAGACGCGCCCGATCTGCGCGCGCTCGCTAGCGTACTCACCGCCGAGGCGCTCGATGTGCGGTGCGGAAAGCAGACGGCGCTGGAGCGGCTTGCCGAAGTCATCGTCCTGATGGTGCTGCGGCGCACGATCGACGCCGGTGCAACGCGGCCGGGGCTGCTCGCCGGCCTGTCCCACCCCGCCCTGCATCGCGCGCTCGCTGCGATGCACGACCAGCCGTCGCGGGCATGGCGAATCGAGGATCTCGCCGCGATTGCCGGCGTTTCGCGCAGTCGGTTCATGGAGCTGTTCCGCGAAGTCGTGGGAACCACACCGAGCAGTTACTTGACGGAATGGCGCCTTGCGCTCGCGCGCCGGGCGCTCGTCCGTGGCGACCGTGTCAAATCGATTGCCGCGCATGTGGGTTTCGGCAGCGCAGCCGCGTTTTCGCGCGCGTACACGCGCCGATTCGGACACCCGCCTGTCCAGGCACGCCTGAACTGAGGAGAGAAGTTACCGTTTGTTGCAAAGAGAGAAAGAGTTTGCACCGACTCATGCATATGCTTCGCGCACCAGTAACGAAGAAGAGGTGGTGACCATGAGCCCTAATCTACAAAAACTGCTCTCAGGTGCGGCGCTCGCCTGCACGGCGATCCTACTTGGCGCCTGCGGCGGCGGAGGCGGCGGCGGCACGCCAACGGGCACGTTGGCCGTTCACATGACCGATGCACCGGCATGCGGCTTCGATCATGTCTATGTGACCGTGAATCAGGTCCGCGTCAATATGAGTTCGGCGGCGGGCGATAACGACGGAGGCTGGAGCGACATCACGCTTGCGACGCCGCAGAAGATCGATCTGCTGACGCTCACGAACGGCGTGTTGACGACGCTTGGCCAAACCACGTTGCCGGCTGGCCGATATCAGCAAGTGCGCCTCGTGCTCGCTTCGAATCAGGGCAACGCATTGGCCAACTCGGTTGTCGTTTCGGGCACGACGACCGAAATCGCGCTCGCCACGCCGAGCGCGACGCAAAGCGGGTTGAAGATCATTCGCCCGTTTACCGTTGACCCCGACAGCACGGTGGACCTCGTGCTCGACTTCAACGCGTGCAAGTCCGTGGTCCAGCAGGGCAACGGTGGCTATGCGCTCAAGCCGGTCATTACGGCCACCCCCACGACGGTAAGCGGTACGATCGACGGCTTTGTCGCACCGGCCGAAGCCGGCGCGACGGTCTATGCGGAGCAAAACGGCAAAGTCATCAGCGGCACCGTTGCCGACAGCACCGGGCATTTCACTTTCGCCCCGCTCGTCGCGAGCGCAAGCAACGGCAGCTACGACGTCGTGATCGCGCAAAGCGGCGTGTCGAGCGGCGTCATTACGTCGGTGCCGGTCGTCGTTGGCGCGACGACGCACGTATCGACTGCCGCTCAGCCCATCTCCTTGCCGGCGTCCACGATGAACACGGTCAGCGGCACGGTCACCGCGTCTGCGGACGCGAGCCTGCGCGCGCTGCAAACGACGACCTCCGGCACTTACGAAATCGCCTCGGCCAACGCCAATCTGACGACGGGTGCGTACACCATGACGTTGCCGGTCAATCCGCCGTTGGTCGGCGCTTACAGCAACGCGTTGCCGATCTCCCTGACTGCCGCGACCACGTCGGCCGGTCAATATACGATCGAGGCGGATGCTGCCTCGGGTGCGACGCAGTCGAGCGCCGTCAATGTCTCGAGCGGCAGCCAGACCGTCAATTTCAGCTTCTGACACATTGCATTCAAACACCGGAGGGGCGAATGCCCCTCCCTATGCTCATAGCGGGGATTCTCGGATGAAAAAAATGATGGTGGTCCTGACTATTGCTGCCGGCGTACTCAGCGGATGCGCTGTCTATGTACCCGATCAGCCCGGCGTCGTAGTGCGCCCGCAAGGCGGCCCCGGCAATGGTTTCTGCCCACCGGGCCAGGCGAAGAAAGGCAATTGTTGATCGGCAACGATCGGACGAAAACGGGCGCGGCAAACGCCCGTTTTTTTTACCGCGCGATCTGAAACTCCGCCGCTTTGTAATGATCTGTAATTCCTGTTTCCGCCCCGGATAGGCTCGGCGCCCTGGCCGAACGAAGCTGGCGCTCCGGCCGGCTGGCCGAGCATCACATCATCCGTCGCAATACGTTGTCCTTGAACACGAAGCGATGCAAGAGCGCGGCGCCGACGTGCATGCCGATAAGCACGAGCAACACCCAGGCGAGCGCGCTGTGGATGTCACCCATCGCATGCCCCACGGTCGAACCTGAAGCTGCGAGCGCCGGCAATGGCAGCGCCCCGACGACCTTCACGGACCAGCCTCGCGACGACGCGTTGGCCCAGCCAAGCACGGGAACTGCGATCAGCGCAGCGTAAAGCACGAAGTGTGTGACCCGCGAAACGGTACTGAGCAGCGGTGGCAGGTCGCTCGGGGGCGGCCGGTGCGTAAGCCGCCAGAGAATGCGCACCGCCATGGCCGCGATCAATGCCGCACCGAGCGCGAGATGCCACGCAATGAGGCCGACCGGTTGCGTATCCCGGTGCACTTCGGGCATCGTCCAGCCCAGAACGAATTGCGCAGCGACCAGAGCGACCACCAGCCAGTGAAGAAGGCGCGCGACGAGCCCGTAAGTCTCGTCGCCATGTTGCTCGATGGCGGACATCGTTACCCCTTGAAAGGCCTGGAACGAATGCATCTTGCCAAGCGGACCTTAGCCGGGGCTTAGAGGTGCGCATCGCCAGTTGGATCGCATCTTGCGAAACAATCGTGATACGTTATATCATCTCACTCCACGATGATACGTTATATCGTTTCACCGATTAACGATGGGCGCTGGCAGCTTACGAGGAACGCCGTCAATTCGCCGCTGTTCCGTGCTGATCCGTGTGAAGACGCTTCCGGCAAGCGGATTCCGCTTTCGAACGAGAAAAATGACGAAACACAGAAACCTGATCAGGCGTGCGGGCTGTCTGCACATTGCCTTGAGCATTCCGCTCTCCGCACTTGCCGTCCCCGATGCTCCGGCTTTGCGCGGCGTCGTCACGGACCGGCACGGCCACGCGCTGGAACATGCCGACGTGCTTGTTCAGGACGCCGGCGGCAATACCATCGCTCACGCGCAAACAGGTCCTGACGGGCGGTTCGAAGTGGGTGGCCTCGCGTCCGGTACCTACGCGCTGAACATCGATGCGAAAAATTTCAGCAGCAACACGCGCATCGAAACGATCGAAGCGGGCAAGCCGCTCGAGATCGATGTCGCGCTCGAAAAGGGCAGCGCGCTCGACGTGAATATCGATGCGCAGCGCCTCGATCGCGCGCGCAACGGCTTTCAGCCCGATATCGGCGCGAGCGTCTACCGCGTGACGCAGGCAGACATCGACGCCATGCCGCAAGGCCAGAACACGCCACTCAATGAGGTTCTGCTGCAAATGCCCGGTGTCGCCAACGATTCCTACGGGCAGCTTCACGTGCGCGGCGATCACGCGGATCTGCAGTACCGTATCAACGGCATCCTCATTCCGGAGCCGATCAGCGGCTTCGGCCAGTCGTTCGATTCGCGCATCGTCGGCCAGCTCAATCTGGTGACGGGCGCGTTGCCCGCGGAGTACGGCTATCGAACGGCGGGTATCGTCGACATCAAGACGAAGGCGGGCGACCTCGGGCAAGGCGGATCGATCGACGTCTATGGCGGCAGCCACCAGACGCTCCAGCAAAGCGCCGACGTGTTCGGCTCGCAGGGACCGCTCACCTACTACTTTTCCGGCTCCCACGGCGTGAATAACCTCGGCATCGAGTCGCCGACCGCGAGCGGCAGTCCGCCACACGATCACACGCAACGAAGCAACGGTTTCGGGTACATGTCGTACATCGTCAATCCGCTCACACGCGTGAGCGTGATGTTCGGCACGTCGACCAACTGGTTCCAACTGCCGAACACGGCTGGCCTGCCGATTCAGTACTCGCTGCAAGGTGTCTCGTCGTTTGACTCCACGAACCTGAACGAGACGCAGTCGGAGCTCAACAACTTCGCGGTAATAGCGTTGCAGGGCACGAATGGCGGCAAGCTCGACTATCAGATCGCGCTTTCCACGCGCTATTCGCGCACGCAGTTCAACCCCGATCCGATCGGCGATCTGTCGTTCAACGGCGTAGCGTCATCGGACTTCCATAGCGATCAGACGAACGGCCTGCAGACCGATTTCGTCTATCGGCTCAACGACAAACATACTGTGCGCGCGGGCGTGATGGTCCAGCAGGAGCATGCGGACTTCAACCACAGCGTATCGGTCTTTCCGGTCGACGCGAACGGCAACCAGACCTCGGATGTACCGTTCGGCATCAACGATTCGAGCAGCAAAAGCGGATACCTGTATAGCGCCTATCTGCAAGACGAGTGGAAGCTCACCGACAAGCTGACGCTGAATTACGGCATGCGCTACGACAAGCTGAACCAGTACGTTGACGCGAGCCAATTGAGCCCGCGCATCGGCCTGGTCTATCAACCCACCAACGCGACGACGCTGCACGCCGGCTACGCACGCTACTTCACGCCGCCGTCGTTCGAGCTGGTATCTCCATCGACGATCGACCTCTTCAACGGCACGACCAATCAGAGCGCCGGGACGCAAAACGATCCGGTGAAACCCGAGCGCGCTCATTATTTCGACGCCGGTATCGAGCAGAAGCTCACCCAAAATCTGACGATCGGTCTCGATGCGTACTACAAGATCGCACACAACTTGCTCGACGAGGGTCAGTTCGGTACCGCACTGATCTTCACGCCGTTCAATTATCGGTACGGCCGCGTGTACGGTGCCGAAGTCACGGCGAGCTACAAGAAGGACAACGTCTCGGCCTATCTGAACATCGCCTACAGCCGCGCGCAGGGCAAGAATGTTCAATCGGCGCAGTTCAATTTCGGACCCGACGAACTCGGTTATATCGCCGGCAACTGGGTGTTTCTCGACCACGATCAGCGCTTGACGGCCTCGTTCGGCGGCGCTTACACGTTCGGCAACACAACGCTGAGCGCCGACGGGATCGTCGGCAGCGGCTTGCGCAGCGGCTTCGCGAACACGGACAAAGAGCCGTTTTACGCACAGCTCGATCTCGGCGCGATCAAGCGCTTCAACGAGCCGTACATCGGCAAATTCTCTGCGCGTCTCGTACTCGTCAATGCGTTCAATCGTGTCTATCAATTGCGCAGCGGCTCGGGCATCGGCGTGCAGGCGCCGCAGTTCGGCCCGCAGCGCGCGATCTACGCAGGCCTGTCGAAGATGTTTTGACGCTCGGCGCACATCGATGGAAAGGAGAACAGCTTGAACGAATGGATCAATTTGGCCGAGGCCGTACGGCTGGGCGGCTGGGCCGTGTATCCGCTGACGGTGTTGGCCGTTGCGGCGCTGGCAATCGTGCTCGATCGCGCATACGCCTTCTGGCGCTTCGCTCGCGTGCCGGTTGGATTGGCCGATGCGAACGGGCAAGCCGGGTATGACGCCGGTGAAGTCGCGGCGCAGGAACGCTTTGCGGCGCTCGAGCGATTACCGTCGCAACACGCGTTCCACCGCGTGGGGCGCCTATTCGACGAGCGCAGCGCGCCGCTGTGGCGGATCGAAACGAAGATCGATGCCGTGGCCGTGCAAATCCAGCGCGACATCGGCCGCGGACTGTGGCTGCTCGAAACGATCGTAACGGCGGCTCCTCTCGTCGGACTCCTCGGCACGATCGTCGGAATGATGCAGTCGTTCAAGCTGATCGGCACCGGACTCTTGAACCCGGCCGGCATCACCGGTGGCGTTGCGCAAGCGCTCATCGCGACGGCGATTGGAATCGTGATCGCCCTCGTCGCGTTGTTTGCGTTCAACTTCTTCTCGCGTCGTATCGATGCGCTGATGGACGAACTCGAATCGTTCGCGAACGGGTGGCTGGCAGACCTGCGCATCGAGCAGGACGGCACCGCATCATGAAGCTTCGCCGTGCTTGCCCGGCCCGGCGTGGCCGCATCGAAATCATCCCGATGATCGACGTGATGTTCTTCCTGCTCGCGACATTCATGCTGACGTCGCTTGCGATGCAGCGGCTCGACGCGGTGCGTGTGAGTCTGCCCCAAGGCATGGCCGAACGCGTGGACCGCGACGAACCGTTGACGCTCAGCGTCACGCGTACGAATCAGATTTTCATCGACCGGCAGTCCGTGCGGCTCGATCAAGTGACGCAAGCGGTAGCGCGTCACTTGCCGCGCGACGGGAACATCCTAATAGCCGCCGATGACGGCGCCGCACACGGCGTCGTCGTGCAGGCAATGCTCGCGGCTCGGCGCGCGGGTGCCGCGCACTTCCTGGTGGCTGTACATCGTGAGTAGCGGTTGGCAGCGCCTGTTGACTGCGGCGGATGCTCCGAAAGTTCGCTTCGCGTTCGCGTGCGTGGTCGCAACGATGGCATGGGCAGGGGTGCTCGCGCATTTCGCACGGCTTTTCGCACAGGACGACCGGCCCCGGCCCGTGCCGAAAACGATCGACATGAAGCTGGTCGAGATTACGGCGCGCGCGCCTGCAGCTCAGATTGCCCCACGAGCGCAGCCGGAGCCGATGCGGCATGCCATATCGGAACGGCGAAGCCGAGCAGCGCAGCCGCTTATCCGCCATGAAGCGGTCAAGCCCACGCAGCGACAGAGCGTGCAGCAACGAAGCGCACCGCCGCCCCGCGTCGAGCCGTCCGCCGAGCCGGCCCGCGAGGCACCCT
>NZ_DASXWY010000084.1:0-1983 GCF_036503415.1 Trinickia sp. | reverse complement strand
GAGCCGACTCACGATACCGGTCAGATTGCGGTTGGTCGACAGCAGCCGGTCGCTATCGATGGTGGCCCGTTGCTGGCTCGCGCTCGCATGAACGGCCGTATCGGCAAGCTGCGATGCCCAGCGCGCCGTATCCTGCCGAAGCGCGGCGACGAGACGGACACTGGCGGGATCGTTCGCCAGTAGCTCTTCGAGACGCTCGAAGCAACGCGCAGCCTCTCCCACGCGTTCGACCGGCCAACCATAGTCGGTCGCCTGCGCACTGCCCAGGCCCAGCAGAAATTCCGCATTGGCCTGCAGCAGCAGCGATTGCAGCGCTTCGACGCTGGTACGGACATGCATTGCTCGCGTGCGCACGTCGTGCGCCTGCTTGTGCGACGCGAGCGTGTATGCGGCACCGCACGCAAACGTCCCCACGCTCAAGAGGAGGAGTGCCATGGGACGAAACGCACGGGAGCCCGTTTCGATACGGCGAAGCCACTCGCCGGCGGAGCGCGCAATGCCGATTAACCTGTGAACTGCCATCTTGGCCCGACAAGAGATCGCGACACGCATGCCGTCTTTCAACCTGGATTCAATTTGTTGCGCTGCAACGCGCGCATGCCTGCGCGCGTGGTCGCTATGCGCGCTCTTAGGAGAATATCGGCGCAGGCCGTTCCGACTTTAGTGACAGAGCATCGATTTGGGGCCGCATTGTCGACGGGCAGACGCTCGCCACGGGGTTCGCAGGTCGTTTGTCGTTTTCGTTCCTTGTTCATCCGACGACTATCGATACCGCTGCGCACGATCTGGCGCGAAGACCTGCGTCGTGCGCCGAAGCACGGCACGCCACGAGCGTCGTGGCTGTGCACAATAATCGCCAACCTATTCCCCGTCCCCGTGACGACGCGAAACGTGCAGTACACGCGTGTCACTTCGTTTCTTCGATGAGAGCCCTGCCGTGTTGAAGCGCACTTCCCGAACACATGCCACCGAGCACGAGCACGCGTCCCGCCCTTCGGAAGGTCGATCCTCGGCTCAGCACGACGGACCGCTCCGACGATCGGATGCGCCAATGCGGCTGGCCGGCTTGCCGGGTGACAAACGCGCGCGTCGCAATGCAAGTGCGCAAGCGGCCAGGCCTTGCGGCGACGACGCGCATACACAGTCCAAGCCCACCGACGTCAATGCAGTCGGCGGCAGTGTGTCGTCCGACGCGGACGAAACCGTGCGAGCCAACGAGATCCATCCGGCGATGGGGGCGCTGCTCGATCGCCATGCGCCAGGCTGGAACTTCGACAGCGCGCTGATCGTGCTTGCTCACCCCGACGACGAAACGATGATGGTCAAAACGATCAGCACGTTGTTTGCAATGGGCGTGAAGGTCAATATCGTCTATCTCACGCAGTCGAACGGCGGCACGGCATTCACGAGCGAAACGGACATTCAGCGGCCGAAGTTCGCCGCAACGGGAAAGGAGGCGCTCTACTCGGAGCAATACGGCGCGACGCGCATCGCTCAATCGTTCGGCTTTCTCGCCGATTTGTGCCCCGATCCAGCGCTTTTGAAAATCCATGTGCTCAGCTATCCGGACCGCAGTCCGTACAACTCGCCCGCAGAACGCAGCGTTCGATACAGTCATATCGCCGATTGGAACCGCGAGCGTATCGTCGAATTCATCGCGCGAATCATCGCTGAAGAGAAGCCGGCCGTAGCCTTCAGTCTGCGCTCGGAGGCCGCCGTGCATCCCGGTCATTCGGAAAGTGCGCGAATGCTCGACGAAGCCATCGAAAAGGCGAAGGAATCGGGCCGCGACGATATCCGCGAGCCCATGCGGATATCGGCCATCGAAGCAGGATGGTACGAGCAGCGACACTTGCGCGAAACACCCGCCGCACTCGAAATACTGAGCCGATGCACGGACGAAGAACGACTTGCGATCCGCGCGCTGCTCGCGAAATGGTTCGGACAACGGCCGGCCCACATGCCGCCCAACGATTTCGAACA